>NZ_AUAZ01000021.1 GCF_000428985.1 Marinobacterium litorale DSM 23545 | reverse complement strand
GAGGTCTAAAGATCCCCCACTTTCCTCCGTAGAGCGTATGCGGTATTAATCCGGGTTTCCCCGGGCTATCCCCCACTAACAGGTAGATTCCTACGCGTTACTCACCCGTCCGCCGCTCGTCAGCGGGGTGCAAGCACCCCCTGCTACCGCTCGACTTGCATGTGTTAGGCCTGCCGCCAGCGTTCAATCTGAGCCATGATCAAACTCTTCAGTTTAAAAGTTTAATTGGAATCTAAAGAGAGGAATTATCTCTTCGTCATCCTGCTCAAGGTATAAACAACGCTAAATGAATTCACATATAGGTTGCTTGTCTTGAGATATAAGCTTTGTGTGCTTAGACCCCGACAAGCGCCCACACGAATTACCTGATCGACTTGTTAAAGAGCGTGCTGAGCGACTGCGTTACTGCTAAATCCGTCGTCTCAAGCGAGGCGCATATCTTACCGCCTCAAACTTCAGTGTCAAGCAATTTTTTTGGCTCGTTTTCGGTAACTTGGAGTTGAACTCTGGTTGCCGAACCCGTGGCTCGTTGCCGCTGAAGTGGGGGGCGTATTCTACTGAGATTCGACACCCCGTCAATAACTTTTTAAAGCTATTTTTCTAATAGCCGTTTACCGCTTTTTGGCGCGCTTTTTCTCTCGCTGTTTGAGCTCTTTGATATGCTGCTTCTGACGCTCCTTTTTAGCCTGCTGCCTCGGCGTCAATGTATTCTTCTTACCGGCAAAAGGGTTATCCCCGGTTCTGAACTCGAACCGGATGGGAGTCCCCCGCACTTTGAGATAGCGGATAAACCGGTTTTCCAGATATCGCTTGTAGGACGCCGGTAAAGCATTGGTCTGGTTACCGTGCACCACGATGATCGGCGGGTTGGAGCCCCCCTGGTGAGCGTAGCGCAGTTTGATCCTGCGATTATTGACTGTGGGCGGCTGGTGGTCCGCTACAACGTCTTCCAGCAGCTTGGTTAACTGGTTGGTCGACCATTTGGCCATTGCAAAATCGAAGGCCTCATTGATCGAACCGTAGAGATCTCCAACACCGGAGCCATGCAACGCGGAAATAAAGTGGAAGCGGGCAAAAGCCGCAAATGCGAGCCTGCGTTCCACCTGGGCTTTAACACTATCCCGTTGCTCCGGTGTCATTCCATCCCACTTATTCAGGGTTATCACCAATGCACGACCGGCATCGATGACGAACCCGAGCATATGCAAGTCTTGCTCGGTCACCCCTTCCCGCGCATCAATCACAGCCACAACCACATGGGCATCTTTGATCGCCTGAAGCGTCTTCACGATGGAAAACTTCTCCACCGCCTCCTTGATGTGCTTACGGCGCCGAACACCAGCCGTGTCGATCAGCGTGTAGGGCTGTTCATCCCGCTCATAGGGAATATATATACTGTCGCGAGTGGTACCGGCCTGGTCAAATACGACGACACGGTCCTCCCCCAGCAACCGATTTACCAACGTGGATTTGCCCACGTTAGGCCGCCCTACTACGGCGATACGAATTCCGCTTTCGGAGATATCGTCTTCGTCTTCCTCCTCGACCTCTTCCACACCCAGTTCATCCAGCGTGTAGTCGATAAGCGCGGTAACGCCGCGCCCATGGGCTGCCGCGATGGCCAGCGGATCACCCAAGCCAAGCGCAAAAAACTCACTGCGCGCAACGTCCGGATCCAGACCGTCAGTCTTGTTAACGACCAGATAGCAGGACTTTTCCTCCCGGCGCAGGTGGTTTGCGATCATCCCATCGGCCGGATTCAGGCCGGCGCGGGCATCCACCAGAAACAGAACAACGTCCGCCTCTTCAATGGCCAGCAGCGACTGCTCAGCCATCACCTTGTCGATACCTTCTTCGTCTCCGGAGATACCACCGGTATCAATCACGATGTAATCGCGGTTACCCAGCTTGCCTTCCCCGTACTTTCTATCTCGAGTCAGGCCCGGCAAGTCCGCCACCAACGCATCCCGCGATCGTGTCAATCGATTGAAAAGTGTAGATTTACCGACGTTGGGTCGACCAACCAGTGCTATCACCGGAAGCATAGTGTTCACCTGAAAACAGAGCGGCGGCGTTCCACTAGCGATGGATAACGCCGCCGCGATTTTGCATAAGTAGAAGTTAGTTTAACTTAAGGGCGCTCAAACGACCGTCGTTACCCAGCACGTAAAGCGTGTCATCGACGACCACCGGATCGCTCAGCAGCCCGGAATCACCGTAATCGTAGCGAGCCACAAAGTGCCCATCGATCTGCGACATAAAGTGCAGGAAGCCTAGATTGTCGCCAACGACCACAGTCGTACCTAAAACGGCGGGAGATGTCAGCTGCCGATAACGCAGGTCGCTCTGCTGCCAAACACTGGCACTGCTGTTTGCATCAAACGCGGCCACCTCGTCATCAGCAGAAACGGCATAGATATTACCGAATCCGGCTGCCAGGCTACGGTAACTGGAGAAATCCTGGGACCAGGTTATCTGTGCGGCATAGGGGTTCAGTGAGATTAACTGTCCCTGATAGCCGGCCACGTAAACCGATCCATTAAATACCAATGGGCGTCCATCCACATCAGCGATCCGCTCCAGCTCCGAACGCCCCTCGGAAGAGCTTACACGCTGTTCCCAAATCGGCATCCCGTTACGGTTATCGATGGCGATAATCTTACCATTGGCAAATCCGGCCAATGTTACTTGTTCTGTCAGCACTGGCGCTCCGGTTCCCCGCAAACTGAGCTGCGGTATCTGACTGTCAAAAGTCCAGAGCGACTCGCCGGTCACGCGATCGAACGCAGCAACCTGACCATTGATCACCTGCACGACCACCAGATCAGCGTTAACCTGAGGCTGAGCCACAACTTCGGATGAAACCGTATGGCGCCATAGCTCTTCACCGGAGGACGCGTCCAAGGCAATCACGAGACCAGATTCGTCAGCCACCACGAGTGTACCGAAGCCTTCACCCGCGCCGGCTGAAAGTGTGGTATCGAGATCGACTTCCCAAAGTTCATCGCCGCTCTCACGAGAGAGAGCCGTTACGACACCATCCCGCGACGCAGCGAATACACGCTCTGCACCAACCGCCGGGATAAATTGATGGAAGGCCTCTCCCGGCCCATCGCCGATCCGTGCCTGCCACAGGACTTCAACCTGCTTTTCGGCTTCAAACTCGACCAGTTCCGATGGCTGGATTTCATCACTACCACCCCAGAGACCACAGCCACCCAGAGCGACACCGGCACTTGCCAGCAGCAGGACCCGAACAAGCGACTTCATGAGCTAGCCCCCGGCACCACGTTATCGCGCTTCATTTCAAGAATAGGACGGCCTTGCTGACTGGCCGTCTCCAACGCTCTTACATAGGCTTCATGTGCCTGCGCCTTATAACCTTTTGCCACAAAAAGGTCGCCTTTCAGCTCGTTAACCAACGAGGGGAAATAGCTGTCCGTCGTTTTCGCCAGCAAAGATTCTGCCTGCTGCTGCTCCCCACGCGCCAACTGAATCCGGGCAGAACGCAGCAGCGCCAGCTGTTTGAGCTCTTCAGACGATCCATTTTCAACCACCCAATCAAGCTCCTGAAGCGCCTGTTCGAGCTCTCCCGCATCCACCGCCGCACGGGCAACAAGCAGCGCTGCCATCGACGCATAACCGGTATCGCCATGCTCTTCACGGATGGTATCGGCCAGATGCTGCGCAGTGGCACGCTGATCTTCAGCATCGGGAGACGCCTGCAAAGCCAGCATCGACTCAACCAGGTTTTGGTATCGGATCGATGCGTTGGCGGACTCCGTCTCCACCTTTTGCTGCCAGCCCTTCCAGCCGACCACCGCAGCGACCGCCACAACGATGCCTATCAGCAGGGAGCGACCATTCTCCTTCCACCAACTCTTGATCGCTTCAACCTGTTCTTCTTCCGTACGCAATTCCGCCACAGCGTCACCTACTCCTGGTTTTCTTTAAAGATCTCGAGCAGCTCCTGCGGGAGCGACTCCAGACTGACCTGTTTCTGCTCAGATGACAGCCGCAGTTGCTTGACTGAAATCACGCCCTGCGCCAATTCGTCCTCACCGAGAATCAGCGCGACCAGAGCGCCACTGCGATCTGCCTTTTTCATCTGGCTCTTAAAGCTTCCGCCGCCACAGTGAAGCTGGATTCGAAGGCCGGTTGCCTGCCTTAACGCTTCCACTCGGCCGAACATCTCATCAAACGCGCCGTCGCCCATTGCCATGGCATAGACGTCCACCTGCCGATGCACTTCCGCCGGGACTGCATCGAGCGTTTCGAGCAGCAGGATCAGACGCTCAACACCCATCGCGAAACCAACCGCCGGCGTCGCGCGACCACCCAGCTGCTCAACCAGGCCATCGTAACGGCCGCCCGCACACACCGTACCCTGAGAACCGAGCTCATCGGTAATCCACTCAAAGACGGTTTTTCCGTAGTAATCCAAGCCCCGCACCAGCCGCGCATTGACCTCATAGCCGATACCCGCCTGATCGAGCAATGCTTTAAGACGATCAAAGTGCTCGCGGGATTCGTCATCGATATAATCGTGAAAGTGGGGCGCACTATCCAGCAAGTCCTGTGTCGACGGCTCCTTGCTATCGAGAATCCTTAAAGGATTAGTGTCCAGCCGACGCAGGCTATCGCTATCAAGCTGATCCCTGTGTTCACTCAGATAGGCCACCAGATCATCACGAAAGCGAGCCCGGGCCTGCGCGCTGCCCAACGTGTTCAAGTGCAGGGTTACCGATTTATCAACCCCAAGCTGTTCCCAGAGGCGCGCCGTCATAACGATCAGTTCAGCATCGATGTCGGGGCCCTGCATACCGAAGGTTTCCACGCCAATCTGGTGAAACTGTCGATAACGACCTTTCTGTGGCCGCTCATGCCGGAACATCGGCCCCATGTACCAGAGGCGCTGAACCTGATTAAACGTCAGTCCATGTTCCTCGCAAGCACGCACACAACTGGCCGTACCCTCGGGCCGAAGCGTCAGACTGTCACCGTTACGGTCTTCGAAGGTGTACATCTCCTTTTCAACGATATCGGTGACTTCGCCGATAGAGCGCTTGAAAAGGTCCGTTTGTTCCACGATAGGCATCCGAATCTCGGCGTACCCGTAGCTTCCCAGTACTTGCTTAACCCGGTTCTCTAGAAACTGCCAGACCGGTGTCTGGTCGGGCAGTATATCGTTCATACCTCTGATGGCTTTAATTCGCGCCAAGACTCTACTTCCTGTTTACCGATAAAATCATGGATGCCCGCTCAGGGCAGCGTTAGGCGGGCCACATTCTTATTGCTTACGGCTTGAATATCAACCGGCTCACCGCCATAGGCGATGCGCGATACAGCGTTAGCCCGACCAATAACAATCGAAAGCGGCTCGTCGCCTGCCAGGGTCAGGTCACTACCTGCACTGGCAATCCCGTTATAGAGCGACTGGCCACTCGCATCGCTCACGCTAAGCCAGCTTTCATCGCTCAGTACCAAATGCAGCTGTGCCGGTACAGTGGCAGGCACTACTGCGTCCGCCTCAGGCGCGGCTCCATCAGAGTCAGACACCCCGTCCTGCCCTAAAACCTCAGTAAGAGGTTCTGCCGGCAACACCTCACCGACAGCTTCAGTACCCTCTGTGTTTTCGCCAGCCGCTGCATCATCAGTAGCAGGATCCGCCGGCTCAGACAGCATAGGCAGATCAGTCGAATCAATAATCTCTTCCTGATTCAAAGCCGGGTCCGCGACCGATTCCGCTTCCGGCATTTCAACCGGCGGCAGTACCAGCGTATTGCCATCGGCGGTATCCACAGTAACCGGCGCATCAGGCTCGGGGGCAACCACGGCATCGATGGAGTATTGCGTCTGCCACCACCAGACCACCGTCCCCAAAATCAACAGTACGAAAACAAAGGATCCAAATCGCATCAGCGAGCGACTCTGTTTCGCCGGGCTGGTC
Organism: Marinobacterium litorale DSM 23545; assembly: GCF_000428985.1. Taxonomy (GTDB): domain Bacteria; phylum Pseudomonadota; class Gammaproteobacteria; order Pseudomonadales; family Balneatricaceae; genus Marinobacterium_D; species Marinobacterium_D litorale. The sequence goes on along the minus strand of NZ_AUAZ01000021.1, from coordinate 78,410 downwards.
GAGACGGTTCCAACCACTTTCACCGCCGAAGCGATATCCCGAATCCCGCTGACATGATCGTATACAGCCACATAACGATCAGGATCCAACTTCAGCCGTTTGGCATACGCACGGATGTACCCTCGCGCAAAGACAGGACCGCCGAGCGCTTTCAGATCACCCTGCTCGATCGCCTCCAGATACTTGCGCTGCAGCCTCAACTCGCGGGTCAACTGTTCATAACCCAGGCCCAGGTCACTACGTGCCCGAGCGAAATCACCACCGGGAAACGAATCGATCTGATCAGACGAAACTGTGTCGGTACTCACTACCTGGACTCCTCGTACAACCGGTATTCTTCGGACTCAGGGTACATATTCTTGAGCAGTAACGCATAGGTTGCTGCCTGCCCAGCGCGGCCTTCATAGCGGGCCACACGCACCCCGACCCAGAGACTGAGTGCAAAGTGGTCGACCCGTTTTTCCTCCACGAGTTCACGAAAACGCTCAAACAGAATTGCCGCCTGGACAGGCTGGTTTTTAATCAATTGAATATCGGCAAGCTCAATCAGTGCTACAGGCCGCTGCCGTGACAGCGTCAATGCACGGTTAAAGGCATGCTCTGCCGCATCAAGCCGCTCCAGCCGACGATAGCAGCGGCCCAAATTCTCGAACGCCTGTGCACGCTGCTGATAAAAGGGATCTTCAGTGGCGCGCGAGAGTTGATGACAGGCCTCCTGGTAGCGCTCCTCACCGAACAGGAAAGCCCCGAAATTATTGCGGATCATCGCTGACTGGGAATCAGCATCAACGGCTTTGCGGAAATACTGCTCGGCCAGTTCGGGCTCATTTTCCGACTGAAAGACAAGCGCGAGACCATTAAACGCCGGCGCGTAGTCGCTATCAATCTCCAGCGCTCTTAACAGTGGCCCCTTGGCCGTGGACGTATCACCGGCGCGCAGATACTGCAATCCGAGACTGGTGTAGGACTCCAGCGCCTCTTGAGATGTGCGTCCCCCGGTAACCTGCGTAGACTGTGAGGAACATGCTGACAGACCTACGGCTGCCGCCAACACCAGTGCAACACCGGCTCTACGCATCGATCCCCCTTAGAGTGGCTGAGTCTTCCCCTGAATAGGCTCCTCTTGTACCACAGGGATATACTTTTGGCTACGGCGAGTACGATCCATCACCTGACCGACCAACTGGCCACATGCCGCATCAACATCATCGCCGCGGGTACGCCGCACAGTTGTGAGAATATTCGCGTTAAGCATCACCTGCTTAAAGGCGGCAATTGCCTCTTCGCCGGGACGTTCGTATCCGGAGTTAGGGAAGGGGTTGAACGGAATCAGATTGAGCTTACAGGGTAAGCGCCGCAATACCTTAACCAGCTGCCTCGCATGTTCCGGCTGGTCATTTACGCCAGCAATCAACGTGTATTCTACCGTCACGACACGCTTGTCGCTGAGCCCCTTGAGATAGCGATTGCAGGAGGCGATCAGTTCATCGATCGGGTAGCGCTGGTTAATCGGCACCAGTTGATCACGTAGTGCATCATTGGGTGCATGCAGCGAGATCGCCAGGGAGACATCACTGACTTCGCGCAGCTTATCCAACGCCGGCACCACACCGGATGTGCTCAGCGTCACGCGACGCTTGGACAGCCCATAGGCGTTATCGTCCATCATCAGCTCGGTGGCGTCGACCACGTTATCGAAGTTCATCAGCGGCTCACCCATGCCCATAAACACCACATTCGTCACGCGGCGTTCGCCGGACGGATCAAATGGGCCGTAGGAGCGGATCGCCACACGGAGCTGACCAATGATTTCAGCTGTACTGAGGTTACGGTTAAACCCCTGTTTACCGGTAGAACAGAAGCTGCAGTCCAGCGAACAGCCAACCTGTGACGAAACGCAGAGCGTCTTGCGATCACCATCGGGGATCAGGACCATCTCGATGGCGGTCCCGCCATCCATGCGGATTACCCACTTGCGTGTACCGTCCTTGGAAAACTTTTCCACCAGAATTTCAGGCTCTCGGATCTCGGCAACTTCAGCCAGCCTGGCGCGTAACGCCTTGCTGATATTGGTCATCTCGTCGAAGCTGCTGGCACCGAACTGGTGTATCCACTTCAGAACCTGAGTGGCGCGAAAGCGTTTTTCGCCCAGCTCCTCAAAGAAGGCCTCCAGCTTGGACGGAGAAAGGCCCAGCAGGTTGATCTTAGATGGGGAGTCTGACATGGGAAGTACTCGCTTGAGGGTGTTAGGGCCGCCGGCCGGCGGCCCCGGAAAGATCAGTTACCGAAGAAGTAAGCGATCTCACGTTCTGCAGAAGCTGCGGAATCGGAACCGTGTACAGCGTTGGCATCGATCGATTCGGCGAAATCACGACGGATCGTACCTTCAGCCGCTTCCTTCGGATTAGTGGCGCCCATCAGTTCGCGGTTCTGAGCGATCGCGTTGTCGCCTTCGAGAACCTGGACAACAACCGGACCGGACGTCATGAACGCAACCAGATCAGCAAAGAAAGGACGCTCTTTGTGCTCGGCGTAGAAACCTTCCGCTTCGGTTTTGCTCAGCGTTTTCATCTGCATTTCGACGACCTTCAGGCCCGCCTTTTCGAAGCGGGTCAGAATTTCACCGATAACATTTTTGGCAACGGCATCCGGCTTGATGATAGAAAGTGTACGTTCAGTAGCCATGGTAGAAATCTTATCCCATCGTTTGTAGGGTGGAAAATAATAAGGCGCAACATTATACGTGAGCGCAGCAAAACTTAATAGTCGCTCAATAATAAAAGGCCCGGAGATCCCGGGCGCATTCAAAGCGAGCGTTTGCGGCTAATCCTTCTCGTCTATCCAGGCCATCTGGATCGCTTCCAGTATTTTCTCACCGCAATGTGACGGATCATCTTCAAATTCATCGAGATCCATCACTTTCTGATACAGATCCGGGAAGCTGATCGTCATCGGATCCACATCCGGATACTTCTCGTCCAGCTCGATGGCTATATCGAGCACATCCACCCATTTGAAACCCATCGCTACGCTCCAACCATCAGTGTTGCTCGGAAACCTGATTAATCGTGTACTTGGGAATCTCGACGACCAAGTCATCTTCCGCGACCACGGCCTGACAGCTCAGACGAGACTCCGGTTCCAACCCCCACGCCTTGTCGAGCATATCGTCTTCCAGCTCATCCGACTCTTCCAACGACTCGAAACCTTCCCGGACAATCACGTGACAGGTGGTACACGCGCAGGATTTCTCACAGGCGTGTTCAATCTCAATCCCGTTTTGCAGTGCGGCATCGCAGATTGTGACGCCTGGATCCACCTCGATCACCTTCCCCTCGGGGCACAGCTCATTATGGGGCAGAAAAATTAACTGCGGCATCACTCTGACTCCTTATCCAATTCATCGATGCGGTGACCCTGAAGTGCTCGCTGGATCCCTTTATCCATCCGCCGCGCCGCGAAGCTATCACTGAGTTTAGCTAAAGCCTCGACACCCGCTTCAATCGCAGCCGCATCGGCGCCGCGAGCCAACTCTCTCAGATAGGCCATTTCATGCTCCAACTCGGCGCGCTCGGCGTTCTCAAGCAGTTCTCCATCCTGAGCGATGGCCGCTTCAAGTGCGGAAACCAGGCGCTCCGCTTCCACCTGCTGCTCGCGCAATGCCCGGGCAACGAGATCCTCCTCCGCATGACTGAATGAATCCTTCAACATGCTGGTGATTTCATCATCGCTAAGACCGTAGGAAGGCTTCACCTGAATACTGCTCTCGACACCGGTTGAGAGCTCCTGCGCAGCAACGCTTAGCAGACCATCCGCATCCACCTGAAAGGTTACGCGAATCTTGGCGGCGCCTGCTGCCATCGGAGGAATACCACGCAGAACGAAACGCGCCAGCGAACGACAGTCGGACACCAGTTCACGCTCACCTTGAACCACATGGATAGCCATCGCAGTCTGACCATCCTGGTAAGTGGTAAACTCCTGCGCACGGCCCACAGGGATCGCCGTGTTACGGTGGATAACTTTCTCAACCAACCCACCCATGGTTTCAAGACCGAGTGATAGCGGAATGACGTCAAGCAGCAGCAGGTCACTATCCGGCTTGTTCCCGGCCAGAACATCCGCCTGAATCGCGGCACCAATCGCAACCACCCGATCCGGGTCGATATCGATATGGGGCTCGCGGCCAAAGAGCTCGCCGACGCGCGTACGCACCAAAGGCACTCGGGTAGAGCCGCCAACCATCACGACATCGCGCACTTCATCGGTATCGACACCCGCGTCGCGCAGAGCTCGACGGCAGGCGCGCAAGGTCTTCTTGACCAGTGGTTCCACCACAGCATCAAACTGATCCCGACTCACCGTCACCGAAACGCTCTGGCCGGCCACTTCGAGATCCACCTGAACAGAAGTCTGATCAGTCAGCTGCTCTTTGACAGAACGCGCCAGCGTCGTCAGGTAGCGCGCTTGCTGTGCATCCGGAGTTAATTCAATCCCCGACTGCTCAAGCATCCAGCGCGCCAACGCATAATCCAGGTCATCGCCACCCAGCGCGCTATCACCACCGGTAGCCAGCACCTCGAACACACCTTTGTTCAAACGCAGCACAGATATATCGAAGGTACCACCACCCAGATCATAGACCGCGATGACCCCTTCTTCACCCTCATCCAGGCCATAGGCCACCGCTGCTGCCGTTGGCTCATTAAGCAGGCGCAAAACTTTCAATCCAGCCAGTCGCGCGGCATCCTTGGTCGCCTGACGCTGGGCATCATCGAAATAGGCGGGTACCGTAATGACCGCGCCGGTCAATTCGCCATCAAGACTGGTTTCGGCACGCTGACGCAGCGTTCGAAGGATCTCTGCCGATACCTGAACAGGGCTGCGCGGCCCTGCCGCCGTCTCGATATAGGGCATACCGCCATCACCCGGCACGAAATGGTAAGGCAGCTCATCACCAAAGGAGAGCACATCCTCGACACCCCGCCCCATCAGGCGTTTGACGGAAATAATCGTGTTGTAGGGGTCTTCAGCAGCCCGGACGAGAGCATCGCCACCGACCTCCGGAGCCGACTCCCGACCGTAATGCACAACGGATGGCAACAGGTGACGCCCCTGCTCATCGGGCAATGTCTGCGCCTCCCCGCTGCGAACAGTGGCGGCCAATGAGTTGGTGGTTCCAAGATCGATCCCGACCGCGAGCTTGCGCTCATGGGGCGCTGCGCTCTGACCGGGTTCAGCAATTTGCAAAAGGGCCATACACCTTCCGTTCAGTAATCAGCCAGACGATCTTCAGCCGCTTCTATTTCGCTTATCAGCTTGGTCATGAACTGCATTTTGCGAACAACCGCTTCCGCGGCATCTAGATCGGACTGGGCATAAAGGGAGACAAATTCATGCTGGAGTGTGCGCATCGACGCCTGCGCCTGTTCGGCAAGCGCATCCAGCTCAGCATCCGGGTCGCTGGCATCGCCAACTTCAGCGAGCCGTTCACGCAACTCCATCTGCTCCATCAGAAACATGGGATCAAGCTGGCCAGAGGATTCACCATGGGTGTCACGACCGGCCAGAAGAAGAAGATATTGAGCCCGGCGCAAGGGTGATTTAAGTGTCGCCAGAGCCTCGTTGAGGTGAGCGGTATACTGTACCGCCATACGGCGTTCTCGGTCAGATCGGTGAGCAAAACGATCCGGATGCCACTCTTTCTGCAGAGCCCGATAACGCTCGCTCAGCAATGCCAGATCAACATCGTAGCCTGGCTCCAGGCCGAGCAGCTCAAAATAGTTGCGGCTCATATCCATAGCAGCCTGCTCTCCGATTCGACTCAGACGTTAAAGCTTTCGCCGCACCCACACTCACTGCGCACGTTGGGGTTGTTGAACTTGAACCCTTCATTGAGCCCCTCCTTGACGAAATCCAGCTCGGTTCCATCCAGGTAAACCAGGCTCTTGGGGTCGATCGCGACGCGTACGCCATCAAATTCGAAAATCTGATCGTCATCCTCAACCGCGTCGATAAACTCAAGCACGTAAGCCATACCGGAGCAACCCGAGGTACGCACACCGACACGAATACCGGCACCCTGCCCCCGTTTTTCCAGATAACGAGCCACGTGATTGACTGCAGCTTCGGTCATACTGATCGCCATACTATCCTCGCCTAGGCTCTGGCGCCCCCTCAGGAGCGCTTCTTACGATAATCCTCGATCGCGGCCTTGATCGCATCTTCAGCCAGCACCGAGCAGTGGATCTTGACCGGCGGCAACGCCAGTTCTTCGGCGATCTGCGAATTTTTCAATTCGGACGCCTGATCCAGCGTCATCCCTTTGACCCACTCGGTAATCAGGGAGCTTGACGCGATAGCAGAACCGCAGCCGTAGGTCTTGAATTTAGCGTCTTCAATAACACCTTCATCGCTGACTCGGATTTGCAGACGCATCACGTCGCCGCACGCCGGCGCGCCGACCATACCGGTACCCACATGATCGTCTTTATCATCCATTTTGCCGACATTACGCGGGTTTTCGTAATGATCAATAACCTGTTCGCTGTAAGCCATAATGACCTCCAAGAGCTTTTTACAGCCCGCTTTAGTGGTGAGCCCACTCAACTGTATTTAAATCGATGCCGTCTTTGTACATATCCCACAGCGGTGACAACTCACGCAGCTTGTCCACCGCCTCCCGGATCTGCCCGGTGGCGTAATCCACTTCCTCATCGGTGGTAAAGCGACCAAACGAGAAGCGGATAGAACTGTGGGCGAGCTCATCATTGAGCCCCAGCGCCCGCAGCACGTAGGACGGCTCAAGGCTTGCGGACGTGCATGCAGAACCCGACGAAACAGCCAGATCCTTGAGTGACATCAGCAGCGACTCACCTTCGACGAATGCGAAGCTGACGTTAAGGTTACCCGAGACGCGCTGCTCCATAGAGCCGTTCACGTGCACCTCTTCCATATCCTTGATGCCGTTCCAGAAACGCTCACGCAGCGCTTGCAGATGCTTGGATTCTGAAACCATCTCTTCAGCGCAGATCCGCGCGGCTTCACCCATACCCACAATCTGGTGAGTCGGCAGCGTACCGGAGCGCATACCGCGCTCGTGACCGCCACCATGCATCTGAGCTTCAAGACGCACTCGCGGCTTACGGCGCACGTACAACGCGCCAATGCCTTTCGGGCCGTACATTTTGTGGCCGGAGATAGACAGCAGATCCACTTTCATGGCACTCATATCGAGCGGCAGTTTACCCACGCTCTGCGCCGCATCAACATGCAGCAAAACGCCGTGACTGCGCGTCAGCTCACCGATCGCCGCAATATCGGTAATGGTGCCGATTTCGTTATTCACGTGCATCAGGGAAACGAGAATCGTATCGTCTCGCAGTGCATCCGCCACCATCTGCGGGGTAATAATGCCGTCGCTACCCGGCGTCAGGTAGGTCACTTCAAACCCTTCACGCTCCAGCTGACGACAGGTATCCAAGACCGCCTTATGCTCAATCTTGGAGGTAATGATGTGCTTGCCTTTCTTGTTGTAGAAATGCGCCACACCTTTGATCGCCAGGTTGTCGGACTCGGTCGCACCGGAGGTCCAGACAATCTCACGGGGGTCAGCCCCGAGCAGATCAGCCACCTGGCGACGGGCCGTTTCTACCGCTTCCTCAGCCTTCCAGCCAAACTGGTGCGAGCGGGAAGCCGGGTTGCCGAAGATGCCATCCGGCGTCAGACAAGCCATCATCTTCTCTGCCACACGCGGATCAACCGGCGTCGTTGCGGAATAGTCGAGATAGATCGGCAATTTCATTTCACTCTCCAAAACAGTTCGCTTCAGGAAGCCGAAGCAACGCTACTGGCAATCAATTGTTCAGGATGCGCCCGACCGCGCTGTTCCTGACGCTCAGCGACCTCTTGTACGTCGTGGCGATAAACCAGATCGGCCAAGCTGATACTGCTGAGAAAACGGTGAATCTGATCGCTCAAGTCACACCAGAGATGATGGGTCAAACAAACCTCACCGCCATTGCAACTACCGGTGTTATTGCAACCCGTGGCGTCAACCGATTCATTGACCGCGTCGATCACCTCAGCCACGTTAATCTGTCCACGTTCACGCTTGAGCTGGTAACCACCACCAGGCCCGCGCACACTGTGCACCAGATCGTTACGGCGCAGCTTGGCAAAAAGTTGCTCCAGATAGGACAGAGAGATCCCCTGACGCTCGGAAATATCCGCCAGGCTGATCGGCCCTTTGCCCTCGTGCAACGCCAGATCCAGCATTGCCGTAACCGCGTAACGGCCTTTAGTTGTCAGTCGCATAGTTATCCTCACTACTCATGATGAGTCTGGGTGAATTATGCAAAAACCAAGGTTTTTAGTCAACTATTAATTCCGACAAATAAGGTCGGAATTAAGGCCCAGGCGATACCTAGCGCTCATCGCTTCGCGACTTGGCAACCATAGACCGGTTAACAGATTTCAGAATCCCCCGCAGCACGTTCACTTCAACCTTATCGGGGACCGCACGTAAAAACAGACGACGTAGACGCGGCATCAATTGACGCGGATTGTCCGGATCCAGAAAGTCGATATCGATCAGCGTCTGCTCGAGATGCGCAAACATACGCTCCAACTCTGCATGATCGGCCAATTCGATATCCCAGTCAGTTCCCCATTGCGGCCTATTCGAACGCTCGGACGACAACGCTTCCATACGAAGCTCATAACAGACCACCTGAACCGCCGCCGCTATATTTAAGGAACTGAAGCCTTCAACTGAAGGGATATGGACGTGATGATGGCATGCATGCAGCTCATCGTTGGTCAGGCCGCGATCTTCGCGTCCGAACAGGATCGCCACCCGGGACTGACCCGCCACCGGTGCAGCAATCGCTGCCAGCTCTCGCGGGTCAATGACTGGCCAGGGAATATGCCGCCCACGCGCACTGGTACCCACGACAAGCTGGCAATCATCCAGCGCGTCCTCAAGGTACCCGACTACGCGCGCATTATCCAGGATATCGGTAGCGCCAGAGGCGCGTGCCGTCGCCGCCTCATCAGGGAAAACCTTAGGTTCAACCAGCACCAGATCACTCAAGCCCATATTTTTCATGGCGCGCGCCACGGCACCGATATTACCGGGGTGAGTGGTATTCACTAAAACGATGCGGATATGATCAAGCATAAGGCGACGCCCGAAAAAAATGGGCGCTAATAGTAGCAGAATTTATGCAGGTTTATCGAGAAAGGCGCGCACCAAGGTGCGTTAAAGGTTCTTCACAACCGTCTACTAAGCTACAATGCGGGTTTGATTTTCCACGAACGACTGGATCCCATTACCGATGCAACCAATGGTCAATATCGCGCTGCGGGCTGCGCGCCTCGCTGCCGAGCAGATCGCCCGCGCCACCGAACGCCTGGATTTGATCAAGTCCGAACAGGCCAGTGTCGCCACCTACATCAACGACCTGTGCCATCAGGCCGAGCGCACCTTCGCACACAACCTGCAGAAAGCCTACCCGCACCACACGGTCACCGGGGATTACAGCGGTCGCTACGAGGCCAGCGGCGAGGGCCCGACGCCCTGTGACTGGCAGATCACGCCCATCGACAGCCTGGCCAATTTCTCCAATGCCCTGCCCGCTTTTGCGCTGACGCTGGTCGGCCGGGTTAAAGGCAAGGTCACGCACGCGCTGATTCTTAACCCTATCACCGGCGAGGAGTTCACTGCTTCCCGCGGAGAAGGTGCACAACTCAATGGCAAACGCCTGCGCGTCAGCGGCCTTAAAGGACTGGAAGGCGCTCTAGTCGCCACCGGCTTTCTGGGACGCAGCAGCGACCGCTCCGGACTGGATAACCAGCTCTCCATGATGCGTGAACTGGTAAGCTCAGGTGCCACCCCGTTCAATACCGGATCCGTGTCATTAAACCTGGCTTACACCGCTGCCGGCCGCGTAGACGGATTCTTTCAGCTGGGCCTGAACGATACCGAACAGGACGCGGGACTCTTAATGCTGCAGGAGGCGGGCGGCCTCGTGGGCGACACCAGCGGCGGCAGTAACCATCGCGAAAGTGGCAAACTGGTGGCCGGCAACCCGAAGATGTTCAAAGCCCTGCTCAAGGCGATGCATCCGGCAATCAGCTAACCCGGCGCCCGCGCACGGCATAAAAAAACCGCACTTCAAAGTGCGGTTTTTTTTGTTTCACGCCCTACCCATCACTCCTGGAACGGATCACGCAGGACGATGGTTTCCACGCGATCCGGCCCTGTGGAGATAATATCGATTGGCGTTTCAACCAGCGTTTCCAGACGCTTGATATAAGCACGCGCATTTTCCGGCAGTTCATCCAGGGCCTTCACCCCCACGGTAGACTCACTCCAGCCCGGCACCTCTTCGTAGACCGGAATAATGGCATCGTAATCTTCGCTACCGCTGAGTGACGTGACGGCGTTACCCTGACCATCCTGATAACCGATACAGATATTGATCTGATCCAGTCCATCCAGGACATCCAACTTGGTCAGACACAGACCGGACACGGAGTTGATCTGGATGGCGTGCTTGAGCGCCACCGCATCAAACCAACCACAACGGCGCGCACGCCCTGTGGTCGCCCCGAATTCATGACCACGTTCAGCCAGACGCGCACCGATATCACAGTTCAACTCGGTCGGGAAAGGTCCTCCGCCCACACGCGTCGTGTACGCCTTGGTAATCCCCAACACGTAATCCAGGTAGAGCGGGCCGAAACCGCTACCGGTGGAGGTGCCACCCGCCGTCGTGTTGGAGGAGGTCACATAGGGATAAGTGCCGTGATCGATATCGAGCAACGAACCCTGCGCCCCTTCAAACATGATGCTCGCACCCTGCTTGCGCAGCTGGTGCAGACGCGCAGTCACATCAGTCATCATCGGGACCAGTGTTTTAGCCATCTCCAGACAGTGCGCCAGAAGCTCATCCACATCGATCGGCTCGACCTTGTAGTAATGCTCGAGCATATAGTTGTGGTATTCCATCACTTCACGCAGCTTGGCCTCAAACCGCTGAGGATCGGCCAGATCACCGAGGCGAAGCCCACGACGGGCCACTTTATCTTCGTAGGCCGGTCCGATGCCGCGACCAGTGGTGCCGATCTTGGATTCACCGCGCGCTTTCTCCCGCGCCTGATCCAGCGCCACGTGATAAGACAGGATCAGCGGGCACGCGGGACTCAGACGCAGACGATCCTCCACCGGGACGCCGCTGGCCTCCAGCTCGGCAATCTCCTTGAGCAGCGCATCCGGAGACAGCACCACGCCGTTACCGATCAGACACTCCACATTTTTGCGCAGAATACCTGACGGAATCAGGTGGAGGACGGTTTTCTGACCATCAATTACCAGCGTATGACCGGCGTTATGACCACCCTGAAACCGCACGACCGCGGCCACCTGCTCGGTCAGCAGATCGACGATCTTGCCTTTGCCTTCATCACCCCACTGGGTACCCAGAACAACGACGTTTCTACCCATTACTGTCTCTAAAGCTCTTGTTTAAAAAGGAAATCTAGCGAGTCTCTACGACCCAGCTCCCATCCCGCTGGATCAACTGACGGTCACAGTTAACCGGGACATCCGCCCCATCCAGCGCTTGCACGACCCGTTCTCCCTGCTCACGCAGATCGCTTACGGCCTGCAGCAGCGCGTCATCTTCCCCTGCCGGCGCCAACACAACGCGCGTTTCCGCCTCAGGCATATCACCTGCGGTTTCCAGCAACGTTTTCAGGTCCGCACTAAACCCTGTCGCCGGGCGGGCCCGGCCAAAGTCACGTCCAATCTCATCATATCGCCCACCCTTGGCAAGCGCCTGACCAAACTGGGGTGTGTAGGCTGCAAACACAATACCCGTATGGTAGTGGTAACCACGCAGCTCACCCAAGTCAAAGTAGAGATTCACCTGCGGATAACGACTACGCACCCGCCGGGCAACCCTATTCAGATAATCCAGCGCCTGCGTAATGGCAGAATGCTCTACAAACAGCTCACGGGCACGCACGATGACCGACTCATCACCATTCAGCCGCGGCAGCGCCAACAGCTGCTCGCATACACGCGCTTCAAGATCCAGCCCGGCAACAAACTCGGCAATCTCGGGCAGCGCCTTACGCTGCAGCATATCCAGGAAACGATCCTGATCGGTATCATTCAGACCCGCGGTACGCATCAACTCACTGAAAACACCGATATGCCCCAGATCCAGCGTAATCTGGCCCTGCACCCCAACGACAGACAGCGTCTCCAGCATCAGGGAGATCACTTCCACATCGCTATCGGCACCGGCATGACCATAGAGTTCAGCGCCCAGTTGCAGCGGATTACGGGACGCCAGCATATGACTGGGACGCGTATGTAACACGGAGCCGCAATAGCACAGGCGACTGGGACCTTCAGTACGCAGGCGATGCGCATCGATCCGCGCCACCTGCGGCGTCATATCGGCGCGAACACCCAGCATATGGCCACTGACCTGATCGGTCAGCTTGAAGGTTTTCATCGCCAGATCCTGGCCCACACCGGTCAACAGAGACTCAAGATGCTCAGCCAGCGGCGGCATTACCAGCTCATAGCCCCAACGATCGTAGAGATCGACGACCTGTCGGCGCATCATTTCCACATGACGCGCTCGCGGCGGCAACATCTCTTTCATCCCATCCGGCAGCAACCAGCGATCTGCCAACGTCATGCATGACTCCCGTACGCTTAACTCGAATTCAGTGAACAAGGTAGAGCAAACCAACCCCAAAGAGCATCGATACCAGCCCCGTCATTCGAAGGGTTCTATCGTCTACCTGAGCAAGACGGTTTACCAGAGCCCGCCAACGGCCGGGATAAAGGAATGGAATGATCCCCTCAAGTACCAGCATCAGACAGAACCCGATCAACAGCTCCCGCCAGAGTTCGGTCATTGCCCACCTCAAACCACAAAAAAACCGGGCGTACACCCGGTTTGATAAATATTACCACGAAACCGGGGCCCGAGGGCACCCGGTTTATCAGCTCAAACACCTCAATCCAAAGGCGGCTGCGCATCATCAAGATAGCGGAAGAAATCGCTATCCGGCTTCAGCAACATAACGTCACCGCCACCGCTGAACGTATCGCGGTAAGCCTGAAGGCTTCTATTAAATGCGAAGAATTCCGGATCACGCTGATAGGCCTCCGCGTAAACTCGAGCGGCCTCCGCATCACCTTCACCGCGAACCTCTTCAGACTCCCGATACGCCTCGGCCAGGATAACCGTGCGCTGACGGTCTGCATCAGCCCGGATACCTTCCGCGAGTTCTCTGCCTCGTGCTCGCAGCTCACGTGCCAGACGCTGACGCTCGGTGCGCATACGATCATACACTGAGGAAGAAACCTCCGTGGGCAGATCGATACGTTTCACGCGCACATCGATAATTTCGATACCGAACTGCTCATCCGCTTGACGGCTCAGATCACGAATAACCGCATCCATCACCTCTTCACGCTCGCCCGACACAACTTCGGTTACCGTGCGCTCACCGAACTGGTTACGCAGCTTTTCCTCGATGTTGTTGGACAGACGTTCAGAAGCCCGGAACATATCCCCCGAGATAGAGGTGTAGTATTTGGCCGGATCGGCAATACGCCACTTGACGAACGAATCGACAATCAGACGTTTCTTCTCCAGCGTCAGGAACGACTGCGGGCGCGCATCCAGTGTCTGCACACGAGCATCGAAAACTCGCACGGTATGCACGAACGGGATCTTCACGTGCAGCCCCGGTGCAACGTCAGGGTTGACGATTTCACCGAAACGCAGCTGAACCGCGCGCTCAGTCTCTTTAACAATATACAGTGATTTGGAACCAACCAGGACCACCACCAGTACGGCGATCAAGGCGTAAAGTGACTTGGCGTTCATCAGCGGCCCTCCCGAGTTGTTGTGGTTGAACCCTGGCGCTGACGAATCTGGTTCATCACCTCATCGGTAATCTGACGCAGGCTGGCGTCATCCAGCCGCACCGACCGACCCGCACTGTCACGCACCTCGGACTGCTTATCCATCAGTTTATCAAGGGGCAGATACATCATGTTATTGCCGCCTTCCACATCAACCAGCACCTTGGGTGTTTTACCCAGCACTTCCTGCATGGTTTCCAAGTACAGTCGCTGACGGGTAACGTCTGGTGCCTTCTCGTACTCGTTGAGCAGCGCCGAGAAACGGCGGGCCTGACCGGTTGCCCGGGCAACCACCTCTTCACGATAGGCGTTAGCTTCCTCGATGATCCGCTGAGCATTACCACGCGCCTCGGGAACCACTCCGTTGGCGTAGGTCTGAGCTTCATTAATGACACGCTGCTCATCCTCACGGGCCTTGATCACGTCATCGAACGCTTCCTGCACCTGACTCGGCGCCTGGGCGTTCTTGATGTTGATCTTGGTGATGTTGATACCGGTACCGTAGAACTCCATGTAACGCTGTAAGCGCTCCTGCACCTGCAGACCCAGGGTTTCACGACCTTCCGTCAGAATAGCGTGCAGACCGGTGGTACCCACCACATGGCGCAGCGCTGACTCAGCCGCGTGGGCCAGACTTTCCTCGGGCGAGCGCACGTTCAGGGTGAACGCTTTCGGGTCAGTCGCAACGTACTGTACCGTCAGGTCCACGTAAACGATGTTTTCGTCTTCGGTCAACATCTGGGAATCGTGACTATGGGTCCGCACAACTTCCGTGTTGACCAACGTCACTTCGTCGATCAGCGGCGGATTCCACTGCAGACCAGGCTGTACCGTCTCTTGGAATTTACCCAAACGAAGCACAACACCTCGCTCCGGCTGATCCACGGTATAAAACCCCATCCCGGCCCAGAACAGCGCAGCCAGTACGATCAGCACGATAACAAAGCCGAAGCCTCCGCTACCGCCGCTGCTGCCACCACTGGAGCCTCCACGGCGCTTACCACCGCCGAACAGGGCATTCATTCGATCCTGCAGCTTGCGCAGCGCCTCGTCTAGATCGGGCGGACCCTGATCCGGTCCTCGCTTGCCGCGGTCATCCTTTCCGCCACCGCTCCAGGGGTCATGGTTGTTGCCATTACCGCCAGGCTCATTCCAGGCCATAGAGTTCTCCGTTAGTGAAACGCTTGAAATTTATCGAAATTCTAGGGGGCTGCTTGCGGGGGCGCAACCTCGCCGTATCAGTGGACCGGCTCCGGCAGATAACGTTCCGCCGGAATCTGCAATCGACTGAGCAGCTGCCGAATATCCCGCATAGGCATCCTCACCTCCAGACTTATACGCCCCTGATCATCAACCCGTTCAGTGACTACGCCACCCTGCGCATAGAGCTGCGCCCGCAACTGGCCCTGACTCGGATCCAGACACAGCGTATCGTGGAACATATCACCGCTGAGCCGCTGGCGAATCGCATCCATCAACAGATCCACACCTTCGCCGTTCTGAGCAGAAAGCCAGACCCGCTGGGGGGCACCCTCTTCGTCACAATCGATCCGCGGCGATTGACCCGCCAGCATGTCGATTTTGTTATACACCTGCAGTGACGGCACCTCTTCCGCACCGATTTCGCGCAGCACGGCATGCACCTGCTCGATATGGTCCTGACGCTCCTCATCGTAACAGTCGATGACGTGCACCAACAGGCTGGCCTCCACAGTCTCCTGCAAGGTCGCACGGAACGACTCTACCAGCTTGTGCGGCAGGTGTTTGATAAATCCCACCGTATCCGCCAGGATCGCCGGCCCCACATCATCCAGCTCGACACGGCGAAGCGTAGGGTCCAGTGTCGCAAACAGCTGGTCCGCGGCATATACACCCGAGTCGGTAACCCGATTGAACAACGTCGACTTACCCGCGTTGGTGTAGCCGACCAAAGCAACGGTTGGCACCTCGGCACGCCGACGGGAGCGCCGCCCCTGCTCACGCTGGGTACGAACTTTTTCCAGACGTTTCTGGATCGACTTGATACGCGCCCGCAGCAGACGCCGGTCGGTTTCCAGCTGGGTTTCACCCGGACCACGCAGGCCGATACCGCCCTTCTGGCGCTCAAGGTGAGTCCAGCCGCGAACCAGGCGAGTGGACATGTGCTCCAACTGCGCCAATTCGACCTGTAACTTACCTTCGTGGGTACGGGCACGCTGCGCAAAGATATCCAGGATCAAGCCGGTGCGATCAAGTACCCGACATTGAATCTCCCGTTCCAGATTGCGCTCCTGGGCCGGGCTCAGGGCATGGTTAAAGATCACGAGCTCCGCTTCGTGCTGTCGCACCAGCGCCCGCAATTCATCGACCTTGCCTGCTCCTAGGAAAAATTTGGGACTGGGATCGGCACGCGACCCGGTCAAAAACTCAACCGGATCAGCGCCTGCGGAGAGCGCCAGCTCTTCCAGTTCCCTCGGATCTTCACTGTCCGCGTCGGAGGACAGCTCGATATGGACGAGGATCGCTCTCTCGCCCGATTGGGGACGTTCGAAAAACAATTAATACCTCAGTCTGCCGCCTTCTCGTCGCCCTGCGGTAATTTCACCGGACGTGACGGAACCACCGTAGAGATGGCATGTTTATAGACCATCTGGCTGACCGTATTCTTCAGCAGGATCACAAACTGATCGAAAGATTCGATCTGTCCCTGCAGTTTGATACCGTTAACCAGAAAGATAGACACCGGAATACGCTCCTTGCGCAGCACATTCAGATAAGGGTCTTGTAAAGACTGCCCTTTTGACATTGCAAACTCCTTCCCAAAAAAGAAAATGTTTCGTTGTAGTTTTTGGTCTATGGCCCAGACACCGAAATCCGGCGCTGGTTAAGCCATGAGCAAGTGACCATTATATAATGCTTGATTCCACCAGTTTCAAGGCAGACGAAAGTAAATTATCCGCCTCACTGTCGAGCCAGTGCAGCGGATCTTTCCAGCCCCGCATCCAGGTGAGCTGCCGCTTGGCCAACTGGCGGGTGGCGACAATACCGCGAAAGCGCATCTGTTCATAGTCCAGATCACCGGTAATGTAGTCCCACATCTGTCGATAACCGACACAGCGAATAGAGGCCAGTCCCGGATGCAGGTCGCCACGTTCCTGCAGCGCCAAGACCTCCTCCTCGAACCCGTTAGCCAGCATCTGATCGAATCGTTTTTCTATACGCTGATGAAGTACCGAGCGATCATGTGGCGCCAACGCCAGTGCCGTCACTCGACAGGGAAGTTCAGCCCGCTGCTGCGCGGCCCAATGTTCACTGATCGGTTTCCCCGTCAACAGGACAACCTCCAGCGCCCGCTCTATGCGCTGTGAGTCGGTGGGTTTAAGGCGCTCTCCGGCCGCCGGATCCAACCTTGCCAACCGCTCGTGCATAGCTGGCCACCCCAGCCGTGCCGCATCCGACTCAATTTCAGCCCTGAGCGCCGGGTCGGCTTCGGGCAGTGTCGCCAACCCCTGCTGCAGAGCATTGAAGTAGAGCATGGTGCCACCGACAAACAGCGGTATACGCCCGCGGGCGCTTATCTCCCCAATCGCTTTCAACGCATCAGCACGAAACTCCGCCGCAGAATAGCTCTCCAGCGGATCACGGATATCGATCAGACGATGGGGGTAGGCCGAAAGCTCTTCCGGTGTCGGTTTGGCCGTCCCGATATCCATTCCCCGATAAATCAGCGCCGAGTCCACACTGACCAGCTCACAGGGCAAACGATCATAGAGATGCATAGCCAGCGCGGTTTTACCGGAGGCTGTCGGTCCCATCAAAAAAATAGCCGGTGGCAGGTGGTTGTCCACAACTACTGCCCCCGTAAAAACAGTTTATCGAGCTCCGCCATAGACAGCTGAGTCCAGGTCGGACGCCCATGATTGCACTGCCCGCTGCGTTCGGTAGTTTCCATATCCCGCAGCAAGGCATTCATTTCAGGCAGCGTTAGCTGGCGGTTGGCGCGGACGGCTCCGTGACAGGCCATCGTACCCAGCAGTTCATTGATATGCTGATCAATGCGCTGACTGCTACCAAACACCACCAGATCGGCAAGTACATCACGAACCAGCTGCCCGGCATCGGCACGGGCCAGGGACACAGGCACTTCGCGGACAGTCAGCGTATCCGCCCCCATGCGCTCGACTTTGAAACCAAGGCGCTCAAACAGCTCGGGTTGCTCTTCCGCCAGATCCGCCTCGCGTTCGCTCACACTCAAACTGACCGGAACCAGCAGC
Source organism: Marinobacterium litorale DSM 23545 (assembly GCF_000428985.1). Lineage (GTDB taxonomy): Bacteria > Pseudomonadota > Gammaproteobacteria > Pseudomonadales > Balneatricaceae > Marinobacterium_D > Marinobacterium_D litorale. The sequence continues at coordinate 60,197 of NZ_AUAZ01000021.1, read as the reverse complement.
GGCTGGGAGCGCACGCGATCCTGCTCCCAGGCCTGCTTCATACGTTCGTAAACGATACGTTCGTGGGCCGCGTGCATATCCACCAAAACCAGCCCCTGAGCGTTTTGTGCCAACACATAGATACCGTGCAATTGCGCAACGGCATAGCCCAGTGGTGGCGCTTCCTCCGGTGCTGCCTCGGGCATCTCAAGCGGCGCTGAGACCTGCGGCTGCGCCGGTTCATGTAGCTCACCATAGGCACGGATCTGCTCTTGCACAGCACCGCGCGCAGGGCCACCGCTCCCCTGATAAAGAGGCATCCTTCCCTGGCTAAAACTCTGTCCTGTGCTCACTGCACCCGGCGCAGGACTCAGTGCCGCCGGGGCATCAACCGACTGACTGGCGGGTACCGCATGCTCATCGCCGGGACGCACATCCGCGATCACTCGATGCAGGGTGCGGAAGATAAAATCATGTACTAGGCGACTCTCCCGAAAGCGCACTTCATGCTTGGTGGGGTGTACATTGACATCAACCAACGCCGGATCAAGCTCAAGGTAGAGCACAAAGGCCGGGTGACGACCATGGAACAGCACATCGCTGTATGCCTGTCTCACGGCATGGGTCACAACTTTGTCGCGGATAATGCGACCGTTGACGAAAAAGTACTGCTGATCGGCCTGACTTCGGGAGTATGTGGGCAGCCCAATCCATCCCCAGAGGCGCAGCCCGGAAGCCTCAGCACTGACATCCAGGTTCAAAGCCTGCTCAATAAAGCCCTTCCCCAACAAAGAAGCCAGCCGTCGCTCCCGGGCCTGCTCGCCATCCACCGGTCGCAATTGGTGGATCTGGCGGCCGTTATGGGACAGGGAGAAACCCACATCAAAACGACTGAGCGCCATCCGCTTGATCACCTCTTCCAGGTGACGAAACTCGGTCTGCTCGGTTTTGAGAAACTTGCGCCGGGCCGGGGTATTAAAAAACAGGTCGCGAACATCCACGGTGGTGCCGCGCGGATGGGCAGCGGGGCTTAGCACCGACTCCATATCCCGGCCCTCGGCCTGAACCTGCCAGGCCGCATCCTGAGATTCAGTACGCGAGGTCAACGCCAGGCGGGAAACCGAACTGATCGAAGCCAGCGCTTCCCCCCGAAACCCCAGACTGGCGACCGCTTCAAGGTCTTCCAGCATGCGAATCTTGGAGGTCGCGTGACGACTCAACGCCAGCGCCAGATCGTCCTTCTCGATACCCAGACCATCATCGCGCAAGCGAATTCGTTTAATACCCCCCTGTTCCACATCCACATCGACCTTACCGGCACCTGCGTCGAGACTGTTCTCCAGCAACTCCTTAACCACAGAAGCGGGTCGTTCAACCACCTCACCCGCCGCAATCTGGTTGGCCAGCTGAGGCGAGAGCAAATGTATTCTCGACATAGAGATCAGATCCAATAACTAGAAGGTACGCGGAACGACGGATTAGCTGGCAGGTATACGCAGCACCTGCCCCACACGGATACGGTCACCGTTAAGCTGATTGGCGCGGCGCAACTCATCCAGAGAAACACCGTTACGCACGGCGATGACAGACAGGGTGTCACCCGGCACCACTTTGTAGGTTCGATCAGCACCGGCCAAAACAGCGCCCGTCCGCTTTTTGGCGGCAACATGCGTCATTGCCGGTGGACGTTCCCAGAAGTGCGCTTTGATGCCTTCATACACCGCACGTGCCATCTGTTTCTGGTAACCGCGCTGCCGCAGCTTGGCCGCCTCACTGGGGTTGGAGATAAAACCGGTTTCCACCAGAATCGACGGTATATCCGGTGATTTGAGCACGACAAACCCGGCCTGCTCCACATAGGGTTTATGCATTCGGGCAAAGCCGGCGATATTGCTGTGGACCCGCTTCGCGACCTCGCGACTGCTGGACTGACTGGCCGTCATCGACATATCGAGTAATACACTGGCCAGCAGATCATCCTTGTCTTCAAGGCTGACACTACCGACACCACCGATCAGATCGGCTCCGTTCTCGCGCTGCGCTAACCAGCGACCCATCTCACTGCTCGCACCGCGCCCGGAAAGCACCCAGACCGACGCGCCGCGGGCACGCTTATCACGTGCGGCATCCGCGTGAATGGAGACAAAAAGATCGGCATTGAGCTTACGCGCCTTCAGCGTTCGTCCACGCAGGCTGACATAGTAATCGCCACTGCGGATCAGTTCTGCCCGGTAACCAGGCTCGGCATCAATCAGGCGCGCCACTTCTTTGGCAATCGCCAGCACCACATCCTTCTCCCGCAGCCGATCCGGCCCCAAAGCGCCCGGATCTTCACCCCCATGACCGGCGTCAACAGCGACGACGATATCCCGCAAAGGCCCCTGACTGATCGGCTGTGGCTCCTGCGCCTTCTCTACGGTCGCGGAGCGGGCCAAGGCCAGGTCGAGCACGAGCCGATGCCCATACTGATCGTTGGGGTCGAGCTGAAAACTTTTTGGACTCACATCCTCGTCCAGATCGAGCACCAGACGCACACCATCACCGCGTTTGCCGGTACGCACGGACTTGATCGGGCCCTTTTCCAGCCCCAACCGATCCACATCAACACCCAATGCGCTTTGCTCGATATCGAGCACCAGACGCAGCGGGTTATCCAGCATAAAGACGTTATGACTGACCGGCGAGCTGAGGTCGAACACCAGGCGAATGTTGTCCGGCGCCAACCACGCACGCACGTTCTCGATACTGCTTGTGGCCGCCACTACCGCCTGACTGGTCAGCAGCGACAGCATCAGCATCCAACGAATCAGAAAACGCACCAGCCCTACTACCTCATTTAAGTTAACAACAGCTCAGTCAGGTTATCGGCCAACTGTTCGCCTTTTTCAGTATTAGTGTGCCATGTAAGTACACGTCCTGTCCCCTGAGCCCGGATATTCAGCTCAATATCGGCAGATGGCAGAATACCGGCACCTTTCTCCGGCCACTCGATCAGACTGATCGAGCTTTCATCGAGATAATCGCGTATCCCCAGGTACTCCAGCTCCTCCGGATCCCCCAGACGATAGAGATCAAAATGATAAAATCGCCCCCGGGACAATTCATAGGGCTCAACCAGTGTATACGTGGGGCTTTTTACCGCGCCCTGATGACCTGCACCTCGAAGGATACCGCGACACAAGGTCGTTTTCCCCATTCCCAGATCGCCGTGCAGAAACAACACGGTGCCCGGTTTTAAAAGTGCGGAGAACCGCTCCCCGAAGGCGACCATAGCCGCCTCTCCATCAAGTTGGATCGATCGATCAGTCATTGAGTTCCAAACCATTAATCACCATCGGCAATTGCTCGAGCAGATCCGTGGCCAGCAAGCCCCGCGAGCCGCGCTGCAGCGCGACCCGGTCGGCAGCCCGGGCATGCACCATCACCCCTAGCCGCGCCGCGTCTACAGGGTCGAGTCGCTGCGCCAGCAAAGCCCCGATAATGCCGGATAATGTATCCCCCATACCAGCGGTTGCCATGCCGGGATTGCCATCACTGCACAAGTGGATCACATCCCCGTCACAGGTCAGCGAGCCCGCTCCTTTCAGCACGGTCACGCCGCCAAAGCGCGCCTGAATCTCCCGGGCCTGCTCAAACCGGTTACTCTGGATCTGGTCCGTGGATACACCCAGCAGCCGCGCAGCCTCACCGGGATGCGGTGTCATTATCCAGTCTGCCTCCTGAACCGGCGCGTCAGCGCCGGCAATCAGGTTAAGAGCATCGGCATCAACAACCAGCGGTTTTCCGCTGGCCAACGCTGCACCTAGAAGCTCGCACCCCCAGTCCGCTTTGCCAAGCCCAGGCCCGACAACCACCGCATCGGCGCTAGCCAGCAGAGGCTCGAGCTCATCGGCGCTTTCCACGCCATGGGCCATTACTTCCGGCACTTTCACTAAAGCGGCCAGACAGTGCTCGGGGCGGGTCGCCAGAGATACCAGCCCCGCTCCACTTCTCAATGCCGCCATTGCTGCCATCAGGGGCGCACCGCCCATACCCTGGTCACCACCGATGACCAGTAGGTGGCCATAACACCCCTTGTGGGCGGAACGCTCTCGCGGCGGCAACAACTCGCGCAGATCTTCATCATCAGTCCGGAATGCACTGACCGGCACCTCTTCAAAGACATCCTCCGGTAGCAACAGCCCATCAAATAGCAGCTCACCGGTGTGGTCGACCCCTTCATGGGTAAACAGACCTTGCTTCAAAGCGATGAAGGTCAGTGTACGCGTTGCCTTAACCGCACAACCGAGCACCCGGCCACTGTCGGCACAGAGCCCGGAAGGCGTGTCGATTGAAAATATATCAATACCGCTTCGATTAAGCTGGGCAATGACCGTGGCAGCATCGCCACGCACCTCGCCTTTCAAACCGATGCCCAAGAGTGCGTCGACGATCAACTCACCACGAAACTCCATCCCCGACACCCAGGGTTCCGCGCTGACTTCCGTGCTGGAGAGCCAGTTCCAGGCATCTCGCGCTTCGTTTTGCAGCCGACTGGCGTACCCTTCACCTACGACCACCAACTGAACATCAAGCCCGGCCTGTGCAGCGAGTCCCGCGACAACCAGGCCATCGCCTCCGTTATTGCCGCCTCCACATATGACTGTAACCCGCCGCACCCCGGGCCAATACTGCTGCAAAACCGCCCAGGCTGCTTGGGCGGCTCGCTGCATCAGCCGAAAACCGGGAATACCAAACTGCTCAATCGCCGCCCGGTCCAGCGCATGACACTGCTCCGCTGTGTATAATGTGGCGGGTAAACGTGTTCGATCGATACTCATGACTCCCACACCCCTGTTAACTCTGCACGCATTATAGTGGAACAGACCTTTACTCAGGCAAACACCGTCAACCTTGACGACTCGACACTGGCCCAGCTGGCCAGAGAACTCAAACAGCAGGCAGCCGACCTGGGTTTTCAGCAGTGCGCGATCACCTACCCCGATGCACGCCTGGAAGCGGACCAGCTAAAGCGCTGGCTTGCGTCCGGCTTTCACGGCGAGATGGACTACCTGGAAAACCACTTTGATAAGCGGACCGACCCACGCCAGCTACTGCCAGGCACTGAACGTATTATCATTTTCCGCATAGACTACCTGCCCCCTTCGGTGGCCACTCTGGATGTTCTCGCCTCGCCCGACAAGGCCTACATCGCTCGCTACGCGCTGGGTCGGGATTATCACAAGCTGGTACGCCAGCGCCTTAAAACACTTGGTCGTTGGCTAGAACAGCAGGTGGGCTCCGAAGCTCAGGTGCAGTTTCGCCCCTTCGTGGACAGCGCCCCGATTCTGGAACGCCCACTGGCGCGAAATGCCGGATTGGGCTGGATCGGCAAAAACACACTGCTGCTAAACCGCCGTGCAGGATCGCTGTTTTTTCTCGGCGAACTGTTCACCAATCTGCCATTACCGGTAGACCCGCCGGAGACTCAAAACCATTGCGGGCGCTGCACCGCCTGCCTGGATATCTGCCCAACGCAAGCCTTTCCGCAGCCCGGTGTATTGGATGCCCGTCGCTGCATCTCATACCTGACCATCGAATACAGCGGCAGTATTCCTGAGCCGTTAAGACCCAAAATGGGCAACCGGATCTTCGGCTGCGACGACTGTCAGCTGATCTGCCCCTGGAACCGCTTTGCCAAACGCTCTGCCGAGGATGACTTCAAACCGCGTCATCAGCTGGATACGCTGGATCTGCTGTCACTGTTCAACTGGGATGAAGCAACATTTCTGAACAAGACCGAGGGCTCCGCCATTCGCCGAACCGGTTACCAGGGCTGGCAGCGCAACCTGGCGGTGGCGCTGGGCAACTCTGCCGGGGGCGAATGGGTTATCAGAGCACTCAAGGCCAAACGCGATGCGTCCAGCCCGCTGGTACAGGAGCATATCGACTGGGCGCTCGAACGTCTGCGCACAGACTCACGCCCCACACCCCTGCCAATACTGGAACACCCATCGACTCAGAGCGAGAAAAAGTGACTGCGGTAGTAACGCAGCTCCTCGATTGATTCACGGATATCATCCAACGCCAGATGGGTGCCGGTTTTCTTGATCCCCTTGAGAATATCGGGCTTCCAGCGCTTGGCCAGCTCCTTGACCGTGCTCACATCCAGATTGCGGTAGTGAAAGAAAGCTTCCAGTTCTGGCATGTAACGGTAGAGAAAACGCCGGTCCTGACCAATGCTGTTACCGCACATGGGGGATACGCCCTTATCGACGTGCTGAGCGATGAACGCCAGCATCATCTGCTCCGCTTCCGCCTCAGTCGTCGTACTCGCCTTCACGCGCGCGGTTAAGCCCGATTGCCCATGAGTGCGGGTACACCACTCATCCATCTGATCCAACAGCTCATTCGACTGATGGACACAGATCACCGGCCCCTCGGCAATCACGTTAAGATCGGCATCGGTAATGATGGCCGCCATTTCAATAATTCGGTCCTTTTCCGGAATCAGTCCGGTCATTTCCAGATCAACCCAAACCAGGTTTTGATCGCGCGCCATCGGCAGCCTCTCCCGTGCAAACGCTGTAAATTTTGCTGATTTTCGAATACCTTAGCACATCAATTCAAGTCACTGCGGGGTAACGCTGGAGACGATGGCGAAACGAAAGCTGACCAGACGCCAGGCTTGGCGTGTTAACAAGATCCAGGAGGAACGCGCGCGCCGTGCAGAACGGTTGGATGAACAGCTGGACTCTCAGCTCGAAGGCGGCGATCTGGGCCCTGAACAGCCCGGTCTGATCATCTCCCACTTTGGCCGCACGGTGGATGTTGAAGCGCTGAGCGGCGAGTCCCGTGGCGAAATTTACCGCTGTCATATGCGTACTCACCTCGGTCAGCTGGTCACCGGTGATCAGGTGGTCTGGCGTGCCTCCAATGATGGTGGCGTCGTCGTCGCGACCAACCCGAGACGGTCGGAGCTCAAACGCCCCAACAATCTGGGCGAGTTAAAACCGGTTGCCGCCAATATCGACTATATCGTGGTTGTATTTGCCGTGGAGCCTCGTGCTCACCCCAACCTGATCGATCGATATCTGGTAGCGGCCGAGGCCTGCGGCATTGAGCCGGTGCTGTTACTCAACAAGACGGACCTGCTCGAGACCGAGCGCGGCGCCTACCTGCCGCCACTGCTCGCTGAGTATGAACGGATTGGCTACCAGGTCCTGCGGGTCTCCACCACTCTGGATCACGGACTGGATCCACTCAAGACATTGCTCAGGGGACACACCAGCGTCTTTGTGGGTCAATCCGGTGTCGGCAAATCGTCGCTGATCAACAAGCTGCTCCCCGGCGTTGACTTGAAAGTCGGCGAACTGTCGGAGCAGACACGCAAAGGGCGTCATACGACTACCACGGCACGGCTTTTTCACTTCCCCGAGGGGGGAGACCTGATCGACTCACCGGGAATTCGCGAGTTTGCGCTCTGGCACATAGAGCCATCGCAGGTTGTGGAAGGCTTCCCGGAACTGCGCGAGCTGCACGGACTTTGCCGTTTTCGTGACTGCCGTCATCAAAGCGAGCCCGGTTGCGCCTTTATAGAAGCACTGGAGCAGGGCAAAATCAGCCCCAGCCGATTCGACAGTTATCAGCAGATCTTGGCGTCGCTCGACGACGGTCAGATTCGAAACAGCTAAGCCCCAACGAGATCTTAACAACGGAAGCGATGGCATGAGCAGTAGCGCCAAACTATTTGGCCTGGAAGACTGGAGCACATACCTCAGCGAGAAGACTCTGCCGGTACGCGCCAGTACACTGGTGCGGCTGAAGCGTGCAATGGCTGACGATCGCACGACACTGGTCCAGCTGGGTCATCAGGTGCGTCAGGACCCGGTACTTTCACTGCACGTCACCCGTCTGGCCCAGGGACGCCACGAGGCAAAAGGCTCCACCGTCACCAGTGTCGATCATGCCATCGCTTCGCTGGGCTTCGATCAGATCGAGCAACTCACCCGTGAGCTTGAGACGATCAAACTGCATGCCCACAGTGTCGCCCAACGGAGTTTCTTCCGCTCTATCGCGACCAGCCAGCATGCCTCTGTTCAAGCCGCTGACTGGGTGAATTACAAGCAGCTGCCCTATGCCGAAGAAGCACGTCTGGCTGCTCTCTTCTACGGACTGGTGCATTGGATGCTCTGGCTTTATGCACCCCTCCACAAAGATACGTTTCAAATTGCCGTGATCGAAGATAACGCCAGTCCGGTGGAAGCGGAGCGGCGCATTTTCGGCTGCACAACTCAAGAGCTGGGCAAAGCGCTGGCCGATAACTGGAAGCTGACCGAACTGACGGTCAACTCGCTCGACCACGATACATCGCCCTCGCTGTCTACTCTCAAACAACTGCATATGCGCGCGCTGAAGGATCCGCGCATAGAGGGTAAAGACCTGCGCACACTCAACCATCTGGTGCAGCAACACTACTTTCCAGTCAAACTGGCGAACTGGATGACACTAACAGTCGGCCGCGGCTGGGACCATCCGCGGGCGGCTCGCATGTTTGACATCATCAGCGATTATCTGGATATGCCTCTGGCCGATACCATGGCACGTTTGCACACAAACTGCGCTGAAGCGGCACGTGCCTACCATGTTCCGGGAATAATGACGCCGGCGGCCGAACTCATACTGCTGCCGGGGGCCGGACGCCTCCCTCACCGGCTCAGCCCAAAAGAACTTCAAGTCTACGAAGAAAAGTTCCCTGCTCCTATGCCCAACGAAGAGCCGATACCGGAAGAGCCCCCAGAAACGCCTGAAGAACCGGTCCTGTTGACACCTCATATTTACCAGCAGGTGCTTGAGCGATTTCAGAAAGGCTACGAACTATACACAAAACCGGCCCATATTCTTCAGGGCCTGATTCAAGGCCTGCACCGGGGCCTGGGGCTGGAACGCGTCATTCTGTTCCTGGTACAGAATAAAACCGGTCAGCTAAAAGCGGCCCGCGGCATGGGAATCGAGCATGAAGATCCGCTGGCCACCCTCGACGTTGACCTGAAACAACCCAGCCTGTTGGCTAAGCTTTGCGAGAAGCCGGCCGCCCTTGCGATCGGGGCGCATAATCGCAAACAGATTCGTGCTAACCTGCCCCGGGACCTGCGGGGCTGGTTCGGGGAAGATGACTGCCTGCTGATGTCGATTTTTCGCGATGGCACGCCGGTCGCAATCATTTATGCGGACCGAAGGGACTTCAGTGGTGAGTTGACCGAGTTCCACCAGAGACACTTCCGCAAACTCTGCACGGCGGCATCGCATGCCCTCAAAAACATAGGCAACGGCCGTTAATTATCCAACTGTATTGGGAGAGTCACTTTGACCGCACTGCCACTGGTGATAGAGCCACAGGCCCTCCACTCAGCAATAAGCCGCGACAATCTACTGATTATTGACCTCTCCAGCGAAGAGAACTACCAACGCGCCCATATCCCCGGCGCCGTGCGCATGGATCCGAAAGATCTGCTGTCGGGCGAGCCCCCGATACCCAACAAGCTCCCCTCGGCCGCTCAGCTCAGCGAACGGTTATCACGGCTTGGCCTGACCGAGGACACTCAGGTTGTCGCCTATGATGACCAGCTGGGGCCCTGGGCGGGGCGATTGGTCTGGACGCTGGCCTGTATCGGCCACAGACGTGCCAGCGTTCTCAACGGCCAGCTGGCTGGGTGGGAAGCACTGGCACTGCCAGTCGAAAGCCAGGCCAACACGCCTGAGCCGAGCCACTTTGAAGCCCGGTTGCAAAGCGGCTTAGTCGTTGATATCCCCTGGTTGATGACGCACCTCTCAGATCCGTCGGTCAAGGTCTGGGATGCTCGCAGTGCCGAGGAGTACAACGGTGAAAAAGTCGTTAACGCCAAAGTGGGCGGTCACCTGCCCGGCGCGCGTTGGCTGGAGTGGACCGACCTGATTGAACCGGGGCCAGTGCCGAGGCTGCTGGCTCCCGAGATTATTCGCGAAAAAATTGAGGCTGCGGGCCTTGCCGATGCAACAACGCTGGTGACTCATTGTCAGACACACCGTCGATCGGGGCTGACCTGGCTGGCCGGTCGCTGGGCAGGCCTCGGTGACATACGCTGCTATGACGGCTCCTGGTTTGAATGGGGCAATACCCCGGACCTGCCGGTCGAACGCTGAACATTACTCGGAGAGTGATTGGTTTGAAAGACACGCTGTTTATCCTGTTCCAGCACCTGGTACCGCAACATCTGCTCTCTCGTATCGTTGGCCGGATAGCGTCCTGCCGCACGCGCTGGATCAAAAACCTGTTTATCCGTCGCTTTCATCACCATTATCAGATCGATATGAGCGAGGCGGCCGAGGAGAATCCAACTGCCTACCCGAGCTTTAACGCTTTTTTCACCCGCGCCCTGAAACCCGATGCCCGTTCTATCGATAACATGGAAGATGCTCTGGTATCCCCCTGCGACGGTGTAGTCAGTCAAGCCGGACCTTTGCATCACGGCCGGGTCATCCAGGCCAAGGGCCGGGGTTACAGCCTGACCACCCTGCTTGGTGGGGAGATGGCACGGTCCGAGCCCTTCATCAACGGCTCTTTCGCAACCCTCTACCTTTCACCGCGGGATTATCACCGGGTCCATATGCCCGTGGATGGCACATTGCGCGAAGCAATCTATATCCCCGGTGACCTCTTTTCCGTAAACAGCACGACAGCGGCCAATGTGGATAATCTGTTTGCCCGCAACGAACGTCTGGTGACCATTTTTGATACCGACCGCGGGCCCATGGCAATGGTTTTGGTGGGTGCCATGATCGTGGCCGGGATCGAGACCGTCTGGAGCGGCCAGGTTGCCCCCCGCAACCGTGAACCACAGCATCTCTACAGCCGCTCCGCACCGAAACCGATCCACCTGAAAAAAGGTGAAGAGATGGGACGTTTTTATCTCGGATCGACGGTTATCCTGGCATTCGGCCCCCAAGTCATGGAATGGGAACAGAGTTTGCAGCCACAGTCCAAAGTCACACTGGGGCGGCGGATCGGGACCTTTAATTCGTCATCTTCGACCCAATAAAACAGTTAAACCGGATAGAAAGGCGACGACATGAACACAGCTTGGCAGGATACGCTTTCTCACTTGGGCTACACCTTGGACGATGAGGCTAAGGCCACACCCCAAGTGCCCTATGACGGCACCGGAACAGCAGTGGCTCCCCTGACTCAGCACCGGATCATCGAGATCATCGGGCCGGAAACCGAAAAGTTTCTGCAGGGCCAGCTCAGCTGCGATATTGCCGATGTCGACAAACTCGGCAGCCGCCTGGGCGCCCACTGCAATATCAAGGGCCACATGATCAGCCTGTTCCGTGTCATGAAACGCTCACTGGATACCTTCTGGCTGCGTACCCGTTCTGACAACCTGGACAAGGCGCTGCCCACACTGAAGAAATATATCCTCTTCTCCAAAGCGGAGGCGGATCTGAACGACGAACTGGTCGGCATCGGGCTGTTTGGTACGGGGGCAGCCGAGATTGCCTCCAAACTGGTCAGCAAGCCGCCCGAGTGCGTGGATGAGGTCAGCTGCGAGGGCGAGCGCTTACTGGTCCGCGTCCCCGGTGTAGATCGTTTTGAATGCTGGCTGCCGGCAGCAGAAGCCGCAACGATCTTGAACGAACTCGGTGACTCGGTTCAACTGGCGGGTACCGATGACTGGTTATTGCAAGAGATCCGCGCTGCCGTCCCCGATGTCTGCGCAAGTACGTCGGAAGCTTTTATCCCACAGATGACCAACCTGCAGGCGTTCGAAGGTGTCAGCTTCAATAAAGGCTGCTATACCGGCCAGGAGGTCGTGACTCGACTGCAACACCGCGGCATCCTCAAAAAACCGATGTACCGTGTCGCTGTGAGTGCATCGGAATGCCCAGAACCCGGCCAGGCTCTGCATACCACCGAGAAAGAAAACATCGGCCAGATCGTCATAGCCGCTCCGACCGGCGACAGCGGCTATGAGATGCTGGCTGTGATCACCAAGGAGCAGGCCGAGAACGCAGAGCTCCACCTTGCCACTCAGGACGGCCCTGTAGTTAAGCTGCTGGAGCTGCCATATACCCTGGATCCCCGGATGTTTGAAAGCAAGCGTTAACATCCCTCGGCGCCGGCCCTCAAGCCCGCGGGCCGGCCCCCAAAAACCATCAGGTCATTCGTTCCCTTCACCACCTCCCGACCTTCTCAGCTCAAGCAGTTGCTGAGATAACTTCTGGTTCTGAAGTCTCTGGTTGAAAAGCTCATTATCAGACTTTTCCAACTTACGCTGAAGCTTTGCAACCTCAGCTTTGAGCGACTCGACCTCGGCTTTCTGACGCTCGACTGCTGCGTTCAGATCCGCAAACCCAGCGGAGCGCCCCTTCGACCCACCTGCCTGGTAATCTGAAGAAGTCCCGAGCTCCGAGCCGATATGACTGTGCAAAGCCTCAAGATCACGTTTCTCCTGTTGGCTGTAACCGATACCACTCTCGACCGCCCGATGAGCACTCGCCGCGCCTATCGAACCGGCCAGACACGCCTCAAGCATACGATGAAACTCCACCAGCTCGATAATGGTGATGTTTCGCTTTTTCTCTCCTTGTAACAGCTGTGCAATCTGCCCAACCTCATGGGCGGCTTTATGTTCCGGCAAATAGCGGGATAGTAACCGCACGGCCTCCTCACGCTTCGCCTGAAAGGGGATATACGCCTCCAACCCCGTGGGACGACTGGCCTGAGCGCGCTGCCCCAGCGACAATGCCTGCATAAACTCTACGAGCTGCAAGCGCTCCCGTTTGGCGGGCGAGTACAGCCAGGAACCAATAACGAAACTGAATACATTCAGAGCCAGAGACCAGAATACACTGTGGCTGAGCGGAGATAGCGCCTCAAACCCCAACAACGCCTCCGGCCGCAACCAATCCAGACGAGCCGGCCCATCGATCAACCACTGCGTTCCGAACCACCCCTCCCGGCTGAAGGCCGGGATAACCAGCGTATAGAACCAGGTTAGCAGCCCCACCAGTAGTCCCGCGATAGCACCCATCCGGTTTGCGCCACGCCAAAACATCCCGCCAAACATGGGGGGCGCAAATTGAAGCACCGCCACAAAGGCTATTGTGCCCATCGCGGCGAGCATGTAGCTATCACTGAAATCCCAGGCAAACAGGTAGCTGCTCAGGATAATCAGCACGATCGTCAGCCATCGCAGCTTGAGCAGACGATGACGCAGGAAGTTAAGCCCCCGCACTTCTTCGATAACCGGCAGCATCAAATGGTTGGTTACCATGGTGGATAGCGTCATGGCACTGATAACAATCATGCCACTGGCGGCCGAAAAGCCGCCGATAAACACCAGCAACGCCAACCATCCTTCACCGGCCGCATACGGAAGGATCAGCACAAACTGATCCGCCTGAGCCGGCGACAGCCCCTGCAGAAGGCCCGCCGCAGCTATCGGTATAATAAACAGGTCAAAAATGACGTAATACAGCACGAAAATGCCAATTGCCGTGAGAATATCCCGTTCATGGGAGTTTTCCACAACTAACAGATGGAACTGCCGGGGCAAACATTGAACCCCCACCATTCCCAGGATAATCAGTGCCATCCACTCCCCCACAAAGGATCCCGATGGAGGGTGCAACGACATCAAGCGCTCAAGGCCCACCGTTTCAAGGCGATTAATGAGGTCTCCAAAACCGTCATACTGCATCCAGGTCACGAAGATACCGATCATCAGAATCGCCACAAGCTTCACCAACCCTTGCAGCGCGAGCACCACCAGCACACCGGGGTGACGTTCGGTGGGGTCCAGCCGACGCGCACCGAAAACGACGGTGAAGACAATCATTGCCAGCATCACCCAAAGCCCAACGCCGCTCCAGTCCTCCTCCCGTACCGGCAAGATGACACTGATAGTGGAGACGATCGACTTCAGCTGCAGGGCGATGTAGGGAATGACACCGAACAGCGCTGTTACCGTAACGAGCCCGGCGACAGCCTGCGAGCGGTTATAACGTGCAGAAATAAAGTCGGCGATATTGGTGATATGGTAGCTTTCTTTGATCCGTACAATGCGCCGGATCGTGTACCACCAACCGAGTACCGCCAGTATCGATCCGATTTCGGTACCCAGATAGAGCAACCCGGACTCAGCGGCAAACCCCACGTTGCCGTAGAACCCCCAGGACGTGAAGTACACCGTTAGGGCAAAGGCATAGATGTATGGCGTCCATGCTGTTCTGCCGGCAGGACGTTTTTCCGCCACCTGCGCCGCAATAAACAGAATCAGCATGTACACAGTCAGGGTGAGGACAACCAGGCTGGTACTAAACATAGGGTAACGGCCCGCCTGCATTGAATTTTTAACCGGCAATTACCCAGTTATAGTTAGCTGGGGGCAGGGAGGCAAACATGAATGAGCCCCAACGCCGGCTGGACGTCAGGGCGTGGCGTTATTCGCTGATCGTTATCCCATGAAATGGGTCGCACAGATTTTATTGCCTGAGGGGTCTCGCAAGTAGGCCAGGTACAGTTTACGACCGCCTGTTTCTCGAAGACCCGGCGGCTCCTCACAGGGGGTTCCCCCACTGGCGAGCCCCGCCTCGTGCCAGGCATGCACCAGCTCTGGGCTGCTTACCTTAAAGCCGATCGTCATACCATTTCCAGGCGTGGCGTTTTGACCATCAATAGGAGCCGTTATCGCAAAAGTCCCTTCAGAACTCAGATAAAAGCAACGCCCCTTTTGATCGATCACACCCTCCGGATAACCCAGAGTGCTTAAGATAGCGTCATAAAACGCTTTGGACTTCTCAATATCGTTTGAGCCAACCATTACATGACTGAACATCGCTTTACCTTTTTATTGTTGATTAATAGGCTGCCCTTCCGAAGGCACACTTGCTATATCTAACGGGAAACATCTTCCGGCAGCTGCCAATTCACGGGCTCCCGCCCCTGAGTTTCTAACCAGGCATTGGCCTGCGAAAAATGTCTGCAGCCCAGAAACCCCCGATGAGCCGACAGCGGCGACGGGTGCGGTGCTTTGAGCACCAGATGTTTGTTCTGATCGATGAATGCCCCCTTTTTCTGGGCATAACTGCCCCAGAGCATGAATACGACGTGCTCGCACTGCTCATTGACCAGGTGAATGATGCGATCGGTGAACTGCTCCCAGCCCTTGCCCTGATGCGCATTGGCGCTGCTATCTTCCACCGTAAGTACCGCGTTCAGCAGAAGAACCCCCTGCTGCGCCCAAGACTCCAGATACCCGTGGCGCACCGGTGTGATACCAAGATCTGACTGGAGCTCTTTATAGATATTGACGAGCGAAGGAGGAACTTTAACGCCGGGTTTAACTGAAAAGCAGAGACCATGAGCCTGGCCCGGCTGATGGTAAGGATCCTGTCCGATGATGACCACGCGCACGTTATCCAGCGCTGTTGCCTCCAGCGCATGAAACCAGTTGCTGGAGTGTGGGTAGATAGTGACATGCTGTTCTTTACGCTGTTTAAGAAACCCTTTTAGTTTCTGCATGTAGGGTTTATCAAACTCCGGCGCCAGCAGGGGCTTCCAGCTGGGGGCGTTATCCAGTGCCATCTTCACCTCGCTATCGATCATGTTTAGAGCTGTCCGCTGTCACGGATCCGGCCGTCGGCGGTTCGCAGCGCCTTGACTACCTCGCCGTGCCAGAGCGAATAGTACCGAATCTTGCCCGGTGCATGGGAGAAGAACGCGGAGATCAACACGATCAGTACAAAGTTAAAAGCGGCTGTACCCGGCCAGATCAACGCGACGGCCAATAAAACCAACTTCAGTAGAACGGCCTGACCACGCAACTGGAACAGCCACACACCATCGCCCCAGATCTCCACCGCCATCATCAACACCCCGCTTACCAACGCCAGCAAACCGTAGAACCGCCACTGCTCGAACGGCAGTTGAAACAGAAACAGGCCCGCCACGCCTGCGACCCCTACCAAGTGCAGGCCCCGCAGAGTCAGGCTGATATAGCGCTTACCCGGCAGGGTCCGGGAGGATTCGGGGAACAGTGTACGCTTGATACCCATGACATCGATCCAAAAAGAAGGCCGCACAGGGCGGCCTTGGGGTGTTCACTTCGCTTGCCTGAGTTCGACTCACGCGCGAGGACGCATGGCCGGAAACAGAATCACATCACGGATCGATGCAGAATCGGTAAACAGCATAACCAGACGGTCGATACCGATCCCTTCACCGGCGGTCGGCGGCAAGCCATATTCCAGTGCGTTGACGAAGTCTGCATCGTAGTGCATCGCCTCATCATCACCGGCGTCTTTCTCTTCGACCTGTTTGCGGAAGCGCTCGGCCTGGTCTTCGGCGTCGTTAAGCTCCGAGAAGCCGTTGGCCAGCTCGCGACCACCGACGAAGAACTCGAAGCGGTCGGTAACAAACGGGTTATCATCGCTGCGACGGGCCAGTGGGCTGACTTCGGTCGGATACTCGGTGATAAAGGTTGGTTGCTTCAGGCGGTGCTCGCAGGTCTCCTCAAAAATTTCGATCTGGATCTTGCCCAGGCCCCAGCCATCTTTCACATCGATATCCAGACGCTGAGCGATTTCGCGGGCCGCATGCTCATTGGCCAGCGCTTCAGCGGAAATATCCGGATTGAAGTGCAGGATCGCATCAAATACTGACATGCGGGTAAACGGCTTGGCCAGGTCATACTCGAACGACTCCAGCACCTCCCCCTCTTCATTGCGCACAGTGTTGGTGATGGTGGTCGTACCCAGCACATTTTGCGCCACAGTGCGCAACATCTCTTCAGTCAGGTCCATCAGATCGTGGTAATCGGCATAGGCCTGGTAGAACTCAATCATGGTGAATTCTGGATTATGGCGTGTGGAGAGCCCTTCGTTGCGGAAGTTGCGGTTGATCTCGAACACGCGCTCAAACCCGCCCACCACCAGGCGCTTGAGGTACAGCTCCGGCGCGATACGCAGGTACATATCGATATCCAGCGCGTTGTGATGGGTCACGAACGGGCGTGCCGAGGCGCCACCGGGAATCGCCTGGAGCATGGGTGTTTCCACTTCCAGGAAGCGGCGCTCGGCCAGGAACTGACGGATCGCAGCGATGATGCGGAAGCGGGTTTCGAACACTTCACGGGACTGTTCGTTGGTGATCAGGTCCACATAGCGCTGACGGTAGCGCATCTCCATGTCCTGCAGGCCCTTGTGCTTGTCCGGGAGCGGGCGCAAGCTCTTGGTCAGCAGCTGGTACTCGTCCAGTGTCACGTACAGGTCACCCTTGCCGGATTTCTGCAGGGTACCGGTCACACCGATGATATCGCCCAAGTCCAGGGACTTGGCGAAGGGGCGCGCCTCCTTGGTAACGTACAGCTGGATACGGCCACTCATATCCTGCAGCACCATGAAGGCGCCGCGGTTAAGCATAATGCGCCCCGCCACGGACACCTTGATACCCGCTTCGGCCAACTCCTCTTTGCTCTTCTCCCCATGTGTCTTCTGCAGATCACCGGCATAGGCATCACGACGGAAGGTATTAGGAAAAGCGTTGCCCTGTTCTCGCTGGGCAGCCAGCTTTTCGCGGCGCTCCGCGATCAGGCGGTTTTCATCTTGCTGAGTGTTGGTCTGAGCGTTGTCGGACATCAGGTCTTTACCTTAAAAATCGGCTTAAATCGGACAATATAGGAGCTCGTATCAGAGCCCGGCCTTCAGGCTGGCCACAATAAACTGGTCAAGCTCACCGTCGAGCACACGGTCACAGTTGGAGGTCTGAACGTTGGTACGCAGATCCTTGATACGCTGGTCATCCAGTACGTAGGAACGGATCTGGCTGCCCCAGCCGATATCAGCCTTGGTTTCCTCAACCTCCTGCGCTGCCTGCTGCCGCTTGAGCATTTCCATTTCGTAGAGCTTCGCACGCAGCTGTTTCATACAGGTGTCGCGGTTCTGATGCTGTGAACGCGCAGACTGGCTCTGCACCACGATACCGGAGGGCTCGTGGGTAATACGCACTGCGGACTCAGTCCGGTTGACGTGCTGACCACCGGCGCCGGAGGCTCGATAGACGTCGACACGCAGATCGGCTGGATTAATCTCGATATCGACGTTGTCATCGATTTCGGGCGAGACAAACACGGACGCAAACGAGGTGTGACGTCGACCGCCGGAGTCAAACGGCGACTTGCGCACCAGGCGGTGGACGCCGGTTTCAGTGCGCAGCCAGCCAAAGGCATACTCACCTTCGAAGCGAATCGTGGCGGACTTGATGCCGGCCACATCACCATCGGAGACTTCAATCAGTTCGGTTTTAAAGCCCTTTGCCTCGCCCCAGCGCAGGTACATACGCAGCATCATATTGGCCCAGTCCTGAGCCTCGGTGCCGCCGGAGCCCGCCTGGATATCAAGGAAGGCATTATTGGCATCGGCTTCGCCGGAAAACATGCGACGAAACTCGAGCTGAGTCAGTTTTTCGATGAGTGACTCAACTTCGGACTCCACCTCGGCAACGGTGTCCTCATCCTCTTCTTCGACGGCCAGATCGAGCAATTCACGGGCATCGGAAACACCGCTGGTCAGCGTATCGATTGTCTCGACCACCGCCTCCAGGCTGGCCCGCTCACGGCCCAGCTGCTGTGCGTTTTCCGGGTTATTCCAGACCTCGGGATCCTCGAGCTCACGCTGCACCTCCTCGAGGCGCTCTTTCTTCACGTCATATTCGAGGTAGGTACGCAGCAGTTCGGTGCGCTCGCCGATATCCTTGAGGCTGTTCAGTATCGGATTGATTTCCATCGGGGGTCAAAAACTCACTGCTTGGAAAAAGGAGCGTATTCTACCTGATCCCGCGCCTTGTTTGAATTATGTACGCCAGTGTCACCGGTTAAATCGACATATTCCGAAATCTGTAGAACAATGAATCCTACTCTTGGGTAGCCTGCACGCCTCAAACACGATGCCTCCAACGACCGCCGTTATTACCCTGCTGCTTCTGGCCCTGCCAGGTACTGCACAGGCTTTCATCCCGGATCAGCCGGCCGAACTGCTGGACCTGACCGATACGAGCTATGGCTACCTGGCGCTGCTGGTGTTCGCCATCGGCTACCTGTTCGTGGTTGGCGAAGACCGCTTCGGACTGCAGAAATCAAAACCGGTCATCGTTGCCGCCGGCATCATCTGGTTACTGGTTGGCTTCGCCTATGCGTCACAGGGGGATACAACAACAGCCGGCATTCAGCTGCAAAAAGCGATTCTCGATTATGCCGAACTGTTCCTTTTCCTGCTCTCGGCGATGACGTTTATCAATATGATGGAGGAGCGGCACGTTTTTGTGGCTCTACGCTCTTGGCTGATCTCCCGCGATTACTCCCTGCGCACGGTATACTGGTTAACAGGAACCCTGACATTTCTGCTATCTCCGATCGCCGATAATATGTCCTCCGCTCTGCTGATGGGCGCGGTGGTCATGGCCGTGGGCGGACATACGCCGCGGTTTGTCGCCCTGGGATGCATCAACATCGTGGTAGCGGCTAACGCCGGCGGTGTTTTCAGCCCCTTTGGCGATATCACCTCGCTGATGGTCTGGCAGCAAGGCCGGGTACAGTTTGTGGAATTTCTGCTGCTTATCGTGCCCTCGCTGGTGAACTGGCTGGTACCGGCTGCAATTATCAGTGTCAAACTCCCCGATGGCCCGCCCCAGGCCCGTCACAACCGCCAGCGAATGAAAAAAGGCGCCACCTGGATCATGGGCCTCTTTGTAGCGACAGTCGCGTTTTCGGTTTTTGTTCATGCCCAGCTTCACCTTCCCCCGGTACTGGGAATGATGACAGGACTCGGGCTGGTCAAGCTCTATGCCTATCTACTCAGCCGACATGACCCTGTCCTGTTTGAACACGGCCATATCCGTCACCATCACCGCGACAATCTGGGTGGTTCTCACCACGAGATTCGCGGTGATCACACCAGCGTGGTTCAGCGCTTCGATATGTTTCGCGTGGTCGAACGCTCGGCCTGGGATACTCTGATGTTTTTTTACGGCATCGTTTTATGTATCGGCGGGCTCGCCACCCTGGGCTACCTGGATGGACTCTCTGAATTTCTCTACGGCGAGCTGGGCGCACTGGGTGCCAACACTCTGATTGGAGTGATCTCCGCTATGTTCGACAACATTCCCATCATGTTTGCCGTTCTGGAGATGAACCCGCAGATGTCACTCAGTGGCTGGCTACTGGTGACCTTGACCGTGGGGACCGGTGGATCTCTGCTGGCAATTGGCTCCGCAGCCGGGGTTGCTTTAATGGGACAGGCTGCGGGAACCTATACCTTTGTCACTCATCTTAAATGGAGTTGGGCGATCCTGTTGGGATACTTGCTCAGCATCGGCTGTCATCTGCTGATTAACGGAACTTAAGGACACTAAGAGATGGATACCTGCGTACAACACACCCAACGACCGGTCTGGGATATTTTTATCCGCATTTTCCATTGGACACTGGCCGCCAGCATTCTGTTTGCCTGGTGGAGTGGAGAAGAGGGCGGAAACTGGATGAATCTGCATATGCAGGCGGGCTACCTGGTCCTGTCGCTGATTGTATTCCGTATTATCTGGGGATTTACCGGCAGCCCCTATGCGCGCTTTAAAAGCTTTCTGGTATCACCAAGCGCTACGCTGACTTACTTCAAACAGTTGCTTGGCGGCCAGGCACCGCACCATGTGGGCCATAACCCGCTCGGCGGTTGGATGGTGATCGCGCTGCTCACATTGGGGCTGATTCAGGCCGGCAGCGGCCTGTTTACCACCGATGATATCTTTACTGAAGGCCCTCTCACAGCGTACGTCAGTGGCGACATTGCCTCAGCCCTGACCACAGTGCACAAGGCTACATTCAATATCATTCTGGCTGCCGTCGCGTTGCATCTGGCCGGCGTCGTCTATCATCAGCGGTTTAAGCGCGAAAGACTGGTTCAGGGTATGCTCCATGGTCAAAAGCCGGTAGCGGATGAATACGCAGGCCCCCCAGCCCCGGCGCATCGCGCTATGGTCGCCGTAATTCCTGCCGTAGCGGTCTTTACCGTTTTAAACCTTCTCTGAGGCTTTAACCAGAAAGGGCGCCATCGGGCGCCCTTTTCATCTCACCACAAAAAACCGCCGATCAATCTTCACGGAAGTTGTCGTGGCACCCCTTACAGGTTTTGGCAACCTCGCCAAACGCCGGTTTGATCATACCCATATCACCGGATTTGGATGCCTCTACCAAAGCCGCTGCGTTGGACTGCAGCTGATCAAAGCCACCGCTGAATTTGTCCATGTTTTCCCAGATTTCAGGTTTGGCCTCGGTTCCTTCAGCGGAGTTCGCCACAAACCCCTCTTCAGCCATGTGAGTCAGGGCAGATAGCAACTCGGCCCGGCGGGTAAACTCCGCCTGATCGTAATCAATTTCACCCTTGATCATCGCGCCCATCGGCGCGAAGTACCACTTCATAGCGCTGAAAATACCCTGCCGATGCTCAACAGCATCTTCCACATCAGCAGCCTGTACATTCAGTGAACCCATCATCAAAGCGCCGGCAACCGACGCGGCAAGCAGTTTCTTCATCGATCAGTATCCTTCTGTCAGACGATTAACGAGCTATATTAGACAGTGTTGATTAAAGAGGTTCCGCATCGCACAATCAAGTCTTTTAAAGCTCGAAACCGCTGAGCACCTCCGGCACCCAACGCGCGATTCGGTTCGCGGTCTCACCGGGCTGTCCGTCCTCATCGATCGCCAGACCGACAAAGTGTGCTCCATCCGCCGTCAGAGCCTTGGATTGCTCAAACTGATACCCGTCCACGGACCAGGGAGCAACCAACTCGGCGCCCCGGGACCGTATCAGATCACCCAGTAACCCCATGGCATCCAGGAACCACTCGCCGTAGCCCAGCTGATCTCCCAATCCAAATAGCGCCACCTTGCGCCCCGTTAAATCGAGCTGTTCAAGTTCCGGCCAGATCGCATCCCAGTCCTCCTGCAGCTCCCCGTAATCCCAGGTCGGGATGCCCAGAACCAGATAGTCATAGCTCTCCATCTGCAGACAACTATCCGTGGCCAAGTCATGCATATCAACGCGTTGACTCCCCAGCAGCCCGGCTATCTGCTCAGCGACCACTTCGGTATTCCCGGTGGTACTGGCATAAAAAAGCCCTATGGTACCCATGTATTGGTTTACTCTCCGATCACTTTAAAAACAAAAAGCAGCCTATGGCTGCTTTATGGGGATGGCGCGTATTAACGCAAGGCCGAATTACTTCCCGGCGTTAAATCGGTCAAAAGCCCCTTCGGTCAGCTTCTGCATCGCTTCACGGGCTTCAGTCAACGCCGTCAGGTTTTGCTGGTTGGCAGAACGCAGGGTATCTTCCAGCTCTTTGGCGTACGCCTTCTGCAGCTCCAGCAGGTCGGCCGGACTCTTGCACTTCTGCAACTCTTTGGTCTGCTGGACCGTCGCTTCAATACAGGCCTTGGTACAATCCATCTGCTGACGCGTCAGCTCTTCCAGCATTTTGGTCTGAATATCGACCAATTCCTTGAAAGGCCCCATCGACTGATCAAGCATTTTGTTCATGTCTTGAAACATAGCGTCCCATCCTTTGTTATTCACTCTTGTTTAATGACCCTAATTAACCATTGTAGATCTATACCCGTATTGCGCGGGATGTAGAGCGATTTTTAAACTTGCCCCACATATAGCCCACAATCTATTCAAATCTGGCGGGCTCAGGCCGTTGGATTTAGCTGCCTGCAGTATAGGCGATAAGGTAAGGGAAAGTAGTCAGCGACCGCAATATGCGACTGGTATTATTCATGCCAAAAAAGGACGCCCGAAGGCGTCCATCTGCCAACTTCAAAGATCATCCAGCCCGTTCTTGATCTGTTCTAGCTTCCTGGCAAGGTCATAGAAGGCGAGCTGAAGTTGCTCGCGACTCATTGCTGCTAGCGTATCCTCCATAGCGAAGACATCGGCGATCACTTCGCCTTGGGCTGACAGCATGCTCAGGTTATTTACCACTATAAATGCCCGTTCGGAGAGTTCGCTTTCGGTCGGCTGCGCTTGTGTTACACTGTTCATGTCTGATTTTCCTTTCGAGTGGACTATTCGGATATCTGGGCCCTTGGCAGTTGCAGCTGCTGAGGGCTTTTTCGTTTTGGTGGCTGCGGTCATGCAACTTCCCCTTCCGCTACCAGTCGGGCCAGCTTTGTTAAACCCTTCGGCGTCACCCTGACCTGTTCGGTCACCTTATTACTCCCGTCTGATCGGGTTACCTCCGTTGTCTTGTGCTCCAGAAGGCCCTGCTGGATCTTGTCCTGGTATGCGGTCCAACTACTACTGCCGGTACGCTTGTAGATCCATTTCCGGTGCGACAGGAAGTTGAACAGATCCTTGGGTCTCACCTGAAGATCTTTGGCCGCATTGGTAATACAGAGCGAGCCGTCAGCGGTAGCTATGCGGTCCAGGGCTTCAGCTTTGGGTGCTAGATAAAGGATCTTCTGGTCGCGCTTTTCTATTTCTTCAGTTGCCTGTAACAGGTAGCCACGGAGTTTGGCTGGGTCGTTGAAGTCGATCGCTGCGTGTGTCTGTGCTTGCTGTTCCAGTTCCTGCCAGCGGTCAACTAGACGAGCTGTGAACTCAGGCGAAAGTTGAGCAACCACAACATAGCTGTCTCTCTTCCCTACTAGATAAACAGTTCCAGGACGCCCGCCAGTTGCCTTTTCCTCAGTTTGAGTAAAAGCGATCAGCCCTTTCTCTGATAGGCTTTCCATGGTGCGCTTCACGTTGTCATGCCGCTTCTCGACAAGTTCGGCAACCTCCCGGCTGGACATTGTGAGATGGTCGCCATTAGTAATCATATCATTCACACCAATCCCTCCTCGTCACGACGCTTCGCATTCTCAAGAATACGGTTCACTACATAATTGACTGGCCGCTCGTTACGCTTGGCTTTTTCCCTCAGCCATTCCATTACATCCGTTGATGGGCGTATTGGGAACGGTTTCATCCGCTGCTTGCTCATAGATCCTCCATTGGATTCAATTTGACTCCATCAAAGAGTAGATATCTTGATAGTTGGAGTCAAATGGAATCCCTGGTTTTTTTGATCCATTTGGACTCATACTTCGCAGATGGAAGATAAACGCCCAACTCCGTATCCGCTACGCATGCCCACAGGGATGCGACAAGCGCTTGAGTCATACGCAAGAACCAATGGTCGCAGCTTGAATGCGGAGATTCTTGCTCGCCTGGAATTCACCTTTGAAATCGAGGATGAACTGCCGAGATGGGAGGAGCAGTACGGTATATCAGCAGTGAGTGGCTTCTATGACTCGCTCATCCCGATCTTCGAGAAGATGGCCGCAAAGGTCGCCGATATTGAGGCTGGCGGCATGGGTAGCTTTGATATGAGAGATCAGCTCGAAAAAATCCAGCAAGACTTGGCCGATATCAAGAAAAGACTGTAGTCAAGTTCGGGACATGCTGCCGTTCAGCAGCATAGGTAAACAGGTCTAAACGAATAATCAAGGAAGGTGGTGTTATGGGATTTGGCGGAATCAGCGTCTGGCAGCTAATCATACTGATTGCGGTATTCGCCCCGGCTATTCATGTTCTTGTGTCGGAACGATCGCACGGCGGCGCAAAATTCGGGTGGTTTCTAGCCATTCTTTTCTTCTCGTGGGTAGGCTATATCGTATTCCTCATAGTTACACAATCCACAAAAGATAGTCTCAGCAGGCGGCGCGACCAGGCATAGAAAGCTACGCAAAAAAAACGAACGAAAAGAACCATACCCTTGTGTCGCAGGAGGTTGTAGGCTGAAAGCTGATCGGTTTACTGGGCTGGAGGTATCGTGGATCTCGGGACTGCTATAGGCGCTATCGCCACGCTGTTCGTTCTATCGCTCTTGATTGTCTATCACGGCAACGTGTTCCATTACAGGGATCAGAACATGACGACCGTACTCCTCGTCATGGCTGGGATTCCGCTGTTCTTCATAGTGATTGCCCTGTTTGGCGCCATCCTTGGCTGATCATCCTATTCCAGCACCTTAACCACCCTCTCCGTGAGGAGGTTGCGCTGTGTCGTCAGTAGATCGATCCGGTGGCGCTTCGCCTCCGCACTCAGGCTCTTATTGGCCCGTGTTAGCTTGATTTGAGCGTTGATCTTGCTGAGCTGTCGCTGCGTTCGGTTCATGAGTTTGCGATAGCGCAAGGTATTCTGATTCTCCCCAAGCAGCTGCGCCGCCTCGGTAAACTCGCCCAGCTTGCGCAGATGCTGGATGTCGGCGTATATCATATTGACCTCCCGCAGACTGTCGTAAAACTCGGTCCCGTATCGTGTGTAAGGCTTGGGTGCGGAATCATCCCGGAAGAAACGCCGGATTGGCTGGTACTCATGCCAGCGCTTATAGGGTTCCTCCACTCCTCGCGCATTCTTGGAGATCACATCGATAGTACTGGCGCCCATTGCACCCACCCACCCAAGATAGCCTTGAATCAGAAAATCCACCTGCACCGGGCTCAGAACAAGGGTATCGCTCAGTATGCCGGTCGTATTCCGAGTAACCCACGATAGCGCGCGCGCAACGTCGGTCGTATTGGCTCGAACTCGGTTTTCAGGACTCAACCGCAACATTGACAGCGACTCTATATCTCGCTGTGTGAAGCTATCCTTGTTCGCGTACAGATCGAACATCGGCTTGGCGATCTGAGGGATCGGGTTGAATGCGAAGGTGTCCGTTAGGATGTGCCCCAGGCGCTCCGCAAACAGCTTTCCATCCTTGGTATCGTCAACCGCCTGCTCAAGGGAACGTTCGGCCATGGTGGCTATCGCGCCAATCTCAAACGGTTTGGGGATTGTGAAATGCGCATCCCCGATCCAGAAGTGCCAGTAAGCATCCCGCTCCCAATCTTCCAACTCTTTGAAGCGGTCATCATCCAGGTTCGCCAGATAGAGCGCGATGGTTGCAGCCGTGAGCGCTCCAACAACAATACTAAAGCGCTGCGCCGCCTGGCGGTCTGTCATGGAAACCTCTTCACCACCGAGCATGTGCTTAATCACGTTAAAGCTTGGCTTGATGCCGCCCCGGTACAGACGGTCCAGGCCCACCAGACGAGCATTCAGGAACGGCACCACATCCGTCAGGAACTTAATCGCAGGCCATGCACCCTGACTGGAGAAGTCCATCAGGTCTCGGGCCTGGAATGCCGCGTACAGTTTCCCCTTCTCTAGGTTCTGTTCATAGATCGCTGCCCGGTTGGCGTTCTCCATGGTGTCACCGTAGCCGGTGTATTGATCCCAAACGGTACGCCATAGGCCCGGGACATCCTTGGGTGACTTGATGACCTTGGCCCCTTTGATCTGCCGCTGAATGCCCGCCTTAAGCGCATCGATATCACCGGCACCGTAGATGTGGCCAAAGCTGAACGCCGCGCCAGAGGCCAGCATATCACCCCTGACCTGGCCTTTATTGCCTGGTGCCCCATACGCCTTGGCGCCTTTATAGACGTTCTTGAAGGCGTTGTAACTCATATTGCCGATAGCGATGGACTGCAACGCATCGCGCATCGTGTTGGCCACCACAAACTGAGGCGAGATGGTTGTGAATGATGTGAAGGTGCGCTTAAAGCTGCGCATCAGTCGTCGGCTAGCTGTGTTGCTACCGATGTCCGACAGGGCGCTCAGCGATTCAAAAACCAGTTCATCTTCGATATCAAACCAGACCTTTTCCCCGTTTTCGAGCACATAGGTGGATGATTTCTTATTGCGACCGGTTTCGGTGGTGCGAGTGGCTACACCGACGATCTCAGCATTCTTTAATGCCTGACGCGCTGCGTTGTTCTTGAGCGACGCCGATAGAAGGTGTTGGAAGTTCATCAGCGTGTTTTCCAGCAGGTCGTTAACCTCCTGTTTTCCACCTTTCAGTCGCTTATAAGCCTCCTGTCGGCTCAGACCCTTTGAGATTCTTGGGCCCTTTACGCCCTCCTCTTCCATGACACGATAGAAGGGAACATAGAACTCATCCCGCCACATAGCCCGGTTGTCAGCCGTAATAATTCCAGCTTCTTCAGCGATGGCCAGTACGTCGTCACGGTGCTGCTGGAACTCCTTAAATACCTGGTTATAGATCAGCGCACGCGGCTTACCGTCCTTCGTTTTGCCGCGATTGAGCTTTACGCCTTCAGCCACTTCTTCAGCCGTGAATAGGCGCTCATCAATCGCGGCGGCATCATTTTCCCGCTTGATAACAGCATCCGCATCCTTGATCGCCTTGTTGAGTTGGCGGATCTTGAGGGGTGATAGCTCAGGCTCCTTCAGCATCGCCTGAAGATTTTCTTTCTCTGCTTTGGCGGCGGCGGCGCGATCCCGGGCATCCTGCGCTTTCGCCATAATGCCCTGTGAGCGGTTAGCTGCAATCCAACCAAGGAAGCGCTCGATCTCCTCGGTGGAGCCAAGCTGCTTAAGTACATCCATCAGCCCTTTGTGTTCACCAGGCTTAAGCTCAACCACTCCATCCGTGAATTGGATGCGACCATGCGTCAGCATGGCTGACAGCGCACCATCCGCTGCATGGGACATTTTTGAAAGAACCCAGGAGCTAAACCGGGTGCGATTTTCCACCACATCATTACCCTGGGCTTTCTTATCCAGCTCCAGCAGCGAGGCATACCGGTCCACCATGCCCTGACGAGTCTTTAGCCCGATATTATCCATGACGCCAGTAATGCGTTCCTTGAGCTTCTGGGTCGTTGTTTTTGGGCCTATCTTGTTAAGGAAGGATGCCTGATTGTCCGATAGATCATCGAATTGTTCCGCGGTCTCGGAGCGGGAGTAGCGAGGAGCATCATCACCTTCCGTGCCTTCCTCCCGCGAATACATCAGTTCATTGAACTGCCGCACAAAGCGTGGATCGTGAGTGGTATAGGTGATCGCTGTTTCGCCTTTTTTCACCGCATTACCGGCAGCGGCCACAATGCGCAGCAGTTCCACATCACTGAGTCGATTCAGGCGCTCGCCAAAGCGAGTCTTACCGAACAGTTTGCGCAGGCCTTCACGGACCAGGTGCGCGATCTTCTGGATGATATCGGGCTGTATATCGCCACGCTGGGCGATATGCGCAACCACCTCATCCGCCATCATGCGGTTGCGCTGTTCTTTACTCCAGGTTTGAGCGTTTTCCCAGTCGGCGGACAGGTTAAAGCCGTATTTCTTCTGAAGGCGCTTGATGCCATTCAGTCCGCCCAGCCTGTTCCACATACGCTCCATGTGGTAGCCATAGGCTGGACCATAGAGTTGCTTTAAGCCGTAGTGCCCCAGCACCTCATGAAAAAGCACGCGCTCGACATCTTCTCGGGTATGGAGTTTATCCGCGATCAGGTAAACTTTACCGTCATGAAAGACGCCCTCTACCTGGCCTGCTGCATTGCCCTCATTTATGGCTGCTTTAAGATCCGCAGGCAGGTCAGACTCCCGCTGAACAACCGTCATGTCGGGTTTATTCGACCAGTCAGCAGTGATCCGGCCGATGATCGCTTCTACCTCCCCTCGCGTGACGGGCTGAAAATCATACGAATTCCGACGGGAGAATCGCGCCTCACCAGCGAGCAAGTCGCGCACCAGCCCCCCAGCCTTAGACCGGGGCCCCAGGATCTTCGCCAGCCCCCCGAGGGCTTGTGCTGACTCACCTGAATCAAGATCGCGCAGGTGCTGGATAGTGCCTTCACGGTCACGCTGAAGTGCGCTTTCAATAGCCTTGTGTGCTTTTGGGGATGCCCACTTTCGTGTCTCGGCGGCCATTTCATTAGCGCCATCACGCATCCATCCAGCGATATCAGCGACAAGCTGGGTGATACGCTTGTGATCTGCGCTTAGTGCCTGATCAGCCTTCACGGCCTCGGGGCGCATCCCGTAAAGTGCGTCACCAATGCGTTTACGCTGGGCCCGCAGCCGATCCACCCGCTTCGTATACTCATCCATGTGCCGCTCATTGCGGCTGTTGGCCTTATCCATGTTGCGGCCACTGCGCCCGGTCACTACCCATGACGGGTTGTTGGCACTGAATCGCGCATCCCATCGGGTAAACTCGGCCTGAGCCTCCAGGTAGGGTTCAATCAGTTCTTTGGCTTTTGCCTTTTGTTCCGGGGTGTCCAGCGTGTGCTTGCGCCCAGCCAGTTCATTCAGCAGGTTTTCCGCTTCGCTGCGAAGCTCTGCATTCAGGTCACGGCCCCGCCCCATATGGGTGGCGCGGTTGTAGTCGTCCGCCAGCTGTTGATCGATCTTCGGTACCTCAACCGTGACGCCATGGGCGGTGACGGTATCACTCTCAGTATTTGCTGTGGTTGCCTCAACTACGCTAATACCTAGCTTTGACTTTGCATCGATGATCGCTTTCTGGCGGGTAGACTCAAAACCAGACTCGATATCACGCATGAACTTATCACCGGCCACCATGGTCCCGGTTGCGCGCTCAAGTCTGTCGGCGACCTGTAGTACCTTCTGCTCAAAACTTTCTCTGCGACGTTCGGCTGTGCCAGCTTCTGCCAGGCGTGATACTTCGTTAATCAGGTCGGTGGCGTCAGAATCAGGAACCGCTGTCGGTGTTTGCGTGGCACCAAGGAGATCGGTCTGTCCGCCTGCTGTCGCTACATCGGCAGGCGCATTTGAACCGGATAGGCGAAAGTCGTTGAGCTCGGCATCCGCCTGGGCTTTTTGCTCGGCAGTGCGGTCCGCTTCAGCTTGCCGGGCACGTTCCGCCCGAGAGGCCTGTTCCCGCTCGGCAAGGTCTGCTTCGGTGTAGCTGGTTAGGAGGGGCTCCGGGTCGATGTCGCCCCAGATGTCGGCGGCATCTTCGTCTGTGAGCGGTCGGGAACTGTTCCACGGGATGTCTTGGTCTGCCCAGTCTTTCGCTGATTCATTTTCTCGTCCGCCAACCTCATTACTTTCTCTGGATCGAAGGCCCGCTTCTTCCGCGCGTTGTCGCTCATTATCTAGCTCCACGGCCGCCCTGGCGGCATCGTCTTTGTTACGGTTCAGTATATCGCTGATAACATTATTGGGCACACCTGCATCCCGGGCAGCGATTACCTGGTCGGCCAGCACGTCATCAATAGGCCTGCTATTCGATTCAGCCTCCTGGAATCGCGCCTCCTCTTCAGCTTCGCGGTCCATCTGCTGCATCTGACCCTCTGGCGTAAGTACGCGGTCGCCTCGCAATGAGCGGTCCAGCTTATCCTGGAGATCAGCGTAGGACTCAACATACCCAAACTGACGAAGGTATTCGGTCATCTCGTCCAGGGTGCGCCCACCGCGACGCGGGAACACGTAACGAATTCCGGCGGCGCGCCGCGTAAAGTCGGCAGGATCCACGCCCTCTGCAGAGTCGCGACTAATGCCGCCACCCAGCGCAATAGCGGCCATCAGATCGTCACTGTTTGGATCTGGCTCACGGTTATAGCGACGCTTGGCTTTCTGTGCTTGCGCTGCCTGCTGCGCCATACGCCGGTCTTCAGCGGCCTGTTGTTCTGCCTCAATACGGCTGGCTTTTTCGGCGTCGACTTGAACAGCAAAGCCGCCCTCCACCGGAACGACTTGAGCAGTGTCCTTGTTACGCCGGAACGGCAAAGAGGCAAAGGGGCTGCCGTTGGATTTGAATTTCAGGGGTTTAGCGCGCGTGCGTTCATCGGTCGCGTCAATTGCCTGGTCGCCAAAAGCTGAGCCGTCGAGCGCTTGCCGAATACGAGACTCCATGCTCTTTCCGAATGACAGTCCGCCTTCGATCTCAGCACCCTTGAACGGGAACCGCCCCTCCCTCAGCTTCTGGCGGATCGCTTGGGGCTCGCCAAGCACGCGAACACTGGCATCAGTGGGCTCGATGCGGAATGACGCCTGCTCTTTCTGCGCGCCGCTCACGCGGAGGTCATCTAATTTATTACGGCTACTCTCAAGGGACCGCTCAGTCATTCGGCGCTTGTCGTCTGCCAGCTTATTCCCAAGCGTGTCTCTACCAGATTGCAGTAGTAGTTCAGCCTCTCGGATACTGTTCTTAAGCTCCTGGGCCCGGACGGGATCGCTGAACTCTTGAGGAGGGCTTGCCTGCTCGCCGACTGGGGCAGCTTGAGCGCCTGCATCCTGCTCAGAACTTGGGAAATCCTTAACCAGCGACACCAAGTCGTTGATCGGCGCTTTTAGCTGAATGACTTTGACCGGCTCGCCAGTCTCACGCTTGGCCATCCACTGGTGATGACCGTCTACAACATGACCATCAGCCGATACCAGGATCGATCGGTCTCCACCGGTAAACTCTCGCGCCTTCTGGACCTTAGCGGGCGAAAACTCGGCCTGCGTCGGCTTCAATACTCGAGGATCTACCTCGGTCTGCTCATGCTCTACGCCCCGGGCATTCAGGTAGTTAACCAGAGCCCCTCGGTCCTCGGCTTTTACCTGGGGCATTTCAGAGCGCGGAACATTCAAAGTGCCCGACTCAGGCGTGAAGCGAGCCCAGTCTTTATCGATCTGCTCGCCGGTAATGCGCGGGGTAGCTTGATCCGATTGAATATCTGCATCTGGGGCAGACCTGGACAGCTGATTGTTCGCCTCCTCCGATCTGAGGACGACATATTGAAGCGCCTCATCGTGACCGTATCCAGCCAGGCGCAGCTTGGCATACCGAATCTGAGAAGGCCTATCTCCACCGCCGCTCAATGTCAGTGACGCATCTTCGTAGTTTTCTGGCTCGGTCTCTTTGAGCTTGCCTAAAAAGTCGCCATACGATTTAACGCCTTGGAGCGCCACCGCATCGCTCATGCCGCCCATTACCATGCCACCAGATCGCTTCCCTTGACCTTTCGGCATATCACCCCAATCCACTTGGTAGGATGATGCGAGATTACCGTCCGTTTGCTGGATGAGCTCGTCGACTTCCGCATGGGTCATGGATGATAGCGGCCGTCTTTGGGTCTGTGCGCTATCTGTAACTTCAACTTCCCCAGCCCGCACAGCCTCAACGGTCTGAATGGCTTCGACCTGCTCTGCGGTGCGTTCACGCAACTTGGTGCGCAAACCCTGATTGCGCAGCATCTGCATCTGACGGTATTGCTTGGGCGTGATAGCACGAGTTGCGTTACCTGGCGGCAGACGCTCAGGCTGGCCCTGTGCGGTGCGTTCGACCGTATTGCGGCCTACGCCGTCGTATTCGGTTGGAGTGGGCGTGAAGGTGCGTTCCGGGCGCTCACGGCCCATATTGATATGTCCGGTGCCGGGTGGGAGTTCTGCCGGGCGTCGTCCGGGCGGCAGTTCGGTGCTGCGGTCCAGCTCGCCAGTGATCGGTTCGCGGCGGTAAGGGGTCTGACCCTCTTGCCCGTAGCGAGCACTAAAGTCATCAGCCTGGCGCTGCTCTCGTAGCGCCTCCAGGTCTGCCCGTGCCGTGCGGTATGCCGGAGGTTCTTCGGCATAAATGATGCCTGATTGAATGGGCCTCTCGCTGCGCTGCTGCTTAATCGACGCAGGTCCTGCAACAGCGCTCGGCTGATCATATATCGCACCGCGACCGCCTGATGCTTCTTTGCTGACCACCAGGTCGCCACCCTCGACGGCACTCGGGCCAAAATCGAATACATAGGGGGCTGGAAATTGGTCTGCGATGGGTTTGATGCGATCGTTCACTTCGGTGGCAGATCGGTACAGACGGTTACCTCGGTCCGCATACTGACCCGCGCGCACCTCATCACCGGTACTGCGGGCCTGTTCGGCCTGCTGATAAAGGCGCTTGGCCGTTACCAATTGTGCAACTTCATCAGTGAAGCCCATGCGCTCGGCGACGGTGATTAGACCATCCAGGCCATCTAGTCCTCGAGTGGTGTTGCGCTCACGATTAACCGCAGGGGCTTCATAGTCGGCGGGGTTGATCTGGCTTACTGTTCGCGTCAGCTCATCTGTTTTTTCTTGAGCGGCCGCCTTGGGAATCTCATCGACCGCCGTTTTGGCCTTGGCGATCTCCTGGTCCAGGGCGTCACCACCTTGCTCGGCGGCCTGCTGCCCGGCTTGCTCGATACGCTGATTGGCGTCATCCATGGGGCGTCTGGCATCAAGCGCTGCAGCTACCACATCACCAGGCGCAGTAATTAGCTCCAACAAGCCTTCGGCAGCGAGCTCCCCAGGCGTAACCTCCTCACCCACAGCTTTGGCGCCAGCGTACTCACCGGCTGCACCACCGCCTGCCTGGAGCGCCATTTGAGCCGCAACGTTAGTGGCCTGATTGGGACCTATCTTGACGGGGATCATACCGGAAGTGGTCGCGTCGACTGCGGCTTGCGCCCCTGTTCGCCTGGCCGCTCTACCAATGGCGTCACCAAAGTTATCGATATCGCCTTCCATATACCTCGCGGTATTGGGGCCAAGCGTTGCGGACGATGATGCTACACCCCCACCCATCCCCATTCGCAGGATCTGAGATGCCTTGCCTGTACCTTTCACCAGAACGCCAGCACCCTTGGTGCCGAGTATCTGCGCCAACACCTGCGGCGCCTGCTCGGATAGTGTATCCAGCAGAAATCCTGTCGTATCTGGTGAATCATTCACTTCCCTGGCAAATGCCACTATCGCATCAAGCCCACTCTCCGCGCTGTTCGCTGCGTCGATAGCGCGCGCCATCTCAGGGCGCTGCGGCAAGGAAGCAATGGCTTCTTCGTCTCTCAGTATGTCCCGCTTATCCGTATCGGCCTCTTCCTGAAGCCAGCGCCCAAACGTAGACTCTCTGACGCTCTCCGGCAGGGCGTCCATGACAGTATCACCAAGCCATGCACCTGCAGCATTGAATGTCTGATTGGCTCTAAGCAGGCCGCGCTTTAGCGACGAGGCTGCACCTCCCCCTTGATCTTCGTATTGTCGAATTTCTAGTTCGCGTGGCGACAGGATTGCCTCTTCACGAACCTGTGACATTGGCTTGTTGCCGAATCGCTCCGGCATTAACTGGGGAAGGGCTTCAACAATCTGATCGTCGCTGAAATTCTTGAGGTCCGGATTGGCATCACGGAGCCTGGATAGGTAATTCATGGATGCGTGTCCTCACGACAGGCTGGGAGATAACAGTTTACATGCCGGCCAGCTTTTTAGCCTTCTCCAGATAATACGGATTAGTCTTCAGGTGAGGCATGGCCACCTCTATGAGTCGTGGGTCAATCGGGGCGCCTTCACCTACCGCTTCCACGATCTGTTCATAGGCCTGCCCGGCCTCTGCGCCTGCGCCGAAGTCAAAGTAGCTTCCGACCTGCTCAAGAAGCCCGGGGCCAGACTGGGCCGGTTCGGCTGCTGCTCTCCCGGAACGGCGCACTTGCGGAGGCGTTGCTTGCTCCGACGACGGAGCTGCATCCGGATCATTTAGCGTGAGCTTTCCGCTCTGGGCAGCTTGAATTAATGGATTGCTTCCGCTCGCCTGTCCGCCCTGTAGCTGCTGAAGCGCCTCCTGTTTGAATTGTGCCTTTGCGGCCTCTCGAATCCCGCCATACTCCTTAAAGTCAGCACCGTCTCCAGAGAGCCATCCAGCCATGGAATCAACGCGCTCATTGGCTATCTGCTCGGCCTTGGCATCCATTTCAGGGGTAATACCGCTGCCTGCGCCACCATTGCTAATCATCTGCCCGGTCGCAGAGTCGAATACTGCGGTGACATTCCCGACACCGTCATCAATCGGCTTAAACCGGCCGGACTTCAAGCCGCCCCCCATTTCCGCGAGCTCAACATCATGGCCGTGCTTAATTCCAGCCAGTTCAACACTTCGATTATGGTTGGCCGCATCCCGCGCAGTCTGGTACTTATTACTCTGCGCCAGTTCACCCATGCGGTATCCGTGCTGGCTTTCATCTCTCTGCACCTGGAAATTGTTTTGCATCTCCAGCCGGGCCCGCGCCTTCGCGTCCTCGATATCAATCAGCTCCTTCTTCAGGTCAAACTCCTCCCGGCGCTTCGCCACCTGCTGCGCCGCTGTAGCGCCACCCTGGACACCACCCAGTAGAGCATGCCCCAATAGTCCGCCTAAGCTCATGCTGCCCCCTTGCGCTTCTGTTGCGCTGCCTGATCGGCTTGGTCAATCTGCTGAATAGTGGATTGGTACTCCTGCCGTTCCTCTTGCGGCAGGACCTTCTTGGTGCCCTGGCCGACTTTCTCCATGCCTTCGTAGAACGCCTGTTGAGCCACCTGGTTGGCTTCTTCCTTCTTAACCACTCCGGCTTCCATTGCCAGATCGGTCACGGCTTGGGAGAGCTCGAGCGTTGCCTTGATCACCATTAACGGCGGCAACTGCTTACCCTGCTCCTTTACATCCATGACAATCTTCTGAGCAAGACGCCCAACGATCACGCCGATATTTTCAGCCGGTGAACCGGGCATCTTGAGGCCCTGCTGGATCATCTGGACGCCCTGTTCGGAATAGAGGAACTTCAACGCCATCACGATCAGTCGCTGATAGAACTCTTTCTGTGGATTTGGCTTCCCGGGCTGCGCTTGCAGCCCCTGTGGCTGCGCTGGTTGCGGTGCTGCCGGCTGCTGAGCCTGCGGCATTTGAAGTAGTCCTGCCATGCTGTCTCCTTACGCCCAGGCACTGAGGGCGCGGCTACTGAAGTTGTTGAGGTGGGATGAATAGTTACCGAACTTGGATTGGTAGCCGGTGGTGGTTTGCGAGGGTGCGGGCTGCGCTTTGGATGCCGTTGCTACCTGGTTGGTATTTAGGAGGCCGGTTGCTGAGGGGGATTGGGTGTTGGTGTTGTCCTTTCCGATACTGTCGGCACTAGCCTTGCCTAAAGCATCGGCACCATAAGCCTTCCCTAGAAGAGTGCCCGCTATCATGCCTGGCGCCCCAAAGGCCGCACCACCCAGGGCGCCGCCAACCTTTCCACCCAGTAAGCCGCCCGCCAAATTTGACACCTGGCCTTTAAGCGATCCGCCGATCGCGCCAACCGTATCACGCTCCATTCCATAGGCATCACGAAAGTTAGCTGACTGGACGGCATCAATAGCCGCATTTACGCCAACGCCTAATGCTGGATTGATGCCATACGACAAAGTACCAACAAGCCCGTTCTTGGCTGTGTTTGCGTAGGCCTCATCAGCTGCCTCCATGGCTGACTCGCTGTAGCCGCGCGACTGGTTTTCTCGGTCGGTAAACCCCTGTCTGTCGGAAGCAGTGCTCGGGTTGTAACCATCAATATCGCGCATCTTGAGTGTTGCAGCAGTGAGAGCTGGAGCATCCAGCTTGGCGATATCCTCCGGGCTTTCTTTGAGCGCATCCCGCCGATCCATCGATGTGGCCCTGGCCGCTCTGGTCTGGCTTCGTGGCGCGCTTTTGAACGCACTCATCGCACGAGCCGCTATGTCGCTATGCCCGCCCGATGCCCCCCCGCCAACCGCTGTGGCCATTCCGCTATCGATGGCGTCCTTGGCCGCCTCGCGCATGCCGAAATTATCATTGTATCCAGCGCTTCCGTTAGGGCCGCCACTACCCCCAGAATTACTGTCGAAGCCACCGCCACCAAACTGGCCGGCAGCATCCATGCCATCTAATCCACCAGAGCCAAACCCCCAGCCATTCACCATACCCAGGGACAAACGCCATTCAAATGAACCTCGCATTCCGCCCCCTTAGTATTTCTTGTACGGCGTGGCCAGCAAGCCGGTGCCACCGGTTAAATTGGTCGTGTGCGATCCATACCCCTGACTGCCCGACGACGGGCGGCGCGCATTGAAGCGCTCCTCCTGCTTCAGCTTTTTCTCGTAGTAGTCTTGCTGCTCCTTGGCGCTGAGATACTGAAGGCCTGCCGAGGCCGCCCCGGCAATCGCGCCAGTTGCAGTCGGGTTCTCTTCCATCCAGTCAAACGCCTTGCTGGCATAGTCACCAACAGTGTCGAATAGGTCTCCGAAATCGAGCCCACTGGTGGTTGGTACACCTTGGGTTGATGCCGCTTTCATCCCAAGGCTTGTGAGGTCGCTTAACAGTCCCATCATGCACCCCCTTCAAGCGATACACCCGGGGCTGCCGGCATTTCCGCCATATCAAGCCAGTCGAAATTCCAGGTAGGCATGTTGGAGTAGAGCTGCCGGGTAAAGGCCAGATCCGCGTCGCGTCGCGCGATTGTGTTCTGGATCATCGTATCCTTCTCCTCTTGTGTCATACCGGTCGCCACTTCAATCTCATTGATGGAGACGGCGGCGTTATCCGTTATGTCGTTGATTGCATCGACATAGCGCCCCTGCAGATTGGCGGACGTGGTTTTTGCCAGGCTTTCGTTGTTGTATTTGTTTTCCTGTTCAAGCAGCCCTAGTTGTTGCTGTCGATCCAATTGAGCCTGCTCGGCCTGTACCCCTGTCTGCCAAGCTGAGTGCTCCCGATCCAGTGACGACTGGTCTGAAACAAAATCCTGTTCCATCTGGAGCAATCCTGTGCGCTGCTCTCGATCCAGTGAGTTCTCGGACGACTGCCATTCGCGCTGCGCCTGCTGAAGCGCTTGCTGCGCTGTAATTTCCTTGTCGGCCAGCATGATTTGCTGCGCCCGATCCATTTCCGCCTGAGAGGCTTGGAATTGCTGGCCCATTTCCGTCAGCTGAACTGACTGATCCCGATCCAACCCAGCTTGCTGTGCTTGAAACTCCTGGCGTGACAGTTCCAGCGCCCGGGTGGCATCGATCTCCTTATTGGCCATCAGTATTTGCTGCGCCCGATCCATCTCTGATTGGGATGCCTGGAATTGCTGGCCAAGCTGAGTCAATTCCATAGCCTGAGTTCGATCAAGCTGAGATTGCTGAGATTCAAACTCCTGCCTGGCCGCTTCCAGTGCTTGAGTCGCCCCGATCTCCTTATCTGCAAGGATGATCTGCTGCGCCCGATCAATCTCGGATTGGCTTGCTTGAAACGACTGGGCTTCTCTTGCCAGGTCGGCCGCCTGAGTACGATCCAATCCCGCTTGCTCTGACTGGAATGATTGCCGGGACTGCTCTAACGCTTGGGTGGCGTTAATTTCTTTATCTGTCAGCATAAGCTGCTGAGCCCGGTCACGCTCTGCCTGGCTTGCCTGGAACGTCTGGGCCTCACGCGCCAATGATGTTGCCTGGTTTCGGTCAAGCCCGGCCTGCTCCGCTTGGAATGCCTGCCTTGATTGCTCAAGGGCTTGCGTGGCATCGATTTCCGTATTGGTGAGCATAATCTGCTGCGCGCGGTCGAGCTCGGCTTGCGATGCCTGGAAGCCCTGCTCTTTAGCAATCGCCTCAAGCTGGAACTGCTGTTCGGTTGCGAGGTTTTGTTGAGTGTATTCCTGGGTTTGGGCATTCAGCTGTTGCTGGAGACTATTTGCAAGCTGCATGTCACCGCGGTTGTACGCGTTCTGAATTGCCGCCATACCCTCTTCTATCGCAGCCGCCTTGTCCATCTGGTTCATCTGGCGTGCAAAATCAGCCGCTGACTGCGCCTCATTAAGCTGCTGCTGAAGCTGCATGTTCTGCTGGGTATATCCCTGCTCCATCTGCAGCCTGTCGCGCTGGTTGGTGTTTTCAAGGTTGATATTCTGTTGCGTGTACTGCTGCTGGAGTTCGGCCATCTGCTTGTCGATGCTTGCCGCTTTATCCATTTGGCCCATTTCGCGCGCGAAGTCGGATTGAGCCTGGAGTTCATTTAGCTGCTGTTGCAACTGCATGTTGTCGCGCGTAAAGCCTTGCTCTGTTTGTAGGTTCTGCTGCGTAAATCCTTGCGTCTGTTGGTTGAGCTGCATTTGAAGCTGGTTGGCCAATGCCATATTGCCCTGCTCCAGCGCATTCTGCAGCTGAGTCATTTGCTGCTCTATACCGGCAGCCTTATCCATCTGATTCAGCGTTCTCGCATAATCAGCCGCCGCCTGCGCCTCGTTAAGCGTACTCTCTAACTGCATGTTGGACTGCGCGTAGCCTTGCTCTTGGGCCATGTTTGACTGGGTGTACTGCTGCTGGATATCAGCCATCTGGCGCTCAATCGAAGCCGCCTTATCCATCTGACCAAGCTGGCGAGCATTATCGGCCCGTGCTTGCAGTTCGTTCAGCTGTTGCTGAAGTTGCATATTGTCGCGCGTAAAGCCTTGCTCCATTGCCATATTCGACTGAGCGAACGCTTGCTGCTGATCGTTCAGTTGTCGCTGCAGTTGGTTTGCGAGAACCATGTCGCCACGACTGAGCGCATTATCAAGCTCGGCTCTGGTTCTGGCCAAGCTGTCCTCGAGGCGGATATTTCCCTGTTCTAATACATTTGCATACCCCATCTGGCCCCGTTGAATCGTATCCGCCAGCTGCATATTGCCCTGCTCCAGCGTATTCCCGAAGGCCATCTGACCGCGTTGCAAGTAGTCAGACAGTCGCATATTGCTTTGCTCAAAGCCTTGCATTTGTTCGTTTTGGCCGCGCTGCAAGGTGTCACCAAGGCGTAGATTGTCTTGCTCAAAACCCTGGAGTTGCTGGTTCTGGCCACGCTGCAGCGTGTCAGACAGCCGCATATTGTCCTGCTCAAATCCTTGGAGTTGCGAGTTTAGTGACTGCTGGAGGCTGTTGCCTAGCCGCATATTGCTTTGCTCAAAGCCTTGGAGCTGACTATTGAGTGATTGCTGGAGATTGTTATCGAGCCGCATGTTTTCCTGCTCAAAGCCCTGAAGCTGGCTATTCAACTGCCGCTGAAAACCGTAATTCTGATCAGCAAGCCCTCTCTGTTGGGCATAATTTTGATCATTAAGCTCAGCCTGAAGTAGTCCGTTGTACTTTTGCAGATCCATGTTCGCAAACGTTGATGCGTCCTGTTGCGCCATCGGCATGGCCGCATCAATCATGGCGGTCTGAGTAGCGCCCGCAGCCATGGAACTATTCAGCAACCCGCGGCTGTTTGCATATTGTTTACCCTGGGTTTGGGCGCGCTGCATCAAAGGAGAATCCTGCTTCAGGATGTCATCCATCTGCCCGGTGACGGTGCTTTTCCGGTCTACCGTATAGGACGGTGAGTCATAATTATTCGCCATAGCGATTCCTCTGTTTCCCAACAGTGGTGAAAGGGTGTGGTCATTACAGGGATATAGCGTCTATCTGGGCTTTTGCGTCAGGGTCAGAAAGGTTGATTGCATCCAGTTTTCGCAGCGCTTCTTCTTTTGCTTGGAACTTGATTTGATAGTCTGCACCGATCGTCGCTGCAATCGCTTTGGCTTGCGATATTGAAACCGGATGTGGGTTTTTAAGCGCGTCACGAAGGATAATCTCCCCAGCTCCTGAGTAATCTGCAAGATCCGCCGCATTCTTGATGGACACTGCCGACGCCTCACCGCCTCGCCAAAGCACACCATTGAACTCGACGTATTGGTGGCACTGCGCTTGGTGATCAGCCTTGATTGCTTCGCGCTTCTCCCATCGAATATCGGACAATTCCGGCGTCGTATAGGGTCGATATGCCCACTGTTGAACCCATACACCTTCAGCTTTGGCTGGGTATGCCTCGGTGGCATACTGATCAGTCCTGGGCGTCTCTGGTCTGACATAAACTGGGACTTCTGCCGCAATAGAGTCACGCAGCGGCTGCAAGTCTTCCGACGTCCAAAAGGTGCGATCAAGCAGCGATTCGAGGTGTTTTTTGTTGCGATCAATAACAGGCTGCCAATTACTGGTGTCGCCTACAGGCTGGCCTTTCTTGAGAAGTTCAACCGAGTCCAGAGCAGCCGCGTAGATATCGGCAATCTCATCATCATTAATAACCGTCATGCCGACCTCCCGCTAGATTCCAACTCCTCAACGCGCGCCGTGAGCTCCTGTATAGCCTTAACCAGCACCGGAAGCAGTTTCCCATACCCTGCCTCCAGCTGGTTTTTATTGGCAGAGAAAACCAGTCCAGGAATTTCAATACCTGAATCTTCTTGCGCCTTCTGAAGATCCTGCGCGATGAACCCCGCATCAGGATCGCCAACCTTGCCGCCATCACGCATGTGCCATGTGAAGCGCACAGGCTGCAGGCGCTGAACAAAATCCAACCCGGCATCAAGCGGTTTTATATCCGTTTTATCTCTACGATCTGAAAGACTGGTTATCGTGGTTACTTGGCAGAGCAACGTCGAGATGGATGAGTTGCCTAATGTAATTTCGTTCACCGCACTACTGGATGATGCGGCGGCTTGGTAGCCGATAACCGTGTTATTCGCCCCTGTTGTTAGGTCATTCGTTCCAGAGTTGCCCGCGTTGTAGCCAACAACCGTATTGTTGTAACCGGTAGTAATGTCTCGTCCAGCCTGGAATCCAACAGCCGTATTATTATCCCCAGTGCTAATAGAATAGAGCGAATATGCACCGATGGCAGTTGTGTATATAGCACCTTCGCATGAATAGGCGGCACTTTTGCCTACCGCAACCATGTTCATGTTGTTTCTAGAAGCTGCACCCATCCCAGCGTTATGCCCAACGCAGACAGCACCACCGGCTGTGGCGCTTTGGTTGTACCCAGCTTTTGAGCCGATGAAAACTCCGTAGTCCTCCCCTCCTGAGTAACCTGCCTCATCACCGATTGCTATGGTTTCATCACCGCCACTTGTTCGGCCTAACCGATAGAGCGCCCTGTACCCAATAGCGATGCACTTTTCGGTTGTTTGTGGGTACCTAAACGCATCGCTTCCTATGGCGATATTCTGAAATCCGGCAGTTATATCGGAGCCCGCGTTATACCCCATGCAGACATTATGGGTACCCGACGAGATTGCATCGCCCGCGCCGGAGCCCAGCAATGTGGCGTATGGGCTTGCGGAATCGGTAACCCCGTCGAGCGCAGCGCCCGGCGCAGACGACACCCATGAAGAGCCATCGCTTGTCAGCACATTGCCAGACGTTCCGGGCGCAACCATATTGACCCCAGATGCACCATTACCAGTCAGCACGTACCCACTGGTTAGCGACGTCCTGCCCGTCCCGCCTTTCCCAATCGCAAGCGTCCCCGATAGATTTGCCGCCGGGTAGCCGCTGCAGTTTGTCAACGTTCCTGATGCAGGCGTCCCAAGCGCTGGAGTGATGAATGTTTTGTTGCTTAGCGTCTGGGTATCAGAGGTGCCAACTATATCGCCGGTCGGCGCCGTCTTGCCGGAATCTTGAAGATCGCCAGACGCATCAAGCCCTGCTAGATTGCCCGGTGCTGCCGGGACTGTTTTTTCAGCCTTGTCGCCATCTACCGATGAGAACGCCGACTCTATCGCCTCAAGGTCGGTAGCCTCCATGTAGTCGCCATCAACCTTGGAGTTTGTATAATACGGTCCCGCCATGCTACCTCCGCTTTCGACCCATAAAGTAATCGATTGTTATCCCGTTTATCTCCCAGGCCGCACTGTCTGTGGTGCTGGAGGAGAACTTCAGACTGATATATTTGGCAGTCCCGGACAGGTTGATCCTGCCATCAGCTACCGGTTGAGTACCAAGCACCATGGCGCCAAGTCGCCCGATACCCAGCGGCGTGCCGCCACGCTCGATATCGAATCCACCCAACGACTGGTTACTATCACCATCGTTATCGATCAGGCAGGTGGCTGACACATTGAGCGACTCACCACCGTTACGGCCAAGATCAACCCATAGGCGCCGGAACCGCTTCACGTGGTGAGGGTCACCCATGTCAGTAAAGGCTGTTTCTGCATACGCACTGATCGCCTGCCCGCCAAACGAGCGCCCGGACTCCATCTGGTACACGATCCCGTTATCGGCACCAAAGTAGATGCGCTCATTGCCTGAACTGTCTTCAGTGTTGGTGACACAGTGAACGACGTGAGGGAATTGGATTTGGGTGATCATCACCCGATTGGCTGCAAAGGTCAGGATGACGCCGGAGCCATCATTAAAGAACAGGCGGTATTGGTTCTTTGCGCGAACCACTGTCGCGCTAATCGCCCTCCCCCAGAGCCCCTGGATGGCGCGATCCATATCATGGCTGATGATGGCGTCATAAAAGTCAGAGGATGTATCAGACGCCGCAAAATCGATGATCCCGCGACTGTCGCAGAATCTGACTGCCGCCCCCATGGATTGAATCGTTCCCGCTATAGCGCCTGCATTGTTACCGTATTCCACCATGTTATTGGCCACCCAGTCGCTGGAACTGGTGCCTGCCAGTAGCGTGATGCCGCTGCGCGTAAAGACCCCGAGAGAGCCGTTCGGCATGACTGAGAATCCGGTAACGTTTTCGGAAACCAGCAGTTCGCCAGCCCCGGTGACCGGGGTCCATGATGATGAATTACCAATACTAGAGTGCTGCACGCTGTTTGCGAACGAAAGAAAGAGATGCTGCTTGTGAGCCGCAATATGACTCGGGACGTCTGCCGCCATTCCAGTGGTGATATCAGTCCAGGTAGAACCGTCAAACTTGAACGCCTTATGGGTGCCTGATGCACCATACATCGCGGGCGAACCGTCCATGTCTGACGTGATCATCCGGTATGTCCCGTCTGCCGTAAGGCCTGACTTAATAAGCGTCCAACCGCTGCCGGTAGATGACCACATCTGGCAGCTTGTGCCAGCGCTGTCGTTTCGAAACGCGTACAGCTTGCCGTTGAAATAATGGATGCCTCGAATGGGCCCGGAGCCAGTTATCTCGTCATCGAAAGCGGTATACCCCTCCATTCGCTGGTATCCACCACCAGGCTTAGCCTCAATGTTGACGCCTGTGCGTAGTCGGCCAGGGCTAACTTGTGTTTCGGGGGAGGTGCCGTCCACGCCGCCGCCGA
Source organism: Marinobacterium litorale DSM 23545 (assembly GCF_000428985.1). Lineage (GTDB taxonomy): Bacteria > Pseudomonadota > Gammaproteobacteria > Pseudomonadales > Balneatricaceae > Marinobacterium_D > Marinobacterium_D litorale. The sequence continues at coordinate 16,446 of NZ_AUAZ01000021.1, read as the reverse complement.
GAGCGACAAATAGTGAGCGCTTGGTCATGCTAGCGGTCCAGCCATGCGTATTTTTGGCGCCTGAGAGGCCTCGAGCTGGCGAAGTAGGCGGCGATGTTTTTCTCTGCCGCGCCCAAGTACCTCATTAGCGACTTCGTAATAACCGTAATCCATCATCGCCGCGTAAACGATTAGCATGTGATAATCGGACGGCATTTCCGGGGTGTCATCATCTGCGGCGAGCACTTGACTGCCGCGGTGGTACTCACCACTCAGGACATACACGTCATTAGGTGTTGGGCCAAGCACCAGGTTATTAGATGGGTCGACAGCAACGTGCGCAGGCGGCCCGTTTGGCGTGGAACCGATCAGGTAGATCTGCCGATACTGCTCCCATGAGATCGGCGTTACCCAGTACTCGGCTGATTCGCCACTGGATTGCAGGTAGCACAGCATTTGGTTGCGCCGGTCAATGATCCATTCCCTGAATCGATCAATGGCCTCATTAGCCACAACATCCGTGCAATCGCTATAAACATAGCGCTTTGTGCCAGAAGCAGTTGTCAGCGTGAATCGGCGACGGAGCCAGCGCCAGCGGAGTCTGTTCTGGAGCTCCACATAGGCGCTAGATACCCAATCAACCGCCTTGGCATGATCACCAGTTTGCCCCACTACCGTCGTAGGCCCGGTGCTGGCATACCCAGTTTCCTGGCGATATCGTTGAACAAGTTGTAGGAAGTTCATTCAAACCTCTGCGGCCTTCACAGGCAGCAACTTGGGGAGGAGGAGGCGAACCATGAGCGCTTCGCCAGAGCCGTAACTACTGTTGGCGAAGCACAGATTTCAGCCACGATGCCCCATTCGGGTTGCCATCATGAACAACATTGAACGGGTAGCGCAAACCTGTCTTGCTCGGCCAGACGTATTCCTGAACACCGGTCTCTGGATCCACTTTGAGTTGATTGCTGTAGCCCGTCTTTTTCGCGCGCGCCAGACCCTCAACAAACTTTCGCTTCACGGTGCGCTCTTCGTCGCGCCGAAAAATCTCACACTCACCGTTTACGAAGATCGGGAAACCCGGATCTGCCTGATCTTCCGACACGTCATGAATGTAAATGGTGACCGGCTCTTCCATGAATTTAAGCATGTCGGCTTTTTGCTTCATTAGCGGATCATCCATTGTCCGCCCTTCCACGCGTACCAGGTCGCTATCATCGAAATGCGCCACACCGTCTTGGCCGATTTGCTGTTCCATGACTTCGAAGCGTTTTTGCAAATCCTGAATGATCGCAAAGCTGCTGTGCGCTTGAGCTTTAAGTTCTTCATTTTCTTTTTCCAGCCGCTCATTCTGTTTGGCAAATTCTTCATTCGCCGATACCAGATCCTGGACGTCAGCGGCGCCTGATTCGGTTGCGTTCTGCACTTCGGTTTCTCCCTGTTGTGTCGGGGTTGTTCTTTTACGTGGTGGCATATTGGTATCCTCGAATTACTTCCAAAAAAGACCCCGCGAGGCGAGGTCAAGGAAGTGCGCTAGGCGCAATTAGAAAAGAGGCCGAAGCCCAGACTTATTGATCAGCAAATGAAGGCACGGTTGCGCTAACGACATAACCGCTCAAGACCCAATTTGTCCCGTCACAGATCGCTTTAATGCGTGTCCCCACGTCTGGCGTGACCACGGTCAGCTTGGAGTTACTATCGCCATCACCCGCAATTGGCACCACCTCGTCGCCGCCAGATCCCGCGTCTGTATCCAAGTGCGCAAGCCCACCCAGGAAGAAGTTGGTATCAGAACCGGTATCGATCACCCAATTCTGCGCATCCGCTGCAACCCCTTTATAGATAAACTCATACTCAAGCCCTACCGCTGCTGCCGGCAGAGAGATGGTGCAGGATGCTGTCAGGTTCGGCAGGGTGTGTGGTTTGCCGCTATTCGCCACAAGGGCTGTGTACGCCGCCTCATCACTCACTGATACAAGACGATCAGCCGTTGCCAGTGAAGCAAGCTCTGTCATGGTCACTTCAGTGTCTGTTCCATCATCCCCACGGATCTTAATTGCTGCATGAGACCACAGGTGTAGGAATCGCTTAATGATCAGATTACTGATCGTCTCGTTAGTTTTCATGGCAATACCCTCTAGTTGGAATTTATGCGGGGGCGGCCAGCCCCCTATTATCAGGATGCAAGGCCCTGCGGAGGCGGCGCGAAGAAGTCGTAGAACGTGTCTGTCACACCGGTTCCAGACAAGTCAGTGGTACCACTGGTAAAGGTGCCGCCATCCATGACGACTTTAATCCCGCCAATCGGACAGTTGCCTGCATCAGGGCGAGGCCACTCAAGCGCGTACTGGTCATTTGCAATCTCGGCGTTCAGGCGCTCAGTGCCTTTTTTCAGGGAGATGGTGCCGGCGGCGTTAATCTGCACCAGATACAGGCAGGATGTCAGGTCTGCCTGCTGTTCCAATGCCGTCATGGCGATATTGTCACCTTCAGCTTTGTGGTACAGGATGCCATCGATGCAGTAGTCGATACCGGCGCCATTCGGAGCAGCGGTCTTGATAGTTGCGGAGTTGGTGCCCTCAGCCAATCCAGCCTTAGACAGACAGAACGTACCACCAAAGTGCTCATGAGAAAGGTTGTTCATCTCGAAGTCCTCATAAAAAAGGGCTGCCAGAGCAGCCCTTATTGATCGTCAGTCGTTTACAGGTCGGTAACGCCCGCCTCGATAACTGCCATCCAGCCATCATTTTGGATAAACGCCGCACTGTAGAACTTGGCGCCGATGTAGCCGCGCTGCCCAAGCGGGTCGCTTTTGTCCTTCTTGTCTGCCGGGATATGGATTGGATCGAGAGAGTCCATTCCTCGCAATGCCAGGTTAGCCCAGGCATCGGCCGCCACCACAATGAAGGGGTAGACGTCGATATTGGAGGCGCTGGTTGAAGCCAAGCCCGTGGACCCAACCGCTGCACCAGAATCAGCAATCGCTGCCAGCTCCGGAGAGACCACGAAACGGTAGTTCTCCACCGCGCCGATCTCCATGGCATGCATCGTCTTCATCTGGCCGTACTCAGCCACCTTGGTGAAGCCGGGCAGATCGCGCACATCGTTCTCGCCATCGGTGTGCACGAACACCAGGTAACCAGCTTCAATCGGAGAGGTGTTGTAATCACCGGAAGCGCCCAGAACGCGGGTAACCATGCGGCCGCGATTACCCTTGATAGAGCGCGTCACCTTACGCAACAGACTCAGACTGATTTTTTCATCCACCGTCGCACGACTGGAGCCGCCCGCGTAGAACTTGTTCGTACAACCTTTCAGTGCGCCGTAGTCAATCATCTCGCGCACCAGGCCCATCCGCTCACCACACTGAACCTTCATCTCGTCCGGGATCTTGTCCTCGTAGAGGTCGGCGGTTTTATCGGTGTAGTTATACAGGCAGGCGTACTGCTGGATGTTGACGGTGATATCCTGCGGCGCCATGGTATCTGCCGTCGGCGTGACACCTTCGCTGACGATGTGCGCATTAGCCTCGACAGACCATTGGTTGATGGTGCTCGCATTTGTGGTCGCTCCACCTTTCGGCAACCAGCGGCGATACACAACGGTGTCGCTCTGGTTTTTTGCCATCTTCTTCTGGTCTCCGGAGATGCCGAGGCAGGTCACCGGCACCGCATGCTTGAGAATTTCCCCTTTGAGTTTTCCGACGCGGGGAGTCGCCGTATTGTATTTCTGAGACATGATATTGCTCCTGATCCGTTATCCGTTGAAGGCTGCTAAGAACTCTTCATGTTCGGTTTTGGGTTGGCGTCGCTGCGCTGAGCGTCCATCTGTGGGCGATACAGCGCTTTCCAGGCGGTTCTGGCGGCGTTGAGCGGTCAGATCAGGGTCCGAGGCAGGTTTCATGCTTTCTGCGTAAGCGTCGAGCACCTTGATTGCGTCGGCAGCATTCTCACTATGAGTGAGAGCCTGGGTTTCGGGGGGTTGATTACTTAGCCAGTTAAGGTACCGCTCTGACTGAATAGTGGACTCCCACTCTGGGTGGGCGTTATCCAGCCGAGCCATTTGACGCGCTCGGTTCATCAACTGAGGCATCGTTTGTGCTGTTTGATCGATGCGCTGGTTGATTGAGCTCACGTCCACTTGCGGCATCTGAGTGGCGATACCTGAAAACATCTCCTCGAGCGCATCCGCAAACTCAGGGAAATCTTCCTTTAGTCGCGCCATCTTCTCGCCGCTTTGCATGGCTTCGCGCATCTGGTGACCGTCGGGGGCCTCTGCGCCCTGCTGCTCGGCGGCCTTGGCGGCGGTCGAGAGTTGTTGCAGGTTGTGCTTGAGGCCGCCAATATGGCCCTCGATGTTACGAATCCGCCCAGACAAGCGCTGCTCGATCTGGGGTGCAAGTTTTTCCATCATCTGTGCTTCGAGCTTTTCAACAACGCTCGGTGGTAGTGATGATAGATCGATATCGCCATCTCCTTCAGCCGCCAGCGGGAGATCGTCATTATCATCTCCCTCGCCCGGGTCGGCAGCGCCATCTTTAGGCGCCGAGGTGGATTCTGGCTCTGGATCAGACTCGCCCTTCGTTGCAGCAAGGAAGTCGCGTTCCTCCTGCTCGGCCATCTGATCCGGGGTTAATTCTTGATCCTGCTGCACTTCGGTTGTCATTCGCGTGTCCTCTCGACAGGCTATTCAGCTATTACCGTTAGTTATACGGATTGCGTCTTTGCGCGCTGTTTGTGGTTTCTGTTGATTCCATCGCTTTGAGAAGGCGTTTTACTTCTGCAATTTGTCCGCGCAGCAGGCCGGTCGATTCCATATCAGTTGACCTGTCATTCTGCTCCCGTAGCGATTGCAGTCGTTCGTTTACTTGTTCCTGTAGCCGCTTAAACCAGGGCTGACCCCGATCCACATCACTGAACTGGTACATCTGAAACCTTTTCGGCCTTATAGAGGCAGCCGTTAGCCAGTTCCAAAATCTCACCGGCCATCATCAGCCCCATGTTATCCGGGTGCTTCAGACTGTCCGGCACGTCATCTGGCGCTACTGGCGCCCAGTGATTTCCGTCAGTGGAAATAAAAACGACCGCTTGGGCGGCCGTCTCGATCGTTTTGTAGGGAATCGGTTTCCCGTTCGCTTGTAGGATCATTGCTGATAACTCATTCCGGGTCGTGCCCGTCCTGCGGGTTCGGTAGGTGGCTTAGGCATCATGCTTGCCGGAGCTCGCTGAGCGGATAGTTCTTTCTGGGTTGTGAGTCGCATGACTGTTTCGTTCAGGCTCGTCTTCAATTTGTCGAACTGCAGATCCTTATCACCCTGATACTTCATCTCAGCCAACTGCTTTTCCAGATCACCCTGGAACTGTGTCACTGCCTGCTCAATACCTGCCTGAAGCTGCGCAATGCGCTCCTTAGACTGAAGATCGGCGGCCTTCATCCGCTCATCATGGGCATGTTCACGCTGCTGACTGTCCGCATCCCCTTTTTGCTTCATCTGTTCGATAGCCATCTTCAGCTGCGCATTCATTTGGGCGATTTCGGCGCGCGGGTCGTTCTGCTGAGGGTTAGCCAGGTTCGCAACAATCTGCTGCCACTTCTCGTCGTCGTATTCAAATGCTTTCGGATCGAGCTTGTCAGCCCGCATCATCTCCCAGGCCACCTTTTTCGGATCCATGCCGAATGCCGGATTCAACGAGAGTTGCAACCACTGACCAGTCTTCTCTTTCTCGATAGTACGCTCAACCAGGTTGCTCGAACCTCTGGCGTCAATGATGAACTCACCTTTCTCCTCATCCTTGCCGTACTGAAGCAGATAGGCGTAGTAACGACGAATATGCGGCTCAGTTACCAGGTCATCGAACAGGCGAGCAATACGGCGGCGCACGATATTGGCGTTATTGTTGAGGATCTGCGTCTGGCCCAGAGTGTCCAGCTTCTGAGCACCCATTTGGCCTTGCATGATCATCGGCATACCGGTGACATCTTCAGCCATCTTTAGCCCCAGATGGATTATCGCCTGAAGCTCATTCACCATCATATCGAGCTTGAAATAACCGAAGGCGTTTTGCAGGTGGTCAAGCTCTGCATCTTCGCCGGCGATCCAGCCCTTACGCGGCGCCAGTTCGGCCACGCCATCGATAGGCTCCAAGACGCCTTGCTTGAAGTACCACATCGGCCCGCCTGCCAGACCGGCGTTATCCATCAAGTTACGCCCTGCGCCATTGATCATCCGCTGCGGCGTTCGAATCTGGCGGGCCACCCCTGTTCCCCATGGCAACCCCTTGCGGCGCTTCCATACCATGATGTCATAGGGGAAATCGCCGGTATCCAGCGGGTTAAGCGTGGCCTTGATCACACGGTTATTCACCATTGTGATCTGCGCGGGTACTACATCATGCTCACACTCGCAGCCTGCCGCCTCCATATCCTCTCTGGTTATTTCGCCGTAGAAGTACCAGATCTCAAACAGGTTCTTCGTGTCGCGGCGCTTCATATCGCCAACTTCAGGCTTGTACTCCTTCTCGGCCTGCGTTGGGCCTTCATCCAGCACCGCCAGAATCTGGCTTTCGATATAATCAGGCGTTCCGATCAATTCCCGCAATTGACGCGAGGTGATGTCGTCGCGCTCAAACGTATAGGAGCCGTTATGGATGTTCTCGCCACACCCAGGGTCAGGGTAGAAATTCCAACAATCGATACGCTTTGAGCCCGGTTTGATCTCCTCCTGAATAATCAGGGCGCCTTCTGTGAACGCCATCTGCTTGCGCTTAACAGGTATTGGCCCCTTTAGAACGCCGCTACCGATTTTGGCAGAGTCCTCAATGACGCTGCGCACTTCAGCATGGTAGTTACTCTCGACCTGCCAGTCCTCAATGCGCTTCTGCGCCTTCTCAGCCTTGCTCTTAGCTGCAGCGATTGTTTGCTTAGCAACCTGCTGTACCTCGGCCTGCTTGGTGGCTACATAAGCCTCCGGGTTCGGCTGCTGTCTCGCCTCGCTCTGGATGCTACTCAGGATGTTGTCAGGGATCTTGCCATCTTCAAACGGAACCAGTTCCGGTATCGGCGTCGGGGCTATCTGCCAAGCGCTATCGTCAGTCGGCAACAGCATGTCCGCGAGACTTGCGCTGGCTGCATCACAATACGGGGCAGTGATATTCAGGAATATCGTAGAGCTGGTGTCCTCATCCTCGTCACCCACCTCGCGCCCCGGTGGCTTGCTGGACCATGCGGCCATCTCCCCCCGGTTGGCATCGTCGATACCTTCGTAAAACTCCTCATCCTCCAGCCATTCATCTTCAATGCCGCTACCTGCACGGCCAGAGATCGCCTCAGAGCGACGCTGGGCCAGCGTGGCGCCCAGCGCATCCAGCCGCGCTATTTGCTCTTCTTTCGCGCTCTCAATCTGCTCCTTGATCTGGTCGATCTCATCATCCGGCAGCCCGGACAGCAGATCCGCCAGTTCGTCATCGGAGAGCTTTAGGAGTTCATTACCCAACATCCGTTACTGCCTCATGCCGGTTGGGCGGTGACAAATCACTGTGACATCCAGGTCAGTACTGCCATCTCCAGCGGTGATGTGCGGGCGGACAAGCTCAGCAGGCACCTGGCAGTGTTCAACGCCAGCGGACTGGATATCCAATGCTGTACCGTTGACATCGTTCAGTGTTGCCCAGGTCGTACCGCCATCATTACTTCCCTCCCAGGACAGCGTTCCTCCAGTGCCGAACGTACCTGTCACCTGGATGGAGCAGTCGCACCACGCCCCCAATGCGATTGGTGCGCCATCATCATTGGTAGTGGTGAGCTCTACAAATTCATATTTCCGGATACTGCCGTCACCCTCTTGAGTGACTGTCGGATCGATCGTTGTCATGGATTAATACCCTATTGATCTGTCGCGTGGGCGGCGGATTTTGTATTTGAGCTGTTTGGCGGTTGTTGTTGGGGGTTTATAGGCCACGCACATCAGGCCGAATGCATCTGCACCGTGGCTTGACCAGTCGTGCTCAGGACCGAGGCCTATACCTCGACTCTCGTCCCGCTTTTCGTGATACCACCCCAGAGCATCCAGCCCAGGACCACAGGTGTCTTCGTTGATCCAAATAGATGGGAAGCGCTTGCGCACCTCTTCGATACGGGCGGCAGCAGCTCCTGCGCCCTGATTAGGAACGACCGTTACCTTATATCCTGCCTGTTTGAACGCAGACTGATAGGACACTTTGTAGACCTTGTCGTGCTGTCTACCGTCGTGCGGCAGGACGATTTCGGCATTCTCTGGGCCATACCCCTGCTGCCGCATCCAGGCAAGATGATGCCCTAGCTCCTGGCCCACCGCTTCGTAGTAGTTGAGCACCCGGATTTCATGGCCCACAAACTGAGCCGCCCAAATTGAAAATGCGTCCGACTTGGCTCCGGTTCCGCCGATATCACAAAACAGCTTGACCGGCAGGTATGGGTCACGCGGAACGCGCCCTATTCGCTTCTGCAGCCGTGCTTCGGCGATGTGTTTTGCGAAATAGGCGCCAGTGGCAACCCGGATATAACCACCCTCCCAAATATGGTCGTACTGATCAGGCTCGGTATTCAGACAGTCTTGGCGTTCTTGCTCCAGAACAGCCGGAAACCAGGGGTTGTCCGACCAGTTGGCTCGCACCACTACCGCATTGGTAGGCTGTTTTGACCGAAGCAGTTCATCCACCGGGTCAACATGGCGCCTCGGGTTCCAGCTAAACCAGAGCTCCGACCCTTCCTTACGGATGGTTGGTCGCAGCAGCTTGAGCGATGTGGCAGAGAGAGTTTGCGCCTCCTCCACCCAGGCCACATCAAAGCCCTCAAGCGACTTGATCGACTCAGCCGTGTGGTCCTGCATGCCCTGGAAAATCACCACTCCGCCGCCTGGCGTTTTAATCTGATCGTTCAGGATCTCAAAACCAGCGCCGACTCCATGCTGCTGTATTTTATCCTCGATCAGTTTCTTAGCTGACTCCTTGAGCGACTTCTGGACTTCACGGATACAGACTGCACGAAGCCCTTGGCGGCGTATCGCCTCCTCTACCAGCAGTTCCGCGAAGAAGTGCGACTTGCCAGAACCGCGCCCGCCCCATGCCCCTTTGTATCGGGCTGGCTCGAGCAGCGGGACAAATACCCGAGCTGTCGGTATATCAAGCGAGGCCATCAGGATTTTGGATCAACAATAGTTCTGCGGACCTCCGTTACCTCAAGAGAGCCGCCGTGTTCCAACTTCTCCTTGTAGGCCTGAACATCGACATGTTTACCCATCAACTCAAGGTTTCTGATCTTGTCGGGCCATTTGATTTTCTTCATAACGCCAACGATGGCTTTCTCGTCGCCACGACCATCAAACAGCTCGGATACATCCATGCCTGATATGAATTGGCGCCATACTTTTGGCCACTGACGAACAGGTAGCAGGCCGCCGTCATCATCCATGATGTCGATAACATCCATCTCATCGATCTCACGGTGTCGTTGCAGGACGTAATCCGCATCGATTTGGGTACGCTTGCAGCGCTCTTCACGCAACACCGCAATTCTCGCCCCTATATGGGCCTTATTTTTGAGTGCGTATGCCTTGTTGTTTACCGTCTCAGGCTTCATGCGCTCAGTGTTGTAAGCCTGACGATAGGCGTCGCTATCATTTAGCTCTGGGTCATAGGCGATTGCCTGACAGAAGACCTCTTCTCTGTCAGTACAGCCTGTGGTTTTATCTCGTGCTGCTCGTGCCATCGCGGCCCCTCTTCGGGCGGCTGATTAATACGGAGCCGCGCTTTCACGGCAGTCAGATAGTCTTTCCTACCAGTCAAGACGCGGATCACCTCCTTAGGGAGTTGCCCCGGATTCTATTTATCGTTGGTGTTGCTGGGATCGCTCTTGATCACATTGACCAGCCCGTTATGTCGCTCAGCGCATGCCTTGTACTGAGACCGCCACTTGATAGCTGATTCTGTCCAGGCCTCACCGGTCTTCTCGGTTACCTTGAACAGAAAGTCATCAGCGCACTTAGTCAGTAGATTCTGCTGTTCCGGCTTCAGGAAGCTCACCGTTGATGATCCGCAACCCGTCATCATCAATACACTCAAGCTGATACACAGGGCGATCAACGATTTGGGTACGCCACTTCTCGATGATTCGCTCATGGGTTTGCACCTCGGCCAGCCTTGATTCAAGTGTTTCGGCAATTCTCTGCTCAGTTTGGCGGTAAGCTTTTACTGCCCGGTCAACCGCGTCGGCAGCAGCGAGGTCTTTACTGTCCTCATACCAGCCACGGACAGACCAGCCACCAAACACTAAGACGACAGCTAATACTGCCGCGATGCGACTACTCACGACCGAACACCCATCTTGCGCTTGAAGCGATCTTCCATGAGCGCGATGGCGCGGCTTCCCATATGACCACTAACGCCAACAAATGCGGCAGTCAGCAGTCCAGGGAAATTACCGAGCTCACACAACCAGAATGTGAGCACCCCGGTAAACGCTGAAATAACAATCTCGCCTATCAACTCCATAAAGCTGAACTTCTCGGCTGTACCATCTTTCACTCGTCTGATGTAGCTCGCTATGCCACCCCAAGCAGCCAGCGCCATTACCCAGAAGTACGTAAGAAGCTGGTAGCTTGTTGGGTCTTTTTCAGGATCCATTCCATGCTCTCTGAAAATGAGGTCCATCTTTTAGGGTTCGCCAGTCACCACCCCACTCAATCGCAATCCCCAGTTCTTCGGCTGCGCGTTTGAATGCTCGGGCAATCTCTTCGTACTTATCCCAATCCCACGTCAATTGACCATCCACATATGCGGCGACATCAAGAGCGTCACCGGTCAGATGTCTCGACTTCATGGTTTGAGATTTACCTGCCTCAACAAGCTCGCGCTGCCGGGACTCAGTACGAAGGCCTTCAGTCACTCCAAAATCAACTTCGGAGTACATCAATGCGCGGGACGCGATCAGCACAAGTTCTGGGTGAACCCCATTCATGCGCTCAATTGAGCGTTGAGAAAAGCGGTATAGAGACATAGCGATCCTCACGGATGGCTTGAATTAGGGTCCGCCGAAGCGGAGGGTCTGACGCCTCACGGCGTTAGCGTGTCGCCTCACGGCGAGAAATTACAGGCACAAAAAACCCCGCTCCAGTGCTCGACTGTGCGGGGTGCTTTGCGTGGCCGTCACTCTTGCCACTCTAGAAAAAAGAGTACCAAAAATGGTGGGTTTTGCAAGCGATCACTGGATAAATATCCAATTACTAATTCCTTTGCATTCTCCCTACCATAAAGCCATCAACCTCTTCGAGCTTCAATCTGATATCCATGCCAGATCCTGCCATTAACTGCCCATCTCCAAGAACAATGCTCACATCAATAAGATGGATATAGCCAGGATCATCACTCTCTCGATACCCGAGGTGACTCGGATGGTGTCTTTCGCCAGCTATTCGATAGCTGTCACCAAAAGATTTAGCGGCCTCTTTATCTCCAAAGCCAGCAAAAAACTGCTCATATGAATCAGCAAATTTTTTAAAATACGTCGCCCCCGAAACAGCCTTGCCTGATAACACAGTACCATCCACAAACAGCGTAATCGGAAATCCAAAATCATCAGCAGCTGTCTTGTCGGAAATCTTATCCAAAATCTGGATTAGGCCAACAAGAACCGGATCCACTTTCAATTTTTTGCTCATTACACGCTTCCTTTCAGTTAAATGCGGCCGGTAAATAGTAGCTCATATTTCGCGGTCATGCTGCCCTCCGTTCATTCCGTTCGCCGTACTGCTCAACGAATCGCACTAGTTTCCGCCGCCCCATCTTCACACGGTCCCGGTACTGATCAACGCTTAGATGTAATTCCATCGCCAGCTTACGAGCCGTCCAGCGCCGCCCTGTTCTAGCATCCACTGTTCCGGTGTACCGGCAATGAACCAACAGCGGTATGCGGTACTTGGTTTTAACCTGGCCGATCATCTCTCGCGCCTCGGGGAGTAATGCATGAGGCTCCCTTAAAAACCGCATCTCCTGAATCATCTTCAGGTCGGCTTGGTCATTGCCGGTAGGCGGGGGTATATCCCCACCGAACTCAACCATCCGTTGCAGCATGCTTGGTTGGTGCCAGCCCGCATCGGTATCGGAACTGAGAAGCCAGGCCAGATACACATCGATCAGTTTGTCTGCTTGTGCTGCGTAGTCGATCGCCATAACCAATCCTCACCCTGCCTTGCGTATCAGTTCCTGCGGATCCAGTGCCCGCCAGTCCCGGGACGGTGGCTCACCCTTCTCCAGCCGTCGTTTCTCAGCATTGAATACTTTGCGCATCTCTTTCAGCTCATCGCAGGTGTAATGTTTGGCTGGGTGCGGGCCGGTCAGGTAGTCGACAAGCTCTTGACCGTAGCGACGCACAAGTTCAGCCGTGAACTTCTGCCGAGTACTGGCCTTATCCCCTTTTGCGTATCGCTGGACGCCGCTATTACATCCACTGCACTGTCCTGCACAATTGCGCGGGTCGAACCGTAGTTCCGGATGAGCACCGACGGTCTGGTAATGCCCGGCTGTCAGCGTGTACTGGCCAGCAGGCTTCCCACAGCTGACACAGGGCTGGTCTTTGTCCAGTTCACGGATCATGGCGTTAAACGCCTTTTGGGTCAGTTCGAGCTGATGCGGAAGACTGTCACCGCGCAGTCGGTCCTTTGCCTCGCGGTGCTTCCGGCGTTTATCTGCCTGCCTGTCCTTGCTCACCTTGGCGATAGCGTACTGTCGGGCGCACTCACCATCACAAAAGGCACCTATCGGAACTTTCAGCATCGTTTCCCGAGGCTTACGCTCTTTGCAGTGGCGGCATTTGAGGGTGGCGGTGGTCATCTATTTCTCCACCGGCTTAAACCAGCCAAGGTAATAAACCCTGGTGATTTCCAGCTTTCCGTTGCGCTTCAGGTGCCGAGGGATGGCGTCAATCATGTGCTTTGAGCAATCCTTCTTGATCTTGCGATCATCGGCGATGGCTGCTCTGTCAGGCATCCAGATATTGAACGTATTGGTTATATTTACTTGGCCGTTCGAATTGTCGGGCGTGTAGCGCAACTCAATCTTGAAGTGGTGCTGACGCCCTGTGATTTTGCTTAACCAACTCATGCCGCCCACCTCTCATAGTCATCAATCCCCAGCATGGCCGGATCCGTCAGCTGAAAACCAATACCGGTAAAGTGCTGCCAGACCTCGTTCAGGTAAGCCGTCATCGTCTTGACCTTCATCCGGCTGGTGACCGGCAGGTCGATAGGCGGGCTCATCATGCGCAGCTTGTGCTCGTAAGGCGCTGGTTTGATGATCTGGTCGTAGACCTCGCGGAATTCCTCATCCTCGGCGCGCAACAGAGGCACACCGAAGTGCAGCTTGCAATACGCCCGGTACTCCTCGACGGCCTGATCGCCCTGGCTGGCCGCATCATTCAGCCACTGGAATTGGAGCCGGTTCTGCTGGTTGCTTCTCGGCTCTTTCCCAGGCTCGATTTTTACCCGCGTTGGATACGAGTTAATCCCGTTGATATATCGCAGGAGGAACTGCTTATCGCCTTCGCTTTTGAGTGTGCGTGTAATGGTCTTATTCACCGATCACCCCCAGTTCCCGCAGCGCATCAACCGGCAGTAGTACGGCGTCCACGGCGCGAAACCGGGTGATCGCTAATGGCTTCTTGTCATTCAGCAGGCCGGAGATAGAGATAGCACCAGCATCAGCTACGCTAATTCGGTTACTCATAGCTGCACTAAATAACGCCTTCATTTCGCTGAGCCGGTTATCCCGCTCGATCAGGGCGCGCTGGAGGCGTTCGATTTCAGTACTCATGCTGCAAACACCTCTCCAATCCGATTGAGCGGCACCCGGGCAGCAAGCAAGCTGGCCCGGCCGCACAGGGTTGCATCACACTTAACGATCACGCGCTGGAATGCGTACTGACGGAACGCCTTGGCCTCTTTGTCGCTCAAGCCGAAGCGTTCGATGGTCATAGCAATCAGAAACTCAGGCGGATGCCCCTCATGCCGGATGGCGTATGCGTATTTTTTGGCGTCGAATAGTCGGCTCATATCAGTCACCCATCGGAAACGGTCGTTGGTGAGGCAGGCGTGATTCAGTGCGAAGCGGCACAACTGAGTCAGCGCACGGCAGATCGGCATCATCAGCCACATTGCCCCGGTAGCTACCCCAGTCGAATACAACCAGCTTGCCCCCGCCTTCACGCAGACGATCCAGGGCTCGCTCACCGACATACGCCTTGATCTCTTCAACTGTCAGGTTTGACAGGATGATCGTCGGACCAAACACGGAGTTGCGCTCGTTCAGCACCTCGAACAACAGGTGCTCTTCGCTCTCGGTGCCGCGCTGAATCCCAACCTCATCGATAATCAACAGATCCACATCCCGCAGTGAGTCGATCATCTGCTGTTCGGTGTACTCAGAATCGCGCCGGTATGTCTCTCGAATGCGGCGAATCATCTTTGACACAGTGACAAACAGGACTGTGGCGCCCTTCTCGATCAGCGCATTGGCAATAGCGCAGGCCAGGTGCGTTTTGCCGGTTCCGGGCCGCCCTATCATGATCAGCCCTGCCCCGGTGCGCTGGAACTGGTCAAAGTGCTCAGCGAAGCGTCGTGTCGTCTCCAGGGCTCGCCCCTGGGCATCGGTTTCCACGCGGTAGTTATCAAACGAGCGGGTCAGGTATTTATCCGGAATCAGGCTGGATGAGATGCGCTGCTCAAGCTGCTTGCGCTTTGCAGCTACTGCGGCCTTCCGGCGCTCTTCCTCAAACTCGATCTGGCGCTTCCGCTCCTCTTCGGCCTCACGCTCTTCGAGGCACTTAGGACACTCGCTTTCCAGAGTGCGGCTGGCAAACTTTGTAAATTCGCACACCCAGTCCAGGTCGTGTTTTTCGCAGTGGCGATCTTCGGTTTTGATGACTTCAAACACGTTCGAATCCCTCCGCGCCTTTTGAGTAATCAACCCCGGTGAAACTTGGGGTGGCATGCCTCGGTGCTCGGGAAGCGCCAGGCTTCGGCGGGAATACACCCTGCCAGCCGTTCATGATCGACTCCTCAAGCATGGCAACCGGGTCATGCCCTTCCGCACGGTGCTTGTCGAGTTTGTTGATCAGGAGGGTGAGTGCCTGCTGAGTCATTGGTTTTTTGATCGACTTGCGGTGATCAATGAATCCAGCGACTGATTCAATCGAAAGCCACTCAGGGATCGATGACAAGTCGAGCCCCTTGTGTTTTGTATTATTGTCTTTTGTAGAAGTGTCTTGTCTTTTGTGGGTCCCGGTTTGGGGACTTATACGTCCCCGTTTGGGGACTTCTGAGTCCCCGTTTGGGGATTTTTTAGTCCCCATTTGGGGATTTTCTGGAGAGTCCCCGTTTGGGGACTTTTGGCTATTTTTTGCTCTTGTCGTGGGTGCTGATGATTCATTGGTAAGCCACTCTGAGATCACTTTATTAACCCCGATAGCGCGCCCTTTTCGGTACAAGATTTTGCGTTCAACCAGACCCTTGATGACTGCCGAGACATGGTTTGCTGAAATGCCTGTCAGATCCTCGATCTGATCCCGCCCTATCCAGTCGCACGGCTTGTTAAAACCGAAGGTCTTGTTGATCACTGCAAACATTACCTTCGTCTCACGCTTGCTCAGATCAGTCCTGCACAACTGCAGTACCAGGTCATTAGCAAGGCGCGTATAGCCGTTTTCGACTTCCGCAACCACTTGGACCTCCCGTGGCTCCTCAGTCGCCGGCATCCCCGGGAACTGGTAAACCTCCGCAGTATTCGTCATAATCACCTCTACTCTGCGTGAGTTGATGAAGCCCCGGGTTTGGTTTGCCGACATCCGGGGCTTCGTTGTTTTCGGGCCATTCAACCCGCCCTTTCCGTTCGCACCGAACGGATCATTCACTTGGCACCGCCAGCAGGATTCGAACCTGCAACCATCCGGGTAGAAGCCGGATGCTCTATCCAGTTGAGCTATGGCGGTACGGTGCCGGTTACCCTCGTCCGGCGACACGTCACTCCCGTGCGGCGGGATCTATTGTGCCGGGTGCCCACGGGATCACCCCGGGGTGCAGCGTCAGGCGGGCGGCTCCGCCATCGGCATCTTTATGCGGGCCTACTTCACCGGCACCAGCTCGCAGCGTCAGATCAGATTGCCTGCCCAGGGTGGTACAGGCGCGGCCCTCTCGGGTGTGTTCGGTGTTGCGGTGGCCGGTGCTGATCTCCGGCACAGGCGTCTGTTCAGAACGCCAACAGCCCACTATCTGGCTTCCCCCCTCCGTACATTGCTGCACGGCCACTTCTTGCGCATCAGCCTGCGCATTCACCGCAACGAGATACCCACTGGTGGCGCCCTGATCAGAGACTTACCGGCTCGTTGCCAGTCAGTGGGTATTTCGTTGCCCTCTGCTTCCTTAGCCCGCGCAGAGGGATGCGGGCG
>NZ_AUAZ01000020.1 GCF_000428985.1 Marinobacterium litorale DSM 23545 | reverse complement strand
CCTAAATATTATCACTGGACACCACAGTCACTTATGTGGACTCCACCCGGTCAACAAAGAATACTGATAATTAGAAAATCATGCGGTCTTATGTACGAGCTCTCCAAGGGTAGGCTCAAAGATAGTTCCGCGGACAACCCGGTCATCTCTTGTTAACGAGTTATGGACTCTCGTGACTGTACTGACTCTGGTTGTTGACTGTTCATCTAATCGGTCGCATTCTTTGATTGATAGTACACTCAAGCCCGTATCGGCTGAGCTCGGTACTCAGTGCTATCCCGCAACATCGCATAGGCGGTTCTGACAGTTTTATTCGCCAGAGCCACAGCAGCACATTTTTTTCCACGCCGTTCCACCAAGGCTTTTAACCATTGCTCTTTGGCCGTTTTGGGCTCGCGCTTTACGACCTGGTGAATCACGGCCATAGCGCCGCTGATCAGGTGGCTTCTGACGAGAGAGTTTTTCACCTTCCTGCTAATCGCCCCCAGTTTCACTTGTCCGCCGGAAGAATACTGTACAGGTGTCAAACCGATACAGGCGGACGCATCCCGAGCAGACGTGAAAAGATTTTCATCGCCACAGGCCAAGGTCGTATAGAGATGAACCGCATTGATGCTCGAAACACTTTCCAGCGCCAGCAGCTTTTTGCAGTCAGGATTCGCCTCGATGGCTTCTGCCAGACTGGTATCATAGCGAGCAATGCGGTTGTGAACCGCCAGTAGGGCTTGCCAGGTTTCTGACAAGGCGTCCCTGAACGCCATGGAAAAACCGTTCTCTGCATCCTCCAGAGTTGTCTGAACGACGCCCGCCAACCCACCGCTTTTAGGTGAAACACGGATGTTGAATTCAAGCAACAACGCGGTTATTTGGTTGGTAAGGGCCACTTTCTGCCTCACCGCCAGTTCGCGCATCTTGCTGATCGACTGCAACTCTTGCTGCGAAAAGTTTTTCCCTTTGATGAACTGGATATCAGTAAGTTGACTGGCCTGCACAATGGCCAACGCATCGTTCTTGTCCGTCTTCTGATTTTGCCGGATACTGGCCACCAGTTTTGCCGAAATCAGTTGGGCGTCATGGCCACAGGCAGTGGCTTTTTGCTTCCAGTAGTTGGATGTACTACAGGCCTCAAACACCACCATCGCAGGACGCTGAGTGGAAAGCCAAGCAGCGAATGCACCCGGCATCATCTCCGTATTGGAGAGCATCTTACCGTGCTGGACAACACAGACCTGAATGACCTCTTTTGCCAGATCAACACCAATAGTGGTCGTGTGCATAACAGGACTCCTTTGAATGGTATGTGTGGTATCAATCATTCTACCTCACTCTGTCATTGGGGTGGGTGGAGTCCAATTATCTTGTTAGGTGAGCTCTTTATCGAAGCCAATCACTTAACTTTGTAGCCGTGTTGTCGTGGTAGTTATAAACTAACCATGATTCTCTGGTATCACCTTGCATTTTTCCCCAAACAATATGACGATAAATACCCAAATACTCTTGTTTTGCCCAAGATTGCTCATAACTTGTGGTTGCAGCAGGTAATAAAGCAACATTAGACATTGATAAACTTGCGTCACCGATACCTAACTCCCAAGGAACCCACTTGGAGTCTTTACTATTAGTTGTAACAAATACTACGAGTTTTCGACTTTCTTTGATCTGATTTTTTATTATTAGAGCTGTTTCGGGGTTGGGTGTTTCAGGCATTCTGTCATCACCTAAATCACAATAAACTGAAGCACCATGATTTTCTAGCAGCTTAATAACCCCTGGTAAATACTCTGCATCTTTTGATGAATGAGATAAGAATGTATCTTTATGACTTTTAGTCCTAGAGGCTTTCAATATAGCCTGAGAGTTCGACTGGAGGTTTGTGTTAAACCTTTTAAGGTCATTAAACGTTGTAAACTGAACCATGAAAAATACCTTAACCTATAGCTATTATTTTTGTTATATAAATTAGTACAACAATAGATATGTAAAATCCCCACACAGAAAAGGATTTCAATGACTGGATTTGCAAACTGGAAAGATTGCCTTTAGGCAACACTGAATACAAATCTTCTTGCGTCAACTTCTCTTCATGCAATTTTTTCACAAAATCATTGTATGATTGCCTAAAAGCTTTCTCTAAAGCTAAGTAATAAGCATCTAGCGCAAGAAAGACTACGGTTGGAAGAAACGCAATATAAGTGAAATCGGGTTTCCCTTTATCTGCAACTATCACTAATATCGCAGAAACTAGGGTAACACACCAAGCTTTGCAAGCTGAGCTATTAGCAGCCATCCTTTGGATGACATTTTGTATTATGCCCAAATGAGTCTGAATAGGCGCAGACTCAACTCCAATATTAAGATATTGGTTATTTTCTCGCTCTGTCATAAATGTAATCAACCTTATGATAAAAACTAAAACCTATGCGGGCTCACTTAACGCTTCAATCAGCTGTCGCGTCAGCGATCGGCTGGATTGAATTGTTAGCAGACTCTGATTCAAAATTTGAATTAATCACTATTTCTTCTATCAGCCTTTCAACACTTGAGTTCAAATCAAAAAGTAGTTTTTCCTGAAAGCCTGAATTAACGTCAGCCTCTGAAGCTAGTTGTTCGATATTCAAGTTTAAGTCTTTAAGCAGGTCTATCTGGCGCTCTTCCCACTCACTACTAGAATGATTAGCGCTATAAGCCAATCCCAATGCTACACACGATATTATTAGAGAAATAAAACCGATAGATATACTTATCCAGAGCGTTTTTCTTGCAAGCCTGAGTTGAATTTCAGCCTGACCAAGTTGGATAAGAGGAGCGTAGCACGCAGAAACTGTAGGTTTCCCTTTATTGAGGTTTATCTCTCGTGAATAAGATTGAATGTCACTTTCAATGTCCTTATTCGATAACCCGTATGGATAATTTTCTGCAATAGTAGGAGCTTCTCTCATAATCATCTTGCCTGCTAACATTTTTAATGCTGCGCATGCGCATATTTGCTCTCAGTCGAAGACTGGAAAAGCTGCTGTAAGCACCTGAAGAGAAGGGATAAATCGAGATACCACAGTCATTTTCTTCCGGTGAAAACGAGCACGCGCGTTTTGAAGCTTTGCCGTGCGGGTTATCCTGCAACGGCCAGTCCATAGTGTCCCGATACTGAACGATTTTCCCGCCTGTTACCAGTCACAAATGAGCATAGTCACGTGACAAAACAAGCACCCTAGGCACGTGGCTCTCAATACACTGTATGTAACTACAGAAACTTAAA
Organism: Marinobacterium litorale DSM 23545; assembly: GCF_000428985.1. Classification (GTDB taxonomy): domain Bacteria; phylum Pseudomonadota; class Gammaproteobacteria; order Pseudomonadales; family Balneatricaceae; genus Marinobacterium_D; species Marinobacterium_D litorale. The sequence goes on along the minus strand of NZ_AUAZ01000020.1, from coordinate 91,024 downwards.
GCAGTTCGTCCACAGGTATCGTGGTACTCGGAATGACTGGCCAATTCCCGCTAAGGTCTGCAATGTGCGCTACGCAGACTATTGCATCAATCCATCCAGATGGTCCGCCCAAACCTGCAACCATTCCCGACACTCGTCTTCATAGCGATGCAAATCATAGGTTCCCTCAATCCCTCCCCGAGCATGTCCAAGTACCGCCTCTGCAATTTCATTTGGGCAACGCAAGCGAGACAATCCCGTTCGCACGGTTCTCCTTAGATCATGAGGAGTCCAGGGTTCTATATCGAGCATCTTATTATCCCGCCGCATTCGCCATGCTTGTTCAGTTAACTGCTTTTGCTGAAGGGGCTTGCCGGTCTTCCTTGACGGGAAAAGCACATCGCCAGTCATCGTTCGCAGTTCGCGAAGAAAGCGTACTGCTTGATGAGGTAGTTGCACGTACCTTTCAACGCCCGTCTTCGACTCACGGATATGGAAGGTACCAGCCTCGAGATCTACGTTCTCCCATCTAGCTTCGCAAATTTCGCCGGTTCGACAGCCCGTCCACAACGCCATTCTGATAACGTTCTTCTGCGTATACGTGTAGGCTGAGCCTGGTAGCCATTTTAGAAGTTTAGCGACCTCAGTATCAGAGAGGACTCTGCTACCTTTTTTGGGGCTCAACCTCACCTTCGCCTGCCTGAGGCTATTTTTTGCAAGTAAAGCCGGGTTCGCGAAATCTTCCGGTAGACGCTCCAATCCCATGGCAAACTCATAGGCCGAGGAGAGTTCTCGAAGAACGTTTCCTGCCTGAACGTTGGCTCCTCTTCCGACAATATTCATCACCAAGTCAACGATATCTTTCCGCGTTACCTCAGCAGCCACCTTTTGCCCCAGTACCGGCACCGCATCACCTTCTAATGTGCGACGCACCTCTCGCTGGCCTTTTCTTTTACGGGCACCAGCAACTCGCTCTCCTCGCGTTGATACTCTGTCTTCGATGTATCCGGTGAGGTAGTCTTCGATCAGGTCCGCAACCTTATATTTTGGTTTCAACTCCCGCTTCTTACGCTGAGCCTCTGCAGCCGACGCAGCTCTCTCCATTTCTGCCTCATGAGCAGGGCAAAGTCCCTGAGCACGCATCTGTTTGAGCTCCAGGACCTTCGCCCTCGCGTCAGCTAAAGACAACGCAGGGAAATTGCCCAACTTAACCTGCCTAAGCTTACCCGTGACCGGACTTTTGTACCGGTAGAAGAAAGTTGTTGTACCGCCAGCCCCACAGGAAACACGCAGCCCTCTATAGTCACCTACATCACCCTTATCAGGCATGCCAGGCTTCATTTTTTCGACTGTCTTTGCGCTTAGCGGTTTGTTAGTCTGGCTCGCCATGAGAGCTAGATCTCCCGGGGGTTTAAGGTCATTAGTGTAGGTTTTTGAACAAGCCTGATTTTAGCATCAAAAAAACCTACACTAAAACCTACACTAGCATGCGGTATTCGATGGTTTTCGGTAGGATTCTCTGGGAACCGCTGGGACATAGAGATAAGATTAAAATCAGTGGTATCAATCACTTATAGGTTATAAATCTGTGAATTCAAAAGAAAAATCTCAGCAGCACACACCTATGATGCAGCAATACCTGCGCATCAAGGCGGAGCATCCGGACCAGTTGCTTTTCTACCGGATGGGTGACTTTTACGAGCTGTTCTATGACGATGCCAAACGCGCCGCCAAGCTGCTGGATATCTCTCTGACTGCACGGGGTAAATCAGCCGGTGAGCCGATCCCCATGGCGGGCATTCCCTATCACTCCGCCGAGGGCTATATAGCCAAGATCGTACGCGCCGGGGAGTCGGTGGTGATCTGCGAGCAGATCGGTGATCCTGCCACCAGCAAAGGGCCGGTAGAACGCCAGGTGGTCCGTATCGTAACGCCGGGGACACTGAGTGATGAAGCACTCCTCGATGAAACCCGGGATAACCTGCTGGCGGCGATAGATACCGATGAGGGGCGTTTCGGGATGGCACTGGTGGATATCAGTGCCGGGCGCTTCAGTTTGTTGGAAGTGGAGTCCGAGGATGGCTTGCTGGCCGAACTGGAACGTTTGCGCCCGGCGGAACTGCTCTATCCTGAGCACTCTGCGCTTTCCAGCCTCCTGGCAGGTCGCCGAGGTATACGCCCCCAGGCACCCTGGCACTTTGAACAGGACACCGCCGAACGCCTGCTGTGTCAGCAGTTTAATACCCAGGATCTGACCGGATTTGGCTGCGCACATTTAAAACTGGCGATTGGTGCAGCGGGCTGCCTCCTGCAATATGCCCGCGATACTCAGCGCAGTGCGCTACCGCATATCCGCCGGATTCAGATTGAGCAGCGCTCCGATGCGGTGCTGCTGGACGCATCCACCCGGCGCAATCTGGAGCTGGACCAGAACCTGTCCGGCGGGCAGGAAAACACCCTGGCTTCGGTGCTTGATAAAACCCGTACCCCCATGGGCGGGCGTATGCTGCGCCGCTGGCTGCACCGCCCTCTGCGCGACCGGGATACCCTGATTGCGCGCCAGCACGCTATTAACTGGCTGAGGGACGGATTCAAGTTTGAAGAGATAGCCCAGCCGCTCAAGCAGGTGGGCGATATGGAGCGTATTCTCTCCCGCGTAGCGTTGCGCTCGGCCCGTCCACGTGATCTGGAGCGGTTGAAACACGCCCTGTCATGTCTGCCTGAGCTGCAGCAGTTGCTTGCCGATACTGACGCACCGCTACTCCAGACGCTGGCCGTATCGATCAGCAGCTTTCCCGCACTCTCCGAGCTGCTGGAGCGCGCGGTGATTGAGTCACCGCCGATGTTAATCCGCGACGGCGGTGTCATCGCCGAAGGTTATGACGCCGAGCTGGACGAGTTGCGCGGCATCAGTGAGAACGCCGGTGCCTACTTGCTGGAACTGGAAAGCCGGGAGCGCAACCGCACCGGGATCTCGACTCTGAAGGTCGGCTATAACCGTGTGCACGGTTATTACATTGAGGTCAGCAAGGCCCAGGCGGTGGATATGCCCGCCGAGTATCAACGCCGCCAGACCCTGAAGAATGCCGAACGTTATATCACCCCGGAGCTGAAAACCTTTGAAGACAAGGCGTTAAGCGCCAAAGGCCGAGCACTGGCGCGGGAGAAGCAACTCTATGACGAGTTGCTGGAAACGCTGGCGGCGGAGCTTTTTTCGCTACAGGAATCGGCGACCGCCTTGGCAGAGCTGGATGTTCTGCAGAACCTGGCCGAACGCGCCGAAACTCTGGACTACCGGGCTCCGGTCTTGGTCGACCATCCCTGTATCGAGATAGAAGGGGGACGCCATCCGGTGGTGGAAGCGGTGATGGACTCGCCGTTTGTGGCCAACAATCTGCAGATGGACCCGCAGCGGCGTATGCTTGTGATTACCGGCCCCAACATGGGGGGTAAATCCACCTATATGCGCCAGGCGGCGCTGATTACCCTGATGGCCCATATCGGCAGCCATGTGCCCGCTACATCCTCCACTATCGGGATTGTGGATCGTATCTTTACCCGAATGGGCTCCTCCGATGACCTGGCCGGCGGTCGTTCAACCTTTATGGTCGAAATGACCGAAACCGCCAATATTCTCCACAATGCCAGTGAACGCAGCCTGGTATTGATGGATGAGGTCGGGCGCGGCACCAGCACCTTTGATGGTCTGTCACTGGCCTGGTCCTGTGCCGAATTTCTGGCCCGCGAGATCAAGGCGTTCACGCTGTTCGCCACCCACTACTTTGAACTGACCGCCCTGCCGGAGCAGTGTCAGGGCGTGGAGAACGTCCATCTGACCGCCGTCGAGCATAACGACCACATCGTATTTCTGCATGAGGTACAGCAGGGTCCAGCCAGTCAAAGCTATGGCCTGCAGGTCGCCAAACTGGCCGGTGTACCTGATCATGTGATTCGTGAAGCCCGGGAGAAACTGGTTCAGCTGGAGCAGGATGCACGGGCCGAGGAGTTTCGACCCGCGCCGACACGGTCAGCCGCCACGGAGCCGGGTCCGGTACAAAATGACCTGTTTATCGCGCCGGTCCCTTCAGAAGCGGAAAAACGTCTGGAAACTGTAGACCCGGATGAGCTGACCCCACGTGCAGCCCTGGATCTGATCTACGAACTGAAGAAGATGATGCGTTAAAAAAGCGGCACTTGCCGTGACGGTGACTATACTGCCAGAAACCGCCGCAACAGGGAGTTTCATAGATGACCTACGTTGTCACCGAGAACTGCATTCGCTGTAAATATACCGACTGCGTTGATGTCTGCCCGGTGGATTGTTTTTATGAGGGAGCGAACTTCCTTGTGATCCACCCGGATGAGTGTATCGACTGTGGCCTGTGCGAACCGGAGTGTCCGGCGGAGGCTATTCTGTCGGAGGATGACTTAAGTGACGATCAACAGTCCTATGTTGAGTTGAACGCCGAGCTCGCCGAGGTCTGGCCCAATATCAGCGAGCGTAAGGCCCCGCTGGAGGATGCCGAAGAGTGGAACGGTGTAGAAGACAAACTCAAGTATCTTGAGCGCTAACAGGGTACTTCGGACACAAAAACGGGGCCCATAGCCCCGTTTTCCGTGCGGTCTCGTGGTCAACTTACTGCAACAGATCTTCGCCGCTCAGACCGTTTTTCTCCACGATTTCGCGCAGTTTACGCAGCGCTTCCACCTGAATCTGGCGCACCCGTTCCCGGGTCAGACCGATCTCCTTGCCCACCTGCTCTAACGTGGACATCTCGTGGCCGCGCAGACCGAACCGGCGAGACAGTACATCCGAATGTTTCTCCGGCAGCATATCCAGCCATTTGTTCAGGTTACCGCTGATGTTGGTACTCTGCAGCAGCGATTCAGGATCGGATGAATCCTGATCGGCGATGGTATCCAGCAACGACTTATCGGTACCGCCTCCCACGGGTGTATCCACGGAGCTGATCCGCTCGTTGAGCCCCAGCATCCGCTCCACGTCTTCCACCGGTTTATCGACCAGATTAGCGATCTCCTCGGCGGACGGTTCGTGGTCCAGCTTCTGCGCCAGTTCCCGCGATGCACGCAGGTAAACGTTCAGCTCTTTGACCACATGAATCGGCAGACGAATAGTCCGGGTCTGGTTCATGATCGCCCTTTCGATGGTCTGCCGTATCCACCAGGTGGCGTAGGTGGAGAAGCGGAAACCCCGTTCCGGATCAAACTTCTCAACCGCCCTGATCAGGCCCAGGTTCCCCTCTTCGATCAGATCGAGCAGGGACAGGCCACGGTTGATATAACGTCGGGCAATCTTCACCACCAGGCGCAGGTTGCTCTCGATCATTCGTTTACGTGACGCCTCATCGCCTTTCAGCGCCCGGCGGGAGTAATAAACCTCCTCCTCCGCGGTGAGCAGTGGCGAGAAGCCAATTTCATTCAGATACAGCTGTGTCGCATCCAGCGTTTTGGCGTTCACCAGATCCTTGTGTGCCATGCTGCCGCGTCCGCGGCCGCTGTTGATAAACTCGGGAAGGTCCTCTTCCGTCTCCGTGTCGTCGTCATCGACCTTGTCTTCGGCCTCACCGGATTGATCCAGTTCCAGCTCTTCGTCGTCCAGGTCTCTGTCACGTCCTGTACCCATGGCGTTATATTCCTTCGCTCCTACGGTTTCCATCTGATGACCCCCATGCGTTTTACGCGATCTGCTTATTATTGTTTTTTGGGTAGATATCTCAGCGGATCTACGGGCTTACCATCTCGTCGGATCTCAAAATGCAGCATCGGACGGTTCGCACCGGTATTCCCGATCTCGGCAATCTTATCGCCTGCTTTCACACTATCATTTTCTTTCACAAAGATGCGACTGTTATGCGCATAAGCACTTAAATACTGTCTGTTATGGTTAACAATAACTAGATTACCGTAGCCCAAAAGTCCACTACCTGCATACACAACGCGCCCATCCGCCGCTGCGTAAACCGGATCACCTACATCACCTGCCAGATTAATGCCCTTATTGGGGTCAGACCCATTACTGAACCGACCGATCAAGCGTCCATTGGTGGGCCAGTGCCAGGTGACTGGCCCTTTTGGCGCGGGTTCTGGCGTGGCTACAGGTTTGGCAGCAGGCGCTTCAGTGCGCTGTTGCGTATTGGAACTTTGAGTGCGGGAAGCCGTTTGGGTTCCGGAAGATCGGCTGCTAGAGGGTGCTGAACCCGACAATCGCAGCTCCTGGCCCGGATAAATGATATAGCGTCCACCTATACCGTTGATCCGGGCCAGATGGCGAAAATCGAGACCATAACGCCAGGCAATGGAGTAAAGCGTGTCGCCCTGCTGAACGGTGTAGTTACCCGGTGTCGGGCCATCATAACGGGCCCCCATGGACTGGTCGGTAACCGGCGCGTAGCCACCGGAACAGGCGGCCAGAACACAGGCAGCGAGAAGGATCAGAGTCGTCTGCAGCTTACGCGCGTAGCTCTGCACCCTGCCTCCCTACCGATTACTGCGATCGAGCATCAGAACCAGAAGAATACCCACGGCCATCAGCGCCAACGAAATGCCCAGCATGGCCGGCTGGCCCGTCAGCTCGGTAAACGTATCCGGCAACAGGTTACGTTGCACCAGCGGTACGGCATCGCCATGGTGGTCAATGGTATAAGCCAGGGTATATTTCCAGGGCCAGACTTTGTTCAAGGAGCCCAGCAGGAATCCGCCAAGTAGTGCGAGTATCAAGCGGTGATGGTGATGGAAAGCCCAGCTCAATACCCGGGAGAACGCCATCAGCCCCAGCACACATCCTGCCAGGAAAAGGCCGATCAACGTCAGGTCAAACTCCTTCAGCGCCGTCAGTATCGGTGTGTACATACCCAGCAGCAGCAGAATAAAGCTGCCGGAGATTCCGGGCAGAATCATCGCGCATATCGCCAACATGCCCGACCCGAACACGGTATAGGGATTGACCTCCAGCGCCCCCGGAACCGTAGAGGTGATAAACCAGGCTGCCACGGCCCCCAAAAAGAAAACCAGGTTGCTACTGAAGTTCCATCCCTTCACATGACGGATCAAGCTCCAGACCGAGGCGACAATCAGCCCGAAAAAGAACGCCCAGAGCAGCACCGGGTAATGTTCGAGCATATAAAGCACACCCCGCGCCAGCGAGAACAGACTGACTAAAATGCCGCTGACCAACACCAACAGGAAGGTCGCGTTAACGTGCTGCCAGCACTGTTTGAACTGCAACTGCAGCAGTAGTTGCAGAGCCGTCAGATCAAAGCGTCGAAGACTTTCGATCAGCTCTTCATAGATGCCGGTTATAAACGCCAGGGTGCCGCCCGATACACCGGGTACCACATCGGCCGCGCCCATCAACATCCCTTTACCCGCCAACAGTAAACCGTCGCGGGGCGTTTTTACGCCTTTCAGCTCCTGATTCAACGCACCGTCCCCGCCAACATCGGCACAAAACGTACATTCTCAAGCGTTTCCCGCTCGAACTCCTCGTCGCCGGTGCGACGCACCCGCATCAATACCTGACTGTTACCGTCGCCCACCGGCAGTACCATAACACCGCCAACCTTCAGCTGTGTCAGCAACTCTTCCGGAACCTGTTCAGGCGCCGCCGTGATCATAATGCCATCAAAAGGCCCTTTATCCGGCCAGCCCATGCCACCATCGGTGTGACGAAACATCACATTGCGAAAACGCAGCTGCTGAATCCGTTTACGCGCTTTCTCCTGGAGCCCTCTAATCCGCTCCACGGAATACACCTGCCCCACCAGCTGAGCCAGTATCGCCGTCTGATAACCCGACCCCGTACCCACTTCCAGAACCGTCTCCAGAGGACCGTCCTCGAGCAGTAGCTCGGTCATTCGGGCCACGATATAGGGCTGGGAAATAGTCTGATTAAAACCGATCGGCAGTGATGAGTCTTCATAGGCGCGGTGGGACAGCGCTTCATCGATAAAAATATGGCGCGGCGTATCGCGCACAGTCACCAATACCTGTTCGTTACTGATACCCTGCTCCCGCAGCCGGCTGATCAAACGATCCCGGGTACGCCGGGAGGTCATGCCGATTCCCTGAAAAAGCACGTCGTTCAATTCAACTCCTCCAGCCAGAGTCCCAGGTTATCCATACCGGAGTAGTGCGTCATATCGATTTGCAGCGGCGTAATCGAGACATAGCCCTCGGCCACCGCAAAGAAGTCGGTACCGGGCTCGGAATCCGCCGCATCACCCGTACCGGCGATCCAGTAGCGGGTACGACCGCGCGGATCCTGGATTGGAATCGGTTTTTCACCCGCCAGACGATGACCCAACCGGGTCACGTGGATACCGCGAATCTCCTCCAATGGAAGATCCGGCACATTAACATTCAGCACCGTGCGCGGCGCAACCACCAGGGATTCCAGATTAGCCACCAGCTCACGCACGACCTCAGCCGCTGTCTCAAAATGGCGAGGATGAAAGCTGCACAGGGAAACCGCGATGGGCGGTAAGCGGCAGTTACGCCCCTCCATGGCCGCTGCGACTGTACCGGAATAGAGTACGTCATCGCCCAGATTGGCGCCCGCGTTAATACCGGAAACAACCAGATCAGGCTGCCGCTCGCCGGTAAACAGCCCGGACACACCCAGGTGGACGCAGTCAGTCGGGGTGCCATTAATGGCGATAAAGCCGGAATCGTGGGTAAAGGCTTCCAGCGGGCGATCCAGGGTGAGTGAGTTACTGGCGCCGCTGCGGTTTCTGTCCGGCGCTACCACACAAACCGACTGCGCATCTTGCTGCAGCGATTTTGCCAGCGCCGACAACCCCGGCGCATAGACGCCATCGTCGTTCGAAATCAATATATTCATTGGGTGAGTGCTCTCCAAGGAAAGGATGCTTCCATAACTCGGCCCCTTTCCCGGCCACGTGTTATCTCTTTCTCTGTTTTTAATCCGATTCAGCGCTGCGGCCGTCGGTCAGGCAAAGCTCGCGCAAAACGCTGGTCGCAAACGCACCGGCGGGCAGATCAAAGGCCACCAGCCACTGCCCCTCACCCTCCTGCTCTATCCTAAGGTTGCCCGGTATCAAGCGCAACGCCCGCCGTTCCTGCTTTAATCCCAGCTCAGCCAGGCGCGTACAGGGGTCGGAATAGGCTTGCAGAGTCTGCTCTTCAAAAGCGCGGGCGGAGCCTTCGGTCATCAGCTCACCTTCGCCCCACAGCGGCCCTGTCAGGTTCAGCTCTCCATTTGCGAGCCGGGGAGCCACATCCGGGTCACCATCATAGCGGAAACAGCTCTGGCGACCATTGATCATCAACACATCGCCGTCTAAAAGGGTATCCCAAAGCCCTTCCCGGATACGCGCCGAAAGCAGCTCGTTAAACAGCCAGGAGCGTACAGCGGATATGTACAGTCCCTTTTTGTGCCGCTGCCGCTCTTTAAGCCGGCCTTCGATCAGCGCCAGGCCTTTATCGATATTGCCGAAACCATGACCGAAGCGCTGCTCACCAAAATAGTTGGGTACGCCGGCACGGATCGTTTCAGCGCGCGCGGCAAACGCCTGATCATCGCTGACATTGCGCAACCGTAGTTCGAAACGATTACCCTGCAGCGAGCCCAAACGAAGCTTGCGGCCATGGCGTTCGGCACGGAGAACCTCAATGGTATCCCCACCAAACAGATTCCAGTTCAGTGTGGCCCGACTTCCGGGCATATGGACGCTGAACCACTGTTCAGTCACTGCATGGCGATCCTTCTTGCCGGCATAGGTCACGGCGCGCGGACTGAGCTGGCAGAAGTGAGCCAGCTGGCGGGCAACCCAGTCGGTGTTCTCACCCCGTTTACGGATGTAGAGAAACTGGTGTTCGCCCTCTCCATCGGGCTCGAATCCCAACTGTTCCACAACCCGAAAATCTTCGGGAGTGGATCTCATGGAGGCCGTTACAGACGGTTCTCCGTACAACCAGACCGGGGTGTTATAACTGCTCAATCTCGACGTCGCTCCTGTTGCGGCTCTACCAGCTGGAAGAAGGTTTCTCCCTCCTTCACCATGCCCATCTCACTGCGTGCCCGCTCCTCAAGCGCGGCCAGTCCTTTTTTCAGGTTGCGGACTTCCGCCTCAAGGCGCTTATTGCGCTCGACCAGTTGCGCATTCTCCACCTGCTGCTCCTCGATCATCTGCTCAAGGCGCCAGACTTCACGCAGGTTCGCTTCTCCGAACCAGAGCCGATACTGCAAGCCGATTAGCATGATCAGCAGCGTTGCCAACAACCAGCGATACACAAATAACCCTCTCGGTTAGGCGATCTGTCTGCGGCGCATAAAAAAGGGGCCTGAAGCCCCTTTTTTAAGTCAGCAAGCTCAGGCCTGACCTTTAATCTCTTTCAGACCGTTATAGACTGCCTTGTTACCCAGCTCTTCTGCAATGCGCAGCAGGCGGTTGTACTTGGCAACGCGATCGGAACGGCACAGGGAGCCGGTCTTGATCTGCCCTGCGGCAGTACCGACAGCCAAGTCTGCGATGGTAGTGTCTTCAGTCTCGCCGGAGCGGTGGGAGATAACGGCGGTGTAACCGGCATCCTTGGCCATCTTGATCGCATCCAGCGTCTCGCTCAAAGAGCCAATCTGGTTGAACTTGATCAGGATAGAGTTGGCGATGCTCTTGTCGATGCCTTCTTTCAGGATCTTGGTGTTGGTCACGAACAGGTCATCACCCACCAGCTGAACCTTGTCACCGATCTTCTGCGTCAGCGCAGCCCAGCCATCCCAGTCCGACTCATCCATGCCATCTTCGATGGAGACAATCGGGTAATTACGGGTCAGTTCGGCCAGGTAGTCGGCAAAGCCGTTGGCGTCGAAGACCTTACCTTCACCGGCCAGATCGTACTTGCCATCCTTATAGAACTCGGATGATGCGCAGTCCAGTGCCAGGGTCACATCTTTACCCAGCTCATATCCCGCCGCCGCAATCGCTTCTTTGATAACAACCAGCGCTTCTTCGTTAGAACCCAGGTTCGGCGCGAAGCCGCCCTCGTCACCTACCGCTGTATTCAGGCCTTTGCTCTGCAGTACTTTTTTCAGCGCATGGAAGATCTCTGCACCGCAACGCAATGCATCGGAGAAGTTTGTGAAGCCCACCGGCTGCACCATGAACTCCTGGATATCCACGTTGTTGTCAGCGTGCTCGCCACCATTAAGGATATTCATCATCGGTACCGGCATAGAGAAGGTACCGGCGGTGCCGTTCAGCTCCGCGATGTGGGCGTACAGCGGGATTCCCTTTTCCGTTGCTGCCGCTTTGGCCGCAGCCAGGGATACAGCCAGAATCGCATTGGCGCCCAGGTTGGCCTTGTTGTCAGTGCCATCCAGCTCCAGCATCTTGTTATCCAGCGCACGCTGATCTGTAGCGTCCATGCCCACCAGTGCGGCACGGATAGTGTCGTTTACAGCGGCCACTGCCTTCTGTACGCCCTTGCCCAGGTAACGGGACTTGTCGCCATCGCGCAGTTCCAGTGCTTCGCGGGAACCGGTGGATGCGCCGGATGGCGCACACGCGCTGCCAACAACACCGGATGCCAGAATCACGTCGGCTTCTACGGTGGGGTTACCACGTGAATCGAGAACTTCACGCGCTTTGATATCAGCGATCTGAGCCATTATCTGCTTCTCCAGTAATCTAACTTATTCAGCTGCCTGCTGCGCCTGGCGTTCAAGCGCTGCCTTGATAAACCCGGTGAACAGCCCGTGGCCGTCACGCGGGGTCGAGGTGAATTCCGGGTGGAACTGACAGGCCACGAACCAGGGATGGTCCGGTACTTCCACAACCTCGACCAGCTCACCATCTTCGGACCGGCCGGAGATGATCAGCCCCGCCTCTTCGAGCTGGCGGGTGTAATTGTTATTGAATTCGTAACGATGACGGTGACGCTCGCGAATGTCGATTCGACCATAGGCGTCCGCCACGCGGGAACCAGGCTTGAGGTGACAGGTCTGGGCGCCCAGACGCATGGTACCGCCCAGGTCGGACTCCTCGGTGCGCTGCTCTTTCTCGCCACTGGCATCGATCCACTCGGTGATCAGGCCGATAACCGGATGTTCAATGCTTTTCTCAAATTCAGTGGAGTTGGCATTGGCCAGTCCCGCCACGTTCCGGGCAAACTCGATCACTGCCACCTGCATCCCCAGGCAGATCCCCAGATAGGGAACCTTGTTTTCGCGGGCATAGCGCACGGCACTGATTTTACCCTCGACACCACGTTCACCGAAGCCGCCCGGCACCAGAACGGCACTGACATCCTTCAGTATTTCAGCGCCTTCACGCTCGATCCGCTCGGAGTCGATATACTCGATTTTAACTTTCTTACGCAGGGTGATACCGGCGTGGGAGACCGCTTCAATCAGAGACTTGTAGGCATCCAACAGCTCCATGTACTTACCGACCATGGCGATGCGTACTTCACCGTCCGGATGCAGGAAGGCATCCGCCACCCGATCCCACTCGCGCAGATCAGCCTGCCGGCAGCCTGCCAGATTGAAACGATCGATCACGATATCATCCAGCCCCTGCTCGCTGAGCATGCGCGGGATGTTGTAGATGGTGTCCGCATCCGGCAGAGAAACCACCGCACGCTCCTCCACGTTGGTAAACATAGAAAGCTTGCGCCGGGAGGATTCCGGAATCGGCTGCTCGGAGCGACAGATCAGGATGTCGGGCTGAATACCGATTGAGCGCAGCTCTTTCACCGAGTGCTGAGACGGCTTGGTCTTGGTCTCGCCCGCGGTGGCGATGTAGGGCACCAGTGTCAGGTGCATAAACAGCGCACGGCTTGAACCCAGCTCCACTTTGAGCTGCCGCACCGCTTCCAGAAACGGCAGGGATTCGATATCACCGACGGTTCCGCCGATCTCGACCAGAGCAATATCGGCATCGCCGGCCCCTTCGATCACGCGACGCTTGATCTCATCGGTGATGTGCGGGATCACCTGCACCGTGCCACCCAGATAGTCACCTCGGCGCTCTTTGCGCAGCACATGCTGGTAGATTCGGCCTGTCGTGAAGTTGTTGCGCTTGGTCATCGTGGTGCGGATGAAGCGCTCGTAGTGCCCCAGGTCCAGGTCAGTCTCCGCACCATCTTCGGTTACGAACACTTCCCCGTGCTGGAACGGGCTCATCGTACCCGGATCCACGTTGATATACGGGTCCAGCTTGAGCATTGTGACTTTGAGGCCACGCGCCTCGAGAATAGCCGCCAGAGAAGCAGATGCGATGCCTTTGCCCAAAGAGGACACAACACCGCCGGTGACGAAAATATAACGCGTCATGCGGAACCTGTCAGATCGAAAGTTAGGAGGGAAAACGTACTCAAGATGGGGCTACAGTCTATCAAAGCCGCCTCCTTCAGACAAACCAAAAGGACGCCAAATCGGTTGCAGACCGGGGCTTGTGGCGGCACCTTCACAAACGCAGATACCGGGCACTGCGATTATCTCGTCGTTTCGGCACAGCAACGGCCAACTGTTGCGCTGCCAGGGTGGAACCCCGGCCTCCTGAAACAGCTGCTTGAGGCTGACGGAGCCGCCTCGCCCGAGAGGACGGAGTCGATCGCCATCCCGACGATACCGCAGCTCGACAGCCTCATCGGAACCGATACCCGCTTTCTGTGTCGGTATCATCGCCAACACGCCCTGCTTCAGTTTCCAGCTCGCCTCTTCGACGTTCAAAGTGAAAGGATCGCTGACGCGCTCATTTAGCGGCGTAATATATAAACGCTGGCGATAGCGACGCAGGATAAAGGGTCCGACTTTTAAAGTGGGCATCCGATCGGCACCGGCCCGCAATAAGTCCTGATTAAGACTTTCCAGCTCACGTGCCGACAGTCGGTGGTCACAGCAGGTATAGACCCAGTAACGCAGCAGATTGTTCAGCCGCGCCTGGCTGAGGCGCCCTACCTGCTCGAGATCCAACCAGTCCGCCCCATGCCCCAGGCGCTTCAGGTCATCAGCCGCATACTCCTCAAGCAGCACAGCCGTGTCCGAGAGTTGAGCCGCGGTCTTGGCCAGTCGGCTGGCTGCGTTGGGCCAACGTTCGCAGAGCGGTGTCAGAATGCGGTGGCGCAGCCAGTTTCTCTCATAGTCTTCGCGCTGGTTACTCGGATCCTCCACCCACACCAACCCCTGCTGCTGTGCCCACTGCTCCAGCAGGCTGCGGGGCTGATCCAACAGCGGCCGATAGAGCTCCCCCGCGCCCAGTGAGCGCCGTACCGGCATGGCGGAAAGCCCCACGACACCAGAGCCGCGCAGAAGCCGGAACAGCAGCGTCTCAGCCTGATCATCTGCATGGTGAGCCATCAGCAAACAATCGTTGACTTCAATCAACGACTCGAACGCCGCATAGCGGGCATCGCGGGCGGATGCTTCCGAGGCGTTATCCGGCTTAACTGAAACAACCTGACAAGCCACACCCAACGCATCACAGACAGTACGGCAATGTGTCGCCCATTGGTGAGAAGAGGGTTGCAGACCGTGATCAACATGAATAACCCGCAGGCTCTGAGGCGGCACCGCTTGTGCACATAGATGCAGCAGTACCGTGGAATCAAGACCGCCGCTGAATGCGATTACCCAGCGGCGGCTAGTGAACGCTGAAGCCCGCAGCCGCTCGTTGAAGAGCGTCTGCAGCTTCTGATCAGGCATGGCGTTTAGTCATCAAAGCGACCATAGGACATCAAACGCTGGTAGCGACGATCAAGCAGCTCCTCCATTTCCATGCCGCCCAGGCGATCCAGGGTTTCCAGCAGCGCCTGCTTAAGGTTGGCCGCCATCAGCACCGGATCACGGTGGGCGCCACCCAGTGGTTCATTGATCACCTGATCAACCAGGCCCAGCTCATGCAGACGACTGGAGGTAATACCCATCGCCTTGGCTGCATCAGCGGCACGCTCCGCACTCTTCCACAGGATAGAGGCACAGCCCTCCGGAGAAATGACCGAGTAGGTGCTGTATTGCAGCATCAGCAACTCATCACACACACCGATAGCCAGCGCACCACCTGACCCCCCTTCACCAATCACGGTGGAGATAATCGGGGTATTGAGGTGAGACATCTTAGCCAGGTTATAGGCGATCGCTTCTGACTGACCGCGCTCCTCTGCATCAATACCGGGATAGGCACCGGGCGTGTCGATAAAGGTGAAGATCGGCATCTTGAAGCGCTCTGCCATCTCCATCAGTCTCAGTGCTTTGCGATACCCTTCTGGCCGGGGCATACCGAAGTTGCGATAGCCTCGCTCCTTCACATCACGACCTTTCTGCTGGCCAATCACCATCACCGGTTTGCCTTCGAGGCGGGCAAGCCCACCGACCAGAGCTTTGTCATCCGAGAAATGGCGGTCGCCGTGGATCTCCTCGAACTCATCGAAAATGACGTCGATGTAGTCCAGCGTGTACGGGCGCTTCGGGTGGCGAGCCACCTGAGAGATCTGCCAGGCCGTAAGATCCGAGAAGATGTTTTGAGTCAGGTTCCGGCTTTTTTCCTGTAACCGGTCGATCTCATCGCCCAGATTCAGATCGGCGTTATCGTCGGCCACAAGGCGTAACTCGTTGATTTTGGCTTCCAGCTCGGCGATCGGCTGTTCAAAATCCAGATAGTTCGGATTCATGCGCGTCTGCTTCTGCTCTTCTTAAAGATGAAAGGCGCCCTATACAGGGCGACCGAAAAATAGGCTCAATTCTACCGACTGCGATGGGTAGAGGCCAGCGCTCAGCGGTCGAACCGCAAACGGACCCGGTCATTCCCGAATTGCTCTTTCAGGGCGATGATCAGTTCATCACTGGCGCGGATACGCCAGTCATCTCCCAAACGCAGAGGCCCCTGGGCGTCATCTCGCTTATAACTTAATACCACCGGCAAACCACTTTCAGCCGTGCGCTCAGCCGCCAGGGTATCCGCAAGGGCCTTTAACGTGTTGCGTTTGAACTGGCTGGACTCGCAGTCCACCTCCAGATGACTGGCATACAGGGCTCGTGCATCGGCCATGCTGAACACCTTATTACCGCGTACTTTCAGCCCTCCATTGTAGTCGTCCTGGGCCACCTCGCCCTCAACAACCAGAACCGCATCCTTGTTAATCAACCCTTTGGCCGCATCATAAGCATCGCCGAACAAGGTGACCTCCATCCGGGCACTACGGTCATCCAGGGTCAGGAAACAGAGATTGTCCCCCTTTTTGGTTTTCTTCATCCGCATATCCACGACCAGACCGGCCAGTTTCTGCGCCTGCCCCCGGGCCGGTTGGATCTCAACCAGCTTTTTGCGTACAAAGTGCTTCAACTCCGGCTCGTACTCATCGATAGGGTGGCCGGTTACATACAGGCCCAGCGTTTCCTTCTCACCCTGCAAACGCTCCTTGTCGCTCCACTCCCGGGCACCGCGGTAATTTTCGTAAGGGTCGGATTCAGCCTGGGCTTCCATCTCCCCAAACAGATCAAAGATCCCGGCATCCTGGTTATGGGCTTCCTGATCCGCGGCCTTTAGTGCGGCCGGAATCGCCTCCCACAGTACCGCACGATGGGCGCCTAACCCATCCAGCGCACCACAGCGAACCAGCGCTTCGAGCACCCGTTTGTTAAGGCGCTTGGTCCCGACCCGCTTGGTAAAGTCGAACAGATCCTCAAACGGGCCGTCGCGGCGCGCCTGAACAATCGCCTCGACCGGTCCTTCGCCGACCCCTTTGATCGCGCCCAGGCCATAGACCACCTCGTCCGCATCATTAACGGTGAACATATATTCGCCGCTGTTTACGTTGGGCAGACAAACCGTCAGCCCCATCTGGCGGCACTCCTCGATAAAGATCACCACCTTGTCGGTGTTCTGCATATCGGAGGACATAACCGCTGCCATGAACGGCGCCGGGTAATGTGTCTTAAGCCAGGCGGTCTGATAGGAAACCAGCGCATAGGCGGCAGAGTGAGACTTGTTGAAGCCGTAGCCGGCGAACTTCTCCACCAGATCGAAGATGTTACCGGCCAGGTTTTTGTCGATCCCCTGTTCCGCGCACCCCTCCAGGAAGATCGCACGCTGCTTGGCCATCTCCTCCGGCTTCTTCTTACCCATGGCACGGCGCAGCATATCCGCACCGCCCAGGGTATAGCCCGCCATGACCTGGGCAATCTGCATTACCTGTTCCTGGTACAGGATAATGCCGTAGGTGGGCTCCAGCACCGGCTGCAGCGAATCAAGCTGGTAATCCGGGTGGGGCCAGGCCAGCTCAGCCCGACCGTGCTTACGGTTAATAAAGTCATCCACCATGCCGGACTGCAGAGGACCGGGACGGAACAGGGCCACCAGAGCGACAATATCCTCAAAACGGGAGGGCTGCAGGCGACGGATCAGGTCTTTCATGCCGCTGGATTCGAGCTGGAACACAGCAGTGGTAGCCGCGCTCTGCAACAGCTTGAAGGTGGCGGGATCTTCCAGGTCGATACCCTCGATCTGCAGATCCTCTTCCCCATTGCGTCGGCGCAGGCGATTGATCGTTTCCAGCGCCCAGTCGATGATAGTAAGTGTTCGCAAACCCAGAAAGTCGAATTTGACGAGCCCGGCTTCTTCTACGTCGTTCTTGTCAAACTGGGTGACGAGACCATGTCCCTCTTCATCACAGTAGGTCGCGGCAAAATCGGTCAGTTTGGTCGGTGCGATGACGACGCCCCCGGCGTGCTTACCCACGTTACGTGTCACGCCCTCGAGCTTGTACGCCATCTCCATGATTTCCTGCGCCTCTTCGCTCGCCTCAACGAATTCGCGCAGCGCCTCCTCCTGTTCCCAGGCTTTGGACAGCGTCATCCCGACCTCGAACGGGATCAGCTTTGAGAGGCGGTCGGCCAGACCAAAGGGCTTACCCTGGACACGGGCCACGTCACGCACCACCGCCTTGGCGGCCATGGTGCCGTAGGTGATGATCTGCGAAACCGCATCACGGCCGTACTTCTGTGCCACATAGTCAATCACCTGATCACGGTTATCCATGCAGAAATCGATATCGAAGTCAGGCATGGAAACACGTTCCGGGTTCAGGAATCGCTCAAAAAGCAGATCGTATTCCAGCGGATCGAGATCCGTAATCTTCAGCGCATAGGCCACCAGCGAGCCGGCACCGGAACCACGGCCGGGCCCTACCGGGATGCCGTTTTCCTTGGCCCATTTTATGAAGTCCATCACGATCAGGAAGTAACCGGGGAAACCCATCTGGATGATGATATCCAGCTCAAAGTCGAGCCGCGCATCATAAGGCTTACGAATCTCGGCAAACTCCGGCGAGCTGCTGTCATACAGGAATTCAAGGCGCTCGTTCAGCCCCTGACGGGACACGAAGCGGAAGTAATCATCCATCAAAATCCCTTCCGGGATCGGATAGCGGGGCAGGTAGTAGGTCCCGAGCTCAATATCGATGTTACAGCGCTTGGCAATCTCAACCGTATTGGCCAGCGCACTGGGCAGATCCGAGAACAGCGCCTCCATCTCCTGCGGCGTCCGGAAATACTGCTGATCAGAGTAATTACGCGGCCGGGTCGGATCTTCCAGCGTTCGGCCCAGGTTGATACAGACCCGGGCTTCGTGGGCCTCGAAATCATCAGCCTTGATGAACATGACCTCGTTGGTGGCCACCAGTGGACAGCCGGTCTCACGCGCCAGCGCAACACTGCCGTGAACCAGCGCTTCATCACCGGCGCGCCCGGTGCGCTGCACTTCGAGATAAAAGCTTCCCGGGAATACCGACATCCACTCCCGCACGATCTGCGCCGCCTGAGCACTTTCCGAGAGAATCGCCCGACCGACTTCCCCCAAACGCGCACCGGAGAGCGCGATCAGCCCGCCCGCTTTCTCTTTAACCCACTCGCGTTTAACCAGCGCTCGATCCGGATCGATCCCCTGTCCCTGCTCATAGGCACGGGACACCAGCTCCATCAGGTTGCGGTAACCCTCACCGTTGCGGACCAGCAGCGTCAGCCGAAACGGCTCACCCTCCGGGTCAAGCTCATTCTGTACCCAGAGATCGACGCCGCACACGGGCTTGATACCGGCACCCAGCGCCGCCTTGTAGAACTTGATCAATGCAAACAGGTTGGTTTGATCTGTCATGCCCACGGCCGGCATGCCACTCTCGGCGGCGGCCTTGACCAGCTCCTTGATACGAACCAGGCCATCGAACAGTGAATATTCGGTGTGAACACGCAGGTGTACAAAGTGTGCTGCTGACATTGTTACTCCAGGTTTAACACGCGCTTGACCGGCGCGAAGCTGCGTCGATGCAACTCCAGCGCACCGTGGCGCTCAAGCGCTTCCAGATGGGCTTTGGTCGGGTATCCCTTGTGACTGGCAAACCCATACTGCGGGTAGCGCTCGTGCAGCACCAGCATCGATCGATCTCGCTCGACCTTGGCCAAGATGGACGCTGCGCTGATCGAGGGTACGGTCAGATCGCCCTTAACCACAGGCTCCGCCGGACACGGCAGCACCGGGCAGCGATTACCGTCTATCAGGGCAAATTCGGGCGGCGGGGAAAGTGCCAGCACTGCCCGGCGCATCGCCAGCATGCTGGCGTGCAGAATATTCAGCTCATCGATCTCGGCGGGACTTGCGCTGGCAACCGCCCAGGCCAGAGCACGCTCACGAATCTCAAGGGCCAGACGCTCGCGTTTTTTTTCGCTCAACTTCTTGGAATCGGTCAGTCCCTCAATAGGTCGGGACGGATCCAGGATCACTGCGGCTGCCACCACATCGCCAATCAGCGGACCACGACCAACTTCATCAACACCGGCTACCAACTGAGTGTCAGTAAAGTCGAACGTCAACGACTCCATCACGCCCCCTGCCTTGCTTTCACCAGCGCCAGAACCGCTTCCGCGGCCCGCTGATCCGCATCTCTGCGCAACAGCTCATGCAGCGCCGTAAAACGCGAAACCAACCGCTCCGTTTCAGCCGTATTCTCCAGCGACTGAAGCAGCATGGGACCCAACACCTCTGGTTTCACCTTGTCCTGCAGTACTTCCGGCACCAGCGATTCACTGGCGAGCAGGTTGGGCAGAGAGATATATCGGCTCTTGATCAGCCGAGAGAGGATACGGTAGGTCAGTGGCGCCATTCGATAGGCCACCACCATGGGCTTTTTGCATAACATCGCTTCCAGCGTAGCCGTGCCCGAGGCGATCAGGATAACGTCGCTGGCGGTCATTACCTGACGCGAGTTTCCGGGCACCAGCTCAACCTCCAGATCGGCAAACTGGGTATCTAATATCACCTGCAGCTGCTCGTGCCGCCGCTCATTGGCCGAGGGGATGATAAAACGCAGATCAGGGCGTTGCGCTTTCAGCCAACGCGCCGTTTCGAGGAAGGGTATCGCCAGCTGCTTAACCTCTCCGCCCCGACTGCCGGGAAGCAGGGCCACATACTGCCCCTGTTGGGAAATACCCAGTTCGTGACGCGCTGCGACCGTATCGGGTTCGAGCGGAAACTCGTTCGCCAGCGGGTGCCCCACAAAGCAGACCGGCATTCCGTGCTCCTCATAGAAGCGCGCCTCAAACGGCAGCAGGGTCAGCATCAGGTCAGTGGTTTTTATAATCTTGAAAATACGTTTGCGCCGCCAGGCCCAAACGGAGGGACTCACGTAGTGAACGGTAGGGATACCCGCATCACGTAGTTTGCCTTCCAGATCCAGGTTGAAATCCGGCGCATCGATGCCGATAAACAGATCGGGTTTAAAATCGATTAATGCCTGAGCAAGGTTACGGCGGCGGCGCAAGAGCTCCGGAAGCCGCCCAAGTACTTCCACCAGCCCCATGATCGACAGGCGCTCCATGGGGAATTCACTGCGCAGCCCCTGGGCCAGCATCCGGTCACCGCCAACACCGCGGATCTCCAGATTGGGCACCCGTTCACGCAGTGCTCTCAATAAGCCACCGCCCAGGATATCCCCCGAAGCCTCCCCGGCAACGATGCCGATCCGCAGCCGCTCCACCGCCATACTTAGCGAATGATGCCGCGGCGCGATGTCCGCAGGGAATCGATTAACGGCCCGACAGCCGCATCCTGCTCTGCCAGTTTTTCCAGCTCGACCAGAGCCTCGGCCACTGTCAGGTTTTGACGATAGATCACTTTATAGGCCTGGCGCAGCACTTTCAGGCTGTCGCGGGAGAAACCACGACGTTTGAGACCCTCCATGTTAATACCGTGGGGTTCTGCCGTGTTGCCGTTGGCCATGACATAGGCCGGGATATCTTTCAGTACCACCGTTCCGGCACCGCACATCACATGGGGCCCGATCTGGCAGAACTGATGAACCGCTGTAAACCCGCCCAGAATGGCGTGATCCCCAAGCTGAACATGCCCGGCCAGCGCCGTGCTGTTTGCCAGAATACAGTGACTACCGACGATGCAGTCATGGGCCACATGGACATAGGCCATTAGCAGGTTATCGCTACCTATCCGCGTAATACCGGCATCCTGCACCGTTCCGCGATGGATGGTACAGCCCTCGCGGATCACGTTACGATCCCCGATGACCAGTTCCGTGGGCTCACCGTCGTATTTCTTGTCCTGGCACTCTTCGCCCACACTGGCGAACTGAAAGATACGGTTTCCGGAACCGATTCGGGTCGGCCCCTTGATCACGACATGGGGGCCGACCCGAGTGCCGGCACCGATCTCGACATCGGCGCCAATATAGCTCCAGGGGCCAACTTCAACGTCATCGGCCAGCCGGGCTCCCGGCTCAACAATTGCCTGTGGATGTATCACTTACACTTTCCTGTCTGCACACAGAATGGTGGCGGTACTGACGGTCTCGTCATCAACGCTGGCACGAACATCAAACTTCCAGATTCCTCGACGCTCTGAGATAACCTTGGCTTCCAGTTGAAGCCGATCACCTGGAACCACCGGACGTTTGAAACGCAGATTGTCAGCCCCGACAAAATAGTAGATGGATCCGTCCTGGGGACGCTTGTTCATCGTTTTGAAGCCTAGCACACCAGCCGCCTGAGCCATCGCTTCCACGATCAGAACACCGGGCATCACAGGGTGGTCCGGGAAATGACCGGTAAAAAAGGGCTCATTCACGGTGACATTTTTGTATGCCACTATGGACTCTCCAGGATTCAGTTCCACCACCCGATCAACCAGCAAAAAGGGGTAGCGGTGGGGCAGATACTCCCGGATTTCCTTAACATCCATCATCGTTTTGACCTTTAGTAGAGAGATGCTCGAAAGCCTGTTCGAGCTTACGTAATCGCTTGGCCATATCATCCAGCTGACGGAAACGCGCCACATTCCGCTTCCACTGCCGATGGGGCTCGAGTCCGGTCCCGGATGAATAAGCACCGGGCTCTGTTATGGAACGACTGACCAGAGACATGGCGGTAATGTGGGTCCCATCTGCGATATCAAGATGGCCCGTAACGCCGCTCATCCCGGCGATTGTACAGTGACGCCCAATTTTAGTGCTACCGGCAATAGCGGTACAGCCCGCAATCGCGGTGTGTTCACCGACATGGACGTTGTGGGCTATCTGAATCTGGTTATCAAGCTTGACCCCATCAGCGACGACCGTGTCCTCCAGCGCTCCGCGGTCGATTGTCACCCCGGAGCCAATCTCCACATCATTGCCGATGCGCACGCCGCCAAGCTGACAGATCTTGACCCAGGTCTCACGATCCCTGGCAAAACCGAAGCCATCACCGCCTAAAACCGCCTGACTATGGACAATGACACGCTCCCCCAGATGCACATTGGGATAGAGCGATACAAGAGGCTCGATACGGCTGTCAGTGCCGATCCGGCAATCATCCCCGATGACGCTGTTGGCACCGATGGAGACGCCCTCCAGAATGACAACACGGGCGCCAATCACCACACCCGGGCCTATCGACACGCCTTCGGCGATCTCAGCGCTTTCATCGATCAACGCACGGGGGTGGATATGCCCACCGGAATGGCTGCGCCAGTCAAACAGGTGGCTAAGGCGCGCGAATGCCAGGTAGGGATCATCAACAACGACCGCGTCACCCGGCACCTCGTCGAGATGTGTTTGCGTAACCAGAACCGCCTGAGCCTTGGAATTGCGCAGTTGTTCGATATAACGGGGGTTCGCAAAAAACGACAGCTGGCCGGAGCCAGCTGTCGCTAAAGTTGCCAGCGCGCTGATCTGCGCGGCCGGATCACCCACAACCCGACCACCGACCGCCTCGGCTAGCTGAGCCAGCGTAAATAGCGAACGCTCACTCATTGCCAATTATTGCTTGTTCAACAGTTCAACCACCTTGCTGGTGATATCAAGACCGGGCTGCGCGTAGATCACCGCCTGCTTCTGCACAATAAGGGCGATATCCTCTTGTTCGATCATTTCGCGGATAATCTTGTCCAGCTGAGGCTTCATTTCGCTGACAAACGCCTGCTCGCGCTGAGCACGTTGCTGCTGCAGTTCCTGCCCACGGCGCTGGTACTCACCAAACGCCTTCTGAAACTGCATCCGCAACTGGTTCATCTCTTCGTCAGAGCTCAGGCCGGCGTTTTTCTGCATCTTCTCTCGCAGCGCACGGGCCTGTTTTTCGAGGTCCACCAACTGGCGTTCCTCTCCTTCAAACTCCTTTTTCAGCTCTTCGCGAAAGCTGGTGGCTGCATCAGAGGCCAATAGCGCCTGCTGAACATCCAGAACCGCGACAGCTCCAGTTTCAGCTTTAGCTCCCATGGATGCCAGCATCAAGCACGTTGCTACTACCGCCGTCAGTCGTTTCATACCCTCTCCTTAAAAAGCTTGCCCAAGTGCGAACTGGAAAAATTCCGTGTCATCAGCCGGCCCATCGTTCAAAGGCATAGCCAATGCGATGGAAAGCGGGCCTATCGGCGTCAGCCAACTGACACCAACACCGGTTGAAAAACGCAACTCTCCCGGGTCCAGTTTTTCGTCACAATTTTTTTGGCTTGCCTGACAGTCCGTGGAGTACACATTCCCGAAATCCACAAACACCAGCGTCCGCCAGGCGCTCTGATCACCGACAAACGGTGTTGGCGTGATCAGCTCAGCCCCGCCCGTCAGAAGTACGTTACCGCCGAAGGGATCATCACTGCTGCCACCATCGGTAGGACCGAGCGAGTTATTGCTGTAGCCACGGACACTGCGCAACCCGCCGGCATAAAAATGTCTGTAGAACGGATAGCGGTTATCACCTAACGAATCGCCAAAGCCTGCACGTCCGCGCATACCCAGCACCCATAGCTGATCTTCATCGAGCGGGTGGTACATCTTCAAGTTATAGCTGGCGCGGTAATAGGTTAAATCGCTTCCAGGCAACGCGATCTCGATGTTCGCGCCCTGTGCATAACCATCAGTGGCAAAGAATCCACGATTGAGGCGGTTATCGCTCCAGCCTGCCGTCAGACGGTAGGTCAGGTAGTTATCCCCCTCCTCTGCGACGAAGTCCTCTATCAACTGAGCCGTGTCGGGATAGGTATTGATCTCAGTCCAATCAAGTTCAAGACCGAAGGAGAGACGCTGATAGTCATCGATGGGATAACCAAAGTTGACGCCGCCACCGTATTCATTGGTGGTGTAGGAACTGACATCGTCCTCGTCAAAGTCGCGCTCACGGTAATAGACATTAAATCCGCGGCTCACACCGTCCACCGTGTAGTACGGGTTGGTGTAGTTGAAGCTGTACTCGGTGAGCGTATCACTGTTGGACAGACTCACGCCCACCTTACGGCCGGTGCCCAGAAAGTTGTCCTGCTGCAAACCCAGCTGGAAGATAACACCATCGCTCTCCGAGAAACCGACACTGGCGGTAAACTCGCCGGACTGCTGCTCCTCAACGGCATATTCCAGATCGACCTGATCATCGGTACCGGGTACTGGCCGGGTCTCCACGTTAACCGACTTGAAGTAACCTGTTTTTTCAAGCCGCGTTTTTGACCGCTCGATCGCCTGGGTGGTGGCGATCCCCGCTTCCATCTGTTCGATCTCGCGGCGCAGCACCTCATCCGCGGTATTGGTGTTGCCACGAATATTGACCCGACGGACATAGGTACGTTTGCCTGGTTCTACGTAATAGCGGATAGACACGGTGCTGTCGTCATGACGCTCCGGTACCGGGCTTACGTTGGCAAACATGAAACCTTCGTCGCCCAAGCGGCGAACCAGGCGTTCCTGAGTCGATGTCATCGCTTTTCGGGAATAGACGTCCCCTTCAGCAACGGTGAACAGGCCTTCCAGCTCTTCTCGCGGCACAACAAGATCGCCGGCGACACTGACATCCCTTACCGTAAAGCGCTCACCCTCATTGATGCTGACGGTGATATAGACATGTTTCTTATCCGGGGTGATCGAAACCTGGGCCGAATCGATATCAAAGTTAATAAAACCCCGGTCCATGTAGTAGGAACGCAGACGCTCCAGATCGCCGGACATCTTCTCACGGGAGTAACGGTCGGACTTGGTGTAAAAACTCCAAAAGTTCGGGAGTTTCAGAGAAAACAGGTCTTTGAGTTCCTCATCGTCAAAAACGGTGTTGCCGACAATATTGATATGCTGGATCGTGGCTTCCTGCCCCTCTTTGATATTGACGTTAAGGGCAACGCGGTTTCCGGAGAGCGGCTCAACCTCCGTATCGATTTCAGCACCATAGCGTCCCTGACCAACATACACCCGCAGCAGATCAAGGCGGATCTGATCCACCGCCGAGCGGCGAAAAACGTCACCTTCCTGAACACCAGACTGCTCGAGGCCGCGCCGCAGATCCTCCTCCTTAATCACGTCGTTACCGTCGATGCGGATCAAGGCCAGAGAAGGACGCTCGTGAAGTCGCAGTATCAGTTGGTCGTCTTCACGCAGTATATCCATGTCATCGAAGTAACCCGAGGCAAACAGCTCACGGGACGCATCGGATAAACGGGCCTGTGTCAGGCGGTCACCGACGTTCACGGGGAAATAGCGAAATACTACCTGAGGCTCGACCCGCTGCAGGCCCTCAAGCCGGATATCGCTGACGACAAACGGGAATTCAGCCGCCCAGGCACGAGCGACACAGAAGACCGATACCAGTAACAATCCCAGCTTTTTTTTCATTCTCAGGTCTTAATATCCGTATGGTGAGTTAGCGCCCCGCTACAGGCGGGCGATATCGTTCAGAATCGCCAGCGCCATCAGGCTCATCAACATTGCCATGCCCAGCCGCAAACCAAGCATCTGAACCCTCTCGCTGACTGGACGCCCCCGCACCAGCTCCACAAGCTGGTACATCAGGTGCCCTCCGTCGAGCATCGGTATCGGCAACAGGTTCAACACGCCGAGACTGATACTGAGATAGGCGAGAAAACTGATGAAAGACTCCAGCCCCGATGCGGCCGAAGCCCCGGCCACTTTAGCAATGGTTATAGGCCCGCTCAAGTTTTTTACCGAGATTGCACCGGCGATCATCTTGCCGATGGAGTCCAGTGTCAGCCCGATCATCTGCCCCGTTTTCTGGACGCCGATCCAGAGCGCTTCCAGCGGCCCATGTCGCAGATCTCTGAGCATTTCCGGCGGCCAGTCCACCGCTTTCACGCCCGCCCCGATATAGCCGTATACCTGACCCTGCTCATCGACACGCTCTCCCGGCATCAACGCCAACGATAGGGTTTCCGCTGCCCGATCGACGCTCAGTTCAAGTGTTTCACCAGGCGCGGCACGGACATGTTCCACGAAATCGATCCAGTTGCGTATCGGCTCCCCATTCACAGCCAGGACACGATCTCCCACTTGCAGACCACTGCGGGCAGCAGCTCCGTCCGGGTCCAGCATCCCTATTTCAGCAGGCAGATCGGGACGGAAGGGGATAATACCCAGCGCCGAAATAGGCGATTCCTTTTCCAGATCAACGGACCAATCGTCAAGCTTTGCGGTGTAACGCTGAGCCACGCCTCGACTCGGCTCACCGGCCAGTAATTCAAGGCTGCCACTTTCACCCACCCGTGCAGCGAGACGCAGATTCACCTCATCCCAGGACTGCACCGAATGGCCATCGATCTCCAGCAGTTCGACACCGGCTTCCAGGCCGGCCTTTTGGGCCGGTGAGCCGGAACGCACCTCACCGACCACGGGAACCACGGCGGTAACGCCGTAAACAAACAGGAACCAGTACGCCAATACGGCGAAGAGGAGATTGACCACCGGGCCGGCAGCAACGATCGCCATGCGCTGCAGGACAGGTTTGTTATTGAAAGCGAGATGACGCTGGGACTCGGGCACATCGCCTTCGCGCTCATCCAGCATCCGGACATAGCCGCCGAGTGGTATCGCCGCCACGGCATACTCAGTGCCGTCGCGACCTTTACGCATCCAGATCGGTTTTCCAAAACCAACGGAGAAGCGAAGCACCTTGACGCCACACCGACGTGCCACCCAGAAGTGTCCCCACTCGTGAATGGTCACCAGAATCCCCAGTGTAACGATAGTCGCAAGAAGAGTTTGCAGGATACCCATTACGCCCCTTTAGGCCGACCGGCTCAGGTGACCGGCAGCCAGTAAAGTCCCAACATGAAAACAGGGGCCGCCGCTGTCAGGCTATCGATACGATCCAGAATTCCACCGTGCCCCGGAAGCAGTGTACCACTGTCCTTGAGACCTCTTTCGCGCTTGAACAAGCTTTCGAACAGGTCCCCAAAAACAGCCGCCAGACAGGTCAACAGCGCCAGCCCGGTCAAGTAGACCAGCGACGGTGCCGGAAGTTCGAGCCAGAGACCAAAGCCGATCCCGATAAACAGGCAGGTAACAACGCCACCGGCAAGGCCTTCGAGCGTTTTACCCGGACTGACCCTGGGGATCATTTTATGACGACCAAAGAGCTTGCCGGCACAATAGGCCCCGGTATCAGCGCCCCATACCAGCAATAACAGCATCAGCAATGCCTGCTCCCCCTGGTAGAGACCTTTCAAACCACTGAGCGCAACCCATGTGGGAACAAGGACAGCCAGGCCAATCAATACGCGATTGACTCTCATCCGGTACCCCCGGCTCGCGGGGTACCCCAGAATCAACAGGCAAGCCCACAGCCAGAATACACCTGTTAATGACAATAGCACTGGCATCACCCGGTTAAGCCCTATCAGATGCAGCGCAAGCATTAACACAGCAACTACCGCCACAAAAACCCAACGACTCTTACCGTCGAGGCTCGCAAAACGTGCCCATTCTGAGGCGCCCAGCAGAACCACAAGGGCGGTTAACGCGGAAAAACTCTCAACCGGCAACCAGAAAACACCGGCAAGAACCAGAATACCTAATACCAGGGCCGTAACTAACCGCTGCTTAATCACTGGCCGGCCTCAATCTGTTCACTGGTTTTACCGAACCGGCGCTCCCGGGTGGAAAAATCCTGGATCGCCTGAGCCACCGCTTCCTTACCGAAATCGGGCCAGAACAAAGGCGAGAAATAGAATTCGGTGTAGGCAAACTGCCAAATCAGAAAGTTGCTGATTCGCTGTTCCCCCCCGGTTCGAATACACAGATCGGGCTTGGGAAGGTCGGCCAGACAGGTCTGACTGTCCAGCAACTCGGGGGTAATCTGGCCGGGCGTCAATTCACCGCTGGCACAGCGGCGCGCCAGTTCACGGGCAGCTTCCGTGATATCCCAATGGCCACCATAATTGGCAGCCACATTAAGACAAAGGCGCTGGCCATCCTCGGTCGCCTGTTCGGCCTTGGCGATGCGGGCCTGAAGATCCTCACTGAAACGACTGCGATCCCCGATCACCCGAAGCCGGATGCCGTTTTTCCGCAGCTTGCTCACTTCCCGGTCAAGCGCCAGCCTGAAGAGCTCCATCAGGCCCCGGACTTCCAAAGCCGGGCGCCGCCAGTTCTCACTGCTGAAGGCGAATACGGTTAGCACTTCCACACCGGATTCGATACAGCCCTCGATCACGCCACGCAGGCTGTCGACCCCGGCTTTATGCCCTGCCAGCGCTGGCAGGTGGCGTTGTTTTGCCCACCGGTTATTACCATCCATGATAATAGCGATATGGCGCGGAACGGCCGCCCCTGACTGTCGGTTGCTGCTATCAGACATGCAATAAGTGAAAGCCGGGGCAGGCCGCAGCCCGCCCCAGACCATCAGATTTCCATCAGATCGGTTTCTTTTTGCGCCAGCAGCGCATCCACTTCACCGACATACTTATCGGTAATTTTCTGGATCTGATCTTCGCCGCGACGGTTTTCGTCTTCCGTGATCTCTTTTTCTTTCAGCAGATCTTTGAAATCACCATTGGCATCGCGACGGATATTACGGATCGCAACACGGGCGTTTTCCGCTTCCAGGCGCGCCTGACGGATATAGCCTTTGCGGGTCTCTTCGGTCAGCGCAGGCATGGGAACGCGGATGATATCGCCGTTCGTTGCCGGATTGAGGCCCAGATCCGATTTCATGATCGCCTTTTCCACTTCCGGGACCATCTTCTTTTCCCAGGGGTTGATCATCAGCGTACGGGCATCTTCAACAGAAACGTTAGCGACCTGCTGAATCGGCACCATGGAGCCATAGTAGGAAACCTGAACCGAATCCAGGATGGCCGGGGACGCGCGTCCGGTCCGGATCTTCTTGAAGTGCTCGGTCAGAGATTCAATGCTCTTCTTCATACGCCCTTCGGCGTCGGAAACAATCTCGCTGATCATCTTATTCTCCAGCGGCAGGACCGCAGTCAATCAAGGTACCCTCGTCACCACCCACAACGAGATTGACGAGCGCACCGTGCTTGTTCATGTTGAATACGCGGACCGGCATATTGTGGTCACGCGTCAGGCAGATGGCCGTCATATCCATCACACCCAGCTGCTTCTCCAAAACCTCATCAAAGCTCAGATGCGTATAGCGCTCGGCCTTGGGGTTTTTCACCGGATCATCGGTAAACACACCGTCAACCTTGGTTGCCTTCAGCACCAGGTCGGCTTCGACTTCAATACCGCGCAGACAGGCAGCAGAGTCAGTGGTGAAAAACGGATTACCGGTACCGGCGGCAAAGATTACCACATCCCCCTGATTCAGGTATCGCATCGCATTGCGACGATCATAGTGATCGACCACACCGCTCATGGGAATTGCGGACATCACGCGGGTCGCAATATTACAGCGTTCCAGCGCCTCACGCATAGCCAACGCGTTCATCACCGTGGCCAGCATCCCCATGTGATCGCCGGTGACCCGATCCAGACCGGCAGCACTCAACGCCGCACCCCGGAACAGATTACCGCCCCCGATCACCATCCCGACCTGAACCCCAATACCCACGAGCTGACCGATCTCCAGCGCGACACGGTTGAGCACTTTAGGGTCGATACCAAAATTCTCCTCCCCCATCAGCGCTTCGCCGCTGAGTTTGAGAAGAATGCGTTTGTATTTGGCGTGTTTGTCGGTAGGAGGCATGGGTGGAATCTCCAAAGAGGGTGGGAACAGAGTGTAAAACAACAGTGTGGACCGGGCGAGGCCCGATCCACCAGCACCCGATTAGCCCTTGAGCTGCTCGGCCACTTCAGCTGCGAAGTCCTTGTGCTCGACTTCGATACCTTCGCCCACTTCGATACGCACGAAGGATACGAGTTCCGCACCCGCCGCCTTAACCAGCTGACCCACAGTCTGCTCCGGGTTTTTGACGAACGGCTGCTCGACCAGGCTGTTCTCGGACAGGAACTTCTTCAGACGGCCACCAGCCATCTTTTCCTTGATCTCTTCCGGCTTACCTTCCATATCGGGCTGAGCCTTGATGATCTCTTTTTCGCGATCCAGCTCTTCCTGCGGCATATCTTCCGGCTTGGCCACACGCGGATTTACCGCAGCGACGTGCATGGAGATATCACGCGCAACTTCGGCATCGCCACCAGTGAGGACAACCAGAGCCGCGATACGGTTGTTGCTGTGAACATAACCATCAACCACCGAACCTTCGACAACCATGATCCGACGAACAGAGATGTTCTCGCCAATCTTCTGAACCAGCGCTTCACGGGCAGATTCAAGCTCACCCGCCATCAGCGCAGCCACGTCAGACTGCTTGTCTGCGAACGCTTTATCCACAACCTTGGCGACAAAGCCGAGGAAGTTATCATCACGCGCAACGAAGTCAGTCTCGGAGTTAACTTCAACAACAACGGCGTAGCTGTTGTCGTCAGCGACCTTGACGGAAACCACGCCATCGGCGGCCACACGGCTGGCTTTCTTCGCCGCCTTCATGCCGGAGGACTTGCGCAGATCATCAATCGCTTTATCGATGTCACCTTCAGCTTCAACCAGTGCTTTTTTGCACTCCATCATGCCAAGGCCGGTGCGCTCACGCAGTTCCTTGACCATCGCAGCGGAGATATTCGCCATCTTGGTACCCCTTAAAGATATTCGTGTTTAACCTGAATCCAAAAAAGGGGAGCCAGGCTCCCCTTTTACGAATCGCTCAAGCTTAGTCGCAGCGTTTGACAGCCCGATTACTCGGCTGCGCTCTGCTCCTCAACTTCGACAAACTCGCCTTTCTCACCGGCATTGGCAGCAGTGCCTTCAACACAGGCATCGGCTACAGACTGCGCGTAGATCTGAATCGCACGCAGCGCGTCATCGTTACCCGGGATCACGTGATCGATGCCATCCGGGTTGCTGTTGGTATCAACAACACCGATAACCGGAATACCCAGCTTGTTGGCTTCGTTCACTGCAATACGCTCGTGATCAACGTCGATTACGAACAGTGCGTCCGGCAGACCACCCATCTCTTTAATACCGCCGATGGACAGTTCCAGCTTTTCCATCTCACGCGTACGCATCAGCGCTTCTTTCTTGGTGAGCTTTTCGAAAGTACCGTCCTGAGACTGCGCTTCCAGCTCACGCAGACGACGGATCGACTGGCGGATGGTCTTGTAGTTGGTCAGCATACCGCCGAGCCAGCGGTGGTTGACGTAAGGCATGCCAGCGCGGATCGCTTCTTCTTTAACAACTTTAGAAGCGGCACGCTTGGTACCTACGAAAAGCACCTTGTTTTTGTTGGCAGCCATGTTTTTGACAACGCCAAGCGCGTCATTCAGGGCCGGCAGCGTGTGCTCAAGGTTAATGATATGGATCTTGTTGCGGGCACCGAAAATGAACTGAGACATTTTCGGGTTCCAGTAACGGGTCTGGTGACCGAAATGAACCCCTGCCTTGAGCAGGTCACGCATGCTTACTTTAGCCATTCTGATATTCCTCTGAACGGGTTATAACCTCCACATATCCCACCGTCCAACCGCGTCAGCAGCACCCAGGAGCGGCGTGTCGATATGTGTGTGTCGTGTTTAGTGCCAGCCACAACGGCCAGCACGATTTTTTGGGAGCGCTTTTATACCACAACACGCCTTCAGTTTGAAGTCGCCTTTATCTGAACCGGCTTTTTTCGCTACAATCGACAACCAATGTCATTTGCTATCGGTTCGCGCTATCGGCAGTACACCCGTGCCGAGTGGCGATCCCCATTCCAAACATACCCCGAGACCTCTCCCACTGTAGGATCCGGCTCGGGGCGATCCGACTTCGCGGAGCCTTAATGAGTATTACCATCAAAACCCCTGACGAGATCGAAAAGATGCGTGTCGCCGGCCGCCTGGCTGCCGAGGTCCTCGAAATGATCGAGCCACACGTCGTACCGGGCGTCACCACCGAAGAGCTGGATCGTATCTGCCATAACTACATCGTCAACGAACAACAGGCGATACCGGCACCACTGAACTACCACGGTTTTCCCAAATCGATCTGCACCTCGGTCAATCAGGTGGTCTGCCATGGTATCCCCGGACCCAAGAAGCTCAAAAGCGGCGATGTCATTAACATCGACATCACCGTCATCAAGGACGGCTACCATGGCGATACCAGCATGATGTTTTTTGTTGGTGACGTGGCACCCCATGCTGAACGCCTCTGCCAAGTTACCCAGGAATGTCTGTATAAAGGGATAGCCTTGGTACGACCCGGCGCCCGCCTGGGTGATATCGGTGAAGTTATCCAAAAGCATGCGGAGTCCAATCACTACTCAGTGGTCCGGGAGTATTGCGGCCACGGTATCGGCGCCGAGTTCCATGAGGACCCCCAGGTCTTGCACTACGGCCGCGCAGGCACCGGAGATCTGCTTGAAGAAGGTATGTGTTTCACCATCGAACCGATGATCAACGCCGGTAAACGCCAGGTAAAGCTGAACAAGCGTGACGGCTGGACCGTGGAAACAGCGGATCGCCGACTGTCGGCCCAGTACGAACACACGCTCCTGGTAACCGCCGATGGCTGCGAAATCCTGACCCTTCGCAAGGGCGAATCAGTATAGGCCGCCAACCGCCTTCACGGAGACCGATCATGACGGACACCTTCAACCCGGATGAACAGTTCGCTCGCTATCTGAATGTAGCAACGCTCAAGCAACAACTGTCCGAGGGCTCGCCGATCAAGACCCTTAAGGTGGCCTTGAAGTCATCACTGGAAACCATGAATGAAGCGTTTCGAAACGGTGAGGATATCCGTCATCTGGTTTACGGGCGGGCCTGGGTCCTTGATCAGATTCTGACCCTGGCCTGGACTCGATTTGACTGGCCCGATCCGGCGCGGGTCAGTCTGGTCGCGGTGGGCGGCTATGGCCGGGGCGAGCTGCACCCTTTCTCCGATGTGGATATTCTGATCCTAACCGACGGCGTTGAGGCAACCAGTTTTGAAGAGAGCATCAGCGGCTTCCTGACCCTGCTCTGGGACATCGGCCTTGAAATCGGCTCCAGCGTGCGCACCATCGACGACTGCTACGAAGAAGCACGCAACGACATTACCATCGCCACCAATCTGATCGAGTCACGCACTATCACCGGCAACCCGGAGCTACAGGAACGGATGTATGACCGGGTCACCTCAGAAGGTGCCTGGACTGACAAAGAGTTCTTTCGCGCGAAATATGCTGAGCAGGTAGAGCGTCACGAGAAAACCAACAATACCGAGTACAACCTGGAACCCAACCTGAAGAACTCGCCAGGGGGCCTGCGCGACCTGCAAACGATCGGCTGGGTGGCCAAACGCCACTTTGGTGCCACCTACATCAGAGACCTGGTAGACCACGGTTTTCTGACCGAGTCGGAACTGGAAACACTGAACACCGGCGAGCTCTACCTCTGGACCGTCCGTTATGCCCTGCACATGATCAGCAAACGGCGCGAAGACCGCCTGCTGTTCGACCATCAACGCGCCCTCGCTGAGTTCTTCAAGTATAAGGACGATGAAGGCGCCCTGGCGGTGGAGCAGTTCATGAGCAAGTACTACCGGGTTGCCAAGGCGATGTCCGAGTTTAACGACATGCTGCTGCAGTACTTCGACGAAGTGATCCTGCGCGCCGAGGATGAGCAGCATATTGCACCCTTGAACAACCGCTTCCAGATCCACAACAACTACCTGGAAGTGACCTACGACAAGGTGTTCGAATACCACCCCTTCGCGCTGATGGAGATGTTCGTTCTGATGGCTAACCACCCTGAAATCAAGGGTGTCCGAGCCTCAACCATTCGACTGATCCGCGACCACCGACACCTGGTCGATGACAGTTTTCGCAATGATATTCGCAACACCTCGCTATTCATGGAACTGCTGCGCTCACCGGAAGGCGTTTCCACCGAACTTAAACGGATGAACCGATACGGCATCCTCGGCCGCTACCTGCCCGAATTCGGTCGCATTGTCGGACAGATGCAGCACGACCTGTTCCATATCTACACGGTGGACGCCCATACCCTGAAAGTGATTCAGAAGATGCGCCAGTTCCGCCATCGCGATCACCGCGACGGTTTTCCGGTCGCACATCGGGTGGTTAATCACCTGCCCAAGATTGAGCTGCTTTATATTGCCGGCCTCTACCATGATATCGCCAAGGGCCGCGGTGGCGACCATTCGGAGCTGGGTGCCGATGACGTGATCGCTTTTTGCGAACGGCATCATATCGGCAAATGGGATACACAACTGGTGGCCTGGCTGGTGCGCAATCACCTCAAGATGTCGATGACCGCCCAGCGACGTGACCTGTCCGACCCAGCGGTAATCCATGCCTTTGCCGAGCAGGTACGGGATGTCATCCACCTGGATTACCTCTATGTATTGACCGTCGCCGATATCAACGCGACCAACCACACACTGTGGAACAGCTGGCGCGCCAGCCTGCTGCGCCAGCTCTATATGGAGACCAAACGCGCACTGCGCCGTGGCCTGGAAAACCCGGTCAATAAAACCGAACGCATTGAACAGGTTCAGCACGAAGCCCTCATGGCGCTAGGGCGAATGGGCGTCCCCGAAGATGACGCGCGCAATCTGTGGCAGCGATTGGGCGACGAGTACTTCCTGAGGGAAGATTCCAAGGCGATCGCCCACCATACGCAGGCAATATTGGAGCATCACCAGCCAGACATTCCACTGGTGACATTGGAGAAAAATACCTTCCGCAGTCACGAGGGCGCCACCGAGATATTTATCTATACCCAAGACGCCCCGAACCTGTTTGCCGCGACAGTATCCACGCTCGACCAGCTTCACCTAAGCGTTCAGGATGCACGAATCATTGTCAGCGACAACGGCTACGCACTGAATAACTATACGGTGCTGACTGAAGACAACCAGCCGCTGTCCGAAAACCCGGACTATCTGGAGAATATACGCCAGCGCCTGATTGAAGAGCTCGACGATCCGGAGGACTACCCCGATATTGTCCAGCGTCGGGTCCCGCGACAGCTCAAGGCGTTCGCCACCAAAACCCGCGTACTGATCAGCAATGACCCTAACCTGCAGCAGACCGTGCTGGAAGTGATCACCGCAGACCGTCCCGGCCTGCTGGCACGCATCGGGCATATTTTCGTCCAGTTTGGCATCACCCTGCGCAAAGCCAAGATCGCCAACGTGGGCGAGCGCGTGGAGGACTTCTTCTTCATCACCGATCACGACGACCAACCCATCAGCGACCCGGATTTATGCCAGACTTTGCAAAAAGCGATCTGCGAACAGCTCGATCAGCACGTTCAACACAGTCAGTAAGGAGCCGAAGATGAATCCGCAGACCCAAACCGAGATCGAAGCCGCCGTTTTCCGGCGCCTGCTTGAGCACCTTGACGCGCACAAGGAGGTGCAAAATATCGACCTGATGATCCTGGCTGACTTCTGTCGCAACTGCCTGGCCAAATGGTATGTCTCCGCTGCCGAGGAGCGGGGCGAGAGCCTCGATTACGAACAGGCTCGGGAGATCATCTACGGCGAACCCTACGATCAGTGGAAAAGCAAATACCAACAGCCCGCCACCGAAGCGCAAATGGCCGCCTACAACGCCCGTCAGCAGCAAAGTTAAAGCGAGGATCAAAATGCGCGAAGTAAAGCCTTAGAAAGAAAGCGTTTTTTTCTAAAGTTACTTTGCGCATTACCGATACCCCTATAAACTGTCTCCGGAACCGAATAAAAAGTGCACTGCTGCACAAAGTGGAAGGAAGCGCTGCTATGAATCGCCTTGTCCAAACAGCTATCTCACTGATCCTGTTTTCATTTATCGCTGGCTGTGCTTATCAGGGGCCGGGGGCCTACACAACGTCGGCCGGCGGCGCAACACAGGAACTCGTCATCAACGTGACCGGCTATGGCGCGCCCAAATCCACCTTTGAAAATCTGGCCCAGCGTCGACTGATGGCACTGCGAGCCTCTGAAGTTGATGCTTATCGAAAACTGGCCGAACAGGTTTCCGGCGTTCAGGTTTTTGGGGACACCAGTGTCGAGGACTTCATTGCCGGCCGTGATCGTCTGCGCACGCGCATCAACAGCTTCATCCAGGGTGCAGCGATAACCAATCAGGAGTTCCAGGACGACGGCCTTGCGATTACCAATATGTCGCTTAAGGTCAACCGTCTGCAGCTCGAGCGGATGCTCGCCCGCGAGCGCGCCGAGAATCGCAGCCATGACGGACTGGCAACCGGCACAGCCTACCCTTACTACGAGTCCTACGCGCCGCGTTACTGATCGCCCGGGATCAGAGGAGTATTCAGGGTGCCGAATCATAAGCATTCACTGTCCACATATGCGCTGATTGCGGTGATAAGCACCGCTTCCCTGCAAGCGGTGAATGCTGCGAGCTACACCGTCAGGCCTGGTGACAGCTTTTCAGCGATCGCGGATCGCGAGTTGGGCGATGCGTCTCGCTGGCGGGAGATCTGGTCTCTCAACCCCCAGGTACGCACACCGGAATCACTCAGTGCCGGCACCCGGATTCAGCTCCCGGACGGGCGGATGCAACCCGCACCCCGGATGGAAACACAGCCTGATGCCTCATCCATACAGCCCCCCGCCACGCAGCAGCCATCGAAACCCAGTGCCAGTGAAATGCTCGCCCGGGAGGAGATCAGCAGTGGCCGCCTGGCCCGTTTCATGGCGCACTACCGGTTGATGCCCGCCTCGTCCATAAGCAGCGCGGCGCGTTTTGTCGCCCAGCGTTCCGAAGCCAATGGCGAAGCGATCTACGCCGAGAACGTCGGCTCCCACTACGGTGTTGGCCAGACATTCGGCGTTTTCCGGGAGGATAGCAATCAGCCCATCAGCGACTATCGAATACTCAAGCGTGTAGCGTTGGCCCGGCTTGACTACGTCGCCGATAACAAGGCGAAATTTCTGCTGCTTAACCAAGCGTCAGCCGCAGAGAAAGGAGATCTGATCCTGCCCGCGCAGCATCCAGCGAGCACCTCTCTCAACCCGACGGAAGTGACGAAACAGATCTCTGCCCGCCTGAAACGGGTTTACCACGAGACGCCGGATGGCTACTTCGCCTTGATTGATGCGGGGCTCGAGTCCGGGGTGCAGCCGGGCCAGATATACCACTATTTCAAGAAGGACTTTGTACGCCAGGGGGGCGATCAGGCGATCGAGGAGTTCCCCACCCAACCCGGCGGCAGCCTGATGATACTGTCGACCGAATCTGGCGCCAGCCTGGCCAAAATCATCACCTCGCGCGCGGTACCGGCTGCCGATGACCGCGTTCAATGAGTCACAGGCAGCGGAACCGGCTTACCCTCTTTAAAGCGCACACACGCCAGCGTTCGAATAACCCGCCCCCCAACTCCTAGCCGCAGCTTCCCCGTCCGACCATCGAGCGATAACCTACCCCCATTCAGCTCCGCACCCGATAAGCTTAAAAGCCCCGCGTCATAACCCAGCGCA
The DNA here is from genome assembly GCF_000428985.1 of Marinobacterium litorale DSM 23545. Classification (GTDB taxonomy): domain Bacteria; phylum Pseudomonadota; class Gammaproteobacteria; order Pseudomonadales; family Balneatricaceae; genus Marinobacterium_D; species Marinobacterium_D litorale. The sequence goes on along the minus strand of NZ_AUAZ01000020.1, from coordinate 52,827 downwards.
TTAAACGGATTTTCCATCTGACCGTTCAGGACAGCCGGCAGATCACATAGACTAACGCCTTCCAGATCCCTGTCCCGCTGCGGGTCAAGATGGCCGCCCAAGACATGTGAGCTGGCAAACACCGGCATGTCGCCTGCGTACAGATAATCCAGCATCGGCTTGATCCGCCGGGCGAGATCTGGCCCGGTCAGCATCACAACGGCTGATATTTCAGGCCGAGGACGAGGTTCAAACGCCACCTCCCGCTCCACAATAGCCGTGACTCTGTCCGCACGAACCCGGCTCTCGGTCACTCCCAGTGCCGACGCGAGGACAGACTCCAGGTTCTGAGTGGTCTCAACCATATAGCTGTTTTCAACCTCACCGCCCTGCCAACTGAGAACCTGTTCGAATCGTTGACCGAGTGACCGGGCCCAGTCGTCATTTTGGATCAAGAGCAGAACCGGCCCCTGTGCAACATCTAAAACCCGTGCGGCAAGCTGACCCAGCTCCTGATCCGATGCCAGATCCAACGCAGCGCCCGGAAAACCCGGCGCCGTGAATCGGTTCAACGCGATAACCGGAACAGGCAGATGGTCCAATGTCACCATAGCCTCCACAGACGCAGGCGCGAGCGGACCCACCACCAGATCCACATTTTCGCTCTGTGCCAACCAGCGCAAAAAAGCCTCGGGATTTTCCATCTCGCGACTGTCGTACAGTGCTATTTCCGGCACCGGCTGCCCCGTTGCCTCAACGTCACGATAGGCGCTTTCCAACCCTTCAACCAAGGCATCGCTGGGCTCGGCATATTCACCGAAGAAAGGCAGTACTGCCGCCACCCTCTTCGGCGCGGAGGGCCAGCCTTCCAACGGCTCCGTTGCAATCAGCCGAGACACCAGCGCGGACGCCGGATGGTGATACCAGTTGCGGTGCCATTGTTCGATACGAGCGCTCCGTGCGGTCACGTCTCCCCGGACAACCGAATAGGCCTCCGCCAACTCAAACCAGCCCTGCTCAAAATAGGTGTTCCGACCGGTGCGCAAAAGTTGATCGAGCTCCCCGGGGGATAACATCGTCACCGATTTCCACAGGTCGACCAACCGATCATCGGTCACAGGTTCTTGAGTGCTGATCGACTGAATCTGGCCCCGTATCGACGCCAGATCCGCTGCCCGAGCACCGCTGATGCCCAGCACAACAAGCAGTGTTAAGAGCAGATGCCAACGGTGCTCCATATAACTCTCTCAGGCCACTTTGTTGCGGCTGTTACAACGTCGCGAATGACGGGCTACAATGGCATCAACCCGGCACGGACCTTGGCTTAGTTTCTATGCACCAATTTATCAGACTGGTTATTGCTATCGTAGGCCTGACCACCCTGTTCGCCTCCCCCATCGCATCCGCCATTAGCGTTGAGGCAGAGGGGCAGGCACCGATCAACAGCACCGACCCCGGACAAAGCCGTGAGCAGGCACTGAAGCGCGCCATGGAAAGGGCCTCCATGAAAGCGAATACTTACATCGCCTCCACACAGCAAGTGCGCAACGGGGTACTTGAAGTGGATGACCTGCGCACGGACAGTCTGAGCCAGATCTCGGACGTCCGTATTCTTCGTGAATGGGAGGATAACGGCCAGCACCATGTTCGCATTGAGGCCGAGGTGGAGATCCGCTCCGGCTGCAAAGATAACCAGCACGCCCTTGCCTACAGCAAAACGGTCGCCATCGGAACTTTCCCTCTGGAACGCCCCACGGATGCAAGGCTCGGTGATCTGGGATCGGTCCAACGCGACCTGAGCGCGCTGCTCGCCAATGATTTACGTAGCGCCAGCGCTTTCAATGCACTGGATGCCGGCGACATCAACCTGATTCAAAACCCGGCGCAAGCGCCGGTAACAATGCTGCCTGAAGGCGCCTTAAGCACGCTGCTGCGCAGCTCGGAACAGCTCAACGTCCAGTTTCTGATCACTGGCGTTATCCGCAGCATGGCCTCTCATCAACCCGTCGGCCCCGGCGAACCCAATATTCTGGTTGACCTCTACAATCAGTATGACCGGAACGACGACAACTTCAGACGCGACTTTATTCTCGACCTCTACATCTACGAAGCGCTCACAGGCACGCTGAAGCACCAACAGCGCTACCAGCTCACCGCCGACTGGAATCTGGATAAACATCAGAAAACCGGCTTTGCCACAGCGGCTTTTTGGCAGCAGCCCTATGGCCAGGAGCTTAGAAAAATGCTGCGCAGCATTGCCAACGACATTCAGATGGAGCTGACCTGCGAACCCTTCGCCGTCAGAATCACGCGGACTCAGGGGAACCAGATCTGGATCGGTGCCGGTGCTGATAGCGGACTGAACCCGGGCGACCGCTTGACCGTCTACCGCCGTTATACTGACTACGATCTGGAGATGCGACCGATTTACGAACTCAACAACACCGGTGAGTCAGCCACTGTTGAGCGGGTCCATGCCACCCAGTCCACCGCCACTCTGACGACTGATGCCCGAAGTCTGAACATCCAGCAGGATGATGTTGTCATAGCCCACTGACCGCACAGGGTCACGAAAAAAACCGCTGGCCAATGAGCCCCTGGCATATCTGCGCCCGGGGGCTGTAGTATTCGCCTCTCTCTATATCATCAACAACGGAGTCACTATGCAAAGCGAACTGTTCAGTGAACTGGAGCAGAAGATTGAAAACCTTATCGAAGAGGTCGAGTTAATGCGCCTGGAAATCAGCGAGCTGAAAGAGGAGCGCGACGCGCTCGCGTCGCAACGCGGGCAAACCGATGAGCGCCTGCAACAGTTGCTGCAGAAATTTAATCGCCTGGAGGAAACCGCCTCAGCCTGAGACTGAAGCGGCCTGCCCGCGATACTGTCGGCCCTTACTGCTGAGTCCCACGAATCCTCACCTCAACCCGACGGTTCAATGCCCGCCCAGACGCACTGCCATTATCGGCGATGGGGTTACGTTCACCGTAGCCCCGAGCATTCAGACGCACACCACTGACACCGGCCGATGCCAGGTAATTGGATACGGCCAGCGCCCTGCGCTCGGACAACTGCTGGTTGTATTCAAAGGAGCCTGTGGAGTCGGTATAGCCCTCCACGTCAATCACCGTGCGGTCGAACTTCTTAAGCACCAGCGCGACTGAATCCAATACGGGATAAAACGCCGGATCCACACTCGCACTGTCGGTGGCGAAGGTGATATTGCCAGGCATAATCAGGCGAATGTCGTCACCGACACGCTCCACACGCACGCCGGTTCCTTCCAGCTCCTGGCGCAGACGCATCTCCTGCTGGTCCTGGTAATAGCCGATGCCACCACCGACAGCACCGCCGATAGCCGCGCCCGCCAAAGCGCCCTCACCCCGGTTGCCGTCCGAAACCGCAGCCCCCAGAATGGCACCGGCGACCGCTCCGATCCCGGCCCCTGACGTTGCTCGGGAGGTTTTCTGCTCCTGCGTGTAGGGGTCCATCGTCGTACAGCCGCTCAAAAACACAGCTGCCATTAGCGATGCAATTGCCGTTTGCTTTATCATCTTGCTCTCCTGCTGATCCAATACTGTGTCGAGTTATAGCCCAGCATAGCTTAACCGTCGATTAAAACCCCGTGGGGCACTCAGTTATCCCCATGGCGCTGGCCACTGCGCACGACACCCGATAAAATATTTCACTTGGATCACTTTGTCTGCGTCGCTTCAACAAACCGAGGAGTTTCCCCCTTGTCTCAGCTTCCCGTCATCGTCGGCTTCGGAGGTATCAGCCCGGCCGGTCGAGCCTCTTTCCATCACGGCTACCGCCGTCTGATTCTGGATCAACTCGATGGCCAGAGTCGACAGGAGACCGTGCTGGACCTGGCGACACTGATGGGGATTGCCAGCTACAGTGATGGCAGCTACGTAAACGCCATGGGGGAACGCGTAGACGGCAACGCACTCGCTGCCGCCCTTGAACCCCAGATTCGCGAACGCACCCTGATCCGGCGCATCCATCCCGACTGGTTTGATGTGAATGCAGTCCCTTTCAACCGGGCGGCCAGCATTCAAGGCGCCGATGACCTGCTCAGATTTCGTTTGCGTAACCGCCAGCTGCCGGCGGTCATTCCTGAAAACTGGAGTGTAACTCCGCTCGAAGGCGGGCAGGTCGAAGTCAGTGTTCGCGGCTGTTGCGACCTGATTTTCCCGGATAGCCGTACAGCACAGGTACAGAGCGCCGGGATGCTCCCCACCGGATTCGAACCGGGCCGCCTGTACCAGTCACGCAATCATCCGCGCGGCCTGCAGATGGCCGTTTATGCGGCCTCCGATGCACTCTATTCCATGGGTATCGAGTACGCCGAAGTCCTGGACAGGCTGGCGCCTGATCAAATTGCGGTGTTCGCCAGCAACTCCATTGGCCAGCTGGATGACTTCGGCTTTGGAGGGCTGACCAAGTTCCCGGCACTGGGTAAACGCACCAGCTCCAAACAGATGCCCCTGGGCTATGCTCAGATGCCCGCCGACTTTATCAACGCCTACCTGCTGGGGAACGTAGGCGTCACCGGCGGTGCGCTCGGCGCCTGCGCAACCTTCCTGTATAACCTGAAAAACGGTGTCGAGGCGATTCGCAGTGGCCGCTGCAAACTGGCCATGATCGGCGGCTCCGACGCCCCGGTCACGCCAGAGGTTATCGAAGGGTTTCGGGCAATGGGCGCGTTGGCCGAAGACAAACAGCTTGCCGCGCTGGATGGCCTGGATCAGCTCAGTGATGAACATTACCGTCAGGCCTGCCGTCCGTTCGGTGATAACTGCGGCTTCACCATCGGTGAATCCAGCCAGTTCCTGGTGTTAATGAGTGATGACCTGGCACTGGAGCTGGGCGCAGACATCCACGGCTGCGTGCCCGATGTCTACGTTCATGCGGACGGTCACAAAAAATCGATTTCAGCACCCGGCGTCGGCAACTACATGACGCTGGGTAAAGCCGCAGGTCTGGTTCGTACCATGCTGGGTGATGAATCCCTACGCCAGCGCAGCTATGTCCATGCGCACGGGACCAGTACGCCACAAAACCGGGTCACAGAATCCCATGTCGTCAACGAAATCGCCCGCGCGTTCGGTATCGAGGACTGGACGTTGTCGGCGGTGAAAGCCTTTCTGGGACATTCGCAGGGCACGGCCGGCGGCGACCAGATCATGGCGGCGCTGGGCCTTTGGCGTTACGGCTACATTCCCGGCCTGGTCACAACGCCGGCCATCGCCGATGATGTGCACCGCAGTCATCTCAACCTGCCGCTCTCCCATACCGAGGTGGGCCAGCAGGGCATGGATACAGCCTTCGTCAACGCCAAAGGCTTCGGCGGCAATAACGCAACCGCCTGCATTATGGCCCCACACATTGCCGAGCAGCTGCTCCGCAAACGCCACGGCAGCGTCGCGCTGGAACAGTGGCAGGCCCGGCGCGAAGCGGTGCGCGAACGTGCAAACAGTTACGATGCCGACGCCATACGGGGCCTGGTTCGTCCCAAGTACCTGTACGATCACGGCGTCCTGGCCGGCGAGGACCTGACGATCAGTGATACCGCAATCCGCCTGCCCGGCTATACCAATCCGATCAGCCTTGAACCGGACAACCCCTATTCGGATATGTGCTGACAGGTCCTCAGCCAAGACGGCAATTGATACAACCATAAGGAACAGATATGAAACGCACCCTCCTGTCATCGCTTGCTCTGATAACGCTGACCGGCTGTATCGATTCCGGTAACCTGCTCAAGCGCGAGGCGGGTGTCGGCAAATACTACCTGCTGGATAGCGAACGGCTGATGCTCTGTCGGGGCCAGTCCAATGACTGCCGGGATCTGGTGCTGATCGCATCATCGGAAGAGCGTATGCCGGCGATTGAAGACGCCTATGGTGCCAGCATCGAACCACCGAACTATCCGGTCAGCCTAGCGCGGATGATCGTTAACCCACCCGCCCAGCAGTATCAAGCCCAGGCCCTGGGTAACGGACGCTACATTCAACTGCCGGCGAACGACCAGACCGACGCGGTATGGAACGCACTGGACGGTGCTACCGACTCGATTTACAGCAAGTAAGCGACAGGAGTGCGCAGGCATTGTCGGCCGTCTGCGCGATCAAATCGTTCAGCTCAATCTGGCGCAGATCGGTCAGGGTCTGTGCCACTTCCGCCACTCTGAAGGGCTCATTGGGCTGATCTCGCCAGCCACTCAGCGGCATATCCGGCGCATCGGTCTCCAGTACGATCCAACCCAGCGGAAACTGTTGAGCAAAACGTCTTAATTTGGTGGCGCGCTCGTAGGTCACAGCCCCGCCGAACCCCAGCTTGAACCCCAGCTTCACATACTCCTGAGCCTGTTGCTCACTCCCTGAAAACGCATGAACAATGCCGCCCCGGGGGAGGTTTAGCCGCCTAAGCTGCTTGAGCACCTGATCGTGGGCTTTGCGCACATGCAACAGCACCGGCAACTCCGCTGCCTTAGCAATTTTCAACTGCTCCACAAGCAGCTCGGTTTGCGCCGTTTCATCGTAGTGTTCAAGCTGAAAGTCGAGGCCAATTTCCCCAATCGCCACCAACCGCTCACGGTACTTCTCCACCTGTCGCTTTAACAGGGAGAGGTGTTCACTCCTGTGCTCCTGCATGAAGTAGGGATGCATCCCCAGAGCCGGGTAAAGATGAACGGCATCAGTCGCGCTGCCACAGAGCTCAAGCACCCTCGCCCAGTAGCGGGCGCTGACCCCGGGCACCACAATGGCACCGACACCGGCACGGCGGGCGCGCTCAATGACCTGGTCGCGCCAGCCGTCGAAAGTGGGAAAATCAAGATGACAATGCGTATCGATCAACATGCCGGCAGTATGGCACAGAGTCACAACCGGCTGCCCGTTAATGCTCCCGTGTAGCCCGGAATGCGATATCGGGCCAGCGCTCTTCAGTCAGTGACAGATTAACCCGGGTTGGCGCAAGGTAAGTCAGCAAGCCGGAGCCATCGTAGGCCAGGTTGTCGTACCCCTTGCGTTCAAACTCAGCGAGCATTTTGTTGTCCTTGCATTCTACCCATCGCGCGGTAGCAACGCTGATTCCTTCGTAGACGCACTCTACTTTGTACTCATCCTTGAGACGGAACATGACCACATCGAACTGCAGCTGACCCACAGCACCCAGCACCAGATCATTATTTTTCATCGGCTGGAACAGCTGCACTGCGCCCTCCTCTGACAACTGCTGCAAGCCTTTCTGCAACTGCTTCATCTTCAGCGGATCGGTGGGACGGACACGGCGGAAAATCTCCGGCGCAAAGTGCGGGATACCGGTGAACTTGAGAATCTCACCTTCGGTAAAGGTATCACCGATCTGGATCGTGCCGTGGTTGTGCAGGCCGATAATATCGCCGGACCAAGCCGTTTCCACATTTTCACGATCCCCGGCCAGGAAGGTGACCGCATCGGCGATCTTCACATCCTTGCCAATGCGCACATGCTTCATTTTCATACCACGGGTGTAGGAGCCCGAACAGATTCGCATAAAAGCGATGCGGTCACGGTGCTTGGGATCCATATTGGCCTGGATCTTAAACACGAAACCGGAAAACTTCTCTTCGGTGGACTCAACATCGCGGGACTCGGTACCGCGAGCCGGGGGCGCCGGAGCCCAGTCGACGAAGTCGTCGAGCATCTCCCGGACCCCGAAATTACCCAGTGCCGTACCGAAATAGACTGGTGTCTGCTTACCGGCCAGATAGGCTTCCTGATCCCACTCATGAGTGGCACCGCGGACCAGCTCGATTTCGTCGACGAACTCGTCGTAATCATCCTCCAGCAACGCCTTGGCTTCGTCCGACGCCAAGCCGGTGATCAGCTTTTCCTCTGCCAGCGTATGCCCCATTCCCGGCGTAAAAAGATGCAGCGTATCGGTGTAGAGGTTGTAAACGCCCTTGAAGCGCTTGCCGGACCCGATCGGCCAGTTAATCGGCGCCGCCTCTATCTTCAGAACCTCTTCAATTTCGTCGAGCAACTCGATGGGGTCACGAATATCGCGGTCCAGTTTGTTGACGAAGGAGAAGATCGGGGTATCTCGCAGACGGCAGACATCCATCAGCTTGATGGTCCGTTCCTCGACGCCCTTGGCACCGTCCACCACCATAAGCGCCGAATCCACTGCCGTCAGGGTACGGTAGGTATCCTCGGAAAAGTCCTCGTGCCCCGGGGTATCCAGCAGGTTGACGATGCGCTCCTTGTAGGGAAACTGCATCACCGATGATGTGATCGAGATACCACGCTCCTGCTCCATGCTCATCCAGTCGGAGGTGGCATGGCGGTCACTACCCCGCCCCTTCACGGTCCCGGCCACCTGGATCAGCTGACCGATCAGCAGCAGTTTTTCGGTGATCGTGGTCTTACCGGCATCCGGGTGCGAAATGATCGCAAAAGTGCGGCGTTTGGCAACTTCGTGCTGAACGTTCTGAGACATGGGTAGGGAGTTTCCAGCTTTTTACATGGCCGCCGCGCTAACGGCGGCCAGGATTCGAAAAAGCGCTATTCTCGCCGATCAGAAGCCGTTCGACAATCGATCAGACCTTGAACCGTCCAACAAGATGCTCCAACTCCCGTGACAGGCGGTTGATATCAGCCGCCAGGGCATCATTTGCCTCAGCCACCTCAGCCGCCGATGCTGTCTGATCATTGAGAGAGGTGAGATTCTGAGCAATCTCATCCGAGACTGCACTTTGTTCCTCGGTTGCCTGGGCGGTCTGCACCGACAGGTCACTCACGCGGGTAAACGACTCTCGCAGAGAATCAAAGAGCTGGTTCATTTCTGTCAGGCTGGCGACAGACTTATCGGCCGAGGCTTTGCTGGAATCGATCACGGTGACTGAATGAGAGACGCTTTTCTGCAGACGTTCGATCATCGCCTGTATTTTACCCGTGCTCTCCTGGGTACGCGTGGCCAGTACGCGCACTTCATCCGCCACCACCGCAAAGCCGCGTCCCTGCTCACCCGCGCGAGCCGCCTCGATAGCAGCGTTCAGCGCCAGCAGGTTGGTTTGCTCTGCGATATCACCAATCACATCCACCACCGACGCAATCTCGGTCGACTCCTGTTCCAGCTCGCTGGAACGCTCCCGGGCCTGCTCCATATCAGAAGCCAGTGACTCGATACTCCCTGTTGCGCTGATCAATACGGTTTCGCCCTGCTCGACCAGACCCGTGGATGTTTCAGCTTCCTGGGCTGTGCCGTTGGCGACCGTCGCCATCTCTTTATTGGCGAGGCTCATTTCATGAACGGCGCTGACGATGGAGTGTGCAGCATTGCCCAAACCACCTGTGATTTCGCGGGTGCGATCTGATGACTCCGACAGGCTCTGTATCAAACGCCCAAAGGCAGCGGACTGATCTTTTATGGAACTAATCAGGGACTGGAGTTTATCAACGAAAAGATTAAATTCCGTGGCCAAGTCGCCAAGTTCGTCGCGACTACGTACCTCGATACGCGCCGTCAGATCCCCATCTCCCTCGGCGATCTCCCGAACACTCGCGTTGAGATCCAGCACCTGACGCGTCAACCGTTTCGGTACCCAGTAACTGGTTGCCAGTGCAATCACCAACACAATCGCAACAATCACTGTTCCTATCGTCTGTGATGTACTGACTTCACTGGCGATTCGATCATGATCCTCCTCAGAGAGTTTACTGGCTGCCTCACCCGCTTTATCCAGAATATCCCTCAGGTTACCGAACGCGTCGGTGGCTCTTTGCTGCGCGGCAAGCATGGCCGACTCCGGCTGCCCAATACTCGCGACAACCGCATCGGACGCACTGAGCCAATCCGAAAAGGCTTTATCAAACCCCGTGAAGCGGCCAAGCACCTCCGGGTATGCGCTCATCTTATCCCTGTACGTCGCAAAACGATCTTTCACCTGCTGTGCGTTTTCCTGGCGGTCGCTCTCCAGACTCTCCGTATCACCATTATTGGCGAGCAGTCGCAGTTCTGCCTCACGGGCCTGGTACAGATCTCTGTCGGCGTTGAGAACTGCCGAAATAGCAGGGATAAAATCATCAACCTGGTGTTCAATGCCGGCATTTTGCATAGACGATAAACGTGAAAAAAGAACCCAAATCAGCCCAATCGTTAAAGCAAGCAGCAAGCTGGGTAGGGAGCTTTTTACTCGAATACTACGTAGATTCATTCCAGACGCCTCAGCGATAGATTATTGTTTTCAATTTTCAGTATAGGGCTCAGCGCGCGCACTCAACGTTTTATAAAGACGTTTATTGACGGTACGCACTGTTTTAACGTCTCCGGGATACAGTTTTTATCGGCTGTAGCCGCACCATCTGTAGTGTTTTACAAAAACTTAGCACCGGCCTTTACGGATTGCGACATTTCGCCTCATGAGGTTCAGGTCGCAACAGGGTAAAATCTGAGCTCTATTCTCTGGTGAGTTGCTTCATGCCCGGATATCACAACGCGCTACTCCAGTTAACCTACCTGCGGACGCTCACGCTGTTCGGGCTCAGCAGCGCGCTGTTGATGGCAGTTTACGTCTTACGCGCCGATATCAATGTCTGGCTGCTCGCCGCGACGCTCGGCGTTATGGCACTGGTCAACCTGTTTACCTACGCTCGATTACATTCGGTATGGCCGGTCACTGAAACCGAACTCTTTGCCCAGCTGACGGCGGATGCAGCACTGTACGGCGCTTTGATCTACCAAACGGGTGGCGCCACCAATCCATTTATTTCCCTGCTATTGATCCCTCTACTGATCAGCGCTGCGACCCTGTCCTGGCGTTTCACCTGGTTGATGGCCCTGATCGTGGTCCTCTTTTACAGCTCGCTGCTGCATTACTACATCCCCGTCCTGCCTGCTCAGACCGGACACCAGTACAGCCTGTCGTCCCTGTTTGACATCCACATTACCGGGATGTGGCTCAATTTTCTGTTCACCGTGGTATTGATCACCTGGTTTATTGTTCGGCTTCAGCAAACCATGCGTCAGCAGGAAAGCCGGCTGCACCGAGAGCGCGAAAGACGCCTGCGCGATCAGCAGATGGTCTCACTTGCGACATTTGCAGCCGGTACTGCACATGAGCTGGGCACACCGCTTTCAACCATGAGCGTCATTCTGAATGATATGACTCTGGAAGCCAGAACCCCGGAGTTCGCCGAGGATATCGCCTTATTGCGCCAACAGGTCGATGCGTGTTCAGCCCGCCTGAAATCGATGGCACGCAACGCCGAGGAAGCCGGCGCAGAAGTAAACCGCCCTGCCGATGAGGCGCTACATGAGCTCCTCGAACGCTGGCTGCTGATCAGGCCACAAGCGCAGTACCGTGTATCTCCGGTGTCCGCCGGGAAAGCCCCGGCTATCAGTGATAGCCCACAGCTGCAGCAGTCTCTGACCAACCTGCTCAACAATGCCATGGACGCGTCAGACGCACCGATAGAGATTGATCTGAGCTGGGACACAGAGCAGGTCTGGCTCAAAATTCGCGATCATGGCCCCGGATTGCCCCTCACTGAAGTCACTGACCTGGGCCGCCCCTTCGTCACAACAAAGGGGAACGGCTTGGGCATTGGACTGTTTCTGACTGCCACCACGCTGGCCCAGCATCATGGCGACGTTAGACTCTACAACCACCCCGAAGGTGGTACGCTTACCGAGGTTCGTTTACCGATCCCCCAACCGCAGCCAACCGGTTCTCAGCTATGAACACTCGATTTCTGGTCGTTGACGATGACCCTACCTTCACCCGCGTTCTGGCGCGTTCGCTGACCCGCCGTGGATATGAGGTGATGGTTGCACGTAATGTGGAGGATGCCCTTTCCCAGGCACGCCACACACCCCCGGATCTGGCCACCATCGATCTCAAAATGGAGGGGCCGTCCGGGCTGACTTTGATTGAACAACTCAAAGAACTCGCTCCGGACTGCCGCATGCTGGTGCTAACCGGCTATGCCAGCATTGCCACGGCAGTTGATGCGATTAAACTGGGGGCGACCAACTACCTGCCAAAACCGGCGGATGCAGACCAGATACTGGCGGCACTCGACAAAGAAGCCGTAGACTCAAGTCAGCCGATCAGTCAGGACCCCATGTCGGTCAATCGATTGGAGTGGGAGCATATACAGAAAGTGCTGGCGGAACATGATGGCAATATTTCTGCCACAGCCCGGGCGCTGGGGATGCATCGCCGAACACTGCAACGCAAGCTGCAAAAACGCCCGGTCAGACGCTAGAGCAGACAACTCACTTCTGACAATGACTCAATGCCAGTGACTGAAGGAAAGTGTCCAGCACCATGTTTGGCCTCACTCCCTTGCGAGTAACCGCCGCATACTTCATCTCATAACTCATTTTTGCGGCGCAAAGAGCACGCATCTGCCCCGACTGCACCCAGCGTTCAGCGTAATGATCGGGAAGAAACCCGATATATAGCCCGGTCAGTATCATAAAGGCGATCCCCTCCCGATCAGAAGCCCTGGCCGTAACGTTCAGTTGCGCGAGCATCTTTTTCATAGCGGGGCAGAGCGAGAAGCTCTGCCCCACCGCTTCCTGCTCGGACAACAGCTCGATGCTGATCGCCTCATCATTGTGTGCAAACAGAGGGTGAGCGGAGCTGCAATAAAGGTTCGAGGTTTCGCTGTAGAGCGGGTTATACACCAGACCTGAAACTTTCTGCACCTGAGGCACAACCCCCAAATGCAGCTGACCATCAACCACTCCACGTTCAACAATGCCCGGTGAAAGCATACGGATATCGATACTGACCGCCGGTCCCTGCGCCTTCAGCGCTGCCAGCGCCCGTGTCACCGACATATGCGGCAGGGTCACCAGGTTATCGGTGATCCCGATGACCAGTTCGCCCTTGAGCTGTTGATGGATCGAATTGATCTCAGTGCGGAAGCCGTCCAGCGCGGTATGCAGCTGCAACAGCGCCTGGTAGGCCTGCTTGCCCTCATCGGTGAGGGCGAAGCCGGCGCGACCACGTTGACACAGCCTCAGCCCCAGGCGCTTTTCCAGGTCCGCCATACTGGCACTGATCGCCGAACTGCTAACGTTGAGTTCCACCTCCGCCTGGGCAAACCCACCTGCCTCTACCACGGTGCGGAACACTTTCAGCAGACGCAGATCGATATCGCTGATCTGCCCAAGCAGGTTTTTACTCATCGGATCAGCCTCTGGCACCGGCTTTAGGTCGACTCAGCCACTGCATGGGCATGGCACGCTCGAGACGACGGCACGCGTTCAACACCAGATCATCCCGCCCCTTGTCACCGACCAGATGCAACCCCACTGGGAGGCCATCTACCAGACCACAGGGCAAGGTCGCTGCCGGCTGCTGCGTCAGATTGAATGGATAAGAGAAGGGCGTCCAGTCCATCCAGTAGGCCTGGGTATCGACGGCGGTATCACGGCCCGCTTCGAACGCGGTAATCGGCAGCGTCGGCGTCACCAGAAGATCGTAACGCTGATGGAACTCGCCCATTTTTACCCCCAGCGCCGCACGCGCATCGGCTGCTTTCATGTAATCGACGATATCGATTTTCATGCCCTGCTCGCCAATGGCACGAAACCCCGGATCAAGAAGATCCCTCTGCGACTCGGTCATGCCGCTGACCACCTTGCCGGCCCCTGCAAACCAGAGTGTAGAAAATACCTCCACAGGATCGCTGAAACCGGGATCCACCTCTTCGACCTCGGCTCCCAGCTCAATCAGCTTAGCCACTGCCTGGTCGACACAGCCGCGCACGCCCGGATCCACATTCACGTAGCCCAGGGTCGGGCTGTAAGCGACCTTCAGCCCTTCCAGCGGGCGATCAAGGATACCGATCCAGTAACCGTCCAGTTTACGATCGGAATACCAATCCCGGTGATCCGGCTGCGCCACTACATCCATCATCAGCAGGCTATCGTCGACAGTGCGCGTCATCGGCCCTAGGTGAGACAGCGTCGTCATGGCACTGGCCGGCCACTGTGGGATATAGCCGAAGGTAGGCTTAATACCAAACACACCACAGAAAGCGCCGGGAATACGGATAGAACCGCCGGCATCACTGCCCTGGTGCAGCACACCCATGTTCAGCGCCGCTGCAGCCGCCGCACCGCCTGAGGAACCGCCCGCGGTTTTACTGATATCCCAGGGATTGGTCGTCACACCGGTGGCGCGGCTGTCGGTGACGCCCTTCCAGCCAAACTCAGGCGTAGTGGTTTTACCCAGGATCACCGCGCCGGCCTCACGCATCCTCGCACTAAACGGCGCATCCTCTGTGGCCAGCTCATCAGAGCTGGTCAGCGAGCCACTACGGATCGGCATACCGGCCACTTTGGTTAGATCCTTGATCGACGCGGGGACACCATCGATGGGACCGAGCGCTTCACCCTTGAGCCAGCGCTGCTCCGAGGCTTTGGCACTTTCCAGCGCGGCGTCCTCTGCCACGTAACAGTACGCATTAACCGCACCGTTGCACGCTTCGATCCGCGCCAGCGCGGCGCGGGTGGCGTCCACTGGTGAGAGTTCGCCCTGACGATAGAGACGTCCCAGCTCCATGGCAGTCAGATCGGCGATCTCTTCGTATCCGTTGCTGGTCATTTGGCCTCCTCAATTCCGGCTGCGTTGATCAGCGCGTTCAGCAGCACCGAGGCACCGGCCGCCAGATCATCAGCGTCTGCTCGCTCCATTTCGTTATGGCTGATACCGCCCTCACAGGGCACGAAAATCATCCCGGCAGGGGCTTTTTCTGCCAGAAAGATGGCGTCATGGCCGGCGCCACTGACGATATCCATATGCCCGAAGCCCAGCGCTTCAGCCGCGTCACGTACGTAGGAAACGCACTTGTCCGCGAAGTAGAGCGGCGCAAAATCGGCTGTGGGTGCAAGACTGATCTGTACGCCATGCAACTCCTCAAGCTCGGCGATTTTCACTTTCAGCCCGGTCACCATGGCATCCAGTGCATCCGCTTCAAGGTGTCGGAAATCGACGGTCATATTGACCTGGCCGGGAATTACATTGCGCGAACCGGGGAACAGGTCCAGACAGCCTACGGTACCGCGTCCGTGAGGTGCATATTCCAGCGCTGTGCGATTCACAAAGGTGATCAGCTCAGCCGCAACGAGGCCCGCATCGTGGCGTAGTGACATCGGTGTGGGCCCTGCATGGGATTCAACCCCCTGGATGCTGAGATCGAACCACTTCTGGCCAAGGGCACCGATCACCACTCCGATGGTTTTCTCGGCATCCTCCAGCACAGGCCCCTGTTCGATATGGGCTTCAAAATACGCACCGACCTGATGGCCCGGGACGGGCTTCTCACCAGCGAAACCGATCTTGGTCAGCGCTTCACCCACGGAGATGCCGCCGGCATCACAAATAGCCAGGGTAGATTCCAGCTCGAATTCACCGGTGAACACCCCTGAGCCCATCATGCAGGGTGGGAAACGACAGCCCTCTTCGTTAGTCCAGGCTACGACCTCGACCGGTGCCCGGGTTTTGATACCGAGATCGTTCATCCGCCGGATCGACTCCAGGCCCGCCATCACGCCGAAGCAACCATCAAACTTGCCACCGGTGGGCTGGGTATCGATATGGCTACCGGTCATCACCGGCGGCAGCGAGTTATCCACACCCGGGCGACGGACAAAGATGTTACCGATCTGGTCGATGGAAACCTCGCAACCCGCCTCCTTGCCCCACTTCATAAACAGCTCCCGCACCTGTCGATCCAGGTCGGTCAGCGCCTGACGATTGAGTCCGCCCTTGTCGGTTTCGCCGATTTTTCCCTGCTCCATCAGGCTATTCCACAGGCGGTCGCGGTCTACGGTGAGGAGCCCATTCTGCGGTATCCTTTGAGTTTTCATATCCATGGTCTTGTCCTATAAATCGCTTTAAACGGCCAGGTAGCGATCTTTGACCGCCTGCTCCTGCCGGAACTGCTCGCCGGTGCCGCTATAAACCACCTGGCCCTGCTCAATAACGTAATGACGATCGGCCAGCTTCTCGCACACCGCCAGGTTCTGCTCCACCAGCAGTACCGACACCCCGGCCTCGCGGATCTTGCCGAGAATGCGCACAATCTCATCGACGATCACCGGCGCCAGCCCCTCGGTGGGCTCATCCAACAGCAGCAACTTCGGGTCGTTCACCAGCGCCCGGGCGATGGCCAGCATCTGCTGCTCGCCGCCGGACAGCGCATTGCCGCCATTTTTGCGACGCTCATAGAGGCGCGGGAACATTTCGTACACATCGCTCAGACTCCAACGGCTACTGGCGCGCAGGGCGATAGCCAGGTTTTCTTCGACGCTCAGCAGGCCGAAGATACCGCGATGCTCGGGCACCAGTGACACGCCCAGGCGTGCGATCTCGAAGACCTCTTTGCCGATCAGTTCCTCTCCATCGAAAACGATGGAGCCTTCAGCCGGTCGCACGATGCCAACGATACTGCGCAGCGTGGTGGTCTTACCGGCACCATTGCGGCCCAGCAGCGTAACCAGCTCCCCTGGATTAACCTCCAGAGAGACGCCCTCCAGGACATGGCTCTTGCCGTAGTAGGAGTGAATCCTGTTAATCTCAAGCTTCATCATCCACCCTCCCCCAGATAGGCTTTCTTGACCCGCTCATCGCCGCGCACCTCTTCCGGCTCGCCCTCGATCAGGATGTTGCCCTGGTGCATCACGGTGATGAGGTCGGAGATCGACATCACCAGTTTCATGTTGTGCTCGATCAACATCACCGTATGGTCCTTGCCAAGCTCGGAGATCAGCTGGGTCATCACCGGTATATCATCCACTCCCATGCCAGAGGTCGGCTCGTCGAGTAACAAAAGCTCGGGATCGCTGCACAGCGACATCCCTACTTCGAGCACCCGCTGCTGACCATGGGACAGGTCACCCGCATCGGTATTCGCCAGATGAGTCAGCTTGATCCGCTCCAGCACTTCATCCGCTTTTTCCAGGTGCTTTGCCCTGTGTGTGTCGGAATACCAGAACGCCAGAGCACCTAAACCATCACGCCCCTGGGCGGCCAGGCGTAGGTTCTCCCGTACGCTCAGATTCTGAAACAGGCTGGTGATCTGGAACGAGCGTGACATACCGGATGCAACACGCTTATGCGCCGGCTGACGCGTCAGATCCTGGCCGTCGAAACGGATCTTGCCGCTGGAAGGGCGACGTTCCCCAGTAAGGCAGTGAAACAGGGTCGTCTTACCCGCACCATTGGGGCCGATTACGGTATGGATGGTGCCGCGACGAATCTTCAGATCCACACTACCCAGTGCGGCAAATGCGCCATAGCGCAGACCAAGCTGTTCGGTTTCGAGAATGTAATCGTTCATCACTTGGCCTCCACTTCTTTAGTCGCTTCTTCAGAGACACCGCTACGGCGCTCTTTCCAACGCTTGATCAGCGACTCAACACCACCCCAGAGACCTGACGGCATAAACAGCACCACAGCGATCAGCGCAATACCCAGGATGATCATCCAACGCGGCCAGACCGAAGACAGCAGATCGCCCAGCATTACGATAGAGCCTGCACCCAGCAGCGAGCCCAGCAGAGACCCGGTACCACCGATGATCGTCATGATCAGGATGTTTTCGGACATCAGCAGCTCGATATTGGAGAGCGGCGCGAAGTTCAGCAGCATGGCGTAAAGTGCACCGGCGATACCGGTGATTCCGCCGGAAATAACGAACGCGAGCAGCTTGAAGTGGTTGGTGGAAAAACCCACCGCCGAAGCACGGCCTTCGTTTTCGCGGATCGCTACCAGCGTGGTACCAAAGGGTGAATGGATCACCCGGCGGGCAAACACGAAGATCAGCATGAACATCACGGCCACGAAGGTGTAGAAGGCGTAGCTCGAGGTCAGGTCGGATATTTCAAAGCCCAACAGCGTCAGCGGCGGACGCGGCACATCCAGCAGGCCGTTATCACCACCGGTCCAATCGCTGAGCGTGTAGGCCAGAAAGTACGCCATCTGGGTGAACGCCAGAGTCAGCATGACGAAGTAAATACCGGTACGACGGATCGCAAGCAGCCCCACCAGCGCCGCCAGCGCCGCACCCGAAACCATTGCTGCGAACAGCGCTCCGAGCAAACCAAAATTAAGATGGATCATGGTCAGCGAGGCCACATAGGCACCGCCGCCAAAGAAGATCGCCTGACCAAACGACAGCAGCCCTGTATAACCCAGCAGTAGGTTGCAGCCCAGCGCGGCCAAAGCGAAGATCAGTATCTCCGTAGCCAACGTCGCCGACGGCAGCAACAGCGGCATCAGCACCACCGCCGCCAGAGCCGCCAAGGTGACACCACTGAAAATGGAGGCTTGTTTCTTGGATGTATTCATTACGCCCTCCCGAACAGACCGTAAGGTCTCAGCAGAATCACCACCGCCATGGCACCATAGATCATCAGGCTCGCGCCCTGGGGCCAGAGAGTGGTCATCATGCTCTGTACCAGACCAACCAACAGCCCGCCTACCAGCGCGCCACTGAAGGAACCCATACCACCGATTACAACGACGACGAAAGCAAGACCGAGCACTTCAGGTCCGATAAACGGATGCACGCCACGTATTGGCGCGGCCAGCACACCAGCGAGACCGGCCAGGCCCACACCCAGCGCGAAGGTCAGTGCGAACAGCTTGTGGATATGGGTACCTAGCAACGAAACGGTTTGTGCATCCTCACTACCGGCACGCACCAGGGCGCCGAAACGAGTGCGCTCGAGCAGCAGCCATAGACCCACCGCGATGACAGCGGTAAACAGAATTACGAACAGGCGGTACTTGGGATAGAAAAAGTCCCCCATGCGAAACACACCGCTCAGCGCTTCGGGCACCGCCACGGTTTTACCGATCGGCCCCCATACCGCAATGCTGAGCTCCTGGATGATCAGCGCGATTCCCAGGGTGATCAGGATGTGGAAGGTGTGCGGCAGATGATAGGCGCGACGGATCAGTGTCTTTTCCGTTACCCAGGCCAGCATCGCCACAGCGACTGGCGCCACCACCAGCGCCAGCCAGAAATTTCCGGTCAGGGAGACCAGCGTAAAACAGAGGTAGGACCCCAACAGGTAATAGGCACCATGGGCGAAGTTCACGAAGTTCAACAAGCCGAAGATAATCGTCAGACCGACCGAAATCAGGAAGTAGATCATCCCCAGCCCGATGCCGTTCAGCGCCTGAAATAGATACAGACTCATCGGGTTTGCTCCTGCAACAGAGAAGGTAGTCGCGCCCAACCAGGGCAGGGCGCGTTGAGCGGCTTAGCTACGCGTACAATCCAGTGAGGACTCGTCCGGGAAAGACTTGCCGGAGCTGATGATCTCGGCAAAGTCGTCTTCGTCCTGCATCTCAGATGCAGACTTGCCTTCAAGCAGGTAATAGTCTTTCAGCACTTGGTGATCCGCCGCACGCACGGTTTCTTCTCCGGTCGGGCCTTGGTAAACGGTGCCTTCCAGCGCCTTGGCCACGGCGGCACCATCGGTGCTGCCTGCCTTGGAGATCGCATCGAGAATCACCTTGGTGCCGATGTAGTCTGCGGCCATCGGATAGTTAGGCGCCATGTCGTAGGCCTCACGCACACGCGACACCAGCTCTTTGTTCATCGGCGTATCCACGGTGTGCCAGTACTGGGCACCGAAATAGACACCTTCTGCCACGTCCGGCCCCAGCTCCTGCAGCTGATCCAGGCCGGAAGACCAAGCCACCAGGATCTTCATCTCGTTTTTCAGTCCGAAGTTAACGGCCTGACGCAGCGCGTTGCTGGACTGACCGCCAAAGTTGAGCAACAACAGAACATCGGGCTTAGCCGCCATGGCATTGGTCAGGTAGCCGGAGAACTCCTGCTCCTGCAGCGAGTGATAGCTGTTGCCGACGTGCTCGACACCTTCCGCCTCAAACACCGCCTTCGCATTATTTAACAGCGCTTCGCCGAAAACGTACTGAGGTGTGATGGTGTACCAGCGCTTCCATTCCGGGTGCGCCTTGATGAGAGGCTCAACGGTTTCATGGATTGCACCGTACGTGGGTACTGACCAACGGAAGGTTGCCATGTTGCAGTCGATACCGGTCAGCTCGTCCGCACCGGCCGGAGTCATAAAGACGCCACCGGCCTTATCGACCTCTTTACCGATCGCCAGCGCAGTGGATGAAAGAGTCGCACCGTTAAAGAACAGAGCCCCATCCTGGCTGATCGCTTCCTGTACCTTGCGTACAGCCTTGCCGGCATTACCTTCGGTGTCGATTGCTTCATATTTCACCGGGCTACCCAGCAGATCGCCATAGCTTTCGACCGCCAATTTCGATCCCATATCAGCGAATTTGCCGTAGCTGGCGAAGGAACCCGAGAGAGACTTCACACCATAGATGGTGACTTCCTCAGCCGAGCAAACCGCTGTCGTCGCTGAAAGTACGGCTACCGATAGAAGCTTCTTCAATGTTGTCCGTTGCATTCTGTTTACCTCTTTTTTCGCTATTGATGTGTTATTTTTCGCATCGAGGTTGGGCACTAATAATCCTGTCATCAGGATCTGATTTTTATGGGTGTTACATCTTGCGGGAAATCTGGCCATCTAAAGCCACAAAGTGCTCTTCGGCTTGACACATGTGATCGCCCATCAGGCGATGCACGGCGGGTTTATCTTCATTGCGGTAGGCCGTTACCAGCTCGACGTGATAGTCCACGTTGGATCGGGTGAATTCGTAGGCATCAATCTGGTACGACTTCTTCAGCACTACCAAGTCGCGCAAGGTCTCGTTGAGAAAGCGAGCAACAAAGCCGAGCAGAGGGTTCGGGCAGGCGTCAGCCAATACATTATGGAACTCCAGCTCGGCAATCCGCTGTTCTCGCTGCTCTTCCTCGGTGACCGGGGGCTCGCTGCAGGCGTTTATATATTTGTTCAGCAGCTCAAAATCACGCTCTTTTAGGTGGCCGACAACCGACACTGCCAGCTCAACTTCAATCAGCTTACGCATCTGATACACCTGCTCGGCCGAGAGGTGCTTGAAGTAGAGATAATTGCGTAGCGCCTTACTGGCGGGATCCGTTCCAACCTCAGAGAGCCAGGCACCGCCTCCGGGCCCCGGTCGAGTCCGGATCAGCCCCTCAACCTCCAGCGCTTTCTGAGCCTCCCTCACCGTTGCCTTGGAGCAGCCAAACTGCTCGATCAACTCTTTTTCGTTAGGTAAACGATCACCCGGCAGCAGCTTCTCCGCCACGATCATCGCCTTCACTTCGTCGACAATCAGGTCGGACAGTTTTTGCTTCCGTCTTATTTTGCTAGGTCCGGCCATCTGAGCTCCCAAATACAGGCAATTAATATAAATAATTATAATTAATTATTAGAGCCTGAAAAAACGGCAGTCAAGCTGCCGTCTCTGTAAGTTCAGATCGAGTATCCATAACCGGATAAGGAAAATAAACAGTGCGGAGCTAAACTTCATTCCAGAATTTGCTCAAGAATGAAACCGACTTATTTCAGGCCCTACACAATCAAAGGCGCAGCCACCTAAAAACCTATTAGCGGCTTTTCGCTGATTTTGGATACAAAATCACTGCTCATCAATGTAGTGCCGAGCATCGAAAGTGCGTATCCAGTCGGGATGAAACACCATCATGCCGGTCATGATAATGCCGTTGAGCAGCCCTTCGGGGAACATGATCAACGGCAGATAGCGCACATACTCATGATAAATCTTGGACCAGGGGTAAACGTCTGCAGACCACAACAGGGCTCCCATCGTCATACCACCTGCCGCTGCTGCAACTCCCCCGCCAAGGAAGGCACAGAGAAACAGATAAACAAAAAAATTCTTGGGCAGTTTCCACTCCACCAGGCGCAGCACCAACAGGGTCACCAGACTGGGGATCACCACGAAACAAAGCGCATTCAGCGGAAAGGACTGCCAGGACTCACGACCAATCAAACTCAGTCCCACAAGCGCGGCAGTACCGGCACAGATCGCCAGATCCCAGCCAAACATCAGCGTCAAGGTGGTCATTCCGACGAAGTGGATCGACAGACCCGGCGATATGCCCGCGCGTAACGACCACATCAGCATCAGCACCACGGCTGCCCCAAAGAGCAGATGCTGAATACCGCGTTCACGCTGCAACACGCCCCAGGGCAGCCGCCACAGAGCTAGCGCCATGATCACCAGATAGACCACGCCTGTCAGAAGCAGCCATCCACCTGACACAAGACCGTCGCCCGGGTTCATAGAGTTCGAATCCTGAATATGATAATTGCTATCAGTTTAAGGGAACGGATTGCCTACACCGAGAGTCAGCGACTGATCTGGATCAACCCAGGAGCAGGGAGAAAAGCAGCGCATCCTCGCTACCCTCTTCATCCGCATAATAGTTCTTTCGACGACCGCATCGACTCCAGCCCGCACCTTTGTAGAGCTGCCTCGCAACATGGTTGGACTCCCTGACCTCGAGGTGAAAGGAGCCAACCCCCCGTTGAGCGAGCAGCTCCTGGGCGTGCAGCAACATTGTCCGCGCAACGCCCTGACCCTGAAAATCCGGCCGGGTCCCGATACGCAGTAACTCCGCTTCATCGAGGATACGACTGAACAGGATAAAAGCGATCACCTCCCCCTGCGATTCGACCACCCACGCCAGATAACGTCCCGGCTTTTCCAGCATTGAAAGCCACAGCCGTTGCGACCAGGGATCATCAAAGCAGACCTCATCCAACTGCATCAAGCGCTCGATATCCGCTACACTGGCCTGCCGAAGTTGCCTCTCCACCGTCAATTACTCTCCAGCCAGCCCCGGGTCTGCCAACGTTTTTAGCAGCGGCTGTATGTCCAGCCACAAGCCGGCTTTCATGTCCGGCACTTTCAGCGCCTCACTTAAGCTGCAGCCCACCACGCAGGGTTTGCCGCCACTGAGCGTAAAGCGCAGCCCACGCAGGGCGCCGATGGGCTCCTCACGCTCGAGAACCCATTGTGCCGCTGCCTCACCCAGCAACAGCACCGCGTTGAAAGGCCGCACCTGTTCGGTGACTTCCAGCTTGCGAGCCAACGCTTTTTTCAACTCATCCGGACCCTGATCGAGACTGGCGCCAGCCAGAGCCGGCCAGGACAGCAGCGCCGCTTCACTGGGTTGATCCTTGATACCCAGCGCCGTCAGAACACCCCGCAGCAGCCGCTGCTGCTGAGCGCCGAATCCCGTATTACCGGCCGGGGGCAGGCTATCGATAACCAACAGATCCCCGGCCAACACAAAGGCCAGCTTGATACGGGGCGCGGGCTGTCGCTCTCCAGACTTAACCGCCAACGGTGCCGGCAACGATGCAGAAACGGGATGCGGCTCCGCAGGCGCTTGCGATGCCCTCTGAGAGCGGGGTTCAGGGGTCGGATCCGGTTTGGGCTCATCGAGCAGACGTTGCACTGAAGCCCGCGCCCGATCAGCACCACTCGAGGTGGTCGAAACCGGATCAGTCTCAGTGCCGGCATACTCATCGGTCCAGTCATCCATACCGGCATCAGGGTAGCGAAATCCGGCGACCCAGTCGGCGGAAGGCGCCGCGCCGGGCAAATCCGCACGCGGGAGCCAGCTGGAGATGCCAATCGCTTCCAGGTATTGATGCCTTAGTGACTCCCCCGGGTTAAAGCTCATCGAATTTCACTCACACCTGCGGGTGGGCTTTCTGAATATTGGCGTCGAGCATATTCAGCGCGTGAAGGTAGGCCTTGGCCGACGCTATGATGATATCGGTATCGGCGCCCAGTCCGTTTACGATCCGGCCCGCCTTCTCCAGGCGCACGGTCACTTCGCCCTGGGAATCGGTACCCTGAGTCACCGCATTCACCGAGTAGATCTGCAAACTGGCACCGGAGTTGGCCACCTGCTCGATTGCCTTAAAGGTGGCATCTACCGGGCCGCTGCCGGCGGACTCACTGGCAAGTTCCGCACCATCAATCATCACTTTGAGAGAAGCCACCGGTGTCTCTCCGGTCTGAGACGTTACCGTCAGACTGCTGAGCTTATAGCGTTCGCTGGCCGCCTCAGCCCGGGCATCGCTCACCAGCGCCATCAGATCCTCATCGAAGATCTCGTGCTTTTTGTCGGCCAGTTCTTTAAACCGGGTAAACGCGGTATTCAGCTCAGCATCCGTCGCAAAACTGGTGCCCAGTTCCTCCAGACGGGCGCGGAATGCCGCACGGCCAGAGTGCTTGCCCAGCACCATACGATTGGTACCCCAGCCCACATCCTGAGCCGTCATAATCTCGTAGGTCTCCCGATGCTTGAGGACGCCATCCTGGTGAATGCCGGACTCGTGGGCAAAGGCGTTGGCTCCCACAATCGCTTTGTTGGGCTGCACCGGGAAGCCGGTCACGCTGGAAACCAGACGAGAGGCGGGTACGATCTGGGTGGTATCGATCGCCGTTTCAAGACCAAGCATATCCTTGCGCGTACGCAGCGCCATGACGATCTCTTCCAGTGCCGCATTACCCGCACGTTCACCCAGCCCGTTAATGGTACACTCCACCTGACGAGCGCCCGCACTGACCGCGGCCAGGGAGTTAGCCACCGCCAGGCCCAGGTCGTTGTGGCAATGCACGGAGAAGATCGCCTTATCGGCATTGGGGATACGCTGAATCAGCTCACCGATACGCGCACCGAACTCTTCAGGCACCGAGTAACCCACGGTATCCGGAATATTGATGGTGCGAGCGCCCGCATCGATCACCTGCTCAATAATCCGACACATGAAGTCCATTTCGGAACGGCTGGCATCCTCCAGAGAGAACTCGACATCATCGATCAGACTGCGGGCCCGTTTCACAGCTCGCACCGCGTTTTCGACCACCTGATCCGGCTCCATCTGCAGTTTATATTTCATATGGATCGGCGAGGTGGCGATAAAGGTATGAATTCGGCCGGAGTTCGCCTCCCGCAACGCTTCACCGGCCCGGTCTATATCGGCATCCAGCGCCCGTGACAGCGAGCAGACCGTGCTGTCTTTAATGGTTCGGGCGATCGCCTGAACCGCCTCGAAATCGCCCACACTGGCAATGGCAAAGCCCGCTTCAATGACATCAACCCGCATCCGCTCAAGCTGACGAGCGATGCGCAGCTTCTCATCGCGCGTCATGGACGCGCCGGGGCTCTGTTCTCCATCACGCAAGGTGGTATCAAAAACGACGACTCGATCCTGGGTGCTCATCGATCTCACTCCGATTACAGGGCGGGCGGTATTAAACCGTGGGAAACAGCCCTCTAGTATATATCCTAATCCCGGCGCTTAGCGAGGCTGCCGGGGTTGACGTGAAGCCTGAAGGACGCAACAGTTAAGCCCTCTCCCGAGTCAATGAATGCAGGATAGACCCATGCCGCCAACTGACTTTGATCGCCTGATCGACCGCCGAGACACCGCCAGCCAAAAGTGGGAAAAGTACCGCGACCGGGAAATTCTGCCCATGTGGGTGGCCGACACCGACTTTATGGCCCCCCAGGCCGTCTTGCGAGCACTGCATGAACGGGTGGACCACGGTGTTTTTGGCTACACCAACACCCCGGCGGCACTGAACGCCCAGGTCATCGAGCGCATGCAGCGCCTGTACGGCTGGCAGATCGAGGCCGACGACCTGACCTGGCTGCCGGGGCTGGTCTGCGGACTGCATCTTGCGTGTCGGGCCGCCACAGAACCGGGGCAAGCGGTCATGAGCGCTCAGCCAATCTACCCGCCCTTTCTCTCCGCACCACGGCTGTCGGAGCGGGAGCTGGTCACACTGCCCATGACGCGCCATGGGCAGCGCACACTGATCGATTTCGAGGCTCTGGAAGCAGCCATCACGCCCACCACGCGGCTACTGCTATTCTGCAACCCGCACAATCCAGGCGGCACCCTCTACCGGCGTGAGGAGCTGGAACAGCTGGCCGCCCAGATCGAGAAACATGACCTGCTGGTGTGCTCCGATGAGATTCACTGCGACTTGATTCTGGAGCCGGGGCTCACACACACACCTCTGGCTTCTCTATCCCCTGAAATCAGTAAGCGCTGCATTACCCTGATGGCCCCCAGCAAGACCTACAACATCGCAGGACTGGGCTGTTCGTTCGCGATTATCCAAGACCCGCAGCTGCGCCGCCGTTTTCAGCGCGTACGCAAGGGGATTGTGCCGGACGTGAATCTGCTCGGTTACACCGCCGCACAGGCGGCTTACGCCGATGGCGACGAGTGGAACCGCGCCCAGTTGGACTACCTGCGCGGAAATCGGGACTACCTGGTCGAGGAGATCAACAGCATCCCCGGCCTGAGACTGGATCCCATCGAAGCGACCTATCTGGCCTGGATCGATGTCAGTGGCGCCAAGCTGGAAAATCCGGCCCACTTCTTTGAGGACGCGGGCGTCGGCCTGTCACCGGGTCGGGATTTTGGGGACGACCGGTTTATGCGCTTGAATTTCGGTTGCCCGAGGGCATTGCTGGAGGAGGCCGTATCCCGCATTCGTCGAGCCTTGCTGAACCACCTGCCGGCCTGATCACCATACCCGGGGAGGCTCAGGCCCGCTCAAACGGAAATGCGATCACCTGATCGATGGAATCGACACCAAGCGCCAGCATCAACAGACGATCAAAGCCCAGCGCCACGCCTGAGCACTCAGGCATGGTTGCTTTAAGCGCCGCCACAAGCCGCTGCTCAAGCGGCCGCTGTGGCAAGCCCAACGCCTGGCGGCGTGCCTGATCGACCTGCAGACGCCGAGCCTGCTCATCAGCATCCGTCAGTTCCTGGTAACCGTTTGCCAGCTCAACGCCGCCCATATACAGCTCAAACCGGGTTGCCACCTCGACGCCCCGTTCATCGGTCACCACCTGGGCCAGGGCGGCCTGGGTCGACGGGAAGCTGTGCACAAAAACCGGCTGCTGCAGCTGAGGCTCGATCAGGTGTGACATCAAGAGTTCGAGCCAGGTATCGCGACTGTCATCCTCGAACTCCACGCCCAACCGTGAGCGGCAAAGCGCTCGCAGAATATCGGTTGGAACAACGTGCGGATCCAGCGCCAGATACTTTACAAACAGATCGCGGTAGCTGATCCGCTCAATTTGATCCGCTTGCAGTGTCTGGAGCACCAACTGTTCGACCTCATCCATCAGCTGGTTAGCACTGTACCCGGGACGGTACCACTCCAGCATGGTGAATTCCGGGTTGTGACGCCGTCCACGCTCACCGTTGCGGAAGACCTTGCCCAGCTGATAGATCGGACCACTGCCCGCTGCCAGCAGACGCTTCATCGCATATTCAGGGGACGTTTGGAGATAGAGCGCGACACCCTGCTGCTCGGGTGAAGGCCGGTAAATCGCCTCGAAACTCTCAATAAAGGGGTCGCTGACCGCCGCCTGAGACAGCAGCTGAGTATCCACCTCCATGACCTTACGCTCGGCGAAAAACTGACGCACCTGGGCTAATAACCGAGCACGGGCCTGAAGATTTGCTATCGGCGCTGATGGATGCCAATCATTTTCAATCGTCATAGGGAGGTAACCGCACAGAAGTGCCGGGTAAGCGGGGTGAATCTCTCCTTCGGTAGCCCGGCTGTTCAATCCGTTTGAACCCGCAGCTTTGCGCACCCCTGTGGGGCTTGCCTTTTCGGGAGAGACTCGGTTTCTCGCTGGAATGCGGGTCCACCTCAACGCATGGCTGAGGCTAACCCTGAGAACATCGTATCAACAAACAATCGCGGGCGCTATCTCTTGGCTCGCCCCCTGCGACGCTGGTTTGGTATCAGGCGCGGCTGACATATTCCCCGTTGCGCGTATCGATCTTGAGCACTTCGCCACGCTCGATAAACAGCGGCACACGGACAACAGCGCCCGTACTCAGGGTGGCGGGCTTGGAACCGCCCTGCGCGGTATCACCCTTGAGGCCCGGATCGGTTTCCACCACCTCGAGTTCGACAAAGTTCGGCGGCATTACCGCGATGGGGTTATCGTTCCAGAGTGTAACCATGCATTTATCCTGCTCTTTCAGCCACTTGTGGGTATCACCCACGGCGTTGGCATCAGCAGCCACCTGCTCAAAAGAGCTCGGATCCATGAAGTGCCACATCTCTCCATCGTTGTAGAGGTACTCCATGTCCCGATCCATGACGTCTGCGCTCTCGACGCTTTCGTTGGACTTGAAGGTACGCTCCCAGATGCGACCGGTCAGCAGATTGCGCAGACGCACACGAGTAAAGGCCTGCCCTTTACCGGGCTTGACGAAATCCACATCGACCATGGCGCAGGGATCGCCATCAATCATCACCTTGAGACCGTTCTTAAACTGGTTGCTGGAGTATGTTGCCATTGAGCCTGTCCACTTGAATCACTGGATAAACGGCCGGCGTTCCGGCCCGAGAAAAGTGGCGTAGAGTTTACAGGGGATAGCCGCAACAAGTCCATTGCTCACCGGGCTTGCCGGTTAGGGGCGATCAACGGCAGAATGCCTGCCTTCGCAACCAAACGCCCAGACCCACATGATTCCAAACCGCAGTCCCCGTGCCGCCTGGCAGGATACTCTGGCCCATGCGGTCAGCGACCCGTCAGACCTCCTGGCCCGCCTCGAGCTCCCATCCGACCTGGTTTCAGGTCAGGCGCGGAATGCTTTCCCGCTGCGGGTCCCCGAGCCATTTATTGCCCGCATGCGCAAAGGCGACCCGAACGATCCACTGCTGACCCAGGTATTGCCGCTGGCAGCCGAATCTGATTCGGTTGCCGGATACTCCACCGACCCACTGGGCGAAGCGGCAGCTCGTGCCGGCAAGGGGGTCGTTCATAAATATCAAGACCGGGTTCTGCTGATTGCCAGCAGTGGATGCGCGATCAACTGCCGCTACTGCTTCAGGCGCCACTTTCCCTATCAGGATAACCAGATCAGCGGCCGCCACTGGCAGGATGCGTTGAGATACATCGCGGCCGACAAAGAGCTCCGCGAGGTCATATTTTCCGGAGGCGATCCGTTGGTCACAACGGACCGCCGTCTTAGCGAGATGATACGTGACCTGGCGGAGATCCCCCATCTGCAGAGAGTCCGCATTCACACTCGACTACCGATCGTGATTCCCGCTCGCATTACCCCCGAGCTGACCGAAGCCATGACTGCCACCCGCCTCAAACCGGTCATGGTCCTGCACAGCAACCATCCGCAGGAGATTGACGAAAGCGTGGGCGATGCCATCAAACAGCTTCGCCAACAGGGCGTAACGGTACTCAATCAGGCGGTATTGCTGCGCGGAATCAATGATAATGTGGCGACTTTGACGCGCCTGAGCGAGTCTCTGTTTGAATATGGTGTTCTGCCCTATTATCTGTTCGTCCTGGACCGGGTGGCCGGTGCCGCCCATTTTGACGTGCCGGACGAAGAGGCGCAGGCACTTGTCGGTGAGCTACAGACCTGCCTGCCCGGCTACCTGGTCCCCCGACTGGCCCGTGAGATTGCGGGTGAGCCCAGCAAGACCCTGTTAACGCCGCTCAGGGGAAACCGGGATTGAACCGGGAACCGAACCGCACTATAACGATCACATACTGGATCTAATGCCAAAACCGGAGCCCAACACAATGAAAGGTTACGCTGCACCCGGCCGCTTGCTGGCACTGACCGGCTGCGCTCTGCTGATTACCGCCTGCGCCCAGAAACCTCAGCCGGTCGCCAAACCTGAACCGGTCAAACCTGAGCCCCCACCGGCACTGGTCATTAAGGACCTGCACCCGGCGGCACCGGAGAAACATGGGATCGTTGCCGCCCATATCGACTTTATCAACAGCTCCCAACAGACCATCGAGTATGTGATGTTCAAAACCACGGCATTTACCGGTGATGGCCAGGTGGTTAAGGCGAAGAAAAGCGGGCGACCCAACGCCTGGTTGCGCGTAGCCGGCCCCTTTGCGCCGGGTGAGTCCAGCGGCGACAAGCGTTGGGACAAAGTCTGGCAGAACAGCAAACTGTCATGCTTCCGTATTGATGGTGTGGAAACCATCGATATCGACGGCGTAGTGGAGTACTACGGCCCTGAACGTATCGCGTTGATGCCGGGCGTTCCTTCTGCCATTGACTGCGACGGTCAGAGCTGACTTCACCGCCGCTAAAGGGCTCAATCGCGACGCGGTGGCATGCTGGGAAAAGCGGTCACCGTGCCTTTGGCATCACTGATCCGGGGCGTCCCCTCCTGCTGCACCTCATCGATGCGGATGATCGCATGCATCGGCACGTAGGAGCGTTTAACTTCGGCAAACTGCTGCTTGAGCTTTTCTTCCGCCGGATCCACCACCAGCTCTGATTTGGAGCCGAAGACAAACCCCTCGAGCTGAATAAAGCCCCACATATCGCTGGGGTAGACATGTCGGACGTAAAGCTCGTACACCTTATCCTGATTAACGAAGACGACACGATAGATCGGATTATCAGCAGGCATGGGTATTCACATCTCCTAAACCCAGACAAGTATAAGTCAAGGACAGCAACACGCTGCGGTGCGCTTCTGCTGTGCCTACCTATATAGGGCCATTGGGCAAAAAAACAAGCGCCGGTCCAGTGGCTAAATCATGCCAACTCGCTGCTCATTTTCTGGTCTATAACCCAGTGCTTCAGTATAATATGCGGTCCTTTTGAAATACCCCTCCCAATCGACAGGTGATTCATGGCTAAAAAGCTGTTTATCAAGACACATGGCTGTCAGATGAACGAATACGATTCAGCCCGCATGGCGGACTTGCTGGGCGAAAGTCACGCACTGGAGCTGACCGACAACCAGGAGGAGGCCGATGTGCTCCTGCTGAATACCTGCTCGATTCGAGAAAAAGCCGAGGCCAAGGTTTTCCACCAGCTCGGGCGTTGGCGCAAACTGAAAGAGGCGCGTCCTGATCTGGTGATCGGTGTCGGCGGCTGCGTCGCCTCTCAGGAGGGTGCAGCCATTCTCGAGCGCGCCCCGTATGTCGATATGATTTTTGGCCCTCAGACCCTTCACCGACTACCGGAGATGATTAAAGAGAGTCAAGCTGGAGGCGTGGGCGTTGTCGATGTCAGCTTCCCCGAGATCGAGAAATTTGACCATCTTCCCGCCCCCAAAGTGGAGGGCGCAGAAGCGTTTGTCTCGGTCATGGAAGGATGCAGCAAATACTGCACGTTCTGCGTGGTGCCCTACACCCGCGGCGAGGAGGTCAGCCGGCCACTGGATGATGTGATCGCCGAATGCGTTGAACTGGCTGAGCAGGGCGTCCGCGAAATCAATCTGCTGGGCCAGAATGTTAACGCTTACCGGGGCGACACCGCCGACGGTGATGTGGCCGACCTGGCCGAACTGATTCGGATGGTTGCGGCAGTGGACGGCATCGACCGTATCCGTTTCACCACCAGCCATCCGGTGGAGTTCAGCGACTCGCTGATCGAGGTCTACGGCGAAGTGCCGGAACTGGTGAGCCATCTGCACCTGCCGGTACAAAGTGGCTCCGACCGTGTCCTGATGGCGATGAAACGCGGCCATACCGCCCTGGAGTACAAATCCAAGCTGCGCCGAATTAAAAAGTTACGCCCGGATATCAGCTTCTCGTCTGATTTCATCATTGGCTTCCCCGGCGAAACCGATAGCGACTTCGAAGCCACCATGAACCTGATTGCCGACATCGGCTTTGATGCCTCTTTCAGCTTTATCTACAGCCGTCGCCCCGGCACACCGGCTGCGGATCTGCCCGATGACGTCAGTGAAGAGACCAAGAAAGCCCGCCTGAAAATCCTGCAGGACCGGATCACCGCCCAGGCGATGCAGATCAGCCGCCGCATGGTCGGCAGCACACAGCGCATCCTGGTCAACGGCTACTCGAAAAAGGACCCGGGACAGTTGTCCGGACGCACCGAGAACAACCGTGTCGTTAACTTCCGCTGTGACAACCCGGACCTGATTGGCCACTTTGCCGATGTGAAGATTGTAGAAGCCTATGCCAACTCGCTGCTCGGCGAGCTGGTCAGCTCCGAACTGGAACTCGCCTCATGACTGATAGTAACGACCCGGCAGCCCGCCCCTCCGTCAAACTCCAGCTGGAGCCGGAAAGCCCCGAGGCGCTGGCCAACCTCTGCGGCCAGTTCGATGAGCACCTGAAGCTGATTGAAAAACGTCTGGGTGTCGAAATCCGCAATCGCGGCGGCGCGTTCCAGCTTCTCGGCGACCTGGACCTGATCCGGGCGGTGGCCGACATCCTGCAACAGCTCTACAGCGAAGCCGTCGACGGAAAGACACTTTCGCCGGAGATGATCCATCTGCATCTTCAGCAGGCTGGGGTGGAGCAGCTGCAGAATGAGTTGCTGAAAGAGGATAAGGAGATCAGCGTCCAGACACGGAAAATGCTGATCCGCCCACGGGGCCCCAACCAGCAGGGTTACGTGCGCTCTATTCGCCAGCATGACGTGAACTTTGGTATTGGTCCCGCCGGTACCGGCAAAACCTACCTGGCTGTCGCCTGCGCCGTCGAAGCGCTGGAGCGCGAGGAGGTCAGCCGGATCCTGCTGGTCCGCCCCGCCGTGGAAGCCGGCGAAAAGCTGGGCTTTCTGCCCGGTGACCTGGCGCAGAAAGTGGACCCCTACCTGCGCCCGCTCTACGACGCTCTCTACGAGATGATCGGCTTTGAGAAAGTGGCCAAGCTGATTGAACGAAACGTGATCGAAGTCGCGCCCCTGGCGTACATGCGCGGCCGCACCCTGAATGGCTCATTCGTCATACTGGATGAGAGCCAGAACACCACCCGGGAACAAATGAAAATGTTCCTGACCCGTATCGGTTTTGGCTCTACCGCTGTAATTACCGGCGATGTGACCCAGGTCGATCTACCCAAGGGCACCCGTTCGGGGCTGCTACACGCTATCGATGTGCTCGATGGTGTTAAAGGGATCGGGTTTACCCATTTCACGGCCCGCGACGTGGTTCGCCATCCGTTGGTGCAGCATATCGTGCAAGCCTATGAGGCGTTTGAAAAGCGTGAACAGGAGCAGGGAGTGCGATGAACCGGCACATAGACCTTCAAATCGACGTTGATAACAGCGCCGCGCTGCCCCAGCCTGAGCAGTTCGAGCGCTGGGTACAAACGGCCCTTGACGGGCGCATTGACCGGGGTGAAATCTGTATTCGAATTGTCACCCCGGAGGAGAGCCAAACGCTGAACCGTGAGTACCGGGGCAAAGACCGGCCCACTAACGTGCTCTCCTTTCCGTTTGAAGCCCCACCCGGGGTACCGGTGGACCTGATCGGCGATCTGGCGATCTGTGCCGACGTGGTCGAGCAGGAAGCCCAGGAGCAAAACAAGACGGTGACCGATCACTGGGCCCATATGGTCATTCACGGCACCTTGCATCTGCTCGGTTTCGATCATATAAAGGACGACGAAGCTGAGGTCATGGAAGCACTCGAAATCGAGCTGCTGGCCCAGCTGGGTATTGCCGACCCTTATGAATCCGCTTAAAGGAGCAACATGAGCGAAGATCGATCGGGAAGCTCATCAAAGAGCTGGCTGGAAAAACTGACCCACGCCTTTTCCGATGAACCCAGAACCCGGGAAGATGTTCTTGAGGTTCTCTATGAAGCGGGCGAAGAGGGCATCCTGGACCAGGATGCCGTGAGCATTGTCGAAGGCGCCATGCAGGTGTCCGATATGCAGGTCCGTGACGTGATGATTCCACGCTCGCAGATGTCGGTCGTTCACATCGGCCAGTCGCCGCGCGACTTCATGCCGCTAATTATCGCCAGCGCCCACTCCCGCTTTCCCGTCTGCGGCGAAAACCCCGATGAGATTGTCGGCGTACTGCTGGCCAAAGACCTGCTGCCGTATCTGCTTGAAGGCCGCCTCGACGAATTTGACCTGCGCACG
Source organism: Marinobacterium litorale DSM 23545 (assembly GCF_000428985.1). Taxonomy (GTDB): domain Bacteria; phylum Pseudomonadota; class Gammaproteobacteria; order Pseudomonadales; family Balneatricaceae; genus Marinobacterium_D; species Marinobacterium_D litorale. Next base: position 18,990 of record NZ_AUAZ01000020.1, on the reverse strand, counting down.
TGCATGCGCAAGGCGACGATGATTCCCGAGAGCAAGCGTTTGAACGTCTTACTTAAGGAGTTTCGCGGCACCCGCAACCACATGGCGGTGGTGGTCGACGAATATGGCGGGATCGCCGGCTTGATCACTATCGAAGATGTGCTGGAGCAGATTGTTGGCGAAATCGAAGATGAGCATGACGCCGATGATGGTGAAGGCAACATCAAGGCTTTCGATGACGAAGGCTATATCGTCAAAGCACTCACCCCCATTGAAGATTTCAACGAATACTTCGACCTGGGCCTGCCGGACAACGAGTTCGACACCATCGGCGGCCTTGTAACCCAGCAGTTCGGCCATCTGCCGGACAAGGACGAATCGGTCGAGTTCGAGGGCTTCAGCTTTAAAGTGCTGAGTTCCGACAACCGCCGGATTCGCCTGTTACAGGTTCAACGTATCGAGCGCTAAAATGGGCCGCCGGATTCGCTACCCGGTTGCCCTGTTCGCCGGCGCAACCACCACGCTGGCCTTCGCGCCGTTCAATTATGCATTCTTTGCAATCCTGAGCCCGGCCCTGCTCTGGTGGCTGTTGCGCGAAGAGCATAGCCCTGCTCGCGCACTGATGACCGGCTGGCTGTTCGGCCTGGGCTTTTTTGGTGCCGGCGTATCCTGGGTCTACGTCAGCATCCATACCTACGGCCAGGCCTCCGTCCCTTTGGCGGCTGGTCTCACGGGCGCATTCTGCGCGGCCCTGGCACTTCTGTTTGGCGCACAGAGCTGGATCGGCGCACGCTGGTTTCGGTCACCTGCGACCGGATGGTTGGCATTCACCGGACTCTGGGTGGGCTTCGAGTGGCTCAGAAGCTGGCTGCTAACCGGTTTTCCCTGGCTCTATCTGGGCTACGGCTGGACTGAAACGCCCTTGGCCTCGCTGGCACCGTTAACCGGTGTTTGGGGCCTGAGTCTGATTTCCGTACTGCTTGCCGCAGGCATCGTGGAAGCACTCGCTCAGCGCAACCTGCGACCGCTGCTTCCTGGCGTCATATTAGCCCTGTGCGCATGGCTACCCTTCCCCGCCTGGACCCAGGCCAGCGCACCTCCATTACAGGTTGCTTTGGTCCAACCCAACGTCCCGCAGATGATGAAATGGGCACCCCAAGCCCGCAATCGGATCGTTAGCCAGCTGGTCACGCTGAGCCTGCCCCACCGGGACGCTGACATGATTATCTGGCCCGAGAATGCGATCCCCGCATTTTATTATCAGGTGGCAGGGCAACTCTCTCCTCTGCTGGAAAACAGCGCAGACGCGCGCATCATTACGGGACTTCCCAGTGCAACGAAAAGCTCTGACGCGCCCGGACGTACGCTGTATCACAACAGTCTGGCGGTCCTGAACCAGCCCGAGCAGCGCTATCATAAACGCCGACTGGTGCCCTTTGGTGAATACGTACCGCTGGAAGCCCAGCTACGGGGGCTGATCGAATTTTTCAATCTACCCATGTCCAGCTTCAGCCTGCCCGAAAAGGACACAACCCTATTGCAGGTTGGCGACCACAGACTGGCGCCGGCCATCTGTTATGAGATCGCTTATCCAGAGTTGGTCAGAGACGGTGCACGTGAAGCTGACGCCATCCTGACCCTCTCCAACGACACCTGGTTCGGCCGCTCCATCGGGCCTGACCAACATCTGCAGATGGCGCAGATGCGCGCACTGGAGAATGGTCGCTGGGTAATCCGCAGCACCAACAACGGAATCACCGCCCTGATCGATGAGTCGGGCCGAATCCGTGGCCAGTTACCGGTGGATCAAACCGCAGTACTGACGGGCGAGGTCCAGCCCATGACGGGGACAACGCCCTACCAACGCGCAGGCACCTGGCCAGTCCTCGGTGTTGCGCTGTTGCTCACTCTCTGCCCTCTGTTACAGCGCGTCCGAACGGCGCGAAAACACCACAGCGCCGCAGCCACAGGGTTCGATCTTTGAGGTTTCCGTCAGTTGCTGAGTCGCTCCACAGAGACGACACTCCAGCGTTCCAGGGGCTGTAATTTCGCCTGCCAGATACTCATTCTCGCCATGCTCGAGCTGCTCCCGCAGCAATTCATAGTCGATTCGGGTACGGTCGGCCACCGCCAGTAAGCGGTCGATCACCTGGCGTTCGAGTATGTTCAAATCGAAGTGCAACCAGGCAGCAACGCCCGCCCCAGTCTCATGAATGTAATACCCCAGCTGCTTCAGGTCCCGACGAATATAGGCCTTAAGCAGATCGACCTCATCGCGAGTCATCTCCTCGGCAGCAAGCTCTAGCTCCGCGGCATCTTCAATCTGCTCCTGAATATAATCCCAGGAGTACTCGCCCGCCTTATCCAGCCGCTCGGTCAACCGGTCCAGAATCCGATCATAGGCTTCCGGAGCCTTGGAGGAATGCTTGGGCACGTTTTTATCGTTCTTGGTCATAACAACTCCTTGGGTACAACAATCGATTCCCGGTGCCACTCAACAGCACCCTTCTTAGTTCTATAGTACAGCCCCTGACACTTAGAAAGTCACTGTTCCCGGTCAGTGAAACCCGAGGAAAACTGGCCTTGACCCTTGAAACCGCTGTATCCTATGCGGCAACGTTTTCAACATTCTTTTAACGCAGAACCGGCGCCCGGATCCGCCCGAAAGGGCCTAACAATCCGCCTGGCGCCGGTTTTATTGTGAACTGAACCAACGGACCGTAATGAACGAACAGTATCAGCCCCGGGAAATCGAGACCAAGGCTCAACAGTATTGGCAGGAGCACGACAGCTTCAAGGCACGCGAAGACACACAGCGCGAAAAGTTCTACTGCCTGTCCATGTTTCCCTACCCCAGCGGTCGCCTGCACATGGGGCACGTTCGTAACTATACGATCGGCGACGTTATCTCCCGCTACCAGCGCATGCGTGGCAAGAACGTGCTCCAGCCCATGGGCTGGGACGCTTTTGGCCTGCCCGCCGAGAATGCGGCGATCAAGAACAACGTACCGCCGGCCAAGTGGACCTACGAAAATATCGACTACATGCGTGACCAGCTGCGCCAGATGGGATTTGGCTACGACTGGGACCGCGAGCTGGCCACCTGCCACCCGGAATACTACCGTTGGGAGCAGTGGTTCTTCACCCGCCTCCTGGAAAAGGGCCTGGTCTATAAAAAAGAAGCCGAGGTTAACTGGGACCCGGTGGACCAGACCGTACTCGCCAATGAGCAGGTCATCGACGGCCGCGGCTGGCGCTCCGGCGCAATCGTTGAGCGCAAGAAGATCCCTCAGTGGTTCCTGAAAATCACCGACTACGCCGATCAGCTCCTGACCGATATCGAAAAGCTGGAGCACTGGCCAGAGCAAGTGCGCACCATGCAGCGCAACTGGATCGGCCGCTCTGAAGGCGTAGAGCTAAGTTTCCATGTGGATGGCTGGGGTGACCTCGAGGTCTTTACCACTCGCCCCGACACCCTGATGGGTGTGACCTATGTGGCAGTTGCCGCCCAGCACCCACTGGCCCTGAAAGCCTCTGCCGGAAATCCGGAGCTGGCACAGTTTGTTGAAGAGTGCCGCCACACCAAGGTTGCCGAGGCCGATATGGCAACCATGGAGAAAAAGGGTATGCCCTTGGGCATTGAAGCGACTCATCCAATTACCGGAGAGAAGGTTCCGGTCTGGACCGCCAACTTCGTGCTGATGGATTATGGCTCTGGCGCTGTCATGTCGGTACCGGCTCATGACCAGCGCGACTGGGAGTTCGCGAAAAAATATGATCTGCCGATCAAGCAGGTCATCGCCCCGCTTTCGGCAAAAACCGACGTAGACCTGGACCAGGAAGCCTTCACCGAGAAAGGTGTACTGATCAACTCTGGCAGCTTTGACGATCTGGAGTTCGACGTTGCCTTCAAAGCGATCGCCAAAGAGCTCTCCGGCAAAGGCCGTGGCCGTGTCACCATCCACTTCCGCCTGCGTGATTGGGGCGTTTCGCGTCAGCGCTACTGGGGCGCTCCGATTCCCGTGATCAACTGTCCAGGCTGTGGATCAGTACCGGTCCCCGAAGATCAACTGCCTGTCCTTCTGCCGGAAAACGTGGAGTTTGACGGTGTCGGTTCACCGATCAAAAAGATGGACAGTTTTATCCAGACCGAGTGTCCGAAGTGCGGTGCTGCCGCCGAGCGCGAAACCGATACGTTCGACACCTTTATGGAGTCGAGCTGGTATTTTGCGCGCTACGCCAGTCGTTTCTCTGATAATGCGATGCTGGATCCCGCAGCAGCCAACTATTGGTTGCCGGTAGACCAGTATATCGGCGGTATCGAACATGCAATCCTGCATCTGCTTTACTCCCGTTTCTATCACAAGCTGCTGCGTGATGAGGGTCTGGTCGACTCCGACGAGCCTTTCACCCGCCTGCTATGCCAGGGCATGGTATTGGCGGACAGCTACTACTACGAAGATGAAAACGGCGGGAAGGTCTGGGTATCCCCTACCGATGTAGAGATCGACACCGACGACAAGGGGCGTATCACCGCCGCCCGTCACAAGCCGGATGGCCGCGAGCTAATTCACGACGGCATGTCCAAGATGTCGAAGTCGAAAAACAACGGTATCGACCCGCAAGTGATGATCGATCGCTACGGTGCCGACACCGTGCGCCTGTTCATGATGTTCGCAGCACCGCCTGAGCAGTCTCTGGAGTGGTCCGACTCCGGCGTGGAAGGCGCGAACCGTTTCCTGCGCCGCCTCTGGAAACAGGTGCACGATCATTTGCAGCACGGCACTTACGCACCGGCTCTCAATGCCGATGATCTCAGCGACGAACAGCGTGAACTGCGCCTGAAAGTACATGAAACCATCCAGAAGGTCACCGACGATATCGAACGTCGCCAGACCTTCAACACGGCGATCGCCGCTATCATGGAACTGTCCAACAGCATCGGCCGTTTTGTCGATGTCAGTGACGCCGGCCGCGCTGTTATGCGCGAGGCGCTGGAGACTGCGGTACTGCTGCTGTCACCTATCGTTCCCCACTTCAGCCATGAGCTCTGGCATCAGCTGGGACACGATGGCGCAATTCTCCATTCGGACTGGCCTCAGGTCGACGAAGCGGCACTGGTCCGTGCCAGCATCGAGATGGTGGTGCAGGTTAATGGCAAGCTGCGCGCCAAAATCAATGTGGCCGCCGATGCTGACGAAGACGTCATCCTGCATCTGGCGCTGGCCGAAGAGAACGTGCAGAAGCATATGGACGGCAAAGCGATTCGCAAGAAGATCGTGGTACCCGGTAAGCTCGTCAACATCGTGGTCGGCTAACAGGGGACTGTTCATGTATAAGCGCCGCTTCTGGCTTGGACTACTGCTCACCTCCGTGATCAGTGGCTGCGGATTCCACCTGGCCGGCTATCAGCCGGTCCCTGAATCCCTGCGTCAGGTTGATCTGGTGATCTCAGAGCGGCGCCCCAGCCAGATCCGCTCCCAGCTTAATAACCTGCTGGAGGTCTCGGGCATCGAGATTACCTCCAGCGCTAACAAACGGTTGCAGATTCATAGCGAGAACACGCGGCGGCGCGTTCTGACCCGGACGGTCAGCGACGATGCCATCGAATATGAGCTGATCGCCACGGCACTGTTCAGCGTCTTTGACCGCGATGGAAAACCACTGATCGATCGTCGCGAAGTCCGTGCTGAGCGCGTCTTCAATGACGACGACAACACGACAGCGAGGGATGCGCTCGAAAACCAGATCAAGCAGGATCTGCAAGGACAACTGGCTAACCAGATATTGCGCCAGTACCTGAGCCTGGCGCCCGCCGAGTAAGCGCTGCGATGAAAGTTCGCACCGAGCAACTCGCCAGCCATCTAAAGCGCGAGCAGAACAGCCTCCCGGTCTACCTGGTTACCGGTGACGAACCTCTATTGTGCGGTGAGAGTGTCGACCTGATTCGCGGCCATCTGCGCGAACAAGGCTTCACTGAACGTGACGTGATGCATATAGATGCAAGCTTCAACTGGGACCGGTTATTGGAAAGCGCTAACGCGTTGTCTCTATTTGCCGAGCGGAAAGTGATTGAGCTACGCCTGGGCGGCTACAAACTCAACCGGTCCGCCAGTGATCTGCTCCAGCGATACCTGGCTGATCCAGCCCCGGACAACACGCTACTGATCATCGCTGACCGCCTTGAACGCAACACCAAGCAGAGCGCCTGGTTCAAAACCGTCGAGCAAAAAGGTGTTGTGGTTGAGGTTTGGCCCGTCGAACCCGACCAGCTACCGCAGTGGCTGGCACAACGAGCGGCCAGCCAGGGCCTTGAGCTGGAGCCCGACGCACTGGCTCTGCTGGCCGACCGCATCGAGGGAAACCTGCTGGCCGCCCGCCAGGAACTAGACAAACTCGCGCTACTTCATCCCAATCAGCGTTTAAGTGCCGATGAAGTGGCTCAGGCCGTCAGTGATAGCTCGCGCTTTGATATTTTTGCACTGACCGATGCGGCGCTACAGGGGCAGATCAAACGTGCCCGACATATACTTCAGGTATTACGCCAGGAGGGCAATGATGCGACGATCGTGCTCTGGGCACTGGCACGGGACCTCAGACTGATCTTCCGGGTGACTCAGGCCCTGAGTGAAGGCCAGCCATTCGATCCACTGTGCCAACGGGAACGGATCTGGGGTAAACGCAAACAGATTATTCGCCAGGCGTGCAGCCGACTGCCGACCGATAGGCTAGAAGTGCTTCTGCAGCAGGCGGCTCTGGCCGACCTGATGATCAAAGGTCAGGCGCCTGGCGATCCCTGGCTGACCCTGGAACAGATGACTCTACAGCTGGCGGGGTGTGCAACACCCTGGGAAGAGGGATACGAGAGGGGCTAACGATGGCAATACATGCCCGAGCACTGTTGCTGACATCACTGGCCGCCCTGACCGCCGCCTGTTCTCAACCGGATCCGGCACGGCTCAAAACAGGCGATGAGCTTTACGATTATTACTGTCGCAGCTGCCATCAGGAAAACGGCCTGGGCGAGTACCTCGAAAACCTGACCCATCCGGTTCAAGTTCAGCATCATGAGCTGGTTTTGATGATCCGCAGCGGCTACCGCTTCGAACATCCCCCGCTCCATCTGCCGCAGTTATCGCCAGAGCAGGCCGATGCAGTCGTGAAATACGCGATGGCACTGCGTCGTTAAGAGAGTTGTTCTCTAACCACCCGAAGCAAAGCATCTCCCTCACCGCGATCAAGCAACGCCTGTATCTCACCACTCGCCATCGGGACCACCGATAACAAAGCTCTTGCCGGGACCTGCAGCATACCGGCAAAAGGCTCCAACAACTGATCGACCAGCACCAGAACCGGCGTCTGCTGAAACTCCAGCGTTTTGACATTGACCGACTGATCAGCCTCCGCTAGAAACTGCACGGAGCGACCATCGTGGGTCACCCCGCTAACGGTGGGAAGCCCGCCCATATCCGGCGCCTCGACGACAAGCCGGCTTAGAATCAATACATTTTGCACAATGTCGCCCTCACTCAACCACCCGCACCCACGAAGCCCAACTGGCGCCAGGACTCATAAACAACCACAGCACAGGCGTTGGAGAGATTCAAGCTACGGCTTTTTCCCAGCATCGGCAGACGCAGGCCCTGGAAGCGTTCACGTACCGATGCGGGCAACCCCCGGGTTTCGGGGCCGAACAGCAGCATATCACCGGGCGCAAAGGTGGCGTCGCTGTAACTCTGCTGAGCCTTGGTCGTCAGCGCCCATACGGTCCCGGGCTTGACTGACTCCAGACAACTGTCCAGATCGGGCCAGCTGCGTACCGCTGCGAATTCGTGATAATCAAGCCCTGCCCGACGCAAACGTTTATCGTCCAACTCAAAGCCCAGCGGCTCGATTAGATGAAGACGATAGCCCGTATTGGCACACAGGCGAATGATATTGCCGGTATTGGGGGGAATTTCAGGTTGATAGAGGACCACATCGAGCATATCCGACTCCGAATGACTGTCGCAGCCGGATACTACCCCCGACACATTCAGTCGTCACCCTCTTCATCCGCGAGACTACCGGAATCCAAATCCAGCTCCTTAATCTTCCGGGTCAGCGTATTCCGCCCCCAACCCAGTAGCTGAGCCGCATCACGACGGCGTCCGGCCGTGTGTTTGAGTGCCACCTCGATCATCACCTTTTCGAACTGAGGCACCGCTTCGTTAAGAATGCCCTGCTGCCCCCGAGCTAACTGCTGGTCGGCCCAAATACGCAGTGCCTGCTCCCAACTGCCGGATACAGGGCCATTTTCACTTTGCGCTTCAATCAGCTCCGTGGGCAGATCAGAGACCAGGACTTCACGCCCGGAGGCCATTACGGTCAGCCACCGGCAGATATTCTCCAACTGGCGCACGTTACCCGGCCAGGGCAGATCGCACAGAAACTCCTCGGTTTCCTGCTTGAGGATCTTAGGCTCCACACTCAATTCTTCTGCAGAGTGGGCCAGGAAGTGACGGGCAAGGCGCGGTATATCTTCCCGCCGCTCGGCAAGCTTGGGAATATGGATGCGAATCACGTTCAGGCGGTGAAACAGGTCTTCACGGAAACGCCCCTCTTTCACCAGACGCTCAAGATTCTGGTGAGTCGCCGCAATAATCCGCACATCGACCTTGACCGGTGTATGACCGCCCACCCGATAAAATTCACCGTCGGCCAATACACGCAACAGCCGCGTTTGCGTATCGGCGGGCATATCGCCGATCTCATCGAGAAACAGGGTGCCGCCATCCGCTTGCTCAAACCGACCGCGCCGCGCCGCCTGGGCGCCGGTAAAGGCCCCTTTCTCATGACCGAACAGTTCAGACTCGATCAGATCCTTCGGGATCGCCGCCATGTTCAGCGGGATAAAAGGCCGTGCGGAACGCGGGCTGTGACGGTGCAACGCATGCGCCACCAGCTCCTTACCGGTACCCGACTCCCCGTTGATCAACACCGTAATATTCGAGTGGGAAAGCCGACCGATCGCACGGAAAACCTCCTGCATCGCGGGTGCTTCACCGATGATTTCGGCACTGGCATCCTCTTCCTGCTCAGTGACTTTCTCCTTGCGCTCGTTGGCGTGTTCGATTGCACGTTTAACAAGCGCAACGGCCTCATCCACATCAAACGGTTTAGGCAGATACTCAAAAGCACCGCCCTGATAGGAAGCCACCGCGCTATCAAGGTCGGAGTGCGCCGTCATAATGATGATCGGCATCTCGGCGTTTACCTGCTGCAGATGCCGTAACAGCTCCAGACCGTCGGTACCGGGCATCCGGATATCACTGATGATCGCATCCGGCTGCTCCCGCTCTAGTCGACGGATCAGCTCATCGGCACTTTCGAAAACCTGCGTATCCACGCCGGCAGAGCCCAGCGCCTTTTCCAGCACCCAGCGAATAGAACGGTCGTCATCAACGACCCAGACCTTACCTGAGGTTCTCATGATTCTGCTCCAGCGGTATAAACAGTTGGAAGCGGGTCTCGCCCGGCTCCGTATTGCACTCAATCAAACCATGGTGACGATTGATAATTGATTGAGCGATAGACAAACCCAGCCCCGAGCCGTCCGGCCGTCCCGTCACCATGGGATAAAATATGGAATCGATCATATCGCGCGGTATGCCAGGACCGTTGTCGATCACCTCCACCGAGCACACCAAGCGATGCCTTTCAGTACCCAGCGTTATCTGCCTCAACGCCCGGGTCCTGAGAACAATCTGCGGATCAGGCGTCGCCGCTTCCTGCAACGCTTCCATCGCATTACGCGCAATATTGAGAATGGCCTGGATCAGCTGTTCACTATCCCCCTCGAATTCGGGGATACTTGGATCGTAATCCCGGACCAAACTGATACGACCTGCACATTCCACCTGAATCAAGCTGAACACGCGCTCAAGGATGGCGTGGACATTCACAAGCTCGATATTAGGTAACTTGTGAGGCCCGAGGAGCCGATCCACCAAATTTCTCAGACGATCCGCCTCCTCTATGATGATCCGCGTATATTCATGCAAAGACTCATCACCGAGCTCTCGCTCAAGCAGCTGAGCGGCGCCACGTATTCCACCCAAGGGGTTCTTAATTTCGTGCGCGAGACCTCTCACCAGCGTTCGTGCAGTGGCATGGCGAGTCAGGATCTCCTCTTCACGCTCAATACGAATCAAGCGATCGCGAGCCTGTATCTCAAGCAGCACACCGGACTGGGGAACCGGATTAACACTGTAGTCAACGATCAGCTCCTGCCCGGTTTGCGTGACAAGTCTGGATTCGCGTTTACTGTAAGGATGCCCTGAACTGAATGACTCCTGCAGTACCCGAATCTCCTCTTCGCTTGAGCTTAACCACTCTTCAATGGGCCGGTCTTTCATGCGCCTCAGCGTGGCTTCCAACAGCATCTCAGCGGCCGGATTCATGTATTGAATACAGAGCTTCTCGTCGAGCAGAAGAACGGAGGACGTCAGGTTATCCAGGATCTGTTTATGTGTCTGTTGACGAAGCATTTATCGGTTCTCAATTCCAATGGCCGGATTCATGCAAAAAAAACACCAAAATCTTATGCACGTAAACGGGCCATCAATGGGCCTATACGGAGCACATTACACAGAGGCTCCGCTTTCTCAAAAAAATAACGCACCAAAACTGATCACTCACTCTTTTTACGCACCCTGGGTGAGCTCTCCCTCGAAAGCGAACCAATAAAAAAGCCTCCCGAAGGAGGCTTTCTGCAGCGTTAATCGAAACGATTAAACTGAGTAGTACAGATCGTACTCAACCGGGTGAGTCGTCATGTTGACGCGCGCAACTTCTTCACGCTTCAGCTCGATGTAAGCGTCGAGCATATCATCAGTGAATACGCCACCCTTGGTCAGGAACTCACGATCAGCTTCCAGAGCATCCAGAGCTTCAGTCAGAGTTTCACAGACTGTCGGGATTTCAGCGGCTTCTTCCGGCTCCAGGTCGTACAGATCCTTGTCCGCAGCATCGCCCGGGTGGATCTTGTTCTGGATGCCGTCAAGACCTGCCATCATCAGACCCGCAAACGCCAGGTAGGGGTTAGCAATCGGATCCGGGAAGCGGGTTTCGATACGACGACCTTTCGGGCTGGTCACGTACGGAATACGGATAGAGGCTGAACGGTTACGGGCAGAGTATGCCAGCATAACCGGCGCTTCAAAGCCCGGAACCAGACGCTTGTAGGAGTTAGTACCCGGGTTGCACAGTGCGTTCAGCGCTTTAGCGTGCTTGATGATACCACCGATGTAGTACAGGGCAGTTTCGCTCAGGCCAGCGTAGGCATCACCAGCAAAGATGTTAACGCCGTCTTTGGACAGAGACTGGTGAACGTGCATACCAGAACCGTTGTCACCAACGATCGGCTTCGGCATAAAGGTCGCAGTCTTGCCGTATGAATGGGCAACGTTGTGTACGCAGTATTTCAGGACCTGAACTTCGTCAGCCTTGTTTACCAGAGTGTTACCGGCAACGCCGATCTCACACTGACCAGCAGTTGCTACTTCGTGGTGATGAACTTCAACTTCCAGACCCATGGCAGTCATAGCGTCGCACATAGCGGCACGCAGATCGTGCAGGGAGTCAACCGGCGGAACCGGGAAGTAACCGCCCTTGACGCGCGGACGGTGGCCGATGTTGCCGCCTTCGATTTTGTGAGAAGAGGACCAGGCCGCTTCTTCGGAGCTGATGGAGTAGCCGCAACCACCCATGTCAGCGTGCCATTCAACAGAATCGAAAACGAAGAACTCCGGCTCCGGACCGAACATCGCCGTGTCGGCAATACCGGTGGACTTCAGGTACTCTTCAGCACGCTTGGCAACAGAGCGCGGGTCACGCTCGTAGCCCAGACCAGTCATCGGCTCAACGATGTCACAACGGACGATAACGGTAGCATCTTCGGAGAACGGGTCCAGCAGAGAAGCGCTGTCATCCGGCATCAGAATCATGTCGGAATCGTTGATACCCTTCCAACCGGCGATGGAAGAACCATCGAACATTTTACCTTCTTCGAAGAAGTCTTCGTCGATTTCGGTTACCGGCAGAGTCAGGTGCTGCTCTTTACCTTTGGAATCAGTAAAACGCAGGTCGACCCAGCGCGCTTCGCTTTCTTTGATCAGATTCAGAGTTTTCTCTGACATTTGGCTCTCTCCACTCGATGAATTGCCAGACGCATAATTCTTTTAAGCTGCACGTTTATCAAACGAGCTAACTATGCGAAATGGCAAGCAAACTATATGCCAGCACTCAAACTGTGCTAACCGCCTATTTTTTGGTCGTGGCAGCACGCTGTTGGAACCATGAGTGCACCAACAAAGGGCATAATCAAAACATTGCGCACCAAAATAAAGCGCGCACCAATATTCCAACGACCACCCAAAAGCATTCCGATAATACTCCAATGTGCTCTTGCCGTCTTTAGAGCACGCGCCATCCCGGATTCAAACACCGACCTGATCACTCTTTGCTCAGACAATCATCGATTGTTTGTCATCCGACGCGTATAATATGGCCCCTTCAATATCAGACCAGGTACACCCGAGTGATCGACAATCTCAGAAACATAGCCATCATCGCCCACGTCGACCATGGCAAAACGACCCTAGTGGACAAATTGCTGCAGCAGTCAGGCACACTCGACCGTCGCGATGAAGGCGCAGAGAGAGTCATGGACTCCAACGACCAGGAACGTGAACGCGGAATCACCATTCTCGCCAAGAACACGGCTATCCGTTGGGGCGAGTATCGGATCAACATCGTTGACACGCCCGGACACGCCGACTTCGGTGGCGAAGTAGAGCGCGTTCTATCCATGGTCGACTCTGTACTGCTTCTGGTCGATGCCGTCGACGGTCCCATGCCGCAAACCCGCTTCGTGACTCAGAAAGCATTCGCCCGTGGCCTGCACCCGATCGTAGTCATCAACAAGATCGATCGCCCCGGCGCGCGTCCTGACTGGGTTATGGACCAGGTATTCGACCTCTTCGACAACCTTGGCGCCACTGACGAGCAGCTGGACTTCCCGGTTGTTTACGCCTCCGCACTTAACGGTATCGCGGGGCTTGAGCCCGAAGCGATGTCCGAGGACATGACACCGCTGTTCCAAGCCATCGTCGATCATGTGCATCCGCCGGTTGTGGACGTAGACGGCCCCTTCCAGATGCAGATCTCCGCACTGGACTATAACAGCTACGTCGGCGTTATCGGTGTCGGCCGAGTCACCCGTGGCCAGGTCAAGACCAACACCCCTGTTAAGGTTGTGGATAGCCATGCAGCAGTGCGCAACGGCCGGGTCCTTAAAATCATGGGTTACCATGGCCTGGAACGTGTTGAAGTTGACTCGGCTCAGGCGGGCGACATTATCTGCGTTACAGGTCTGGATGAGCTGAACATCTCCGACACCCTCTGCGATCCTGAAGTGGTCGAGCCGTTGCCGGCACTGACAGTGGACGAGCCCACCGTCTCCATGACTTTCCAGGTGAACGACTCCCCATTTGCAGGCCAGGATGGAAAGTTCATCACCAGCCGCAACATCAAAGAACGCCTGGATCGCGAACTGATCCACAACGTTGCTCTGCGCGTCGAGCCGGGCGACTCTCCGGAGAAGTTCAAGGTCTCCGGCCGCGGCGAGCTGCATTTGTCAGTATTGATTGAAAGCATGCGCCGCGAAGGTTTCGAATTGGGCGTATCCCGCCCGGAAGTTATCCAGAAAGAGATCGACGGTCAGATCCAGGAACCGTATGAGCTCGTGATGATGGATGTTGAAGAGCAGCACCAGGGCTCCGTCATTGAAGAACTCGGTAAACGCCGCGGCGACATGACCAACATGGAAGTCGATGGAAAAGGGCGTATTCGGGTCACCTTCATGATTCCGTCTCGCGGCCTGATCGGCTTCCGCAGCCAGTTTCTGACCATGACATCCGGCACCGGGATCATGACTTCGATTTTCGACCACTACGGTCCGGTCAACAAAGGCGAAGGCGTAAGCCGTAATAACGGCGTTCTGGTTTCCATGGTGAACGGCAAGGCACTGGGCTACGCACTGTTCAGTCTCCAGGAACGCGGGCGCCTGTTTATCGACCCGAACATCGAAGTCTACGAAGGAATGATTCTCGGTATCCACAGCCGCTCTAACGACTTGGTTGTTAACCCGACCAAGGGCAAGCAGCTGACCAACGTTCGTGCGTCGGGCACCGATGAGAACATTGTGCTGACTCCACCGATCAAGTTCACGCTGGAACAGGCACTCGATTTCATCGAAGACGACGAACTGGTCGAAGTCACCCCTTCTGCGATTCGTTTGCGCAAAAAGCTGCTCAAAGAGCATGAGCGCAAACGCGCCGGCAACAAGAAGTAAGCTGCTACTCGGGAGCCGGTAACCGGCTCCCCTGTTCCGCAGGTTTTGCAGCCTTTATACTGCTCCGAAGATAAAACGGCAGGAGCGAAGGATGCGTACGTTATACCCCGAGATCAGGACCAATCACGAATACAGTCTTGACGTGGGAGAGGGACATACTCTCTATTTTGAAGAAAGCGGAAACCCCAATGGAATCCCCGTGCTGTTTGTTCACGGTGGCCCAGGTGGCGGTACTGCCCCAACCCATCGACGCTTCTTCAATCCGGACCGCTACCGCATCATCCTGTTCGACCAAAGGGGCTGCGGACGCTCCACACCCCATGCTTCACTCGCTCATAACACGACCGCCGACCTCATCGCCGACATGGAGAAAATTCGCCAACAGCTCTCCATTGAACGCTGGCTACTGTTTGGCGGAAGCTGGGGTTCCACGCTCAGCCTCGCCTATGCTCAGGCGCATCCAGATACCGTTTGCGGTCTGATCCTGCGCGGCATTTTTCTATGCCGGCCTAATGATATCGCCTGGTTTTATCAAAGCGGTGCCAGCGCTATCTTTCCTGACTATTGGCAAGATTACCTCGCCCCCATCCCCGAACCGGAGCGGAATGACCTGCTAACGGCTTACTATCGGCGGCTTACATCCGATAACGAGCTTTACCGTATGGCGGCCGCAAAAGCCTGGTCGGTCTGGGAGGGACGCTGTTCAACCCTGGATCCCAATCCTGATATCGTTGAACACTTTTCCGATCCACACTTTGCTCTGGCGATGGCCCGTATCGAAGCACATTACTTTATTAATGGCGCGTTTTTGGAACCCAATCAGCTACTGGACAACTGCCATAGGATTGAGACGATCCCTACGACCATCGTGCAGGGACGCTACGATATGGTATGCCCTGCTGAACAGGCCCACGCCCTTTATCAAAAGCTACCTGAATCCGAACTCCATATCGTTCGGGATGCCGGTCACTCCGCCTTCGAGCCAGGCATCATCGATAATTTGATCACCGCCACCGATAATTTCGCGCGAGACCGGGCTTAAACTTATGAAAGGGCTGATTCAGCGCGTGAATCGCGCATCGGTAAAAGTGGATGGAGAGGTGGTCGGCAGCATCAATCGCGGCATCTTGCTGCTGCTCGGAGTAGAACGGGACGACGATGAAGCGCGCGCTGACAAACTGCTTCACAAAGTCGCTAACTACCGGATTTTCCCCGACCAAGAGGGCCGGATGAACTGCAGCCTCTCGGACATCGGAGGCGAGCTACTGATAGTCTCTCAGTTCACACTGGTCGCAGATACTCGCAAAGGAATGCGTCCCGGATTTTCCAAAGGCGCAACACCCGAGTTGGGCGAAGCGCTTTATAACGACTTTGTATCAAAAGCGGACGCAAAACTGGGTAAAGTCTCCACCGGACGTTTCGGCGCAGACATGAAAGTATCGCTTGAAAATGATGGCCCGGTTACTTTCATGATTGAGACATAAAATTGATCCAGATCAATTTTTATCAACCACATCGCAAAATCTAGGAGTTTTTCCTATAGGAACTCCGCCTCAAAATCTGGAGTATAGGCCTTGAGGGACGCAAGGACGCGTGATGAATAGCTGGAGAGCTAACCCCTCCCTCACATCAAGGAATGACGTGAGGTTGGCAAGGAAGCCCACAGGGGCCTGCTTCACGGATGTGTCCAGGCCCCTCCTTGTCATTTTTCCTTTGTCTGTATTCCCCGCCTGACTGTTTCCAACTGCCACGGCAGACCGACGTTAATCCGTAGATTACGTTTCTAGCGGTAACCGTCCGCCCATCACCTCTTGCCAAGGTCAGACGTTGTTTATTTATTGATCTAACTCAACTCACACCGGATCGGTCCGTGCAACTGCACACCAGCACCCTTAAGGTGGTGGCTGACAGAGGGCAATGGAGTGCCAGTGCTCTCAGGATGAGAGCCTCTGTCGCCTTTTCAAGGATGTGTCGGAGGCTGCAAGGACGCAGCGGAACTCCCTCGTCTTTTCATGCAGCAGGTGACCAGTGCTGCGGCAGCAGCTCGTGGATCGCACTGGCTTTCTGGGTTGGCAGGCGTTCCAAGACGTTCTTCAGATAGGCATAGGGCTCATGGCCATTGAGCTTGGCTGACTGGATCAGACTCATGATCGCGGCAGCCCGCCGGCCACTGCGCAAGGAACCTGCGAAGAGCCAGTTCTTCCGACCCAACGCCCAGGGGCGGATCAGGTTCTCCACCCGGTTATTGTCGATCGGCACCGCCCCATCCTCCAGGTAACGCGTCAGCGCCGCCCAGCGTTTAAGGCTGTAGTCCAGCGCTTTGGCCGTGGCCGTGCCGTCCGGCACTTTCGTGCGCTGCGCCTGCATCCACCGGTGCAGTCCATCGGCGATCGGTTTTGCTCGGCCTTGCCGGATCCACTGACGCTCATCGTGTGAGAGGTGAGCGGATTCCCGCTCGATCTCATAGAGTTGGCGGATGTATTCGACGGCCTGACCGGCGATATGGCTTTTTCCACTGACCTCAAGTTCCACGAACTTGCGCCGGGCATGGGCCATACAACCGATCTCGGTGACCCCATTGCCGAAGCTGGCTTTGTAACCACTGTAGTCATCGCAGACCAGTTGGCCCTGCCAGTCACCCAGGAAGTCACGGGCGTGCTGACCGCTGCGACCGGTCGTGAAGTGGTAGATCACGGCCTTCCGTTCAGCATACGCGGTACTGGCATACGCCCAGATGTAGGCTTTATGGGTTTTCTTCTTGCCGGGAGACAGCATCGGTACCGGGGTCTCATCCGCATGCAGCACCGCTTCCTTGAGAAGCGTATCGCGCAACGCATCGACCAGTGGCTGTAGCTGTACGCCACAGATACCGATCCACTCGGCCAGAGTGGAGCGCGGCAGTGCGACGCCGGCACGGGTGAAGATCTGTTCCTGTCGGTACAGCGGCAGGTGGTCGGCGTACTTGGCGATCAGTACCTGGGCGAGCAACCCTGAGGTAGGGATCCCCTTGTCGATGATCTGTGCCGGCATCGGCGCCTGGATCAACGTCTCGCACTGATCACAGACCCACTTGCCCCGGATATGTCGCTCTACCATGAACACGCCGGGCGTATAGTCGAGCTTCTCACTGACGTCTTCACCAATGCGCTTGAGCTGGCAACCGCAGGTGCACTGGGTATTGTCAGGCTCATGGTGGATCTCGGTACGAGGCAGTTCAGGCGGGAGCGGTGAGCGCTTGGGCTGACGCTTTTCAGCAGGGATGGCCGCTGGAGCCTGTAACTGCTCCAGTTCGGCCTCTATCCCGGCGATATCCGCATCCGTGACTTCGTCCAGCAAGCTGATCTGAAGCACGTTGAGGTGTTCGCTACGTTGGCCATATTTATGGCGTCTGAGCAGTGCGACTTCGTGGGTGAGCTGCCCTATTTTCAGATCGCGCTGCTGGATGGTTTGGTCACGCTTCTGGATAACCTGATCGCGCTGCTCAAGGGCTTGATCGTGGGCCTGGATTACCTGGTCCTGCTGCTCGACACGGGTCATCAGCTCGGCGGCTAACTGGCGGAGCTGTTCAGGTGTGAGCTGGGTCAGGTCTGGAGAGGTACTCATGCACGACAGTATGCCCTCGTTAGAGCGGTATGGGGATGCCCGGAATGGCTAATAGCCCGGCGAGCGTGCCTGTGCTCAACAGGGTTGGCGCCTCAGATCTGGGTAATCACACCGGCGGCACCGACGCACTGCCAAGGGAGTCCCTGTACCAGTGCTGTCAGTTGCTCGGCTGTTAAGACCCGGTGATCACCGCGCCAAGCCTCAACCCAATGGAATTTGCCGTGGTTGAGTCGTCGTGCACATAACCAGATACCCAGGCCGTCATGCACCAACACCTTGATCCGGTTACCGTGTTTGTTGGTAAACAGATAGGCGCAGTGGGGGCGAGCCTCACCGAATACTTTAATGACCCGGGCCAGGGCCGTGTCCGGTCCCGCCCGCATATCCATGGGTTCGGTGGCTAGCCAGATCTCATCAATGCGGATCATTGCAGCAGATCCTGCAACCAGCGCAGACAGCGGTCGCCGTCAGCCAGTGGCCAGTTCACGACGATGCTGCCGTCGGCTCTCGGGATCTCGATACGGATACTCTCGCCGGTACATGCTGATGGCGGTGGTGATGAAGGGGCTGGCAACGGGATAGGTAAAAAGGCAGCTGGCACTGGTTCCGTTTCATGCTGCCGAGCGGCGCGAATCCATTTATGGACCAGGTTGGCGTTGAGGCCATGCTCCAGAGCTATCCGGGCGACCGAAGCACCCGATTGCTGGCAGTCAGCTACGATCCGGGCTTTAAACTCGGCGGTAAAGCGGCGACGCGTCTTCGGAATGTCTGATGTGCTTAACAGGGTCATAACAGGTGTCCACTTAAAAATAGGTGGACACTATCACCAGTGGATGACCGGTAGCTCAAGATGGGTTCGGCGGACGGTTACCATGGACGCTGTGTAGTGCACAGCAGATCCTCGCTCCAAACATTAAAGGGTATACGGATTTAATGGTTGATGGGGCACCTTCACCCCATCAATCTGATACCACCCTCAGATGGTTGATAGATCGACTCCGTAGTTGAGTTCC
>NZ_AUAZ01000019.1 GCF_000428985.1 Marinobacterium litorale DSM 23545 | reverse complement strand
ACATTAAGAGAGCGGAAGCCTTTTTTAATATGTCCTTTTCTTGCTCCAAGCGTTTAACCCTGGCTTCCAGTTCCTGGATGCGCTTCTGCTCGGGCGTCATAGCTTTGCTTGCGGGCGTTTCCCCGTCACGTTCGGCACGTAACTGATCCACCCACCGACGCAGTGCGGTATCACCGATACCAAGTGACCGGCAGGCCTCAGCGATGGAATAGCCCTGATCCAGTACAAGACTAGCGGCTTCCAGCTTGAACTCGGGCGTAAAGGAACGACGTTGTTTTTTCATTGAACACCTCTAGGGTGGCAAGGTTACCACCTATCTGGGTGTCCGGAATCATTGAACCACTACAACCACTACAAGTGTTTACCGGTCAGAACCAGGGCTCGGTGTCTGAGGATTCGCTACTCGTCACTTCCGGTACTTTGACGATATCGGATCGTGATGCAGGTGAAAGCGGGGTTCAGGCCGACAGCGCGCCCGGAACGTTCGGCAGTTTTTCTATTAATACCCAGGGTGAGTGGAGTTACACCCTCCATAACGGATCTGATGTGGTTCAGGCGTTGGGGGGCGGCTGGGCGGCAACTGAGTCTTTCGAAGTTCAGTCCATTGATGGCACAACTCACCGTGTGGACGTAGATGTTTACGGCGCCAATGGTGCACCGTCGGGGGGAGTCACTGTTTCGGGGCAACCGATACAGGGGCAAACCTTATCGGTCGATATCAGCGCGCTGGATGATGAGGAGGGGATCGGCGCGCTGGATTATCAGTGGCTGTTGGATGGCGTACCGATTTCCGGTGCCGAACAGGCTTCGTATGTGCTGTCACAGGATGAGGTCGGTGGTTTGGTGAGTGTACGCGTCAGTTATACCGACGGTGCGGGCGCCACTGAAAGCTTGCTGAGCAGTGCAGTATTGATCGAGAACGTTAACGATTCTCCGACAGGAACTTTGGTGCTGGCAGGCGTTGCTGAGCAGGGAGGGACCTTGTTTGCCAGTGAGTCGATCGCCGATCAGGATGGACTTGGAACCTTCAGTTATCATTGGTTGCGCGACGGTGTACCGATTGATGGTGCGACGTCCGCGCTCTACACCCTTACTCAGAGTGATGTAGGCTCCGCGATCAGTGTGGTAATCAGCTACACCGATGGTCAGGGGGAGGGTGAGGAGGTTGTGAGTAGCGAACTCAGGGTGGCGAACGTCAATGATTTGCCCGCGGGCTCCGTAGCGATTAGTGGTGATCCTTTGGAGGGTGAGCGGCTGTCGGCACAGGTTTCGCTCACAGATCTGGACGGACTTGGCGCGTTTTCTTACCAGTGGCTGAGATCTGGTTCAGCTATAGAGGGAGAAAACGGATCGGTTTATGTACCAGTACAGGCCGATGTCGGTGAATCGATTAGTGTTCGGGTGGAGTATACCGATCAGTTCGGTACCGAAGAACGTGTTGAAAGCGCCGCAGTTACCGTGGCTAACGTCAACGACAGTCCTGAAGGGGCGGTTACCATCAATGGTAGCGCCATTCAGGGTGAAGTGCTGACCGCAGTTCCCTCAATCAGTGATGAAGATGGCATTGGGGCGTTGAATTATCAGTGGTTGCTCGATGGTGCTCCGATCAACGGAGCGACGGCGTCTGTATATTCGCTGAGCCAGTCGGATGTGAGCGCGCAGATTAGTGTGCGCGTTGCCTACGTGGATGGACAGGGAACGCAGGAGCAACTGGAGAGTAACGCTCTCCTTATCGCTAACATCAATGACTCACCCTCTGGAGAACCTGTTATTGAGGGAAGTGCCGAGGAAGACAGTGTGCTCTCAGTGGCCCTTGGCGGAATTGACGATGCTGACGGGCTTGGGACATTCGACTTTCAATGGTTTAAAGATGGGGCGTTGGTTTCTACAGACTCGACTTATCTCCTCACTCAAGCAGATGTGGGTTGTGATATTAGCGTAGAGGTAAGTTACGTCGACGGGTTTGGTCAAAGTGAGTTTTTGCTCAGTTCGGCGGTGGGCCCCGTTGCCAACCGCAACGATAACCCGGTTGGTTCTGTTGTCTTGCAGGGGATTGCAAGCAGTGGGGAGGTTATTTCGGCAACGCCTGAGTTGAGTGATGAGGATGGGGTGGGTGACTACAGCTATCAATGGCTGCTCGATGGCGTGGTGATCGGCGGAGAAACTTCATCGACACTGGCTCTGACGGATGAGTACATCAATGGTCAGGTGTGGGTGGAGGTGAGCTACGTTGATGGTGAGACTACGCTGGAAACTGTTGTTTCCGGTCATCTTGAGGTTCGGTCATCAGCCGTGGTGATCGATGATGACGCTTTCTTATGGGATTCGACCATTCAGACTCCTGAAGGTGAGATTGTATCGGCGCCAGAGGCTCAGCTTTATAGGAGCTACTACGGGGCACTGGGTCGTTTGCCCGACGGTGGAGGCTATGACTGGTGGCTGAACGAAATAGAGCAGGGACGCCATACACTGACTTCGATGGCGGCGGGATTTATCTATTCGGTGGAATTTCGAGATCTTGCCGATCAAGATGGCAGTGGAGCGGTCAGCAACGCGGAATTGATCGAGCATATTTATACCGGGGTCTTTGGTCGCTCGCCGGATATTGGTGGATTTAACTGGTGGCTCGATTTACTCGATCGTGGCAGCAAATCCCAGGAACAGGTATTTATCGATATGACCCAGTCCAATGAGTACGTGGAGCTGACCGTCAATATCGTGGCCGAGATGCAGTTTATCTGAGGGTTTGCCCTGTTCTCGTTTTTGTAGAGACTTGATCAGCCAATCAGGTTTTTGTCTTTTAGGCTCCTGTTTCTATTTTTTTAAAAGATTTAGAGACGAATTCTTCCATTTTTGTTGTGGCTGCCCGGAGCCTCTATTAGTCTTTCCGGTATGGGGTTCATGGCGAGCCTCCTATTTATAAGTGCATTGATGTTGTCGATGGAACGTTTCAGGCTATCTTGAAACAGGGATGAGAGGACTTGGTTGTTTGGGCCGACAGGTCTAAGGACTGTCTCTTGTCCCAGGGATGAAACGACAGGCGGACAAACAGCATGGCTGTTAAAACGATACGAAAAGTCATTCCACTCACTTTTTGGCTGATGGCAGCCTCTACGGCGTTCAGTGCTGAGGGTCCCGTTTTTCCGATTGCGGGTTTTTCGGTGGATGGCAACTCCGTATTAAGCCAGTCGGAGATCGACGGCACCCTTTCCCCCTATATCGGAACCGATCAGCAGTTCTCCGACATTGAAGCGGCGCGTATAGCGCTCCAGCAAGCCTATATTGATCGCGGCCTTTCCACTGTGAAGGTCTATTTGCCGGAGCAGGAGATATCCGGTGGGATTGTGCAGTTTCAGATCGAGGAGAACCGTCTTGGCCGGGTCTCCGTGGTTGGCGCAAAACATCACGACGCTTCAAATGTCCGCCAGAGTGCGCCCCAGCTACAAGAGGGAGAGCTTCCGAATGTAGTGGAGTTGGCTGAAAGCCTGAGGTTAGCGAATAGGAACCCGAGTAAAACAACTTACATCTTGTTCCGACCACTGGAGTCGAGTAATGAAATAGAGGCGCTGCTCAGAGTCGATGACAGACCCGCCCGAAAGCGATTCATTACTGTGGATAATAGCGGCAGTCCCACCACCGGCAGGACCCGCCTTGCGCTAGGCTTTCAGGATGCCAACCTGTTCAACAGTGACCATGTTCTGACTCTGCAAGCCATTCTGTCCCCGGAACAGATTGATGATGTGGCCGTGTTGGGGTTGGGCTATCGAATCCCGTTTTATCGGAACCAAAGCACTCTTGATCTGTTTGCCGGATACTCCGAGGTGGATTCGGGGACTATCGCTTCTGTCTTTGAGGTTTCCGGTGCCGGCACCGTATTGGGTGGCCGATATACTCAATACTTCCAGCGAGCCGGGGCCTATGAGCAGTATCTGGCTGTGGGGTGGGAATACCGGGACTACGATAGCGATGTCGACTTTTTCGGAGCTGAGATAGGTGCCGATGTAACAGTCTCTCCGCTGTCGCTTACCTACGGGGGTGATTGGCAAAGCGAGGATAGCCTTCTCAACTTCAGTATTGGAGTGCATGCCAATTTACCCGGGCTTGGCAGCGACCATGACGACTTTGATCTTGCCCGCGCCGGAGCCCGGGAATCCTACTGGTTGAGTCGTGCAGCGCTTACTTATAGCCGCACCTTTGCTGAGGAGTGGCAGTTTACCTGGAATCTCCAGGGGCAATACTCTGATGGGCCTCTGGTGCCTGGCGAGCAATTCATGCTCGGCGGCGTGGATACGGTTCGTGGTTTTGAAGAAAACATCGTTGCGGGTGACCGTGCCCTGCTGAGTCGGATGGAACTTTTGGGCCCTGATTTGGGTGGTAAAACCGAGCTCGCAAATGACTTTTGGCGCTTTCTTGTGTTTGTTGATTCAGGAGCTGTGAGACGTAATGAAGCATTACCCGGAGAGAGTCAGGGCAGCGACCTTCTCAGCGTTGGTGCGGGTGTGCGGTATGGCCTTACCGAGAGGTTGAGCTTGAACATCGACTACGGTTGGATAGTTGATGAACAGAATACCGGCGAAAGCTCGGGCGATGGTCGCCTGCATGGTCGCCTGTCTTACCTGTTTTAGGAGAACTTGCTATGAGCCGCTCTCTGTTCCGGCACCCTTGGACGCGAGTTGGGCTTTTCTGCCTGGGGGCGTTAACCAGCCTCAGCGGGCGGGCAATGCCCTCCGGTGCTGAGGTGATTCATGGCAGTGCCGAACTCAGCCAGATTGGACAGGACCTCAGCATTCGGAACTCCCGCAATGCGATTATCGAGTGGCAGGATTTCTCCGTTGAACTGAAAGAATCTCTGCGTTTTATCCAACCGGATGAGCTGAGTGCGGTACTTAACCGAGTCGTAGGCTCAAATCCTTCCGAAATACTGGGCCGCATCAGTTCCAATGGCCGTGTTTTCATCGTTAACCCTAACGGTGTGCTTTTTGGCTCGCATGCGAAAGTTGATGTTCATGGCCTTGTTGTCTCCAGTCTCAATATCAGTAATGAAGACTTTTTGTCCGGGCAGCTTAATTTTCAGGGCAATGATTCTGCGGGCTCCGTAATCAATAAAGGCCAAATCGTGTCGGAGTCCAAGGGCGAAATTGTTTTGATCGCTCCGATTATCGAGAACAGCGGTTTGATCAGGTCCGATAACGGCGAAGTTATTCTCGCGGCGGGGCAGAGTGTGGAGTTGGTCGATAGTCAGAATCCGGAGATCAGGGTGCAGGTTTCAGCGCCCTCGGGTGAGGCGCTTAACCTCGGAGAGCTGATTTCGAGCGGGGGGGATATTGGTATCTACGCCGGGGTGGTAAATCAGTCCGGAGTTGTATCGGCATCCAGTGCTGTCTCGGAGGGCGGTAAGATCTATCTCAGGGGGCGGGAGCATAACGTCCTCGGGCACGCATCGGTGACGCGATCCAATGGTGTCGAGGGTGGCCGGGTTGTGGTGACCGGAGATGCAGTAAAGATCAACTCCGGTGCCAAGGTGAGTGCCTTGGGAGAAAATCGGGGCGGTGACGTGTTGGTTGGAGGCAGCTGGCAGAACTCTAATCCGGATGTGCCGCAGGCGAGAACCGTATCGGTTGGATCCGACGCTGAGATAGACGCCAGTGCGACTGTCAGTGGCGACGGCGGAACGGTTGTGGTCTGGTCTGATATCAATGACAGCCACTCCCGATCAGTGGTTGAGGGTAACCTCAAGGCCGAGGGCGGGGTATCCGGTGGCGATGGGGGGAGAATTGAAGCCTCGGGGCACCTTCTGGATATAGAGAAGATGACGGTATCGACCGCAGGCCCGGCGGGCAACCCCGGTCAGGTTTTGCTTGATCCGCTCAACATCACGATTACAGGTTCTGCCGATATCAACGGAGACTTGGATCCCGGTGATGATATTCAGTCGGCGTCCGATCTGGACAGTGACGGCGTTTACCCAGGCGCGACGAGTCGTATCACGGGAGATGCGCTGACAAGGCTGTTAGATAACAGCGATGTAACGCTCGCAGCTACCAATAATATCAATGTCTTTTCCAATATTAATAAGACCGGTGTCGCCGAGACCACGCTCCGCCTTGAAGCCGGGGCGGATATCAATCTTAGCCGAGATATTACCTCCACTGGAGGGGAGTTAAATCTCGAGTTCCTTCCTGGCCTGATATCGGCAGACGGGAAGGTCGATCTGAACTATTCGGTTGTGGATTTGGCTGGTGGGCTTTTGACAGTGAGTCCGGGCGCTGACAGTGGAACAGGGTTACTCTATATCGGTGTTTCTGACGGACAAAACGAGCTTGTTTTGAATAGCGATGCCAATGTCTATCAGCTAGCGCTGGATGGAGGCGTCTTGAGTGGTAGTGGAACGCTGAATGTTCAAGACACGGTTAAGTGGTCTTCGGGGGAAATGACCGGATCGGGAACCACCGTAATAGGAGCGTCGGCCACCGGGAGCCTCGGTGATGTGGCCGTCATCTACCTCAGTGAAGGGCGTGTTTTCGATAACCGGGGGAGTCTGGTTCAATCACCGAACAGTCTCCTGGGTCGGACGCCGATCGGGAGTACGTCCAGCACACCGATCATCTATAACACGGGCACCTGGGAGCTATCGGGAGCGGCCTCAATCACCGAGGGCGACGCCAATACCTTTGGCTTTATCAACAACGGGATCGTGAAAAAGTCGGGAGCTGGAACGACCAGCACACTGATGGATATGACTAATCACGGTGTGGTTGAGGTGACTGGTGGGCAATTGTTGCTCGGTCAGTCTTTCGGAACAGGGCGAACACATAACGGACGCTTTGAGTCGGCGGCCGGTACGACAGTGAGATTTTCCAGTGGCTCTCACCTTTTTAGTAACTCCAGCGCTTTTGCCGGGGGGGGCTCTTTTGACCGTGCAAACGCAACCTTATCTTTGGTCGGTCAGTCCAGCGGGCTGACCATCGAGAACGGCACCGAGATCGATTTGGCACTACTGGATTTTCAGGGCACCGGAAATCTGACCAACCGTGGTCTGCTAACCGCTTCCGGACCGCTTAACTTTGCGGGGAATCTCTATAACGCCGGCACCATGACACTGACCAACGACAGTAGCTTCAGTGGCCTGTTTAATAACCTCGGGACGTTGAATCTGAATGCCGGTATAGCTGATTTTATAGCTGGGCTGTCGGTTAACAACGGGACGATCACAGTTGGAAGTGGAGCTACGCTTGGTGGGGATGTAACGCTGGCTGGCGGGGTTTTAATGGGCACGGGGGTGCTGGCCGATAATCTCTCTCATAGTGGAGGTGTGGTGAAACCGGGTGCTTCGCCCGGTGTGCTGACCATTGAAGGCGATTATCAGATGTCACCATCGGCGACGCTCCAGATCGAGTTGGGCGGCACTGGTGTCGGGAATTATGATCAGCTCGATGTACTCGGCTCTGCGACGCTGGATGGCGTCCTGGAAATCGTACATTTCGGAAGCTTTGTACCCACTCCCGTTACCCTGTTCAGCAATATTATCGATGCAGCGGGCGGAGTTTCAGGGGTGTTTAGCAGCATCATCGAGCCATCCGGGCATCGGTACGATCTTGCATATAACAGTTCGACAGTTGATTTGACTTATGGTCGTCTACTGACTATTACGGCCAACGATTTCTCTCGGGAATATGGTGATACGAATCCAGCTTTTTCGGCGACATACGACGGATTGTTCTCAGGCGATACCAATAGTGATGTCGTCGGGCTGACTTTTTCGACGGAGGCGAATAGCCTGTCGCCTGTTGGGGACTATCAGTTAATACCAAGTGGTGGGACTGTGCCTGCCTACTACCAGATCGATTATGTGGATGGAGCTTTAGCCGTTGTTCCACGAGTTCTTACAATTACGGCTGATGCTCAGAGCAAAGTTTATGGGGAGGCTCTGGAACTTGATAACACTGCCTTTACCGTGAGTAATCTGGCCAACGGCGAAGCGGTGGGCAGCGTCACGTTGACCAGTCTGGGTGGGCATGACGCCGATACCACCAGTGCAGTGGGGACCTACACCGGCGATATCCAGGCCAGCAATGCCAGTGGCGGCACCTTCGATGCCGGTAACTATACCCTGACCTATGTAGACGCTGACTTGAGTGTGACGCCACGTGCGGCAACGATCACCGCCGATGCCCAGAGCAAGGTGTATGGCGATACCCTGGCGTTGGGCACCAGTGCTTTCACCACCAGCAACCTAGCCAATGGTGAAACGGTGGGCAGCGTGACCCTGACCAGTTTGGGCGGGCATGATGCCGATACCACCAGTGCCGTGGGGAGCTATACGGGCGATATCCAGGCCAGCAATGCCAGTGGCGGTACCTTCGATGCGGCGAACTACACCCTGACCTATGTGGATGGTGACCTGAGCGTGACGCCACGTGCGGCGACAATTACCGCCGATGCCCAAAGCAAGGTGTATGGCGATACTCTGGCGTTGGGCACCAGTGCTTTCACCGCCAACAACCTGGCCAATGGTGAGACGGTGGGTAGCGTGACCCTGACCAGTTTGGGCGGGCATGATGCCGATACCACCAGTGCGGTGGGGAGCTACACAGGCGATATCCAGGCCCGTAATGCCAGTGGCGGCACCTTCGATGCCGGTAATTATACCCTGACCTATGTAGACGCTGACCTGAGCGTGACGCCACGTGCGGCAACGATCACCGCCGATGCCCAGAGCAAGGTGTATGGCGACACCCTGGCGTTGGGCACCAGTGCCTTTACCGCCAGCAACCTGGCCAATGGAGAGACGGTGGGCAGTGTCACACTGACCAGTCTGGGTGGGCATGACGCCGATACCACCAGCGCGGTGGGTACCTACACCGGCGATATCCAGGCCAGCAATGCCAGCGGCGGCACCTTCGACGCCGGTAACTATACCCTGACCTATGTAGACGCTGACCTGAGCGTGACGCCACGTGATCTGACCATAGCCGCCGATGCGCAGAGCAAGGTGTATGGCGATACTCTGGCGTTGGGCACCAGTGCTTTCACCGCCAACAACCTGGCCAATGGTGAGACGGTGGGTAGCGTGACCCTGACCAGTCTGGGCGGGCATGATTCCGATACCACCAGTGCGGTGGGGAGCTACACAGGCGATATCCAGGCCAGTAATGCCGGTGGCGGCACCTTCGATGCCGGTAACTATACCCTGACCTATGTGGACGCTGACCTGAGCGTGACGCCACGTGCGGCAACGATCACCGCCGATGCCCAGAGCAAGGTGTATGGCGACACCCTGGCGTTGGGCACCAGTGCTTTCACCGCCAGCAACCTGGCCAATGGTGAGACGGTGGGTAGCGTGATCCTGACCAGTCTGGGTGGGCATGATGCCGATACCACCAGTGCGGTGGGGAGCTACACAGGCGATATCCAGGCCAGTAATGCCAGCGGCGGCACCTTCGATGCCGGTAACTATACCCTGACCTATGTAGACGCTGACCTGAGCGTAACACCACGGGACCTGACCATAGCCGCCGATGCCCAGAGCAAGGTGTATGGCGATACCCTGACGCTGGGCACCAGTGCCTTTACCGCCAACAACCTGGCCAATGGTGAGACGGTGGGTAGCGTCACGTTAACCAGTCTGGGCGGGCATGATGCCGATATCACCAGTGCTGTGGGTACCTACACCGGTGATATCCAGGCCAGCAATGCCAGTGGTGGCACCTTCGATGCCGGTAACTACTCCCTGACCTATGTGGATGGTGACCTGAGCGTGACGCCACGTGATCTGACCATTACCGCCGATGCGCAGAACAAAGTGTATGGCGATGCTCTGGCGCTGGGCACCAGCGCCTTCACCGTCAGCAACCTGGCGAATGATGAAACGGTTGAGAGTGTCACACTGACCAGCCTCGGTGGGCATGATGCCGATACGACCAGTGCCGTGGGTACCTACACCGGTGATATCCAGGCCAGTAATGCCAGTGGTGGCACCTTCGATGCCGGTAACTACACCCTGACCTATGTAGATGGAGACCTGAGCGTGACGCCACGTGATCTGACCATTACCGCCGATGCGCAGAACAAAGTGTATGGCGATGCTCTGGCGCTGGGCACCAGCGCCTTCACCGTCAGCAACCTGGCGAATGATGAAACGGTTGAGAGTGTCACACTGACCAGCCTCGGTGGGCATGATGCCGATACGACCACCCCAGTGGGTACCTATATGAGCGATATTCAGGTCA
This sequence comes from Marinobacterium litorale DSM 23545, assembly GCF_000428985.1. Lineage (GTDB taxonomy): Bacteria > Pseudomonadota > Gammaproteobacteria > Pseudomonadales > Balneatricaceae > Marinobacterium_D > Marinobacterium_D litorale. The sequence continues at coordinate 85,386 of NZ_AUAZ01000019.1, read as the reverse complement.
GCGATGCGAGTGGTGGTACCTTCGACCCGGCGAATTACACCCTGACCTACGTGGACGGTGATCTGACTGTGAACCCACGTACACTGGTGATCAATGTAGATGCAAAAGCTAAGGCCTATCGTCGTGAAGATCCCCTTTTAACCTTTCAGGTAGCAGAGGGCAATTTGGCTAACGATGATCGTTTTGTCGGAGAGCTAACGAGAGAGGTGGGCGAGCTACCCGGCCTGTACCGGATTGATCAGGGTAGCCTCCGTGTGAACGAAAACTATGACTACGTGTTTAATCCAAACTACCTGGAAGTGGTCGCCACACCGGAGCTGGAGTTCCTGTCGCAGTTAATATCATTGGTTAACGATTCCATTGTCGGTGTTTGGACGCTGCCAGACGTGGGTGAACTACCAAGACAGTCACTTCCCGGTGACGATCCGCGAATCGGATTGTTCGATGCCCTTTTGCAGGCAGTGCAGGGGGGTAAATTGAATGGGGGCAGCAATGAACAGACTCGCCTTATGTGTCCTTAGTTTTCTGATCGTAGCATGGGGCACCAGTGCGCAGGCTGCACCGGCCGCTACTGCGATAGGTGTGTCAGGCACCGTGTCCGCTGAAAGCGGCTCACAGGCACCCAGAGTGCTGGCAGTAGGCTCTGATCTTTTTGATGGTGAGACTGTCACAACCCAGGAGCGCAGTAAGGCCCGGCTTGAATTCGCTGATGGGGGCTTGGTGACGCTGAGGAGTAACAGCCGGTTGGTGATCGAAGCTTTTCACTATGAGGAGCAAAATCCGGAAGGGGATAGCTCGGTCGTAAATCTCCTGAAAGGGGGTATGAGAGCAGTGACGGGGAAAGTCGGTCATCGCAGCGATTCTGAGGCCTATCAAGCCAAAAGCTTTGCAGCGACCATCGGTATCCGGGGGACTGACTTCATACTCAGGCTGTGCGGTCCGGATTATGGTGATTGCAGCGACCTGAAAGTGCCTGCCAGCCATACGGGCGGTGACGGCCTGCCTGTTCCCGGGCTCTATTTTACAGTGGTTGAAGGGAGTATCTCGGTGACCAATGCAACAGGTACCCAGTTCTATTTTGCTGGCCAGAGCGGTTATGTCGCGGACTTCAATACGGCCCCAACGCCGCTGGTTGATGATCCTGAGTTGATCAAAGATTACGAGGTCTTCAGCAGCTTTCTTAACTGTACGGAGTCAGGAATCGGTTGTCTGGTCCAGTGATGCAAGCCTGATTATTTGGTCTGGAAGGTGAACGCGCCATCCCAGTCTTTGGGGGGAGGTGAGTCGACAAAGTGGTCGATTCTCTCCCGGTATACGCCGATCAGCTGAGCGTTGACGATAGAAGAACCTTTCAGGCTCTCCAGTATCATGAGCGCGTCACTCCATTGCTGATTCCGGTATCGGTTTAGAAACTTATCCCAGCGACCCAGCTCAGAGTCGATTCGCTGTGTGTCTTCGTCTTGCGCAACGATCGGCTCAAAGATTTCCACGGCAACCTCTTTGCCTTTGGCGCGCACCTTATCCACCGGGAGAAAGCGGGTGTCCAGGTTGCCTGCCTTGGTGGTTTCACTAACCAACACCTTCACACCATATTGTTTGGTCAACGACTCCAAGCGTGATCCCAAGTTTACATTGTCGCCAAGGACCGTGTAAGCGCGGCGGTAGGATGAGCCCATGTTACCCACACTCATATCCCCGCTATTGAGGCCGATGCCCATATGCAGTGCGGGCCAGCCTCGTGTTTCAAACTCATGCCGTAACGACTCTGCCGCGATTTGCATATCAATGGCTGCCTTCAGGGCCTGCTGAGCATGGTCAGGGTTATCCAGCGGGGCTCCCCAAAAGGCCATTATCGCGTCGCCGATATACTTATCGACGGTCCCCTCATATTTGTAGATGATTTCGGTCATCCGGCTCAGATAGATATTCAGTAACGTGGCCAGTTCTTTTGCTGTGAGATTTTCCGAAAGTGACGTGAAGTTACGAATATCGCTAAACAACACCGTCATATTGCGACTTTGTCCTTCCATCGAGAGTGTCTTGGGGTGGCGCTGTAGCTGATCAACCACGCCCGGGGGTACATACTGCCCGAATAACCCGACCACTTTTTTGCGCGCTCTGGACTCGAAAAGAAAGCCATATGCGGTGGATGCAATAAACAGCGAGGCTATCAGAACGATTTGTGGAGCCAGAGGTAATACCAAGCTCTCTTGGGTCCAGAAAAACAAGTTCAGAGAGACGGCTATACCGATACCAAAGGCGGTGATTGCTAGCGAACCGATCAACCCGGTGGGGGAGAGAAGGATGCTCATCAAACACCCGATAAGGGCTGTCGAAACCAGGGTGGCACCAAGGGTATACGCGGGTTTGTGCTTAATGCTTCCGTCGAGAATCGATGCGATTGCGTTGGCGTGGAGTTCAACACCGGGAAAGGCTGTATCGATTGGCGTATTGCGCAGATCAAGTAGTCCCGGAGCACTGGTACCTAAGAGAACGATTTTGTTTTTAAGGCTGTCTAAGGGGACTTTAGCTTGAAGAATATCGGTTGCGGATACGTAGTGAAAACTCCCCTGCTGGCCGCGGAAGGACAGTAAAATCGCCGCATTCTTATCGACCGGAATCGTATAGTCAGCGACATTCAGTAACTCCAGGCCTGAGTAACTGCCATCACCGGTGGTCGCGAATACGGGATGAATGGGGGGATCATCCAATAATGCTCTGATGATGGCCAAGGAGAGAGCTTCATACAGATTGTCTTGGTAGCGTATTAACAGTGGAATGCGGCGCGTGACGCCATCGGAGTCTGATAACTGGTTGAAATGGCCGGCGCTCCAGGCCGAAGCCTGTAATTCTTCTAAGTTGGCGCCGTAACCATCGGCCTTGAGAAAACTGACTTCCCGGTTTTGGAAGGTTTTCGCCCTGAATACGGGGAAGGGCAGTGCTCCGTTGGTGAATGCGCCACCTACGGAATGGTCGGTATTGAAGTAATAACCGAGCACCACTTTTCGATCGGCAATAGCGGTGGCGAGCTGCTCGTCACGATCAAGCAGAGGGGCTTGCAACTTGGCCTGCTGTTGGAAGGTCGCGTTGCTGCCCAATGGGCTGTGTTTCAGGCGTTCGAGCAGCTCCAGTGCCGAACTGTCATCCGGTTCGCCAAAAACCAGGTCGACACCTAAAACCGCAACTTCGTAGTCGTCAAACAGGGTGTCGACCAGCTGCGCGACTTTGTCACGACGCCAGGGCCAGCGCCCCTCTGCGGCGAGGCTTCGCTCATCGATATCGACTATGACGATGTAAGGGTGTTCTGAGTTAGGTGCCGTAAGGCGGATACGGCTATCGTAAAGCAGGCTCTCAAGGCGATCCATGTAGGGAATCGTGATCCAGCCACCGACATGAGCGAGCATAAACAGGGTTATGCTCAGACTGACCAATATCGATTTGTAGCGGCGGCTATCGATTGTAAAGCGCATCGGCCACAGGGTCCCAAAGACGGTTGCTACCAGTTTGCATGGTCCTGAAGCGTATTGCCATAGCGTTTCGGCAATGCCGGGGCGGTTCAGTTTGCGGTCGGTGGAAAGAGCGGGTGTGAGTTGGAGGTTGGTGGGCCCAGCAGGACTTGAACCTGCGACCAATGGATTATGAGTCCACTGCTCTGACCAACTGAGCTATAGGCCCGGAGTGCGCGCCAATGATACCGGGGCGGTATCATTGGCGCAATAGTTTGAATTAGAAGGCTTTTACGCGTCTCGTTATTCGTCGAGGAAGCTGCGCAGGTGATCGGAGCGGCTTGGGTGGCGCAGCTTGCGCAGTGCCTTTGCCTCGATCTGACGAATACGCTCACGAGTAACGTCGAACTGTTTACCAACCTCTTCCAGCGTATGGTCGGTGTTCATGTCGATACCGAAACGCATGCGCAGTACCTTGGCTTCACGGGCTGTCAGGCCGGCAAGAACCTCTTTGGTGGCTTCACGCAGACCTTCTCCAGTTGCAGTGTCTACCGGCGAGGAGAGGGTGGTGTCTTCGATGAAATCGCCCAGGCTGGAGTCTTCATCGTCACCAATCGGCGTCTCCATGGAGATCGGTTCTTTGGCGATTTTGAGTACCTTGCGGATCTTGTCCTCAGGCATCTCCATGCGCTCTGCCAGTTCTTCGGGCAGCGGCTCACGCCCCATCTCCTGCAGCATCTGGCGGGAAATGCGGTTGAGCTTATTGATTGTCTCGATCATATGCACCGGGATACGGATGGTACGGGCCTGATCCGCGATTGAGCGCGTGATCGCCTGACGTATCCACCAGGTGGCATAGGTCGAGAATTTGTAGCCGCGGCGGTATTCGAACTTGTCCACCGCTTTCATCAGGCCGATGTTGCCTTCCTGAATCAGGTCAAGGAACTGCAGTCCGCGGTTGGTGTATTTCTTGGCAATAGAGATAACCAGACGCAGGTTGGCCTCGACCATCTCTTTCTTGGCCCGGCGAGCACGTGCTTCGCCGATGGACATGCGACGGTTGACCTCTTTGATCTCCGCGAGCGAAATGCCCACTTCCTCTTCGATCTGGATCAGTCGACGCTGAGCGCGTTTTAGGTCAGCGAGGTGATCTTCGACGTACGGCGCATATCCCGCACCGGAGGCGACCAGATCGTCAAACCAGGCCGGGTTGGTTTCATTGCCCGGGAATTTCTGGATGAAGTCACGGCGCGGCATACGGGCGCGCTGGGTGCAGATACGCATAATGGTGCGTTCCTGCTGACGAATACGATCGATATAGTCGCGTACCCGGGTGACCAGGTGGTCGTAGAAGCGGGGCGACAGTTTGATCGGAGCAAAGGCCACACCGAGGGCTTCCTGAGCCTCGCTCAGGGCTTTAACGTCATCACCCAGGCGTGCAGCGTGGAACTGCTCGACGGCATTCTGCAGCAGGCCAAAACGGGCTTTTGCTTCTTCCGGATCGGGGCCGCGCTCTTTCTCTTCGTTGTCGGATGAATCCTTCTCGTTGTCGTCATCATCCTCGTCGTCATCTTCGTCCTCGCTGTCGTCGTCTTCGTCGAGGTCTAGTGGCGCTTCGGTTTCTTCAGCCGGCGCAGCGGAGTCAGGGTCGATGTAGCCGCTGAAAATATCGCTCAGACGGCCCTCTTCCTGAAGTACGGTGTTATACGCTTCGAGGATGGTATCGACGCTGCCCGGGAACTGCGCCAGAGCCATCATGACCTCACGGATACCCTCTTCGATCCGCTTGGCAATATCGATTTCGCCTTCGCGGGTCAGAAGTTCGACGGTACCCATCTCACGCATATACATGCGCACAGGGTCAGTGGTTCGGCCGGCATCAGACTCAACGGCAGCCAGAGCGGCCACGGCTTCGTCGTCTGCTTCTTCAGCCGAGTCTCCGCCGGTCAGCAGCAGATCTTCCGCATCCGGCGCTTCTTCCGATACGGAAATGCCCATATCGTTGATCATGCGGATGATATCTTCGACCTGATCTGGATCGGCGATATCTTCCGGCAGGTGGTCGTTCACCTCAGCATAGGTGAGATACCCCTGCTCTTTACCGCGTGCGATCAGTTCCTTTAAACGTGATTGCTGCTGTTGGGAGTTATCCGACATAGAACCCCTGTGAAGAGTGAAAGCTGAGCTAAGCGTGATGGCAGTGTGGAATCAAGCGCGGCATTATAGCCTGATCTCAAATTATTGACCAGCCTGGACATGATTGATCACTAATACTTGGTGTCGAGTTCGCCGGTCAGAACCCTTGGATCAAGGAGGTTTTCCAGCTCTGCACGATCCAGGTCGGTTTCCTGTTCGACCACGTCGATGATCGGTCGACCTTCCGCATAGGCTTGCTTGGCGAGCGCTGCAGCCTTTTCGTAGCCGATAATCCGGTTCAGCGCGGTTACTAGGATCGGGTTGCGCGACAATGCCTCAGTGATCCGCTCTTCCCGCACGTTAAAGGTGGCGATCGCCTTGTCAGCCAGTGCGACACAGGCGTTGGCCAGTAATTTTTCGCTCTCCAGCAGGTTGCTGGCAATCACCGGCAGCATCACATTGAGCTGGAAGTTACTGCGGCCAGCGCTTAACGATACGGTGGTATCGTTGCCGCAGATCTGCATGCAGGCCATCAAAACGGCTTCGGGAATCACCGGGTTAACTTTGCCCGGCATAATTGAAGAGCCGGGTTGCAGTGCTTCCAACTCAATTTCCCCCAAGCCGGCCAGTGGGCCTGAGTTCATCCAGCGCAGATCATCAGCAATTTTGATCAGGGCGGTGGCAGAGGTTCGCATCTGAGCGGAGAGGTCCAGTGCGGTGTCCTGGCTGGAGAGAGCGGTGAAAAAGCAGGGCGCGGGGCTCAGCGTCATACCGGTCCGCGCACTGAGATTACGACAGAACAGACGAGGGAAGGCCGCCGGGGCATTGATACCGGTTCCCACCGCGGTGCCCCCCTGAGCCAACTGTGCAAGACGCGGGCTCACCTGCTCAAGGCGTTCGATACAGGCTTTTATCTGGTGGCGCCAGCCGGTGAGTTCCTGGTCCATCCGCACCGGCATGGCATCCATCAGGTGGGTGCGACCGGTTTTCACCACGCCGGTCAGGGACGAGGCCTTGCGTCGAATCGCACTGTCCAAATGGCGCAGTGACGGTATCAGGCTGTTGTGCAGCACCGTCAGTGTGCTCAGATGCAGCGCAGTGGGAATAACATCGTTTGAGCTCTGGCTCATGTTGATGTGGTCGTTGGGGTGTAACTCAAGACCGGACTCCCGCTTCACCAGCTGTGAAAGCACCTCGTTCATGTTCATGTTGGTGCTGGTGCCTGAGCCTGTTTGGAAGACGTCTACCGGGAACTGCTCGTGATACTCTCCATCAACTATGTGTTGCGCGGCTGCAACAATGGCGTTGCCTGCATCGGAGTCGAGTAGACCAAGCTCCACATTGGTGCGGGCGCAGGCCGCCTTGATGTGCGCCAGGGCCACCAGAAATTCGCTGGGCAGCGTCCTGTCGCTAATCTGAAAGTTATTGATCGCCCGCTGTGTCTGTGCGCCATAGAGTGCGTCTTCAGGCACTTCTATTTTGCCCAGGCTGTCATGCTCTGTTCGGTTCATCCTTTTCCTCTCTAAAGCCGGTTCTACTCGGGTGCGGTGACGGATTGATGAGTGATCGGTGGGCTCAATCCGAGGCGCTCGCGTGTATTCTCAAGTATGGTCAACATTGACGGAACCACAACCAGAATCAGCAGGGTGCCGTAGGCCAGACCGAAGACAATGGAAGTGGCCATCGGTATCAGGAATTGGGCCTGTAGCGACGTCTCGAACAGAATGGGTGTCAATCCACCGATTGTCGTCAGCGAGGTTAATAATACGGCTCGAAGGCGCTGGCAGGCCGCTTCTACAACGGCGTCGTGCACCGACATGCCCTGTTCACGGAGCTGTTTGTAGAAGGTCACCAGGACAATCGAGTCGTTGATCACGATGCCTGACAGCCCGAATACACCAAACAGCGAGAGTACTGTGAGTGTCTGACCGGTGATGAAGTGCCCCAGCAGCGCCCCGGTGACACCCAAGGGGATCGCCAGCATCACGGTCAAAGGCCAGCTGTAGGAGGCGAATACCCAGGCGAGAATGATGTAGATCAGCGCCAGGGCGATAACAAGCCCTAACTTCATATCGGCCAGGGTCTCCCGTTGATCCCGGTTCTTGCCCTCGAAACTGCCGGTTACGCCGTACTGCGCTGAAAGCTCCGGGATGACATCGGCTCTGAGCGATTCAATTACTTCGTTGGCGTTGGTGACATTTTCGTTCAGGTCCGCCGAGACGTTGATCGATAGCTCGCCATCAATCCGCTGCAGGGAGTCGAAGCCGCGCCGGGCTTCGAACGAGACCACATTGGTAATCGGCGTCACGCTGCCATCGGGGAGTACAATAGGCAGTTGATCCAGTGTGCTCAGGTGATTACGTGCCTGCGCCGGCAGCATCACCCGCACCTTGATCTGATCCTGGCCTTCGTAGAACGACTGTACCTCCGAGCCATCAAACGCGGCGCGCAGCTGACGGCCAACTGCCTGCAGGCTCAAGCCGGTCGCTTCGCCTGAGGGGGTCAGGCTATAGATTAACTGCGAGGTTCCATAAGGCAGGTCATCGTCTACATTGGAGAGGCCACTGTAGCTCTTGAGCTCCCGCTGTAATTGCAGTGATGCCTGTTTCAGCTGGGTCAGATCCTCGCCACTGAGTTTTACCTCAATGGGTTTACCGGGCGGGCCGCTTTGATTGACGTCGATGGAGAAGCGTTCGACCCCGGCAGGTACGTTTATGCGCTCGCGCCAGGCACGAATAAACGCGGAGGTGGTCATGCCGCGCTGGTCCGATGGTTGAAGCTCCACCGACAGAACGCCGTACTCATCCCCATTGGCGTTACCGGAGCTGGTGCGGCTGAAAAACGCTGTGCGCAATCGAGCCAGACTCATTTTGACCTGTCCACCTCCGAGGGCCTCATCAGTCTCATACAGGGTTGCGCTCAGGTGATCGATAAATGCCCGAACACGGTCGGCGTCGGTACCCGCGGTGAACTGAACGCTGGCGTTCATGGTGTCCTGTTCCACGGCGGGGAAAAATGTGAATTTAATCCGTCCGCCGGCCACCAGGCCGACACTGATTATCAGCAGGGCCAGAGCCAGCGACAGCGCACTCCAGCGAAATTGGATGGCGGTTTCGATAAATGGGCGGAAGATCCGGTCGCGGAAATAGTTAAAGCCGTCGTCCAGTCGCTGGCGCAGGGCGCTCGGATGGACCGCATCGGCGCGCCGAAGGGAATGAAACAGATGACCGGGCAACACCAGAAAGCATTCCACCAGGGAAGCGAGAATGACGCAGATAACGACGGTGGGAATGTCGCCCATAATGTTGCCGATGATGCCACCGACCAGCAGCAGTGGCAGGAAGGCTGCGATTGTCGTCATGGAGGAGGCAATAACCGGCGCTTTCATGCGCTGGGCACCGCCAATGGCGGCTCGCTTCGACGGCTCGCCCATCTGGGCATGGGTCAATGTGTCCTCGCCAACGACGATGGCATCGTCGACGATAATCCCCAGCGCCATGATCAGACCAAACAGGGAGATCATGTTGATCGTGCCGCCGATGGCGTAGAGGATCGCCAGGGTGGCCATAAACGAGACAGGAATCCCCACGGTCACCCAGAGTGCAACGCGTCCGTTAAGGAACAGAAACAGGATGGCGATAACCAGAACCAAACCGCTGAGGCCGTTCTTGAGCAGCAGTTCGATACGATCCTGTATCAGTTGCCAGCGTTCCTGATACGGGATCAACTGAACACCTGCCGGTAGCGTCGGGCGGGTCTCCTGCAGCCATTGATTGAACAGCTCTGCACCGACCAGGCTGTCGTCGTTCTCGGTGCGTTTGAGCTCCAGCATAATGGCGGGCTGGCCCTGATAGCTCAGTAGAACCTGATCATCGGCGATTCGCCTCTCGACCAGGGCGATATCCCCCAGCCGTAAGAGCTGTCCATTGCCGGATGCGGAGAGGGGGAGCTGCTCAAATCCGCTGACATCGCGTTCCTGCCCAAGGCTGCGCAGTTGGCGGGAACCATCATTTTTAGCAGCGGTGCCAGCGGGCAGGTCCAGGCTGCGTTGGCGGATGCGATCCACCACCTCGGAGAATGTCATGCCCAGCCGTGCCAGTTCTTCGGGCGACAGCTGGATGGCCAGTTCCTGCTCCGGTAACCCGGCAAAGTCGATCTTGCGGATACCGCGGCTGAGCAGGTCCTGTTCGAAGCGCCGCGCCATGACGCGCAACTCATCCAGGTTGGCACGGTCGCTGGTCACGATGAGATCGGCGATGCCCTCGTAGCGTGTAACCCGTTGTACCAGCGGTTCCTCCACATCATCGGGCAGCTCTCCGCGTACCGCATCAACCTTCTGTTTGGCCTCAGACAGTGCGTAGTCGACATCGGTCCCGTCGGTCAGCTCGATACGGATGGAGGCAGACCCATCCCGTGCGGTTGAAATCAGTTGATCAATCCCGTCCAGCGAGCGTATCTCTTCCTCCAGCGGCAGGAGTATGGAGCGCTCCACATCTTCCGCGGTGGATCCGCGCCAGCTCACCTGGATGGTCAGTACGTCCAGCTCAAAGGTGGGAAAGAACTGAACATTGAGCTTTTTCAGACTGTACGCGCCGCCAAGCAGCATCAGCACCATCAACAGGTTGGCGGCGACGCGGTGCGTGGTGAACAGTGTGATCAGGCCGGAGAGGCCACCGTTGTTAGGTGTCTGCATCGTTACTCCGCCACTTCGACCAGCAAGCCGCCAATCGCATTGGGCAGCTGGGTAGTTATAACGCGGTCACCGGCCGCCAGATCGCGACTGCGGACCAAAACCTGCTGTTGGCCCGTTTCACTGCGGCGTTGGCCTACAGTCGTTACAACAACCGGTTCCAGGCGGGAGTCGACGATGCGGTAGATTCGATCAGTGCCGTAAAGGGCCGTGGGCGGTAGCGCGAAGACTCCATCCACTGGTGGAAGCCCAAGTTGCAGCGCCATTGAGCGACCCGGCTCCGGCGGGGGGAGATCGTCGGTAAAGCCGAAAAAACCATCCACACCGGCCCGGCCGGTGCTGACTGTAGCGCCCAGCCGAGAGAGAGTGAGTGTGCGCAGGGTACCATCAATGGTCGCCGTCGCCTGCACTGCCGAACCCTGCGCGAGACTGGGGCGAAGCTGGGCCAGCAGGCGTTCCGGGATCTGAGCACGAACTTCCAGCCGGTCCAGCGAATAGAGCTCGATCAGGGTGTCGCCGGAACGTACCCGGTCGCCGACGGCGACCTGTGTCGCAGCGATACGCGCGTCGTAAGGGGCGCGCACTTGCGTGCGCTCCAGATCCAGTTCAAGTTCATCGAGCGTTGCCTGAGCCTGATCGCGCTGCGCCTGAAGCTGGGCAAGACGGTTTGGATGATCATCGATCGCACTTTGCAGAGCGCTCAGGTTCAGGCGTTGCTGCTGAAGCGCGGTGCGGGCCGTATCGATCTGTTGCTGACTGACCATATTGCGCTGGGCCAGATTCTGGTATCGCTTCAGGTCTTGTTGCTTGAGTTGAACCAGCTCCTGTTGCACGCTCAGATCGGCTCGGTCCGAGCGATATCGGACCTGTTCCGCCTGAATTTGAGCCTCAATGGTATTGATCTGGGCGTGCTGCTTACGAATATCGATTACCACTTCCCGGTCGTCCAACTGGGCCAGTTGCTGGCCGGCCGAGACGTACTCGCCCTCCAGCGCTTCCAATGAGACCAGGTCTGCCTCAAGGGCGGCGCTGAGCGACGCCATCTGTGGCGTTTCGACGCTGCCATACAGCTCGATTTCAGCGCTCAAACGCTCGGGTTGCGCTTCGATGGCGCGCACGCTCCAGGAGCGTTCGCTTACCGGTTGTGCCGGTGGCTGAGGTCGGCTGGATTGCATGCCTCTGAACAGGAGGATAGCCAGTAAAATGAAGGCCAGTGGTAACAGCCATTTTAGGTGTGCGCGCAACCGGCGAGTAACGGACATTCGCGATTCCCTGTGAAATAACGTTTGATACTGGATTGGCCGTGAGTTGGATCAGGTCCGATGCCAAACCTATATTAGACTTCGCGATTGTAACGATTCGACAGGCAAAAAACTGAAAGTTTTGCAAAGCTTTACATTCAGAAGCCAGGATCTGGAGGTGAAAATGCGTCGGGGCGAAATTTTGGCACTGGATACACAGGGGTTCCACCGGCTGCGTTATCAGGAGTGGGGTAGCGCCGACAATGAGCGGGTGCTGATCTGCGTACATGGCCTGGCGCGCAACAGCCGGGACTTTGATGATCTGGCCATAGCGCTGAGTCGCAACTATCGGGTGATCTGTCCCGACCTGCCGGGCCGTGGGGAGAGCGACTGGCTCGTTGCCTCCTCCGACTATGCATTACCTCTCTATGTGCAGGATATGGTGGCGTTGATTGCCCGCCTGGGTGTCGAAAAAGTGGATTGGGTGGGCACATCCCTCGGCGGGCTGATCGGCATGGCGTTGGCGGCGCGGCCCGGTAATCCGATCCGTCGCCTTGTGTTGAACGACATCGGCCCTTACGTTCCGCAGGCGGCCCTGGCTCGAATTGCAGCTTACCTGGGCGATCCTCGATTTGCCAACGCGGCTGAAGTGGAAACGTACCTGCGCGGGCTTTATCCCGCCTTTGGCGACTTGAACGACAAACAGTGGCAGCATTTGGTGGCGCATGGCCAACGGGAGTGCGAGGATGGACGGCTGGGGCTGCATTATGACCCGGCCATTGCAGATAATGCGGCACTGGTGGGCAAGCAGGATCTGGATCTTTGGGGCCTCTGGAGCGCCGTCAGTTGTCCGCAGCTTCTGATTCAGGGTGGCGCTTCCGATGTGCTCACCTCGGAAGTGGCGCAGCGGATGAATAGAGAAAACAGCGAACTTACCCTGAAAACCCTGCCGGGGTTGGCGCACGCCCCCTCGTTGATGGAAGCGGATCATATCGCTTTGGTAGTGGAGTGGCTCAGGTCCACACAGGGCTGTTGAGGAGATGATAGAGAAACTATGAGCCTGCTGACACGTTGGCCCCGGGAACATCTGTGTTTGAGTGAAGTGGAGCGGCAGCATGCCGTGCAAGCCGTTGAACGGGCGTTCGCACCTACGGTTAAATCGTTGCAGGTTGATATTGGCCTGCAGGATCTGTTTGAAGAGATCTATGTCCCTCTGGCTGCCTGGCTGGTCGCACGTCAGCGCGGTTTGAACAAACCGCTGGTCATTGGTATCAACGGCGCGCAGGGGGCCGGGAAGTCGACGCTGTTCAACCTGTTGGAAGTGATTCTGGAGGAGGGGTTCGGGCTGAGGGTGATCGGCTTCTCCATCGACGACCTGTACAAAACCCGCGCCGAGCGCGAACGGCTGGCGCAGGAGGTTCACCCCTTAATGGAGACCCGGGGGGTTCCGGGTACGCATGATGTGGAGCTTGGGATTGAGTTGCTCGATTCGCTGATCAATGCGGGCAGTGACACCCTGACTAAAATCCCGGTATTTGATAAATCGATTGATGATCGTTGCCCGCCTACCGTTTGGCAGGAGTGGGTGGGGCCTGTGGATGTCATCGTGTTTGAGGGTTGGTGCGTGGGTGCGCTGCCGCAGTCCAGTGAAGCGTTAAGTACACCGGTGAATAGTCTGGAGGCCGAGGAAGATCCGAGCGGTGTCTGGCGCCGCTATGTGAATCAGCAACTCAATGGCCCCTATCAGTCCCTGTTCTCACGGCTTGATCTACTGCTGATGCTCAAGGTGCCCAGCATGCAGGCAGTGTATGAATGGCGTGCGCTTCAGGAGCAGAAGCTGGTAGAGCGGGTGAAATATATTTATGACACCCAGCAGCCCACGGCGCATTTAAGAATCATGAATCCCGATGAGATAAAACGCTTTATCGCACATTATGAGCGACTGACCCGGGCGATGCTGGAGGAGCTGCCTGGGCGAGCCGATGTCTGCCTGTACCTGAACGAAAATCACAAAATTCGTCAGATCAACGTGAACGCCAGCGGTTGTTCCATGGTGTTAGATCGGCAACAGGGATGATGACGCGAAGCCGACAACCACTGACTTGATCGCCCGGTTGGTCTTGTCGGCTACAATGCGTGCCATCATATCCTGATGCGCGATCAGCTTACCGAAGATTCTCTCGAAGCTCAGGTTTTGTACCCCGCTCTCGCTGATCCCGTTGCTAAGCAGAAACAGCTCACCATTGGGTTGGCGCCGGTGGTTCAGGCGCCAGGCCACGGCTTCCAGATTGCGCGCGCAGTTATAGAGTTTTTGCTGGTCGATCTCATTGAGCAGGAAAAATTCGTCCCGGTAACCGTAAGACGCGTGCAGCATACCGCTGATACCCACCATCAACGCAAAGACACGGTCCCCTCTGAACTCCGGCTCAAAAGCCAGTGGTATCGCTTCAACACCATAGCGGTTGCCGAGTTCGGCATGATTGATCCGGCGCGGCGCGTCAAGAAGCTGGCTGAGGCGCTTTGCCAGGGTGGTTCCGGGCGGTGCTTTTTTCAGCTCCCGGGGATTGCGTTTGTAGAGTTTGATCGTCAGCTCGCGTACCAGGGCATTAACCGCATTGACGTGAGCATCGGCCACCATGTCGATGTCGGATTTGGCGAGGCTTTTCAGCTGGAACGGCCGGTTGTTTTCGCCCCCGGCACAGCCCTGCAACAGGAGCAGAATGATCAAGGCGAAGGCTCGAGTCATCATTTCAGGGTTGTTCCTTTGGAGTTGGCAGAGGTTTATCGTGCAGTCTGAATACGCTCAGGTTATCCGCGGCGGGGGCATCCAGGTCTTCGGTGGTAAAGCTGATGCCGCCACCCACCAGCGTTTCCAGGCTGGCCACATCCACGCTTACACCGCTGAACAATCCTGCGTCGGCACGCACCCCGCTGTGTTTGGCAAAGCGGCTTGAGGCTCTGACCAGAGTCGTATGCGCCGGGTCGATATTGGCGTAGACCCTGACGCCATCTCCGCGCAAATTAAGTTCATAGCCGGTCACCTTACCAACCGGGACTTCACGGAACAGGACCGGACTGCCGGGCGCGATGGAGCCCAGGCGGTCGCTCTCAAGAACAACCGTTATGCCGGGGCCTGGCTGGTATGGTGGAGGCTGGCGCAGGGCCAGAAAAACGTTGGTGGGTGCTCCCTGTCCCGGCAGAGCCTCCACATGATTGCCAAACAGCAGATTGCCTGGGTTTTCGATACCGCTGAGCCGGATCAAGGGTTCTGAAATCCAGAATCGCGAGCCTTCCTTAGCCAGGAATCGAGCCTCTTTGAACAGGCTGGCCCGTGCGATACGCGCTCCGCTTTCACCTGCCACGTTGATGCGATCGATTCGACCGACCGGTTGGCCGCGATAGCGGATTGGAGCCCCTTCAGGGAGTTCGGCACCGGGCGCGAAATGGATGACTATGGGGACCGCCTGCTCACGGCTGGCCTGCTCGGTATCGTAAAGGGTAAAACGGTGCTTGGAACTCACAGGCTCACCGTCCGGATCAGTGGCGAATGCAATCCCCCCCTTCATCAGCTGCGACAGTGAACGCGAGCGCACATTGACCCCATCACGAAGGTTAGCTCGCGCGTTAAAGCCCCCGGCAACCCAGAACCGGGTGTTGGAATTGATCAGATCTCCGTAGGGCGCATCCACTGACAGGCGTACCTGCACCGCTTGGCCGGATTCACTCAGCGCGTAGTGACTGACCTCGCCCACTGGCACGCCGCGTAACAGGACAGGAGAGCCAACGGCGATTGCATCACGCTGGTCTGCCTCCAGGAGTACCGCGGTGCGTTGTTCTTCAGGTTCCAGCAGTGCGCCGCCATCGCTGGCGCTGTCCCGGTCCGGGTAGAGCTCAAAGCGTTGGTTCTCTTTGGCCTCTTTGGCGTGAGTCCGGGCGGGGTTTAACAGGCTGATACCACCGCGAAGCAGGGTCTCGAAGCTTCCGGTTTCCAGCGACACGCCGCTGTCGATATCGGCGGCAAAGCGTATTCCACTGCTGTTCCAGAAGCGGCTGTCTTTATGGATCAGGGATCGGTATGCCTCTTCGATGACCGCATGAATCTGAATCTTGCGGCCATCATCGGTCAGTTCAAAGCCACTGACTGTGCCAATTGGCATCTGGCGATAGAGTATTGGCGAGCCTCGGCTGATCGAGCCCAGGCGTTCCGTAATCAGCCGGATGGGCAATCCCTCGTAGACCGGCGGGCGCGCCGGCGGCGTGCTGGACGCTTCAAAGCTGAAACGTTCCTGCCCGGGTCCGGGCGCCATTTCGATGTGACGACCTCTAAGCAGGCTCTGAACGTTGAGTGCCTCCGGTCCGAACTCCTGGGCCGAGAGCCAGAAACGGGTCCCCTCTCTGAGCAGGGCGCGTGCTCTTGGATCGATCACCAGCTCCACGTTGAGGGTGTCAAAATCCTCGGTCAGTTTGATATCGCGCACGCGGCCTACCGGTACGCCCCGGCTGAGCACTTCTGTGCCCACACTCAGCTGTGTGGTTCCGGGAAAGCTCAGTTGTACCGGTATCCCATCCTCTGCGGCTTCGTAGTCGGCAAACAGCCGGAACTGCTCGCCGTCCTCCGCTTCAGGGCCTTCCATTGGGTGGGGCGTGTAGAAATGGACGCCGCCGGCGATGATCGTGGCTAAGGAGCCGACCCGAATATCGATCTCCGGTAGCTTGCCACTGATTTCAATGCTGGAGGCATTCCAGAACCGGGAGTGTTTGCGCACAAGGTGGGCGTATTGAGACTCGACAAACACATCCACCAGGATCCGTTCGCCATTGCCTGCGAGCCGGTAATCCAGTACCTCACCGACAGTGATATCGCGATAGTAGACCGGTGAGCCACGATGCACGGCACGTACAGAGTCGGCGAACAAGGTGATATACAAGCCCTCCTCGTCATGAACGGCCGGGGGCGGCTCGTGTAATGCCTGAAAGCTGCGGCTAGGATCACCCTCACCGGGTCTGATGGCGATATAGTGGCCCGAGACCAGCGTTTCCAGACCGCGGACGCCCGAAAGCGAAATCTGCGGTTTGACCAGCCAGAAGCGGGTGCCCTCTCTAAGCAGGGCCTCGGCATGGGCGGCGATCTCGATCTGAGCCGTGACACTTTGCAGATCGTCGTTCAGACGCAGATTACGGACCGTGCCGGAGGGAAGTCCACGATAGATAACGCGGGTTTTGTTCTCTTCCAGCCCCTCGGCGGACGCAAACTGAACTTCGATTACGACCCCCGCCTCACTGTAGCTTTTGTAAACCAGCCAGCCCGCAATCAATGCTGCCAGGAGCGGTAGAATCCAGACGGCGGACGGTCCCCGATGACGGCGCACAACCGGACGTATCTCATCGCCGTTTTGTTCAAGGGTTGGGTCCACGGGGTGCCTCCTGCAGGTGTCGATCCCAGATCAGACGGGTATCCAGCGCATTCGCCGCAAGCATGGTGAAAATGACGACGCCTCCAAAGGCGATTGCCCCTGCCTGACCATCGATATAGGCCAGATTACCAAACTGAACTAACGCGACCAGTATACCAACCACAAAAATATCCAGCATCGACCAGCGCCCAATCCAGTGGACGATACGGAACATCACCATCTTCTGCTCCATGTTGGTTGTCCAGCCGCGCTGAATCGCCAGTAAGAGTGTTGCCAGCGCCAGTATTTTGCCCACGGGAATCAGGATGCTGGCAGCGAGAACGACAAAGGCGATCACCCAGAGCCCATGGTTGGCCAGTTCAATAACGCCGGCGAGAATCGTGGAGGGCTCACCCCGTCCCAGCATCGTAACCCGCATGATCGGCAACAGGTTGGCGGGCAGCAACAGGAAGGTTGCGGTTAATAGCAGTGCCCAGGTCCGGACCAGAGACTGGGGCTTACGCTGGTGAAGCTTCGCCCCGCAGCGTGGGCAGTGCTCCCCGTCCATCGCCAGGGGCCAGAGTCCATTGCAGTCATGGCAACTGATTATCGACTGCGCACAGGCGCTGTATTTCCAGTTATACATCCGTGCTCCTCCGTGTCAGCCGATCAATACGGTGCCAGAACAGGTCCTTGTCCAGATGAATCGAGCTTAACGAGGTTACAACGATCAGCGCCGCCAGGCTGTACAGCCCCAAACCCGGTTCGACACGGGCAATGTCGACCAGTTTTACAACGGATACCAGTACCGCTATCAGGTAAACCTCCAGCATGCCCCACTGGTCCAGGTGTTGATAACTGCGCATGGCTAACTTCAGCCCCGGCCAGGCTTTTTCCTGATGCAGCGCGCTGGAGAGGTAGGCCAGAAGCAGTAACTTGCATATCGGTACCACGATGGCGAACAACAGAATACACAAGGCAACCAACGGCAGCTGGCCCCGATAGAGTGCCATGGCGCTGGAAAAGATCGTCTGATCCTGTTCACGCCCCAGGACTTCCAGCGTCAGTACCGGGAACAGGTTGGCCGGAATCAGCAGAATGAGGCCAGCCAGGGCTAAAGCGAGAGAACGCTCTACGCTGTTGGCATGGTTGGAAATCAGACGAGAACCGCAGCGCGGACAGACCAGAATACGCTCTTCGTGAACGTCAGGCCGGCCCATCAGCAAGTCGCATTCATGGCATGCCAGGTGAGTGTCGTTGAGGCTGGAGGGCATATGGGGTTCGCTATTCCGGTAACAAAATGTCGGGGAGCTGATCGAGCGCAGCAAACGCCGGTTCATATCGTTTATAGTAGGCGCCACTGAAGTTTCCCACAGGAGAGCAAAATGGCCAATCAGTACAGCGATGTCGCCGGGCTTCGCCGAGAGTATGTCGCCAGTGGTCTGCACAAGACAGATCTGAGTGCGGATCCGTTTGACCAATTCCAGCGCTGGTTCGACAAAGCGTTGCTTGCGCACCCTGACGACGCAACGTCGATGACGCTGGCGACTGCCGATGAACAGGGGCGTCCGGGGGCTCGTATCGTGTTGCTCAAGCATTTCGACAAACACGGGTTCTGCTGGTTTACCGATTTTCGCAGTGAAAAGGGTGAGCAGCTTAAGGAAAATCCCTACGCCGAAATACTGTTTTATTGGTACGGGTTGGAGCGCCAGGTGAGAATTCGAGGCCCGGTGGAGCAGCTGGATTATGCCTTTGGCGAGCGCTATTTCAACGAGCGCCCCCTGGGTAGCCGGATCAGCGCCGCTGTGTCACATCAGAGTGCGCCGGTGGATAGTCGCTCAACGTTGGAAAAAGCGGTAGAGCAGATGCGTGAGAAGCCAGAGTCAGAGATTATCTGTCCGGAGACCTGGGGCGGCTACCGGTTGATTCCGGAACGTTTCGAGTTTTGGCAGGGGCGCGAAAACCGTTTGCACGATCGGTTCCGCTACGAGTTCGCCGATGAACAGTGGCAGATTCATCGTCTGCAACCCTGAATCCGGAGTGATTTCCATGAAAATAGGCAAAGATGCCGCCGTCTTCTTTCGCTACAACCTGGCTCCGCAGGGCCAGGAAGTCGAGTTCCCCGGTGACGAAGAGCCTCTGCTCAGTTATCTGCATGGCCAAGGGCAGTTGGTGCCTGGGCTGGAAGCCGCGCTTGAGGGACATGAAGCCGGAGATCGGTTTGCCGTGAGCCTGTCTCCTGATCAAGCCTGGGGAGAGCGGGATGAGTCGCTGATCGAACACATTGAGCGCGAGGCGTTCGCGGGTATAAAAGATTTACGCCCCGGCAAGGTGATTCAGGTGAGCGGCGAGGACAACAAACCAACCCTGGCACGGGTTGTCAGTCTGGATAACCGGACGGTGGTTATCGATACCAATCATCCCTATGCCGGCGTCAGCCTTGAGTTCCGCGTTGAAGTGACTGCGGTCAGAGATGCCACGCCAGAGGAGCTTGTCAGCAAGATCGTCTCAGACGCTGCCCAGTAATTTCTCGCCACACCACACCTCAAGACTCTCACACCTGCGCACTGCCGATGAGTTATACATCATTCGGCAGTGCTCACATCACCTTTTCCCGCCATTTCAAATCTCCGATCTGAACATTCAGCCACTCAAAACCAATACGTCTGGCGACAGCTGCTGCGCCATCCAGGCTTTTGAATTCACGTTCTCCTTTTGAACGCTGAAGATTCAAAACCACAACTTCACTATCCCGTGTAACGAACTTCAAAGTCCATCCGCGCGACATTGAAATCGGTATTGCCTGACATGATTCGAAGACGCCCGCCTTAAAAAGAAGTTTAATTTCTCTTTCTTGCATCGTCTTTATCCTTATTTGAGTTATCAATTATTCATTAATGATGATTCTATAATGGATTTCGGTTTGAGGCAAACTTTCGACCCGTATTTTGATCCTTCAAGTCTTTGTTTTTAAAAGGTTTTTATATTATTTTTCTATAGGCTGGCCGATTCGTGTCTTTATCTGTAAGTTGCTGTTTTTACAGTGGTTTTTATTAATGATTTTTTATATCAATAAGTAATTAAAAGTGCTTTTTGTATAAATTTGGTTATTTAAAAATATACTTTGATTTATCAATAACTATTTTTTGATGAGTCGTTCACGGATTGTGGAGCGCAGGCTAACAACCTGAAAAGAAGTGCTGCGTGCAGGCGGGGAGTTGGTGTATAAATTCGAGCCATTAGGAGAACTGACTGAGCACGGTCATGGGAGGGTGAGATGCCGACGTATGATTACCGTTGCGGCGAGAATGGCAGGGTGGTCGAAGTGAGCCATGCCATGAGTGAAAGGATTGATACCTGGGGGGAGCTGTGTGAACAGGCGGGTCTGGAAGTGGGTGAAACTTCACCACAGGCCAAAGTCGAACGTTTGGCAAACGGCGGGCAGATCGTGCGCCACAGCAGTCTCGGTGACAAGGCAACGCCCTGTCAGACCGGTGCTCCCTGTTGCGGCGCCTCTGCCTGCGGGGTCGGAAAGTACTGAATCAGCTTTCTTTGGCGACAGCCAGGCGAGCGCGAAGAGCATCTTCCACACGGGTCAGATGCTCTTGCATCTCCTTGACGGAGCTATCGCTGTCGCTGAATTCCGGCGTATACCGGAACATGTCGAGCATCTCGACCAGAAAGCGTTCTTCATTCATCTGCTTGAGCTGTTCAGCAGTCCAGATTTTCGTTTTTGTTGGCATCTTCATCTCCTTCATTGATGATGCGGAAACCGCCGCCCGATAAAACCTTTATTCGGGGTCGTCCCCTTTTCAGTAATGGGTCAGAGCCCGACTTTTTTCAAGGGTTCCCTTAAAGAGTATCGCTTGAGCTGCGTCAATAACGACCGACTGTAATCGCGTTAATCTAACCCTAACGTTAAACAGAGCAAAAGGTGAGAGTTATGTTTGGTGTAGATGCGTACAGTCTTGAGGTTCTGATCCCGAGCCTTGTCGGTGTTGCAGCTATGGCCGGCGTAATGGTCTGGGCGTTTGTTAAAGTACGCAAATTGATGAACGAAGAGCCCAAGAAGAAGTAATTGCTGCCACAGTGCCTCCTCGCAAGGCCCGCCGTTTGGTGGGCCTTTTCCGTTATGCCTGAACACGGAGCATTTATTTCAGCTTCACGATGATGGCGGAGCAGAGGGAAACGGGTATCCTGTCTGAATGAATATTTGGGCTTTGGACAAGGATCAGCCGATCCGACACCTGCTGATACTGCTCGAAGCGCAGCTGGGAACGGGCCGTTTTACGGTGGACGTCCATTCGGGCTGTGATCGCCAGGCCGTCTTTATTCACCAACCGGATGAACCCGGTTTACGCGCCTATCTCTATACGCTGGGTCAGGCACCGGATCGTTACGGTGTTCATCTGGAATATCCGGCCGGAAACGCCGCCGGTAATCTTCTGGAAGTGATGGAAAACCTGCCTTTATCCATGCTGGTTGAGACGCTTGCCGTGCATTTCGATATCCCGGTTATACACCCCCTCCCGACGCGGTGATTGTGACTATACTTGTATTGGATGGTTGCTCTGATCAATGACAGGTGGCCAGGAGATACAAGGAACTAACAGACGATAGTCAGGCTTATGATCAATCCAGTATTGCCGCAGGTGTTGAGAGTGTTGCGTCAACATCCAGAAGGGATCAGCGAATATCGGTTGATGAAAGAGTTGGATCGCGAGCATCTGTTTGAAGAACAGGAGCGTGTCGGAGGGGATATGTTACCCCTCTACCGCAAGCACTTTCTGATCATGAACGCGCTGTATGATTTACAGGATATCCTTTGGGAGGAGGAGAGCCGGGTACTTGAAATATCCCCGCTGTATATAGCCCTGCATGACCGTCAAGGGAAACACGATGACGACAGCGAGCCCGCGTGGTACCCGTTACTGAGTGAGTATTATCTAGACTGGGACTATTACCGAACTACGACCGAGGAAGATATCGATCAAATGATGCGTGAGCTGCGCGAGCAGCACATGCCAAGACACTGATCGCTTCTCTATGAGGGTGTCCGTTGAATACGGGCAAGAAGTTTGTCCAGATGCTGAGCGAACTCACGTCGGTCTGACTGGCTCAACGGCGCAGGTCCTTCTGTCTGGATACCGCTTGCGCGCAGGGTCTCCATGAAATCACGCATGTTGACACGGGCGCGAATGTTTTCCGTGCTGAACAACTCGCCTCGCGGGCTCAGTGCTTGAGCGCCAAGCGCGATCACTTCCGCGGCTAACGGCAGGTCCGCTGTGATGACCAGATCGCCGGCATCGCACCGTCTGACAATTTCATGGTCCGCCACATCGGGCCCCGCCTCGACACGAATGGACGTGATATGAGGATCGGGCGGAACCCTGAGTGGCTGATTCGCAACGAGTGTTGTTGAGATGCCGGTGCGCTGCGCGGCCCGGAAGAGTATCTCCTTGATCACGGCAGGACAGGCATCCGCGTCGACCCAGATATGCATCACGTTTTTCTCTTAAAAAAGGTCAGTTTAACACTGAATCAGTCAGCCCAACCGGAGCCGATTGCGCGCCAGGGGAGTTTCAGGCCGAGCTCTGGTACCTGGTCGGCCAGCCACGCGGGGAATGTATTGCTGTTGGGCCCCGGAAAAACCCGGTATTCATGCTTCCAGGGATAGGTTTTGGCGGCGGCCTCGATTTTTTTGATTAATTGATCAATGCCTTCTCCGCGTCGATCCAGCAGTAGCTCCGGACGTGCGCCGTACCAGTATCGATCTGGCGCATCCTGAGCGATACGCAGTACCGGCAGGCCCCGTTTTTCCCGCCAGCCAATGACTTCATACACGGTATAACTGTCCGCATGACTGGGCTTGGTTGCAATCCAGGTGTGTACGGCAAAATAGCCACGCCATCCCCAGGCATCAGCGGCATACGCCTGCACGACGGCCTCCGGTGTGTCGGCGGGAGAGGGCGCAATCCCCGCAGGTTCGCGGCTGGCTGTACGCCAGCCATCGCTGGAGCAGCCGGTCAACACAAGTGCGGTAATTAGCAGGCCGATCTTGCGGTGCATGGGGAACTCTCCTGAATTAAACCTGTTCTATACGATAACAGCAGATAGTTGGTTTTACTCAGCGTCAGTATGGGTTTTTGCTGATGCGCACTGATTGAAGGAACAACGATGGTAGATATTGACCATACTCGCGTAGTGACGTCCCCTGACAATGAGCGGTTAAAGCGGTTGACGACGATTGTTTACCTGCTGCAAGCGCTCTCGTTTATCATACCGATCACGTTTCTGGCCGCTTTGATCGTTAACTATGTCAAACGTTCGGAGGTTCGGGGAACGATCTACGAAAGTCATTTCCGCTGGCAGATTCGCACCTTTTGGTACACGGCGATCTGGTTTTTTGTGGGTTATCTGTCGTTGATTGTTCTGGTGGGATATTTGATTCTGCTGGGTGGGACTCTGTGGGTGATTTACAGAATCGCCCGTGGCTGGTTCCGCTTGAGCGAGAACCAGTCAATCTGATGGAGAAAGTGCTTAATTTTAGGCCTTGTCAGGCTGTACGGCGCTCACGGTCAAGGATGCTGTTGACATCCAGTGATCGAATCGGGATATCGCTGCGCCGCGGGATTTCGCCGGCGAGTTGAAGACGCAGGTAGCGCATGGCACACACGCGCAAAAATGAGGTGAAATTGTGAATGTCATGGCCGGCATCAAGCGCTTCCGCATAGAGCCGACTCACCATTTGCGGAACGTTCATCTCATCGCGCCGCGCCACTTCGGTCAGCACGCACCAGAAGTAGTTTTCCAGACGGATGCTGGTCACCATATCGTTAATGCGCAGTGATCGGGTTGAACTTTCCCAGAGTGTTGGATCCGCCTCGATAAACAGTTTACACATCGTGTCACCTCGCCAGTTATTTTTATTCTGTTCGAGTTAATGGGCGGCTGAGTCAATCCACCCGCAGCCGCCCATATGTGTCAGGCCAGCACAGCCAGAAACTGTTTGAGCCAGTCCGGGTGAGCCGGCCAGGCGGGCGCTGTTACCAGATTACCATCGGTTATTGCTTGATCAACGTCTATTTCAGCGAATTTCCCGCCAGCCAGACGGACTTCGGGAGCGCAGGCGGGGTAGGCGGAGCAGGTGCGGCCGTTCAGGACATCAGCGGCGACCAAGAGTTGAGCCGCATGGCAGATGGCCGCCACCGGTTTGTCCACATCGAAAAAGTGGCGGATCATTTTGAGTACGTCGGCGTTCAGGCGCAGATACTCCGGTGCGCGTCCGCCGGGCAGCACCAGCGCGTCGTAATCCGCCGGGTTGGTTCCAGCAAAGTCCGCATTGAGGGTGAATCGGTGACCCGGTTTCTCACTGTAGGTCTGATCCCCTTCAAAATCATGGATCGCTGTCATGACCGTGTCGCCATGACTCTTATCGGGGCAGATCGCATCTACTTGATAGCCCACGGCCTGCAGAGCCTGGAAGGGCACCATCGTTTCGTAATCTTCAGTGAAGTCACCGGTGATCATTAATATTTTTTTGCTCATGACGCACCTCCTTAATGTGAAAGTCAGTCAGTTTTAACAGACCTGGAGCGCGTGAAGGTATTAACCCGTTACTACAACAATGAAAACGGCAAACGGATGAATTCGCCGTCAGCCGGGCTAAAGCGGTCAAACAGCAATTTAGCCGACATGGCCAGTGTTACAACCACAATGACCGGGCGCACCAGTCGTGTACCCCGGCTGACCACCAGGCGGGCTCCCAGTTGTCCGCCGATCAGTTGGCCCAACCCCATCGTCAGGCCGGCTGCCCAGACGATGTGGCCACTGAACAGGAAGAATAGCAGGGATGCGAAGTTGGACGTGAAATTGAGCACCTTGGTGTGCGCTGTCGCGCGAGCCAGGCCGAAGCCCATCAAGGTCACGAACGCCAATGTGAAAAATGTACCGGTACCCGGGCCGAAGAAGCCATCGTAAAAACCGATGGTGCCGGTAATCGCCGTACTGAAGATCAACGTGTTTAAGCGACGCTCCCGGTCAAGATCGCTGATTTTGGGTGAGAACGCAAAGTAGAGCGCGATCAAGATCAGCAGGCCGGGCATGATAGCGGCGAGCAGGCTGCTGTCGATCAGCTGAACGATCAACGTTCCCAGTGCTGAACCGGCAAATGTACAAAGGATCATGAGCCGCATCGTGCGCAGGTCCACCAACCTTTTACGCACAAAGTAGAGAGTCGCCGCCAGCGTGCCAAAACTTCCCTGCAATTTGTTACTGGCCAGCGCCTGGACCGGGCTCAGTCCGCTGGCCAGTAACACCGGCAGCGTAATCAGCCCGCCGCCACCGGCGATGGCATCGATCGTTCCCGCCGCCAAACCGGTGAAGAAAAGTATCAGAAAGAGAGCCAGGTCCAGCTCCATTATTGTGTACTCCGTGGTTACCGATAACCGGCGTTGCAGGGTATCGAGTCGAGCGATAAAGGGTGGGCTATCATCTAACAGCCGTGATTGCGGGTACAGGCACCGGTGAAAAACTTTGATGTATAAAGAAGGTAATTATTAGATTGCTTTAATATAAGAGATTGCTAATTATGGCCTGCTTTCTCCGTGATGCCTGCTAATCTGAACAGACAACAGCTGAACATTAAGACAGTTTCGCTGCTCTTAATGAACCGGCAATAAGGGTGAAGATTAATAATAAAATGCCCGGTCTAGTCACACTGTGCTGGAACATCGCTCCGGGCCCCAGGAGTTGTTATGTCCAAAAAAGAAACCCCGAATAAAGGCCTGCACGCGCTGTATGCGGAGGACCCTGAAAAAGCCGATCGTGTGCTGTGGGGGCGGCAGGTTGATCCCGAATCCCGTCGCGGTTTCCTCAGAAAGAGTGGCCTTGCCGCTATGGGGGCGGCGCTGGGGGCGTCGGCCATACCTTTTGCCGACAAAATGCCCGGTGGCCTTATCCCGGCAGCGCTGGCCGACTCGCACCAGCCATTCATGCTCGAAGGCAAAGATGGACTGACAGTGCTCAATGATCGGCCGATCAACGCCGAAACACCGGCTCATCTGCTGGATGACGATATTACCCCGGGAAACCGAATGTTCGTCCGCAATAACGGTATTCCTCCCGCGATCAAGGATATCGACCCCGAGACTTGGGAGTTGCGTATCGAGGGCGAGTCCTGCGCCAACCCAATGACATTTACGATTGGTGAGCTAAAGCAGAGATTCAAACACTACACCTATCAGCTCCAGATCGAGTGCGGCGGTAACGGTCGCAGCGAGTATGTGCCCTCGGCCAGTGGTAACCAGTGGACCACCGGTGCAGTCGCCTGTCCCACCTTTACCGGCGTTCGGTTGCGGGATGTATTGGAGGCATGCGGCATCAAGGACGATGCGGTTTATATTGGGTATTACGGTGCCGACAGTCATGTCAGTGGCGACCCAAACCGTGACCCGATCTCCCGTGGCGTGCCGATGCGTAAGGCGCTGGAGGATGAGTCATTGATCGCTTGGGCGATGAACGAAGAGCCGATCCCCTACCTCAACGGTTATCCGTTGCGGGTAGTCTGTGGCGGCTGGCCCGGCTCCGTGTCCGGTAAGTGGCTGCAGCGCATCGTCATTCGCAATCAGAAACATGATGGTACCAAAATGGGTGCGCCGTCCTACAGCGTTCCCAAACACCCCGTGGCACCGGGCACTGATGTGCCGAAGTCGGATTTTGTCACCATTGAGTCGATGCCCGTGAAGTCTCTGATTACGTACCCCCAATCTGGGCTGACTCAGCCGATGGGGGAGAAGCTGGTCGTACGTGGACATGCCTGGGCCGGTGATCTGGCGGTTAGCAAAGTGGAGGTCTCCATCGACTTTGGTGCGACCTGGCATGAGGTCGACTTGAAAGATCCACCGAATCGTCTGGCGTGGCAGCGCTGGAGTACGGTGGTTGAGTTCCCGGAGATCGGATACTACGAAATCTGGGCCAAAGCGACCGACAGTGAAGGACGTGCCCAACCCATGGTTGTCCCGGGCTGGAACCCGAAAGGCTACCTTAACAACGCCTGCCACCGCATTGCGGTACAGATAGCGTGAGGGGGTGCGTATGTTGACGCAACGAATACGCCGGCTGCTGTTGCCGCTGGCGCTGATTGTCCCCCTGGGGGCGGCGGCCGAAACGGATCCGGACAGTGGGTTGGTGATTGCCGAGGGGTGGGAAACAGTGAAGTCCACGTGTACCGCCTGTCATTCGGGGGCTCTGGTTACGCAGAATGCCGGTACCCGCAACCGCTGGGAGTACCTGATCCGGTGGATGCAGGATACTCAGGGCCTCTGGCCGCTTCCGCCACAAACCGAAAATACGATTCTCGATTATCTGGCCGAGCATTACGGCCCGAAAGAGGGCGCTCGTCGTCCACCTCTGCCGCCGGATATGCTGCCGAAAAATCCGTACAAAAAAGCGGCTGATAGCTAAGCGTTCCTGGGGCTGTTTGCTCTGCCCCCTGAAGCCCCTCCCACCTGAAGGTGGGAGGGGCTTTTATCGTCTGATGAGTCTAAGGCGGTCGGTTCTTGAGTACCGGGTAATCCTTTGCGCGCATAAATGCGTACCCCAATCAATTCAAGGTACACTGGCTGTTTCCGGGCTGTAATGCTGCTGTGGCCGTTATCTCGTTGTCGACAAACCGAAGAGGAGGCGCTATGTCCTACAGAAAACTGACTCCCGAAGAGCAGTGGGTCATTATCAATAAGGGTACCGAACGCCCATTTACCGGTAAGTACAACGACTTTTTCGAAACCGGGGTCTATACCTGCAAGCAGTGTGGTGCGCCACTTTACCGGTCCAAGGACAAGTTCCCTTCGCACTGTGGCTGGCCCAGCTTCGATGACGAAATCGAGGGGGCTATCCGACGAGAGGTAGACGCGGATGGGCGACGGACGGAGATTCTCTGCGCTAACTGCGGTGGGCATCTGGGGCATGTGTTTGAAGGTGAAATGCTTACCCCGAAAAATGTCCGCCATTGCGTTAATTCAATTTCCATGGATTTTGTCAGCGCCGAAGAGCAGGCAGCATCGAAGGGCGGAAGTGTGAAAAAGGCCTATTTTGCCGGTGGCTGTTTCTGGGGTGTCGAACACCTGCTGCAACAGCAGGAGGGTGTGGTTGAAGTGATCTCCGGTTATATGGGCGGGCATGTCGAGAACCCCACCTATGAGCAGGTGTGCAGCAAAAGTACCGGCCACCTCGAGACGGTGGAGGTGCTTTATGATCCCGCCCGGGTCAGCTTCGAAACTCTGGCCAAGCTATTCTTCGAAATCCATGATCCCACCCAGGAGAATGGTCAGGGTCCGGATATCGGGCCACAGTACGCGTCAGCTATTTTCGTCAATGATGATGAAGAGCGTGGCGTCAGTGAAAAATTGATCGCGCTGCTGGAAAATAAAGGGCTGGATGTGGCCACCCGCGTCCTGCCGATGCAGCCGTTCTGGCGTGCTGAGGAGTTCCACCAGGATTATTACGTGCGTACCGGTAAAACGCCGTACTGCCATAGCTACAAAAAGCGGTTCTGATGTTAGAAATATCCCGCAACGTTCAGATACCTGATGACGAGATTGAATTGACCGCCATCCGAGCCCAGGGCTCGGGCGGTCAAAACGTCAACAAGGTTTCCAGCGCGATTCATTTACGCTTCGATATTCACGCATCTTCTTTGCCAGACTTTTATAAGGAACGACTGCTCGCGATGTCTGATGCCCGAATCAGTCAGGATGGGGTCGTGGTTATTAAAGCCCAGCAGTTTCGGACGCAGGAGAAGAACCGGGCCGATGCTCTGGATCGTTTGCGTGAACTGATTCAAAGCGTGGCGAAAGTGCAGAAGACTCGCCGTGCGACCAGGCCGACACGCAGCTCTCATAGGAAGCGAATGGATAAAAAGACTCAGCGGGGCAAGACCAAGTCCTTGCGTGGCAAAGTTCGTAAGAATCAGATTGAGTATTTAAAATCAGAAGATCATATAGTTTCAAATCCCGCTTATAACTGGGCTCACGCTGCTTTTGCGCCATGGAAAAGGACGGTGCACGCATGGATAAGGCTTTGCTAACAACATCTGTTAACTTCGAATTTCTTCGACCAGATAATGAGCCTTTGGCGGCCTCGGGTGCGCTGGCCGAAGCGGTATTGCATATTGACCCGGGCAGCGCACTGACCAGGCTTCGCGGCTTTGCCGAGGAAGTGACCAAGGCAATATACAAGGAAGAGCTCCTGCCTCGGCTACCTCAGTCCAGCTTTTTCGAACTGCTGCAAGCGGATATCAACGATCTGCCCGATGACAGTATCGCCGTGAAGCGTGAGCTGCGTTTGGTTCATCAGCTGCGCCAGACCGATCTTTTGAAAACGTTGGATGCCAGTACCCAGCATCTGCTGATCAACACCATCTCCCCGCTGATGTCGGCACGAGTACTACGTGATAAGCACGCCTCGGCATTGGACAAACAGATGGCGATGATAGAGCGTTGCCTGGTGGACAGGGCCAGCTGCTTCGAGGATGGGCGCGATCAACTGCTTGCCGAACTGGACCGGCTGGCGGTCAATATTCAGGCGGTACGCCGTAAGGACGACATCCTCGCTGAAGTGCGCAGCGCCGACTTCTGGCAGCAGCCCGGTATCGATAAGCTCGAGAAGGCACGCAAGGAGCTGCGCGGTATCATGAAGTACCGCCAATCCGGCGGTGGCGGTGCCTATGCCATGCCATCGACCCGCACCGGGGATGGAGGGGTGAAAGAGGGCGAGCGGGAGGTCAAAATCGCCGGTGCCAACGAAGCGATGCAGTATCGACGCAGGTTAAAGGGCATTCTCGATGCCATGGTTGAAGCCAACCCCACCCTGCAGAAGATTCGTAAAGGTGAGTCGATTGCCGAACAGGAGCTCAAAACGCTGACCTCCACCATACTCACCAGCCACCCGGGGGTCAGCCTGGATACGCTCAATGAGTTTTACGGCCGCACCGCTGATCAACTGCAATTGACGGTGCGTGAGATCATCGGTCTTGATCGCCAGGCTGTAGAGACCCATTTCACACGCTTCCTGCATGCTCACCCCAATTTGACTGCCCAGCAGGTCCGCTTTATGAACCTGCTGAAGAACTACATCGCTCAATATGGCTCAATCATGGTGGAAAAACTGTACGAACCGCCCTTCGACAGCATCTCACATGAGGGGATCGATGGCGTCTTTGCGCCGGAGGATGTCGATGAACTGGTCAGTGTGTTGAAACCTTTTCTGAAAGAGGAGGCCAGCCATGGCAGATAACGCGGTCGTACCCGAGCAGCTTTATACCGACATTGCTGAAGTCATTCAGCAGGCACGACGACAGGTCAGACAGGCGGTCAACCGGCAGATGGTACAGGCCTATTGGCACATAGGCCGGCTGATCGTCGAGCAGGAGCAGCAGGGGCAGGAACGTGCAGAGTATGGAAAGCGGCAATTGGAGCAGCTTTCGCAACGCCTTGCGGACGAGTTTGGCCGGGGCTTTGATGTCACCAACCTGCGTAATATGCGCCGCTTTTACCAGCAGTATCCAAATCAAGACTCACTGCGTCTCGAATTGAGCTGGACCCACTATCGCGTATTGATGCGTGTAGAAAAGCAGGCTGCCCGTGACTGGTATGCGAAAGAAGCGCATGAGCAGGGCTGGAGCGCGCGTGCACTGGAGCGGCAGATCGGCGTTCTCTACTATGAGCGCCTGCTGGCCAGCAAGGAAAAAACGGTAGTGGAACAAGAGGCCCGGGATAACACCGCGCCGCTTACCGAATCACCCAAAGCCTATCTGAGAGACCCCTATATACTCGATTTCCTCAACCTGCAGGACAAAAGCTACCAGGAGAGCGATCTCGAGCAAGCGATTATCACCAACCTGCAGCAGTTTCTGCTCGAGTTGGGCAAGGGCTTTGCCTTTGTCGAGCGGCAGCAACGGATCCGCACCGATGACGGTGATTACTATATCGACCTGGTCTTTTACAATTACCACCTCAAATGCTTCCTGCTCATCGACCTGAAAATGCACAAACTGACCCATCAGGATGTGGGCCAGATGGATATGTACGTGCGTATGTATGAAGAGCAGAAGCGCCGCTCCGACGACAACCCGACCATCGGCCTGATCCTGTGCAGCGAACGCAATAACACCGTTGCCAAGTACTCGGTACTGAATGACAGCAAACAGCTATTTGCCTCCAAGTACATGACCGAACTGCCATCGGAAGAGGAGCTCACGCGGGAATTGGAGCGTGAGCGGGCGGAGCTGTTGCGCCTCAATCCAGCAGCGAAAGACACTTAAGCCGTAAACCAAGAGACTCATGGACGAATCCGCTCAACAACGCACTCAGAAATATGTATCCGCCCGCCAGAGGCATCCGGCCTGGGTGTTGCTGGCGTCCCGCCGTGCGCCGCTGGTGCTGGGTTGCCTGAGTGCGCTGTTTGATACAGCCGACGATGGCATCGCTGAGGAGGACGCCCTGCAGGCGCTCTCGGAGATGCTGGAGGCCTATGCGGCGCAGGATGAGTACGGTATCGAGCCGGACAACACCCGGCTGCAGGCCGGGCGGGAGTTGCGCCAGTGGATCAAACGCGGGCTGGTGATCGAGCGGGCGCAGCGGCTCTACGCTACTGATGCGTTGTCGGCGGCGATCCGCTTTATCGACTCGCTGGATAACCGCATTATGACCTCCACCGCTTCGCGCCTCTCCGTTGTGCAGCGCGAGATCGAGAATCTGGAAGTGGGGCTCAATCCCAACCCCGCCAGCCGAATCGCCTCCCTGAAAAGCCGAATCAAAGCGCTGGAGCAGGAGCTGGCGGATGCTGAAGCCGGGGATATTCCGGTGCTTTCCGATACAGAGGCGGTGGAGCGTATTCGCGAGGTCTATGGCCTGGCAACGGGGTTACGGGCCGATTTCCGGCGCGTGGAAGACTCCTGGCGGGAGGCCGACCGCCGCCTTCGGCAGTCGATCATGTCGGAGCAGCTTCACCGGGGCGATATTGTCGATCAGCTGCTGGAGGGGCAGGTCGCGCTGTTGAATACACCGGAGGGACGTGTGTTCGACAGTTTTCAGCAGCAGCTGCAGCAAAGTACCGAGCTGGAGGCGATGCGCGAGCGGCTGCGCACCATTCTCTTCCACCCATCGGCTGGCCAGGCCTTGCACCGTGCCCAGTTGAATGATCTCAAATGGCTACCGGGCCGTCTGGTGAAAGAGAGCCAGGCAGTGCTTCAGGCGCGCGCCCGCAGCGAGAAAGATGTGAAAGGCTTTCTGAAAACAGGGCTTGCGGCAGAACATCATCGAGTGGGGCAGCTGCTCACCGAGATCATGAATGTCGCGCTCAACCTGGACTGGCAACGGCAGGCTGTCAGGCGCATGCCTGCGCCGCTGCCTCCGGTGGCGGTTGCGCTGGGGAATCTCCCGGTGCCGGAGCGCCTGCGCTTCAAGTCCCTGGAGAATGACAGCCAGGATGAGCTGGATCTGACTGCGGCCGATGCGGACCTCACCGATATCGACACCGAGTTCTGGGAGGCGCTGGATGGGTTGGATCGCGAAGCAGCGATTCTGCAGACATTGCAAATTTTGGCTGAGCAGGGGCGTCCGATGACCTTGGCAGAGCTTACAGAACAGATGCCGCCTGTGGATGATCTGGAGACCTTCGCGCTTTGGCTGGGTATGGCGCGGGAAGCCGGTGTACCCATTGATGAAAATGCGTTTCAGCAGCTGGAGCTGCTGGATGACCAACAGCGCCGCTGGCTGTTTCGTGTGCCCTATCTTACCCTGAGCTCAAGTGATCTAAACGGCATCGACTGGGAGTTTTAGCCATGGACGGGATATTCGACCGTATTACCGGACGCCCCCTTAAACAGGACGGGGAGTCCACTGCTGAGGTAGTCACCGACGAGGCTCTGGTTGGCGATCACGACAGTGCTCAGACGGACATCTCCCCCGTGGATAACGTCGAACTGCATCGTACCGAACGACGGTTGCGTGAGGCTTCCCAGGAGTTGCTTCGTTTCGGCTTGCTGGAAGAAAGCCAGAAACCCAATCACTACCGAATCGCCAGCCGCGAACTGACCGCGTTGAACGCGATCCTTGAGCCGCTGGATCTGATGGCGGCGGTGGATGATGTGCGCGGACTGCTCTTTCTCAAGGTGTTGAAAACCGAAGTCGCAGAGGATGAGCCGGACGAGGAGTGGTCTCATCCGCTGGTGCGTAAGCAGCGTTTAACTCTGGAGCAGTCACTGCTGGTGGCGATTCTGCGTCAGTATTTTATTGCCCATGAACAGGAGGCCGGCACCGGAGCAGCCCAGGCCCGGGTAGCGGTGGATGAACTGATTCCGCAAATGCAGGTGTACCTCGGTGAGCAGGGCAGCGAAGCCCGGGAGCGAAAGCGGATGTTCAACCTGCTGGACCAACTGAAGGATCACGGCCTGGTGTCTGAGCCAGACAAAAACGAGCGCGTTATGATCCGGCCGATTATCGCCCATCTGGCCAACCCGGAAAATCTGCAGGTACTGCTCGACTGGCTGAGGCAACAGCCAACCGGGGAGGGGACATCCACGGACGAGGAGGGCAGGGAATGACTCAGGCTGCATTCTGGCATCAGGAGGCTACCTACCGGCTGCAGGAGTTAAAACTCTTTAACTGGGGCGGTTTCAGTGGCGCGCATCACGCGCAAATCCATCTCGATGGAACCGCCGTTATCGGCCCTACAGGAAGTGGTAAAACCACGCTGGTCGATGCGTTGATGACGCTACTGTGCGCCAACCCCAAGTACAATCTGGCCTCCACCGGCGGCCATGAGAGTGACCGGGATCTGGTCTCCTACGTGCGTGGTGTTTCCGGGCCCGGGGATGAGAGCGCGCAGCAGTCCCACATCGCCCGGCCCGGTAAAACCGTCACCGGCATCGCCGCCACATTAGATAACGGCGAGAACCTGGTGCGCCTTGGCGTACTGCTCTGGTTTGATAATACCAGCTCGGCAACCACCGATCTCAAACGCCTCTGGTTTTTTGCCACCTCGCCTGATCAAACGCTGGAGCACTGGTTGACCACGCACCACGAGGGTGGGATGCGAGCCCTGCGCCAGTTGGAAAAAAACCATACCGGTATCTGGACCTACAGTGCGAAGAAGGATTTTCTCGCCCGTGTGCGCGACTTTTTCGAAGTCCGCGAAAATGCCTTTAACCTGCTCAATCGGGCGGCGGGTTTGAAGCAGTTGAACAGCATCGACGAGATTTTCCGTGAGCTGGTGCTGGACGATACCTCGGCGTTTGATCGGGCCAGGGAGGTGGCTGACAGCTTCGATGATCTGAGCGCCATCCATGAGGAACTGGAGATCGCCCGTCGTCAGCAGCGCTCGCTGGAGCCGGTCAAGAACGGCTGGCAGAAGTACCAGTCGAACGAACAGCTGTTGTCTGAGAAGGCGCGGCTCAACCGGATCTTGCCGGTCTGGTTTGGCGAGCAGGCATACCAGCTTTGGAGTGACGAGTGTGATCGCCTGACAGAAGCCTTTGAGAGGGCTCAAGAGAACAGGGCCGATGCGGACAGGCGTTATGACGTCCAGGAGGGGGTGCGGAATGACCTCAAAGAGGCCTATCTCAACCTGGGTGGTTCCGATATCCAGACACTGGAATCGCTGATTGCGGAGAAGCGTAAGAATCTTGGAACCTGTGAAAAATATGCGGCTCAGTATCGACAGTTGGCACAGAAGCTGGCGCTGCCCGATGAGGTCGACCGCCAGGTTTTCAACGCCAATAAGGAGGCGCTGGCGGAGCGCTTCGATGAGGTGCGTAAAGAAGCCGAAGATGCAGCTGAGCTGGCGTTTGAACATGGCGTGGCTGCGAAACAGGCCAGAGACTCTCGGGATACCCTGAAAGAGGAGCTCAAAGAAGTCGAGCGGCGGCCCGGCTCCAATATCCCCGCAACCTTCCACCACTTCCGTGCGGCCCTTGCTGAGGAGCTTGGGCTGGATGAGGATCGACTACCGTTCGTGGCCGAGCTGGTACAGGTTAAAGAGGCGGAACAGGCCTGGCGTGGCGCCATCGAACGGGCCATCGGCGCCCATCGCCTGCGCATACTGGTGCCGCCAGAGTCGATCCAGGCGGCACTGCGTTGGGTGAACCAACGTCATAACAGGCTGCATGTGCGCCTGCTTGAGGTCAAAGCGCCGGGTGTCCAGCCCCGCTTTCTGGATGACGGTTTTACCCGCAAGCTGGAGTACAAAACCCACCCTTACCGAGAGTCGGTCAAGGCGATGCTGGCCGGGTATGACCGCCATTGCGTCGATTCGCCCGAGCAGTTGCGCGACACGCCCAACGCCATGACACAACAGGGCTTGATGTCCGGCAAGGCGCGCTTTTTTGATAAGCAGGATCAGCGGCGTCTGGATGAAGACTGGCAAACCGGGTTTGATAACCGGGACAGGCTGGCCGCGTTGGCCCGGAAAATCGCCGACGCGGATCGTGAATGCGAAACACTTAAAGCCCAGGTTGAAAAGTCGAAAGCGGCGGCGCAGCAACTCCAGCTTCAGCTCACGCTGTTGGATCAGCTGCAAAATCTCACTTTCGAGCAGATCGATGTTGATGAGGCCAGGCGTCAGGTAACGGAGCAGGAAGATAAGCTCAAGCGGCTAACCGCGCCGGATTCGGACGTGTCTGCCGCCAAAGAGACTTGGCAGCAAGCGGAAAAAGTACTTAAGGAGATCGCTGAAGAGCGAGAAGCACTGCATACCCGATATATTAACCTGGAGCGCGACCTGATTCAGGCCAAAGCGCATAAAAGCAAGGCGTTTCAGCGAGCGCAGGCAGGTTTGACGGTGGAGCAGCGTCAGCTGGCTGACGCTGCTTTCCCGGCAGTCAGCGCGGAGCAGCTGAAAGATATCAGCGATATTGAACGCAACGTACTGGAGCAACTGCAGAAAGAGCTGGAGTCGCTGAGAGAGCGGGTGAGCGACCTGGCGCGGGAGCTGACAAAACTCATGGCTGCCGCCAAACGGGAGGATCGCGGAGCGCTCTCTGATGTGGGGATGGAGCTGGAAGACGTGCCTCAATACCTGGAGCGGCTACAGCTGCTCACAGAGGAGGCGCTTCCGGAGAAGCAGAAACAGTTCAAAGCCTATTTGAATCGCTCCTCCGATGAGGGTGTCACCCAGCTGTTGAGCCACGTCGATAACGAGGTGGCTATGATCGAAGAGCGTCTGGAGGATGTAAACAATACGCTCCGCCGCACGGACTTTCAGTCCGGCCGCTATCTGCAGCTGGTCTCGTCCAAGGTGATCCATGAGAGCTTGCGCAGCCTGCAGCACGCCCAGCGAAAGCTGGCATCCGCGCGCTTTAACGACGATGAAGGGGAGAGCCAGTACTGGGCGCTGCAAAACATTGTCGAACAGCTGCGAGATGCCTGTGACAGACACCGCACGCTCGGCGCCAAGGCGCTGCTGGATCCTCGATTTCGGCTGGAGTTCAAGGTTTCGGTGATTGACCGTGAAAGCGGGAAAATCATAGAGACGCGGCGCGGCTCCCAGGGCGGCAGTGGCGGTGAAAAGGAAATTATCGCCTCCTACGTACTGACCGCCTCGCTGAGCTATGCGCTCTGTCCCGATGGCAGTAGCCGACCTCTGTTTGGCACTATCGTGCTGGATGAGGCGTTCTCGCGCAGCTCCCACGCCGTGGCCGGGCGAATCATTGCAGCGCTGAAAGAGTTTGGCCTCCATGCACTGTTTATCACGCCGAATAAGGAGATGCGTCTACTGCGTAACCATACCCGTTCGGCCATCGTGGTTCACCGCAGGGGGCTGGAGTCCAACCTGACCACATTGAGCTGGCAGGCACTGGATGACCTGTATCATCAGCACACGGCAGCCAGCCATGAAGTCCCCCAGTGAACTCTCCCGCCGGCTTGCCAAACAGTGGCATCGTTCTGCGCTTCGGGTAGAACGCTTGCTGTCGCCGGATAGCTGGCCGCTGACGCTATCGATCGGCAAACCCACCGGGGCCGAGTTTTCAGCCAAAACCACTGCCGTTTATGAGCATGTTAGACGGTGGCAGGCGGTTCAAGTCGGTACCGTGGAATGGCAGTCGGTGAAGTATCGGGCGGGCGCGGAGGCGATCTCCATTCCAGTCTGCTGGCATATCCATACCCCATCGGAATGGGTTTCGGTAGCGGCTGACGCTACCGTTACTGAAGAGTACGGCGTGCTGGAGTATCTGGTGACCCATGTTGAACCGATCTATCGTGAATTACTGATCCGTGATCGCTCATTATGGCGCAATAAAGAGCGGCAAGAGGTGCTGGATACGGCGCGGCTGGCGGATAGGCTCTCGCCCGGTTGTGCTCACGGGCGTCCGCTCAGACTTTTGGCCGGCTTGGGTGTTGATACCAAGTTCTTCGAGCGCAACGGAACTCTATTAACCAAACTATTAGATGAACGTTTTGAAGGAGCGGCCAGTGAACAGGGGCTGAGCAATTTTCTTGATGCCTTTGATGAAAACGAACACTGGGTATTGGTTGCGCCGCTGGATCAAGGCTTGTTGCCGTTTAAGCGACTCAGGCTGACGACATCAGAGCTGGCTGAAACGCCCCTGCCAAGTTCCCGGGTTTTGGTGGTGGAAAACGAGCGTTGTATTCATCAGTTGCCTCAACTGGCGGATACCATTGCAGTGCTCGGAGCGGGGCTGGATCTCCAGTGGCTACAGGCTGCGCATTTCGAGGGCAAACAGGTCGGATATTGGGGAGACATGGATACCTGGGGGTTGTTGATGTTGTCCCGTGCCAGGCAATATCAGCCGTCACTGTCTGCCCTGTTGATGTCGCCTGCGCTTTTTCAATTATATGAAAAGGATCGAGCCGTTCAGGAGCCTATCTGTGCTCAAGGGAATTTACCGGTCGGATTAACCGATGAAGAGGGCGCTTTCTACAAGTATCTTTTACGGCAGAATAAAGGCCGTTTAGAGCAGGAGTTTCTCCCGGTAAACGAGGTGCATCGGGAACTGCGTCGATGGGCGAATGAGGCCTGGAGGGGCAGTCCGGTTTAAGAGGTTATGCTCACTCGGTGTGCTTAAGCTCGGTTTTTTCCGCAGGCGTAGGCCGGCCGATTGCATAACCCTGAACATACTGGACGCCAAGTGCCTGCAGCTGCGTGATGGTTGCAGTATCCTCCACGAACTCCGCGATCATCGGAATATTCAAACTGTGGGCGAAACGCGTGATCGCCTCGACCAGCGCCTGTGCTTTGCGGCTGCTCTGAAGTCGGCGGATCAGGGATCCGTCGATTTTCAAATAATCGGCATCGATCTTCAAAATCTGATCGAAGTTGGAGTAACCGCTACCGAAGTCGTCGATGGCGATTCGGATCCCCTGTTGTTTACAATGCTTGAGCACTTTCAGGACTTCATCCTGGTAATCGATCGATTCAGACTCGATGACCTCGATGATTACGCGGCCCTCCATGCCGAACCGGTGCATGTTAGTTATCAGGTGCGCGATGGTGGTTTCATCCAGAAGATCGTAACGGGTCAGGTTGATGGAAACAGAGGCATCACTGTGGGCAAAGTGCTGGAAGCTCTGCTCGATCATGGCGCAGGTCAGCTGACGATACAGGTGGCTTTTGCGAATCGCCGGGAGAAAGTGGAAGGGGGTGTGTATTTCGCCCCGGGAGTCGGTGAGGCGAGCCAGGGCTTCGTAGTGGCGAATCGCGCCGGTGGCGGTCTCGCAGATGGGCTGAAACCAGGGGTTCAGGCGACCCTGACGGAATGCATCGTTGACTTCGTTCAGCCAATGCAGGTTTTCCGCGTAGCGTTTTTGCGGATGGAGCCCCTCGTGGTAGAGCATGATCTCCTGAGATTGACGGCGGGCTTCGTCCATCGCTTCGCGGGCATTCAGCAGCAGTTCTTCGGCGCCCTCAATAGCCAGCGCGACGCCGGCGCGAGCCGTGACGGTAATACGCCGCCTGTCGTCAGCCTCGATCGGCTCAAAAATGGTATCGAGCAGCGTTTGCGCCAGCCGCATCGCGCTCTGTTCGTCGGCATCGGGCAGCAGCACGAAGTACTCATCGATCAGTGAGCGATAGAGCCTGGCGCCGCTTGGCAGTTTCTTTTTGATGGCGTCGGCCACTTGGTTAAGTAACCTGTCACCGGCGTCATACCCAAACAACGTGTTGATAGCGTGAAACTCGTCCAGGTTGATCAAGATGCCGCTCAGGTGATCTTGATCAGTGCTGTGGGCTAGGTCTCGCTGCATTCCGGTGATATCCGGCAGCCCGGTGATGGCGTCGTAGTAGAGCTCCCGCTCCAGATCTTCTTCTCGCCGGCGCTGCAATCGCCGATAGGTTCTCATCAACGGGTAAAGGGGCAGCAGAGCCAGAAGTGCAATCAGAGCGGATGAGTAGATGCTGTTGGTGAGTAGGGTTGCCCGGCTGTCGATCTTGATATCGGCGGCCATGATATACAGCGTGCCGTCGGCGCGTCGGGTTGGGACGAAGGCTGATCGGAACGTTCCCCATTCGTTGTCATAGATGTCGGAGAATACCGGCTCGCCGCTGCTATAGGCCTGGAACAGGTCCTCGGGGGCGGAGTCATAGGGGTTATAAAAAACGCTGAGTGTCCCGCGGCGACGATCGAGCCCGGTTTCATTGCTGACTATGAAGTAAGCCTGCCCATCGACCATATCCATGGAGTACACGTATTCTACGTCGGGCAGATCTGCGACCAGCTCGTCCAGAGATTCAACAATTAATCGGTAGTGAACATCGCCGGGGGCCCGGTCCAGTGCGTAGATGTCATGGAAGTAACGGCCGATGATATGTCCACCCGCGCGGGCCGCCGTCAGTAACATGGATCGGGTGGATGCCAGCTGTTCTGTCTGGCTGGAGTAGAAACTGAAAACGGACAGTGCAGCGGTGGCTACCAAATAGAGCCCGAAGAGCGTGGCGATCAGTCCACGCTCACTGACAATAAACGGCTCCCTTCTTTTGAGCATCGCCATTGGACTCCACTGGCTTGTTCACTCCCTCGCTGTGTTTATAGAAACACCTGAGCAGGATACGCACAAGTTTTTTCCTGTCTTTAAACGCTCTGTGGGGCCCTTGAAAACGACTCCGTGGGTAATTCGCTTGCACCGGTGCCCGCACTTCGGTTTTTATGGGCTTTGGTTTAGCTAACAGGAGACTCTATGCGACGTTATCACAGTCAGCTGGCGGCTGGTGCCCTGATGGTTTGTTTGGTGGGCAGCGTGAACGCGGCGGCCCCAAACAGTGACGCCTTTGAGCGTTACCTGACCAGTAAAGCTTATCTGGATCGGTTGTTTGAGCTGGGGCTGTATTGGGATCGAGATATTCTGGAGCGTCAGACTCGCTGTGAGACTCAATATAAGGTCGAACCAACCCGCTTTGCCGTTCTTGATACGCCTCTGTTCGAGGATGGGCAGGTAGAGCCCGTTCGTGGGATTTGGCGACAGCGGTT
Organism: Marinobacterium litorale DSM 23545; assembly: GCF_000428985.1. Classification (GTDB taxonomy): domain Bacteria; phylum Pseudomonadota; class Gammaproteobacteria; order Pseudomonadales; family Balneatricaceae; genus Marinobacterium_D; species Marinobacterium_D litorale. Next base: position 45,001 of record NZ_AUAZ01000019.1, on the reverse strand, counting down.
TGCACTTGAGCGATGTGGTGAGCAGGCGATCTATAACGTTCTAGTGGTAGCTAAGGATGGACGGATTCAGGTTCAACCCCAGGTGCCGGGCGAGAGCCGAGTGGGTCCTTTGTTGTTGGGCGATCTGTTGAAGGAGGCTGTTGCCGTACGTTCTGCTCAGCTAACTGAAGCGCAGGGTGACTGTCGTCAGGTGGCGGTTGCCGATACCCGGGTCTCCCGGGAACCGGCTGATCGCGAGTTGGCCGGGCAGGTCGCGAAAGGTGTCTGGGAGGAGCACTGGGTCGTTAAGCGTTGCGAGCAATCGTTTACAATGGATTTCTGCTTTAAACCCAACGCTAAACAAGCCGGCGCCGTCGATTGGGTGCCGCGACATTGTGATGAGCTCTGATTGTCTTGAGCTATATCAAAGGAAAAGAATATTCATTTCACAGGGACCTGGTGAGCCCCCATTATCTATACTTCAGGAAGTAGTCGAGTGGGGGCCCTATGAAAACCGGACAGACGGACACCGCAGAGTATGCTTCGATGCGCTGGTTCTGGTTGGCAGTGACCTGGATTGCCATCGGTCTGGCGATGCTTGGCGTTCTGTTGCCGGGCCTGCCCACCACCGTGTTTGTATTGATTGCCGCCTGGAGCGCATCACGCAGCTCGCCTCGGCTGCGGCGCTGGTTGATATCCCACGCCACCTTTGGCCCGATCTTGCACAATTGGGAGCGTGGCGGTGTCATCGATCGCCGCTCCAAGGTGGTCGCATCGATCGGTATGCTCGTCGCTTTGCTGATTGTGATTTACGTGATTCGCCACCCCCTGATACTGATGCTGATTCTGTCGGCGCTGGCGGTTGGTGCGGTCGTGGTTTGGTCACGACCTGAGCAGATACCGGAGCATCACCGGGACTCAGGAATCTAATTTTCTTTCTACGGTCATAGCGCCACGTTCGCCCGGGTTCTTTTGGGCAGCCGGGGTTGTCTGTGGCATAATACCGCGCCTATCAAGCCTCACCGGCCGAGTTGTTAAAAAGGCCGATCTGTTGCTGTTTCACCCATCTCTTATTGTTCCAGGTGTATCCATTGCTGACCACTGCCAATATCACCATGCAGTTTGGCGCTAAGCCGCTGTTTGAAAACGTTTCCGTTAAATTTGGCGATGGCAACCGCTACGGCCTGATCGGCGCCAACGGTTGCGGTAAATCCACCTTCATGAAGATTCTAGGCGGTGACTTGGAGCCCAGTAGCGGCAATGTCTCCACCGATCCGAATGAGCGCCTCGGTAAACTGCGCCAGGATCAGTTTGCCTACGAAGGATACAGCGTCATCGATACTGTCATCATGGGGCACGAAGAGCTCTGGGCGGTGAAGTCCGAGCGCGATGCGATTTACGCCAAGGCGGAGATGAGCGAAGCGGATGGTATCCGCGCCGGCGAGCTGGAAGCGGAGTTTGCCGAGATGGATGGCTATACCGCCGACTCTCGTGCCGGCGAACTCCTGTTGGGTCTTGAAATCCCGGTGGAGCAGCACTATGGCCCGATGAGTGAGATTGCCCCTGGCTGGAAACTGCGAGTGCTGCTGGCGCAGGCGCTGTTCTCCGACCCCGATATTCTGCTGCTGGACGAGCCCACCAACAACCTGGATATCAATACCATCCGCTGGCTTGAAGGTGTGCTGAGTCAGCGTACCTGCACCATGGTGATCATCTCGCACGACCGTCACTTTCTGAACTCGGTCTGCACCCACATGGCCGATATCGACTACGGTGAGCTGCGCGTCTATCCGGGTAACTACGATGAGTACATGACCGCGTCGACCCAGGCACGGGAGAAAATGCTCTCCGATAACGCCAAGAAGAAGGCTCAGATTGCTGATCTTAAGCAGTTTGTCAGCCGCTTCTCCGCCAACGCCTCCAAGTCGCGTCAGGCAACTTCGCGTCTGAAGCAGATCGACAAGATCCAACTGGAAGAGGTGAAACCCTCCAGCCGCCAGAACCCGTTTATCCGTTTCGAGCAGGCGAAAAAACTGCACAGGACTGCGCTGGAAGTGGAGGAGCTGGCCAAGTCCTTTGATGAGAAGGTATTCGAGGGGCTGAACCTGCATGTGAATGTGGGTGAGCGGATCGCGATTATAGGCCCCAACGGTATCGGTAAATCCACACTGCTGAAGTGTTTGGTGGGTGATCTGGAGCCGGATGCCGGCAGCGTGAAATGGTCGGAAAATGCCGAGCTGGGTTACTATGCCCAGGATCACGCGCATGAGTTTGAAGAGGACAAAAACCTCTACGACTGGATGTCCTACTGGGGTAAAGAGGGTGATGATGAGCAGGTGATCCGCGGCACGCTGGGGCGTCTCCTGTTTTCGCAGAAAGAGATTGGTAAATCGGTGAAAGTGATCTCTGGTGGTGAACAGGGCCGTATGATCTTCGGCAAGCTGATCCTGCAGCAGCCCAATATCATGCTGCTGGATGAGCCCACCAACCACCTGGATATGGAATCGATCGAATCGCTCAACCTGGCGTTGGAAAACTACCCCGGCACATTGTTGTTTGTCAGTCATGACCGTGAGTTTGTCTCCTCGCTGGCGACGCGGATCATCGAGCTGACGCCCAATGGCGTGGTCGATTTCCACGGTGACTACGAAGAGTACCTGCGCTCTCAGGCGCAGTGAGGAGAATCCGGTGACTGCTAGCTTTGCCGACCTGCAACTCTGCCCGGAGCTCAACGCGACCCTGGAGGCGCTTGGCTACGCAGTGCCCACGCCGATACAGTCTCAGGCGATCCCTCTGGTGCTTGGCGGGCATGATGTCATTGCCGAAGCACAAACCGGTACCGGGAAAACGGCGAGCTTCGCTTTACCGATGATCGAGCGGCTGAGCAAGCAGCCGGGCTGTCATGAGTATCACGCAATCCGTGGGCTGGTTCTTGTGCCCACCCGCGAGCTGGCGATACAGGTCGGTGAGAATACGCTGGAGTATGGTCGTTTGCTCGGGATGCGTGTGATAGCCATCTATGGCGGTGTGCGCTTCGACAACCAGATCCGTAAGATGAAGCGCGGTGCCGATATTCTGGTGGCTACGCCCGGTCGTTTGCTGGATATGCTTAAGCAGAAAAAGCTGTCGTTGGATGCACTCGAGATGCTTGTGTTTGATGAAGCCGATCGGATGCTGGATCTCGGCTTTATCAATGAGATCAAGGCGCTGTTGTCATATATGCCGTCAGAAAAGCAGACGCTGCTGTTCTCGGCAACGCTGGATGACAGCATCGAAGCACTGGCCGACGCGCTTCTGGTCAACCCTAAGCGGGTCCAAGTGAGCAGACGCAACGCAACAGCGACCTCGGTAAAACAACGGGCTTACGCGGTTGATAATGCCGACAAGGCAGAGATCCTGGCGTACCTGATCAAGGAGGCCAACTGGCAGCGGACCCTGGTATTTACGCGCACCAAGCGTCGTGCCGATGAGCTCAGTGCCCGTCTTCAGCAGGAAGGGATCGAGGCGCAGGCGATTCATGGCGACAAACCACAGCGTGAGCGAATCGCGACCCTGAATCGCTTTGCTGAAGGCGGGCTACAGGTGTTGGTGGCGACTGATGTGGCGGCCCGGGGGCTGGATATCGATACGTTACCGCAGGTGGTGAACTATGATCTGCCCAATCAGCCACAGGACTATATTCACCGCATCGGCCGAACGGGACGAGCCGGCCAGAAAGGTCTGGCGGTTTCGCTGGTTGCGCCGGAGGAGCGCCGGTTTCTAACCGCAATATCCGATTTGATCGGAACCCCGTTGCAGCTTCAGCCGGTACCAAGGATCGAAAACGGTCAGTTGATTGATGGGAAGGCGCTTGCCGTTAAAACAAAACCCAGATCGGACAAGCGGCCGAAACCCAAGTCGGCTAAATCCAGTGCCTCACAGAAGTCCACGGCTTTGCGCACAGACATTGAAGCCGGTGCGCCCCCTTCGCGTTCGGCGGGCAGGCGATCCCTGTTTTCCAAGTGATCGCTGGCCGACGGATAGTGGTGGAGAGTGGAGTCCGGGAGGCCGGTGAATCGCGCTCAGTGTGTCCAGTGGATATCTTCAAGCACAAACGATGGGATTGAGCTGTTTTCCCATAACCCCTGCAGGTCCTTGTGCATCAGGTTGCGCTCCGGGCGAATAAACAGAAAGACATTGACCGCATCTTCAGCGATCTGTTTTTGGGCTTCGCCCAGCCAGTGGTTCAGCTCTTTGTCGGTGCGGGCATCCAGCACCTGTTTCCAGATCGCCTTGAAAGCGTCGTTAGCGTAATTGAAGTAGTAGTTGTCCCGGGCGTAGATATTGAGATCCATGGGTTCCACATGGATGATCAGCGTCAGGGCATAATCCTTGTCTGTAAACACCGACTGCATCCAGGTTTTCCAGTCCACCGGGTCCAGCTCGACCTTGAATCCGATCGCTTCCAGATCCTCGGCCAGCATCAGACCGCCGTAGCGGCCGTAATCAGTGGGAGGAACGGTGAGTTTGACCGGGGTTCCTTTATCGACCCCCGCTTCCCGCAGAAGCTCGCGGGCCCGCTTGGGGTCGTAGGGGTAGCGGTCGACCAGATCCACATAAGCCGGGTGGGAGGGTGGGAAATGACTGCCGATCAAGTCGGGATTGAACTGAGCGCCATACATCGTACGAAGTTCGTTTTTGTTGATGGCATGGGAGAGTGCCCGGCGAACCCGAATATCATCAAACGGGGGACGTCCATTGTTGATTGCCAGCAGCATTTTACTTTCGAGCTGGCGGTTGCTCATTTTGTAGTCAGGCCTTCCTCCAAATCGATTGGTAACCCGTGTCACACTCACCAGCCCGTCCACCATCCCTTCGGCGAGCATGTTCTCTGTGCCCGCCGTGGTTTGCATAAAATAGAACTCGGCCTGTTCCAGGTAGGGCTTTTCCCCCCAGTAATCGGCATTTCGCTTGAGCTTGAGCTTCTGGCCCGGTAGCCACTCGGCAAGACGGTACGGCCCCGTGCCGATGGGGTGCGTCGCGTTGCCAGCCACACTATCCGGGTGGACCATGACGGCAGCCGGCAGCGCCAGTGCGAACGTCAGCAGTGAGTCGGGGTGGTTCAGGTGGATCTGCAGTACATGCTCGGAGGTTGCTTCTACCGAACGGATTTTTTCAAACCACTTGCGTTGCGGGTTCTTTGAGTCGGCGCTCACAATCCGTTTGATGGAAAAGGCCGCACTGCGTGCATTAAAACGTTTACCGTCGTGAAAGCGTACGTCCTTGCGCAGGGAAAAGGTGTAGGTCAGTCCATCATCAGAAACGCTCCAGGTTTTGGCCAGACGTGGCGTTAGCTGGCCGTCACCGTCGATCACCGTCAGGCCTTCAAACAGGTTGCAGTAGGTAATTTCACCGGCGGCGGCAGCCGCGGTTTGAGTGGGGTCGAGGGTGGGCGGCTCAAGCTGCATACCCACTCGGATATCGAGGCGCGCCCAGGCCGGGAGTGCGAGCAGAAACAGGGCGATGAGCACAAACAGATGGAACGGCCTACGGCAGGCCGGTGCATTATTCCTTGGCATCATCATTCGCATTCGTCAGTCCCGTTCGGTCGTAAGAATAGGGTTCCAGCTGGTCGCAGACAACGCGGTTTCTGCCCAGATGCTTGGCGCGGTACAAGGCTTGATCGGCGGCGCCAAGCGCTTGACTGAGCAGGCCGTTTTCCGCTTCTTCTTCGCTGGTTGCCACGCTTGTATCCTCGAGGAAGGTCACTCCAAAGCTGATAGTCATGGTCAGTGTATGGCCCGGTTTCGGCTCAAACCGATAAGCGGCAACGGACTGACGGATCTGATCAAACAGGTGGAGACAGTCGTCCCGTGAGCGCATCGGCAAGATGGCAGCGAACTCTTCACCGCCGACACGGGCCAGGATATCGCTTTCTCTCAGTCCGCTTTTCAGGCGGGTGGCGGCTTCGGCCAGAACACGGTCACCGACCGCATGACCATAGCGGTCGTTGATCTCTTTGAAATGATCGATATCGCCCAGTGCGACACACAAGGGGGTCGAACTATTTCGAATCAGGCGATCGGCCGCTGCATAAAAGTGACGACGGTTGGCTAGCCCGGTGAGCGGGTCGTGTTCGGCAAGAAAGGCGAGCTCACCATTGATGCGCTGCATTTTGCTTTCCTGTTCTCGAATCCGTCGGATGTAGCCGGCCAGGGTGCGGGACAGTTGGGCGATCTCATCCTGCCCTTTTTGCTCAACCTGTTCAGGTTCGACGTTGTCTGCGTCCACCGCCGACTGAATGCGCCTGATACGTCGTACCACAGTCATTTCGAAGGTAAATCCGGTGGCCAGGGCCGTGAGCAGCAGTACTGCTGTCAGTAGAATCAGGTTACGCTGATGTTCCTCAATTTCGTCGTTGAGCTGGTTGCTGCGCTCAACCATCTGGCTGCGCATACTTGCCGAGTAGTAGCCCATCAGTACCGAGAGACGTCCGGCCAGTTCACGGTTGACGTCAGCGAGTGTGCGGATCAGGCGCATATCCTCGGGAGCGGCTTCACCGTCTATTCGCTTTCGGATCAGTCGGTTCAACAGATCGATGTTGGTCACAAGCTGAGATTGGGTGTTCTCGACCCGGCTGACGAGTACTCGGCTATCATCCTGCTTTAACAGGTTCTTGGTGAGCTTATTGATCCAGGTTGTGCGATCGGTGAGCTCAACCATGGCTGTGCGCCGCTCGGTATGGTTTTCAGCGGCAGCCAGCATCATTCCGAGACTGATCAGTGACTCGGTCTGCTGGACCAGGCGAACCGATGTCATCAGGTTTTCCATCTCGGCGCTGGCCATATCCTCCACCAACGTGTGAAGGCTGCCTACCGTTCGAGCAGTCAGCAGCGTTAGCCCAACGACGACCACAGCAATCACCGATGTGACCCCGACGGTTCTGGCGGTTAGCCCTGCACCGAAGCGACGTTGCATCTCAGGCGATCCCTGTAAATGTAGTTTTTGTTTCCATATTCAAACAATCTTATATATCAGGCTTCCTTGCAAGCATTTCCAAGGGGCTCGCACTAGACTGAGATTATCGGCCGCAATAGAGAAAACATAACCGGTTTGTGGAGTGCACGATAGTCAACTTTATTCAAGCCAACGGCCAGGCTCTCGTGTCAGGTTCAAGGAGATTCAGATGCCTAATTTAAGCACGCGGATAAACCGAGCCTGGAAAGGCGTCAGTCTTTTTTCTGTGGCGGTTGTGCTGGCTGCCTGTTCGGCGCCGAAGTACTGGTATGAACCCGTGGTCTCGGTTGGCACACTCAGCGGGGAGTGGAACGGAATGGTACGCAGTCAGGCGTTGACCCGTTATACATGGACCCGGATGGGAGGGCCTGTCTGGGTGGAGTGTAATGCCTATGCTGACCGGATTCGCTTCCAGGTACGTGATCAGGTGCTGGAGGCTGAGCTGGGCCGGGAAAAGCCGCTTCGGGTCGAAGCCGCCATTGATGGAGCGGGGCGCTTTCAGGCACAGGTTGCCTTTGAGGGGGAAACCTGGGTGTATGGTGGCGTCATGATGCTGGAAACCCAGCCACGGATGACAATCAGTGGTGTACTGCATGCGGATACCGGGCTGGGAGAAGGGGGTGTGTTTTTTGCGCCCGGAAACTCCAGGGTGGGGTGTGAGGGGCATTTTCGGGTGAGCCTGAACAGCGCGCCCGTGAGTGAAGAACACCTCGGTGAGCCGCTGGTACCCGGATACTGGATCGATGAAGCTGACATGCGGTGGGGGTCGTTGGGGTTGGTACGCCCGGTAGGGCCGGTGCCGTTTCGTCACGGCACCGGCCTGTTCTATTGAATTGTGGGGAATGCGAAGGTTGCGATGATCTCTTTTCTATCGGCACCGGTCAGGTTTTTGGCTGTATCGCTACGTAACGCTTTACGCAGATGGCTATCGAGGTTGTCCCTGAGCAGGCCCAGAAAATGAGGGGGCGCTGCCATATAGAAACCGGTTATCTCATTGGTATCGAGTGCGTGCCTGACCCGAGCAACAATATCCTTGGCGAAACGTCTATCTTCATGTTCTCTGGGGGTAACCTTTTCCGTCATGCCGTGGGCCCCTGATCCGCCGGCGTTGGTTTGCATTCCGGGTGCATCACTGGCGAGCGATTGCTCGGGCGTGCGAGCTTCGGGATGGACCAGATCCATGACCTCTTCAAGATCAGCTCGGGGTTTGTCCTGGGCGTAGATAATCGCTTTGGACGCATCGGCAACAACAATCCAGTTAGGCATATTTCACCTCTTGGTTGGTCGATCGGGGCACGGCGGACTAATGGGCCTGCCGTCTATCCAATGGGACTCCCTGTTGGTCAGGGGCCTTTTAAGCTGAAGCCGTGTGGAAGATGTACTGTGAGGCCTGCAGCTTGTTCAAGTATCGTTCATATTTCACGTCTTGCCTGCCCAGGCCGTCTCAGCCTCTGCAGCTCTTCAAAAAGGTAGGCGAAAAAACAGCTATTTCAACTGGATAGGAGAGTTACGAGAGACTGGACTGGTAAGTTTTGATCCAGTGTTCGAACTCAGTGGCAGGCATGGGGCGGGCGTGTAAATATCCCTGGGCAATATCACAGCCGTAACGGCGCAGGAGTGCGGCCTGGGCTTCGGTTTCTATACCTTCGGCAACAACCTCCAGCTTGAGCGATTGGCCCAGCGCCAGGATCGTTTTAACGATCTGGGCATCCTCTTCGTCATCAACCGCATCGAGTACAAATGAACGGTCAATTTTAAGGACATCCAGGGGCAGGCGTCTCAGATAGGCGAGGCTGGAATATCCTGTCCCGAAATCATCGACGGCCACGCGCATGCCGGCCTCCCGGCACTGTCTGAGGAAAACGGATACGGTTTCCGGATCCTCCATGATGACACTTTCGGTGAGCTCAAGCTCAATCTGTGAAATAGGTACTTCGTGCAGTTTGGTCAGGTTACGGATTCGGGTGAGGAGGTCCTGAGTTTCCAGCTGCCGGGCGGAAATGTTAATCGCGATCGGCAGGTTCAATCCCTGACGGCGCCAGCGGGCGACCTGTTGGCAGGCTTCGTTGATCACCCAGGCACCGATATCGCAGATCAGCGTGCTCTCTTCGGCTAAAGGAATAAACTCGCCCGGTGACTGCATCCCCTTCTCCGGATGGCGCCAGCGAACGAGGGCCTCGACGCCAACCACCGAACTGTCTGCAAAAGCGATTTTGGGTTGGTAGAACAGCTCCAGTTCGTTCTGGACCGTGGCCCGGCGCAGGTCCATCTCCATGTTGAGCCGATGCGATGTACGCTCGAGCATTTCATCCCGGAAAAAACGGTAGGTGTTGCCGCCAGCTGCCTTGGCGGCGTACATCGCCATATCCGCCCGTTTCATCAACTCGATCGATTCATCCCCATCTTCGGGAAAGAACCCCATCCCCATGGATGCGCTGATTTCCAGTTTATAACCCGGCAACTCGATGGGACGGGCAATGTCATCCAACAGGATTTGTGCCATGGATGCACACTGGCGTGGCGAGTTCAGGTTCTCCATCAGAACAACGAATTCGTCACCGCCGACCCGGGCTACTGTGTCGATCTTGCGTAACCGACGTTTGATGCGCTCCCCGATAATCTGCAGCAAACAGTCACCGATATCATGTCCCAGGGCATCGTTTACCCCTTTAAAGCGGTCCAGGTCGATAAACGTGACAGAGAACCGATTTTGCTTGGCGCGTGAATGCTTTACGGCCTGATGGATGCGCTCCAGCAAGAGTTCACGGTTGGGAAGGCCGGTCAGCGCATCGTGGAACGCCAGATGTTCTATATGCTCATCTTTCAGCCGCAACTCGGTGATATCGTGGAATACCGCCGCGTAACGGACCGGACGCCCATCTTCACCATCGATCCGGTTGATGGTCAACCACTCAAGAAACGCCTCTCCATCCTTGCGACGATTCCAGATTTCGCCCTGCCACTGACCCTCGCGATGTATCTGCTCCCACATCGCGGTATAGAACTCGGGCGGCTGGCGGTCGGAGCGTAGCATTCTGGGTGTATTGCCCAGCGCTTCGTCGGCACTGTAGCCGGTGATCTGAGTGAAAGCGGGGTTAACGGAGATAATTGTCCCGCGCGAGTCGGTGATCAGTACGCCCTCTGCTGAACTGCGAAAAACCGATGCAAAAAGCCGAACCTCCTCCGCGGCCACCTTCAGCTCGGTCAGGTCGTGTCCCACTGCCAGAACACTGACTGCCTGGCCGTCGGGGCCGGGTTCCGGGACCAGTTTGATATGGTGGTATCGGGATTCGCCCTCAGGGCTGTAAATCACCAGCTCGAGTTCCTGGGGCGTTCCGCTTGAAGCGACCTCGGAGACCGCTGACTCGACCTTGTGACAGTTGGCATCATGTTTGAACTCGCTGAGCCGGCGTCCGATGATACGCGCCAGGGGGAGCCCCAGGGTTCGCTCCATGGTTGGGTTGGCAAACAACACCCGCCCATCGGCGGCATAGCGCAGGATATTATCGGGAAGGTGTTCTGTCAGGGTCCGAAAGGCCAGCTCACGGTTCGCCAGCGTTTCCTGAGCACGGCGTTTCTCGGTGATGTCGTGCATGGTCAGCAGCAGATGATCCGTGCCGTCCATCTCGAACTTCGACATCTGTAACTCAGCCCAGAGCTCCCGGCCGAACGTGGAGATGAATTTTCGTTCCAGGGTTTCCGTGGTCCCGGCCTGCAGCACTCGCTCTGCGGCCTTGAGCAGGCCGGCGCGGCGCCAGGATTCGAGCTCGCGAAAGTTTTGACGCAGGAGTTCTTCGTGGGAGCCGCCGGTCAGTCGCGATGCAGCGGGGTTGGCCAGAACACATTGCCCATCCTGGCGGAACGCGATGATGGCTGAACTGGAGGCTTCCAGAATGGTTTTATTGAGCGCCAGCGCATTGGTCAGCTGGTTTTCAGCGGTTGGGCGTTGTGCTGCGGTTACAGCGGGCTGTGCGACGATCAAAACCGCACTGGAGGCGTTGTCGGTAAAACAGATCACCGTTGCTTCCACCCAGACAGAACTGCCGTCCATTCGCTGCAGATTAAGCGAGCAGTAGCATTGTGAACCGGGTTCCGGTTGGAGCAGCAGTGAGCCCAGGTTGTGGACAGGCGGCAGCAGACGGGCGGCAAAAGGCTGGCCAACCAAGTCAATTGCCTGGTTCGCGCCTACGAGGGAGCCGGCCATGTCGTTAAGGTAGTTGAGCCGTCCTTCCCGGGTCAGGAATATCGCATCCGGACTCTGGTTACTCAGCAGGTGGAACGGCTGTTCAGCAAGCGTCACCTTGCCTCCTTCCCTGTTTAGTTACCGAACAGATGGGTATTGCTGCCACCGTAAGTCCGATCCTTGTTGTTTTCGCTTAGTTTTAAATAGGAGTTTGACTAAAGTCAATGTACGCAATCTTTGTCAGGACTTTGTGCCTGTGTATCATTTTCTGATCAATCGGTCGAGCCAGGCCTATTACGCCTGTTGTCTCTCCATCCGATTGAATTTATTGTCGTAAACGTGCTTCTTATCAGTGCACAGGTTTCTCCACCCACAATAACAAGGACCTTGACATGGGTTATCTGAAACAATACCCCAACCGCGAAGGGTATTTCGGTGACTTTGGGGGCGCGTTCCTGCCACCGGAACTCGAGCCCCATTTTGCAGAGATCAACAGTGCTTATCTCGCGCTGGGGCGTTCGGCCGATTTTCTCAACGAGCTGCGTTACATCCGTAAACACTATCAGGGCCGGCCCACACCCGTTTATTACGCGCATAACCTGAGTCGGGAGGTGGGCGCACATATCTACCTTAAGCGCGAGGATTTGAACCACTCCGGCGCACACAAGCTCAATCACTGTATGGCTGAAGCGTTGCTGGCCAAGCATATGGGTAAACGTAAGCTGATTGCCGAAACCGGTGCAGGTCAGCATGGCGTCGCGCTTGCGACCGCCGCAGCTTACTTTGGCATGGAGTGCGAAATCCATATGGGCGAGATCGATATCGCCAAGGAGTCGCCCAACGTGACCCGGATGAAGTTGCTGGGGGCTGAAGTGGTGCCGGTTGGTTTTGGCGGCCGTAGTCTGAAAGAGGCGGTGGATTCAGCGTTCCAGTCATACCTGGGGCAGGCTGACACTGCACTTTTTGCCATCGGTTCTGTGGTGGGCCCGCATCCGTTTCCGATGATGGTCCGGGATTTTCAGTCTGTGATTGGGCTGGAAGCCAAAGAGCAGTTTATTGAGCTGGTGGGCGAACTGCCGGATCAGGTGGGTGCCTGTGTTGGCGGCGGTTCCAATGCATTGGGGTTGTTCAGCGCCTTCCTGGATGATGAGGGCGTCTGCCTGAACGGGGTCGAGCCACTCGGGAAAGGAACGAAGCTTGGTGAACATTCTGCGACCATGACATTCGGTAAGCCGGGCATGATTCATGGCTTTAAATGCCTGTTGTTGACCGATGAAGAGGGGAATCCGGCACCCGTGCACTCCATCGCGTCCGGGCTTGATTATCCAGGCGTGGGGCCCGAACACTCCTTCCTGAAGACAGCTGGCAAGGTGATTTACCATGCCATCAGTGATGATGAAACCCTGGATGCCTTCTACAAGCTTTCTCGCATGGAAGGAATTATCCCGGCGTTGGAGAGTGCCCATGCCGTCGCCTGGGCGATGAAGCATGGCCGAGAGAATCCGGGCGAGACGATTCTGATCAATCTGTCCGGCCGTGGCGATAAGGATATCGATTACGTCTCGGAAACCTTTGGCTTCGAAAATTAAACGAATCCCGCCGCTGATCGGCCAGGGAGGGCTGATCTTGCACCCCGCCTTAATGTTTTCTTGTTGCTGGCAACGCTTTAAACTGAAGGTAATTCGTCGAGAAACACCCGGAGGTCTGCGGTATGGGGTGGAGCCGTTCAGGCCACATAGGCCAATTCACGTTTGTTGCTGTGTTGCTGTCTATCCTGCTTGTGTGGAGCCCGCAGGCGCTTGCCGATCATCAAAATGATCAGGGGCTTATCCTAGCAACCTACCCCTTTGGTGATGCCAAGCGCATCCACTCGGCGTTTACCCCCTTGGCCATGTACCTCGAGCAACGTCTCGAAACACCGATACGTCTGGTGGTGACCCGAGACTACGGTGAGCTGGCGGATCGTCTTAATAACGGCACCATTGACCTGGCCTGGATCGGTTCGGCCAATTACGTGAATACCCTCGAGGATCCGGTGCCGCCAACGTATATCGCAACCTATCGGGAACGCTCGAAGGAGAGCGGAGAGCTTCAGGCCTTTTATCGTGCGGCGATCATTACGTTGCAAAGCGCGCCCTATCAGACGCTGGAAGCGCTTAAGGGCACGCGCTTTGGTTTCACCGATCCAGACTCCACCTCCGGACATGCCTATCCGCGAATGATGCTTGCTCAACAGCAGATTGTGCCGGAAGATTTTTTCAGTGAGACGTACTTCCTGGGGACCCATCTGGGGGTGGTTGAGGCACTCTTGGCCGGTTCTATCCATGCCGGGGCCGTTTCCGATGGGACCTACTACAACGCCGTGGCTGAGCACCCGGGGACGTTCCGGGTATTGACCTGGTCCGATCCGATCCCGCTGGACGCCTTTGTTGCCGCTCCCTCCCTGTCGGAGAAACGGGTGGAACAGGTTCGTCAGGCATTGTTGTCGATCGGTGCGGATGATCATCCGGTCAACCGGTCGATTCGTGATCATTTGAATTGGCCCGCTGCCGGATTTGAGCAACGTTCTGCGGACTTCTATCGACCGCTTTTGGAGGCCTTGGCCGGTGTTCGTTTGCGAGCGGCGCACTGATGAAGCTGGTGCGGCAGGTGATGTTAACGGCCGTTGTGCCTCTGGTCGGTGTTCTGCTGATCGGCCTTTGGTTGCTGAACGGCGCTGTTGACAGGCAGCGAGAACAGGTCCAGCACGAAGACGAGCTGCTTGAGCAGGTGGTGCAGGGACGCCTTGATACGCTGCTTCACCACATCGAGGCGGCAAGTCGAATTCTGGCACAGAGCAGCGAAGCCGCTCGTGCTGTGGAAAGTAATGATGTTCAGACCCTGTATGCGCTGGGACAGCAGTATGAGCCCCTGCAGATTGATCGCATCATCTACCTGGATTTAGAGGGGCGCGTGCTGAGTCGTTCCGATGACCGCTACCGTTTCGGTGATCAACTCGGGAGTGACGCCGTCAGGTTGTTGTTGGAGGGTGGCGTGCAGGCCGGTGAACGCGTAGCCGGCCTGTTTCGGGAAAGTGACGGACTCTACCACCAGATTGCCCGGCCTGTGCTTCTGTATCGAGAGATACCCATCGGCCTGGTAGTGACCTTTGTAAAAGTCACGCCGCAGCGGCTGCAGGAGCTTGTGTTGGGTACCGGCGCTGATCTTGAGCTCAAAGTGGACAGCGAGCGCTTTACGTCGTTGTTGGCTGAGAACGCTGATAGCCCGGGTATTCGCAGGGAAATTCCGATGACTGTTGCCGGCAGTGGTGATGGACTGCCAATCCAGGGTGCCCGGATTCTGCTGCATCAGGATCGTGGGATGCACTCCGTGGATAGCCTGGCCGGTCAGTTCCTGCTGCTGTTTGCCGGGCTGCTGGTCGTACTGCCCCTGCTGCTTATGATGATTTTGAGGCGCTATCTGCGTCCCTACACCGGGTTGGTAGATCGCTTGCAGCTGCTGAGTCTGGGTGACAGCAATTTACGTGAGCTGCGTACGACACTGCGTTCCGATTTTCAGAGGGCGCCGGAAGAGGTGCGTCGTGTGGCCGGTGCCGTTGCTGATATGACTCAGATTCTGGAGCTGCAGATGGGAGAGCTCGAGACGCTCGCGGTCACCGATCAATTGACCGGTTTGAAAAACCGCCGTTTCGCAGAAAGTGTTTTGCAGACCGAGATGGCACGGATTCAGCGCCATGGCGGCCAACTCAGCGTGCTGCTGGTGGATTTGGATGAGTTCAAATTGATTAACGACCGGCTGGGTCATGCTGAAGGGGATGCGCACCTGAGGCGCGTGGCGTCCGAGTTTGAGAAGACCTGTGGACACCGTGATGTGATTGCTCGTTGGGGCGGTGAGGAGTTCCTTGTTTTATCGACGGAGCTTGTCCTTGAGGACGCGCTGGCATTGGCTGAAAAACTGCGCAGGCTGGTGGATGAGAACAGGCAGCCTGAGCTTAAAACGATTGCTGCCGGAGGCTGTGTCGGTACCCTCAGTATTGGCGTCGCTCAGTGGTGCCCGGAGGAGTCGGTAGAGCAGTTGTTAAACCGAACCGATAGAGCCCTTTATCAAGCAAAGGCACGCGGCCGGAACCGGGTTGAGTGGAGCGAAGCGACCATACAGTCCACTGAAATTCCGTCTACCGACTAGGTCATCAGCTCGGGGTATGGGGGCCCTGTGGTGGTGCAGTAAGTGCACGCTCGTGGTTCGGCTTCTCCGGTGTTGTTTTATAAGCGATTGAAAAATAAATGTGTAATGGTGGCACACCGAGTGCATAATGCTTCCCGCAGACTAGTTCTGCGCCGGGAGCTGCGATCTACCCATCGTCTGACTCCCCATGGATAGGGTCCACAAGACCCTGTAATCAGATTTTTTCGGTTCGAACCGCCAAAAGCGGAGGGAGTCGTTTGTATGGTCACCACACACCGTTGGCTTTCCATTCTGGAAGGCTGTCTGCTCGTAGCGCTGGGCATCCATCTGCTCAACTCATCCAACCTGTTGATCAGCGGCACTGCCGGGCTCGGTTTGACGCTGCAGCACGTTACCGGTCTGACCTTTGGTCAGCTGTTCTTTATTTTGAACCTGCCGTTTTATCTGCTGGCTATCCGTTATATGGGATGGTCTTTCACACTGAGAACCTTCACCGCCGTGAGTCTGCTGGCGTTGCTCTCGGAGTTGATGCGTCGTTGGCTCGACTTTACCGTGGTCCAGCCAGCCTTGGCGGCTATCCTGGGTGGTCTCCTGGTAGGCTTCGGGCTGATTATTCTGTTCCGTCATCAGGCGTCACTGGGTGGCATCAATATTCTGGCCATGTACCTGGAGCGCCGTTTTGATATTCATGCGGGCAAGACAACTCTGGCCTGTGACATCCTGATTCTGTCTCTGGCCTGTCTGGTGTTTACGCCGGAACAGATCGCCTATGCGTTGCTGGCGTTTCTGGCGCTCAGTTCCGTGATGGGCCGCTACCACCGACCACCCGCCTGGGCTCGGGTACCTCAGGCGAGTTAAGGTTTGTTGAAGGAAGGAAAAAAACATAAAAGGCAGCCTGTGTCCTGCTTGGGCACTGACAAAATAAGATGACTTCGGGGTCTGGGTTTCGTATTCGCGTGTAGAGCTGCAATTATAGTTTACGGGGTGTGGCAAAGCGCAGAGCGTATGTTCAGGGGTTTAAGTTTGGGTCTGGCTTCTGCTCGGGCTGCTTGGGCTTGATGTCTGTATTTTCAAAAGCACTACGCTGAGGTGAAGAAAATTGAAGGCGCTTCATGGTTGTTGTGTAAGTTGTTGAAATATAACGATTTGTTTGTTTTTTTTAGTGGGGCGTGTTGAAAACATGTCAGATACGGACTGATTGAAAAACTCACCGGGTTTTTTATCTTTGGCCACGTGGTATCATTCGCAGGCTGAGCGTAGCGCTCATCTAATGAGCATGCTCTGTGGATGATTACCGCCGTCGCACTGAGTGGTCAAGTAGCGCTATCGTCACTTTAGATATTTGCTAACTCTAGAATAAACCTTTTAACAGAAATTAATTATGGAGACCCCCATGCCTAGAGACACTAAAGGCATCTTAGTAGTTTTTGATGGCATAGATGGTGCGGGGAAAACAACGCAAGTGACCTTACTGGCTGATTTGCTACGGAAGGTAGGTCTCGGGGTCACAACATCTAAAGAGCCGACGGACGGGCAATGGGGCAAGGTTATTCGAGAGTCAGCAAAAATAGAAAGAATGCCCATTGCTAAAGAGCTCCAGTACTTTATTTTGGATCGTAAAGAGCACTTGGAAGAAATTGTGACTCCGGCACTTGAGGCGGGCAATGTCGTAATCCTTGATCGCTATTACTATTCGACTATTTGCTATCAGGGCGCGCGCGGAGAGGATAAAGAAAAGCTTAGAGATACTGTAATGTCCGCAGCTCTCCTTCCGGATATTTCTTTTATTCTTGATGTTAATCCACTGATATCTCAGGATCGAATTAAGAATAGAGATGGCTTGCCAAATAAATTTGAAGACTTTAATGAGTTAGTTAAGGTAAGAGAAATTTACGAATGGTTGTGTCATGTGGATAAAACTTTATACGAAATTGATTCATCTCTTACGATAATGGATATCCACTATTCAATTGTAAATATTTTGATAGATACTGTTCTGAAAGATAAATTTTGTTTTAAGGATTATGGCTGTGATGATGTTCTCGGTTGTGGGTATAGAATGTCTGGAACGTGTGAGTGGGCTAATATAAGAGAATCTATGCTTTTGGGGCTTGAAAAACCGAAAAAATATCCAGCTCTAAAATATCACAAACCGTAAACTAATTTTTCTCTATAAATGTCAATGATTGATAAAAATGAATTTTTTGATGTGGGGACTATTTCGGATACAGAAATAAAGAGGCTCTGCAGTAGTAATCGTTTAATTGTAGAAAATTATGATGAAAGAAATATTAAGCAGTGCTGCTATGAATTGACAGCTAGTAATATATATTACGAACTTAGTGATGTGAAAAGCCCTCCTAGAAGTCTTGTTGAAAATAATGGTTATATATTAATAAAGCCAAAGCAAAATATTGTAGTTATAACCAAGGAGGTAATTAATCTTGATCGTGATATGCTGGGAAGAATACTTAGTAAGGGGAAGCTTTTTTCTATAGGCTTGTTACCCGTTAATACGTATGCAGACCCTGGGTTTCATGGGAATCTTGGTATAGTATTCTATAATTCATCGCACGACTATATCAAGATATTTCCTGGTGAACGAATAGCTAAGATTGAATTCTCGAAGTTGAAAACTCCAGTTGATAATACGTATCATGGACAGCATGGATACCAAACGGAGATTTGGCCAATTCCAACGAATATGCTACTAACTGAAGATGAAATAAGAAAAGACTCAAGAATCAGGAATAAAGCGCAAGAAATTGAAGTGAGCTATGGAAAAGATATGGCAGCTATATATCGAAAGCTATTTGTTTATTTTCGATCGACAATAGTTGCGGCCTGTCTTTTTTTTATTGCTATGATACTTCTTATTTCTAGCCTAGCGCAAGGTGATAAAGTCGACACTGGAATTACGATATTATTTGGAGTCGCAAGTAATATAATTGTTTCGCTAGCTACTTTTTTAATTACGGCGATAGGTAATAGGAAAAAATGAATATTAACGATATCGTCAACTTACAGCATGAATTCGACAAAAGCCATGGATGGAGCCTAGAAAGCTCGTCAAATATTGAGCTTGTCGACTGGGTTTCAAGGGATATTGTTGGAATTGTAGGTGAACTTGGAGAGTTCTCAAATATAATTAAAAAGGCAGCTCTTTTAAGGGACGATGAAAACGAAGTTGATGACTTTATTTTAAAAAATATGGCTCATTTACATGAAGAGATAATAGATATTTTCATATATGTTATGAGAATAGCTACACATACGGGACTAAATATAGAAGAAGAGTACTTGAAAAAATTAAGTGCCAATAAAAAACGGTTTTATAAGTTTGAAAGAAATTGATTTTTCAAAAAAAGAGTTTTTAACGAATAGTAGATTTTCACTCGCTCCAATTAATACAGGCTTCGGAAATAATGGAGCACCTACAGGACGTTTAATTAGATTTCATAGTGACCGTTCAGGAAAAAATATAGCGATTAGCTATGTTGGAAATGTGGCGATAGATAGCGCATTCTGTACAAATGAAAGTACTTTAATTTTAAGACAAAATGAGCCAGGTTGGAACGAACTAACAAGTGCTATAAGCAGTAATGGGTCCCTGCCGGGGATTCAAATTTCTTGTCGATTTTTCAATATCCCAGCTAATAGAAAGTGGCGTGACAATAATTCGGTTGGTAAGGTTCATCTTTACCGAAACTTCATTGCTTCTTTGAGTACTCATGAAATTGATTTGATATTTGAATCCTTTTTGAAAGCGGCTATTTTAGCTTCAGAGTATGGATTCGAGGTTCTTCAAATACATGCAGCTCACGGTTACTTCTTGTCTTGCTTGATGAATCCTATGTTAAATAATAGAAGTGACAAGTATAATATTGATAACATCGGTGGGGTGTGCGACTTACTTGCTAATATTAGAAAATACTGTCCTGACTCTATATTGGATATTAGAGTGTCATGTTTTGAAGGTTTGAGTAGGGACCCATTGAATGAGTGGAATATTAAAATAAAGCAGATTAAGCTACTAGAGAGCTATGGTTACGATATTGTTAGCTTGTCTGCAGGATTTTATGACTTATCAAAGAATTTAATTTATCCTGGTCGTCGGGATGGCTTGAATGTTTATCTTCAGTATTGTGAAGAGCTTGCGGGGCAGCTTAGAAAGGCTCTAGTTAGTGTTTCGGGCAATATAAGGAACTTGAAAGATCTTGAACAAAAACCTTCTAATATTGTTTTTGGTATAGGGAGGCCGCTAGTGGCAGATCCTTATTTTGTCGAGAAATCTTTGGCGCAACGCGAAAACGATATTAAACACTGTGTTTGGTCGGGGCTTTGTCATTACTATACTAGAGGCTATAAGCATATATTCTGCAAAATTAATGATGACATATAGAGTGTTTTATGTCTTATTTGCAGTCTTATGGTGGATTGGATGTTTTAAATGTCTTCTTATTAAAAATATTAATGATTTTTTAACTGTGCGTATGAGATACGATATTTAGAGGAGCCTCCTATTACGTGTTTTTCATACAGCGAGTTTATTATTCGTTAAAAAGGGGCGTTGGCCCCTTTTTAACATTAGCGCTGAACATGTCTAGGCAAGGCCGCCCCAGAGGCTGCCTTTTTTATGACTGCTTTTTTCACCGCTGTGCGACCGTTAGCTCGCCTGAGGCACCTGTGCCCAGGCGGGCGGTGGTAGCGGCCCTTCACGGAACTAGAGCGCTTCGATCTTGGCGTACTGCTCCTGCAGCTTGGCCTGTGATTCCTGCGCAGCCGCGATTTTTTCGCGCTCTTTGGTAACAACCGCTTCCGGGGCGTTGGCAACGAATTTCTCGTTGGACAGCTTGCCCTCCACGCGCTTGATCTCGCCGGTCAGGCGATCAATCTCTTTCTGCAGTCGGCTGAGTTCCGCGTCCTTATCGATCAATCCGGCCATCGGCACCAGAACTTCCATTTTGCCCACCAGCTGGGTGGCAGACATGGGTGCCTCTTCCGGGTTGTCGAGCCAGGTCAGGGAGCTGAGCTTGGCCAGTTTTTTCAGGAAGGTCGCATTGGCTTCCATGCGGCGCTTGTCGTCGGCATCGCCATGGGCGAACAGCAGATCCAGGTCCTGGGACGGTGCAATCTTCATCTCGCCGCGAATATTACGCACGCCGGTGATTACGCCTTTGAGCCATTCGATATCGGTCTCCGCCTGAGCGTCGATCTTGCTCGCTTCAGCCACCGGGAAGGAGGTGAGCATGATGGTTTCACCCTCGGTACCGGCCAGGCCTTTGATCGCCTGCCAGATCTCCTCGGTGATAAACGGCATCATCGGATGCGCCATGCGCAGAATGGCTTCCAGCACGCGAACCAGAGTGCGACGGGTGCCACGCTTGGCTTCAGCACTGGCGTTGTCATCCCACAATACTGGCTTCGAAAGCTCCAGATACCAGTCGCAGTATTGGTTCCAGACGAAGTCGTAGATCGTCTGCGCTGCCAGGTCGAAACGGTACTCGTCCATGTGTTTGGTGACGGTAGTCTCGGCGCGCTGCAATTCGCTGATAATCCAGCGATCCGCCAGCGAAAGGTCCACATCGCCACCGCTCTGGCCACAATCCTCGCCTTCGGTGTTCATCAGCACGTAGCGGGCCGCGTTCCAGAGCTTGTTACAGAAGTTGCGGTAACCTTCCAGACGCTTCATATCCCAGTTGATATCGCGACCGGTGGAGGCAAGCGCGGCCAGCGTAAAGCGCAGGGCATCGGTGCCGTGGGCCGAGATCCCCTCGGGGAACTGTTTCTCGGTGCGCTTGCCGATCTTTTCGGCCAGCTGTGGCTGCATCATGTTGCCGGTACGTTTCTCCAGCAGATCCGGCAGACTGATACCGTCGATCATATCCAGCGGGTCCAGCACGTTGCCCTTGGACTTGGACATCTTGTCGCCGTTCTCATCACGGATCAGACCGGTAACGTAAACGTTCTTGAATGGAACCTGCGGCTTGCCGTCCTCATCCTTCATGAAGTGCAGCGTGAACATGATCATGCGTGCAACCCAGAAGAAGATGATGTCGAAACCGGTCACCAGCGTATCGGACGGATGGAAGGTTTTCAGCCGCTCGGTGTCTTCCGGCCAGCCCAGGGTGCCAAATGTCCAGAGCGCGGAGCTGAACCAGGTATCCAGTACGTCATCGTCCTGGCGCAGTTCAAGCTCCAGATCCAGGCCGTATTTTTCGCGGGCAGCTTCCGCCGAGTTGGCGACGTAAACGTTGCCGTCGTTGTCGTAGAAGGCCGGTATGCGGTGACCCCACCAGAGCTGACGCGAGATGCACCAGTCCTGGATGTCGCGCATCCAGGCGAAGTACATGTTCTCGTACTGCTTGGGCACGAATTTGATGTCGCCATCCTCGACCGCCTTGATCGCCGGTTTGGCCAGGGTCTTGGCATCGCAGAACCACTGGTCGGTCAGCATTGGCTCGATGACGACACCGCCACGGTCGCCGTAGGGCACGGTCATATCGTTTTCGTCGATCTTGACCAGGAGCCCTGCATCTTCCATATCCGCGACGATCTGCTTGCGGGCAGCGAAGCGCTCCATGCCCTGGTATTTTTCAGGCAGACTCGGGTCGAGTTCGCTGTTATCGGTGCCGTCGAAATTGAACACCTGGGCTTCCTCACGGATATCGGCGTTCAGCGTCATGACGTTGATCATCGGCAGCTTCTGACGCTGGCCCACCTGATAATCGTTAAAGTCGTGGGCCGGTGTGATCTTCACACAGCCGGTACCCTTCTCCATGCTGGCGTGTTCGTCAGCAACGATAGGGATACGGCGGCCGGTCAGCGGCAGTTCGACAAATTTGCCCACCAGGTTGTCGTAGCGCTCATCGTCCGGGTTAACCGCCACGCCGGTGTCACCGAGCATGGTTTCCGGGCGGGTGGTACCGACAACGATGTAATCCAGGCCGTCTTTGGTTTTCTCGCCATCGGCCAGCGGATAGCGCAGGTACCACATCTTGCCTTTGACTTCGCGGTTTTCCACTTCCAGATCCGAGATTGCGGTATGAAGCTTCGGATCCCAGTTGACCAGGCGCTTGCCGCGGTAGATCAGACCTTCATCATAGAGACGGATAAAGACTTCCTGCACCGCGTGGTAGAAGCCGGAGTCCATGGTGAAACGCTCAGTGGGCCAGTCCACCGAGTTACCCAGGCGACGCATCTGACCGGTGATGGTGCCGCCGGACTGCTCTTTCCACTCCCAGACCTTCTCGATAAACGCATCGCGACCCAGATCGTAGCGACTCTCGCCGGTTTCCGCTGCAAGCTTGCGCTCGACGACCATTTGCGTAGCGATACCGGCGTGGTCAGTACCGACCTGCCAAAGGGTGTTGCGGCCCTGCATGCGACGGTAGCGAACCAGCGCGTCCATGATAGTGTGCTGGAAGGCGTGGCCCATATGCAGACTACCGGTGACATTGGGCGGCGGGATCATGATGCTGTAGGCATCACCTTCGCCCGAGGGAGCAAAATAGTTGCTCTCTTCCCACTTCTTGTACCAGTTCTGTTCGATCTCGTTGGGCTGGTAAGTCTTGTCCATTGCGGTCTGCTGTCTCTGGAAAAAGTCTCTGGAAATCTGGCGGTGTAAACAGGCCAGGGCCGAGCGGCTCGAAACCGGACATTATACAGGCACAGTGGAGTGGGTTACAGGCCACCGGGTCGAGAACCCCGAGCAAAGGGAGCGCTGCAACCAAGCGGGGATGGTCAGGGTTGGCTTTACCGGAGTTGTCGCTGCCAGAGTTGCTCCAGGGTGGCGGGGTGTGTGACACCGTAGCGAGCCTTGTCCGCGCCCGAGTACCAGGCCCAGAGCTGGTCGCCATAATCGTAGTGCCACCACTCCGATGGCAGGTTGGTAAAGCCCGCCGTGGTCATGGCGTGGTAAAGCACCCGTCGATGATGGCGAGCCATCAGGTCCGACATGGAGTGGTGCTCCTCCGTTTCCAGGGCGGAGGAGTAGGAGAGGGGGCTGGCCTCGTCGAACAGGGTACCCATGTCGATCAGTCGACCATCCCTGTCGGCCAGTGTCACATCAACAGCACCGCCGGTGAGGTGGGGGCTGGGGGCATTCAGATCGGTACTGGGTGGAGAGACCAAAGCCCGGGCCTTCAGAATACGGGCCTGTTCAGTCTGTCCCGGATCGGCATGTTGCATCAGGTTCAGCAGTGTATCGAAGAGATACTGCTGAACGGTAAAGGGGCGCCACCCATCCAGAATCACCAGCTGATAGGTGTCAGGGAGCGATCGCGCGGCCTGTAACAGTCGATCAAAAACACCCGGGCGCAGGTAGCACTCAGGTATTGCGCCGGAAATATGCTGGTGAAAATAAGCGGGCCAGCAACGCCATTCGTCGCATAGGCTGGCCGGTTGCAGACGCTCGCCGCATTCCTCAATCGGGACATGCTGCAGTGCCTCCCAGTCGGGCATTTCGCGTGAGGGGATCGGAGGGCGATCAGAGGTCATTGGCTAGCAGGTCCTGTTGAGCGGTGTTTGCATTACCTTAGCTGGATCCGCAGCCTCTGTGTATGGGCTGCAAAATAAAACAGGCGCCCGAGAGCGCCTGTGATGAGCTTATTCGCTCAGATGCTTGAGAATCGCATCCACACTGTCCTTGGCATCACCAAACAGCATCCGTGTGTTGTCCTTGTAGAACAGCGGGTTATCCACCCCGGCATAACCGGTGCTCATGCCGCGCTTGAGCACGATGGTGGTTTTGCCGTTCCACGGCTCCAGCACCGGCATACCGGCGATGGGGCTGTCCGGTACCTCCTGCGCCGCCGGGTTGACGATATCATTGGCACCGATCACCACCGAGACATCCACCTTCGGAAAGTCTTCGTTGATCTCGTCCATTTCGTAGACGATATCGTAGGGCACCTTGGCTTCCGCCAGCAGCACGTTCATATGCCCGGGCATACGTCCAGCCACCGGGTGGATGCCAAAACGCACGTTGACCCCTTTCTCCTTCAGTTTTTTGCTGATCTCGAATACCGTGTGCTGAGCCTGGGCCACGGCCATGCCGTAACCGGGCAGGATCATCACCTCTTTGGCATTCGCCATCAGATCCGCCGCTTCCTCTGCCTGAATCGGCTTGATGTCGTCCTCGCTACCGGCGGGGCCTGCACTGCCCGCACCGCCTGAGCTCTTGTTACCAAAGCCCCCCAGGATGACGTTGAGGAACTTGCGGTTCATCGCCTTGCACATGATGTAGCTGAGGATCGCGCCGCTGGAACCCACCAGTGCACCGACCACGATCAGCAGGTCGTTGCCGAGCATGAAGCCCATGGCCGCGGCCGCCCAGCCGGAGTAGCTGTTGAGCATGGATACCACCACCGGCATATCGGCACCGCCGATGGCGACCACCATGTGGACACCGAACACCAGGGCGATCAGGGTCATCAGTACCAGCCAGCCGATACCGCCGTCGGGGACCGCGGCTACATATTCAACGCCGAACCAGATCGCCAGCAGGCCCAGGCCTGCATTGAACAGGTGACGTCCCGGCAGTTGCAGCGGCTTACCGCTGATCTTGGCCGCCAGTTTCAGGTAGGCGCAGATGGAGCCGGAGAAAGTCAGCGCCCCGATCAGGATACCGATATAGGTTTCCGCTGCATGGATCGTCTGCTCCACCGATGTTTGCGCGGCGCTACTGTGGTCCAGGGCGTTGGCCCAGCCCACGAAGACCGCTGCCAGGCCCACCAGACTGTGCAGGACCGCCACCAGTTCCGGCATCTGGGTCATCTCGACCTTTTTCGCCAGGTACCAGCCGATGGCACCGCCGGCGACGATGCCGACGATCAGCAGAAAATGGTTCTGTGACACCAGACCGACGATGGTAACCAGCAGGGCCAGGCCCATGCCGAGCATGCCGTAGAGGTTACCGCGACGGGCACTCTCCTGATGCTTGAGCCCACCCAGGGCCATGATAAACAGCGCACTGGCGCCGATATAGGATGCTGTGATTATGCCTGTACTCATCGATTCGGCTCCTTACTTCCTGAACATCCGCAGCATGCGCTGGGTGACGGCGAAGCCGCCGACGATATTGATGCTGGTGATAAACACGGCCAGCGTAGCCAGGGTGACTACCAGCGCACTGTCACTGGAGATCTGAATCAGGGCCCCGATGACAATGATGCTACTGATCGCGTTGGTCACACTCATCAAAGGCGTGTGCAGGGAGTGGGAGACGCCCCAGATCACCATGTAACCGACAAAACAGGACAGCACGAACACGGTCAGGTGACCGATAAACTCTGGAGGCGCCACCGAGCCCAGCCCGAACAGGGCGAGGCCCGCCAGGGCCAGCGGAGCCAGAAACGCCAGCGGATGCGCCGGTTTGGGCTCCGGCTTTTCCAGTTCTTTCTTGGCTTTAAGGCCCACATCGTCCTTCGGTGCCAGGGAGATACGAGGCGCGGGCGGTGGCCAGGTGACCTCTCCCTCCTTGACCACGGTGGCACCACGAATCACCTCGTCCTCCATGTTGACGACGATCTCGCCGTTCTTCTCCGGGCAGAGGTCGGTCAGCAGGTGACGCAGGTTGGTGGCATAAAGCTGGCTCGACTGAGCGGCCAGACGGCTGGGCAGGTTGGTGTAGCCGATCAGCGTAACACCGTGCTTGACCACCACCTTGTTGGCTTCGGTCAGCTTGCAGTTACCGCCCGCTTCAGCGGCCAGATCCACGATGACGCTACCCGGTTTCATGTTGGCGACCATGCGCTCGGTGATCAGCTCGGGGGCGGGCTTGCCGGGGATCAGGGCGGTGGTGATGATGATATCCACTTCCGCCGCCTGGGCGGCAAACAGGTCCATCTCCGCCTTGATAAACTCGGGGCTCATGGTCTTGGCGTAACCGCCCTGGCCGGAACCGCCGTCCTCATCCTTGAAATCGAGCATCAGAAACTCGGCGTCCATGCTTTCCACCTGCTCCTTCACCTCGGGGCGGGTGTCGAAGGCACGCACGA
The DNA here is from genome assembly GCF_000428985.1 of Marinobacterium litorale DSM 23545. Lineage (GTDB taxonomy): Bacteria > Pseudomonadota > Gammaproteobacteria > Pseudomonadales > Balneatricaceae > Marinobacterium_D > Marinobacterium_D litorale. The sequence goes on along the minus strand of NZ_AUAZ01000019.1, from coordinate 18,658 downwards.
TGGCGCCCATGCTCTTGGCCGCACCAATAGCAGCCAGGCCTGCAACGCCAGCACCGATCACCAGCACCTTGGCCGGGGGGATCTTACCGGCGGCGGTGATCTGGCCGGTGAAGAAACGGCCGAAATGCTGCGCCGCTTCCACCACCGCCCGGTAACCGGCGATGTTGGCCATGGAGCTCAGGGCATCCATCTTCTGGGCGCGGGAGATACGGGGCACCGAGTCCATGGCCAATGCGGTGACACCGTGCTCGGACAGGGCGTTGAGTGTTTCCGGGTTCATGGCCGGGTAGAGGAAACTGATCAGGGTCTGGCCCGGTTTCATCAGCTCGACACCATAGAAACCCAGCTCCGGGTGCTCCTTGGGCGGGCGCACCTTCATGATGATGTCGGACTCCTGCCACACGGCCCGGGGATCTTCGATAACTTCAACACCGACCTTGCGGTACTGCTCGTCATCAAAGCTGGCTTCCAAGCCGGCACCGGACTCTATCGCCAGCGTAAAGCCAAGTTTCTGCAGCTGGTGAGCCACATCGGGAGTGAGCGCTACGCGCTTTTCTCCCTCTTCGATCTCTTTAGGGACACCTATTCGCATCTGGTTATTCTCTTTTTAAGCCAAACTGAATTCCGGGTGTACACACCGAGGGGCGTGTCGCACATGATCTATCTATTCTGTTGTCGAGCAGTGCGGTGTTCTACGGCCTGAAAGTTGGATTCGGGCGCTACCAAAGTTTCTACCACTCGTATTAACAGACGTTATGTCCGGGCGATTCTAGGCACAGTCGGAGTCGAATGAAGTTTCTAAAACGGCCTGCACCCTACAGCGACCGACATCGGTCTGTGATATTCGACTTTAGTCGATATTTTTGTCTTTTGTGTCGTGTGGATATGGCTGAGTGTAGGCGGAGGGGGTACGAAAAAGAGGATGGGCGTTATTCGCTTTGTAAAGCGGTAACCGGGTTGAGTTTGGCGGCCTGACGGGCAGGCACGATGCCCGCGATCACACCGACGCCAATCGAGAGCAGCAGGGCCAGCAGCAGAAAAAGTGGGCTGACCTGGATCGGCAGCGCCGGAATGCTGAACCAGAGCAGGCCAAGCATCAGCGCGGATAGCAGCAGCCCAACCAGGCCCCCGGCCAGCGCCAGGAGTATCGACTCATATAGAAACAGCAGCAGTATCTGGCGGGCGGTGGCACCCATGGCGCGTAAGAGGCCGATCTCATTGCGTCGCTCGCGCACTGTGGTCACCATGATAGTCAGTATGCCGATCGCCCCAACCAGCAGGGAGATACCCCCGAGACCGCCGATAGCCAGGGTCAGAATGCCGAGGATGCGGTCCAGACTGGCCAGCATCTCGTCCTGGGTCAGCAGGGAAAAATCTTCGCCGCCGTGTCTGGCGATAAGCCGGTTTCGGATGCGTTCAGCCATCGCTTCTGCGCTGGTTCCGGCCCGGTAAGTGACATCGATCTCCATCAGGCCCGTGCGGTTGAACAGGGTCAGCGCCCGATCGATGGGGATATAGACGATGTCATCCAGATCGAAACCGAGCATCTGCCCCTTGGCTTCCATGACACCGACAACGCGGTAGCGCTCGCCACCTACGCGGATAAACTGCCCCAGTGGATTGGTCGGGCCAAACAGCTCGTTGCGCACCTTATGTCCGAGCACGGCGAAAGGCTGAGAGTAGCCCCCATGTTCGGGCAAAAAACGACCCAGTGCGATATCGAACAGCCAGGCCCGAGCCGCTCCCGGTCCGACGCCGAGAATATCGGTGTGACGCACGCGAACGCCATATTCGATGGCTCCCGCGCCCTGCACCAGGGGAACCACTTCGATGGCGTAGGGCAGGCTGGTGAGGCTTTGGGCGTCGGCCAGGGTCAACGGATGGGTGTTGGAAAGCAGGCCGCCCATGCCGCCGGTCTGGGCCTTGCCCGGTGTGACCGCGATGATGCGGCTGCCGAACTGGGAGAAGTTTTCCAATACGTAGAACCGCAGGCCCTGCCCCAGAGTCGTCAGCAGCACCACTGCGGCGATACCGATGGCGATACCGATAATGGTCAGCGCGGCGCGCATTCGGCTGGTGGTTAACGTTTTCAGCGTCAGGGTCAGGTAGTCGCGGCTAAGCATGGCCCGCTCCTCCATGCAGCGCCTCTACCGGAGCCATCCGTGCGGCCCGACCGGCCGGGAGCCAGGCAAAAAGCGTGGCGACGGACAGCGCCAGTATCAGGCTGCCGGCCAACGCCCACAGTGGGACGGTGACCGGGAACTGCGGCCAGAGCGTATGTCCGGTCCAGAGCAGGGCGTAGCCCACCAGCACACCCATGAGCGCGCCCATCAGGGAAAGCATCAGCGCTTCGCTTAGAAACAGCGTGCGTATCTCCCCGGCACTGGCGCCCAGTGCCTTGAGCAGGCCGATCTCGGCGGTACGCTGGCTGACGCTGATCAGGGTGATATTCATGATCAAGATGCCGGCGACCACCAGGCTGATAGCGGCGATAGCGCCGACCGCCAGGGTCAGCAATTGCAGGATATCGTCGAAGGCTCCCAACAGGGCGTCCTGAGTCACCAGCGTCACATCACGCTCGCCGCCGTGACGCTCCTGCATCAGGTCGATAATCCGGGACTCCGCCCGGGTTTGGGTATGGCCTGGCGTAACAGTGAGGAATACCCGGAACATCCCCTGCACATTAAAGACCTGCTGAGCTGATGCAACTGGGATGATCACCTGATCACTGATATCCATGCCCAGTGACTGCCCTCGATCCTCCAATATGCCGATGACGCGAAAGCGGCGGTCGCCGATCCGAATCCAGGCACCGAGCGCCTTTTTACCACCGAACAGCGCCTGTTTGATAACAGGGCCCAGCAGGCAGACAGCGGCGGGGACCTGCAGTGGTATGAGCGGTAAAAGCTGTCCCTGTTGAACCGACAGCTCACGCATTTCGAAGAACTGGTGGCTGGTTCCCAGTATCACTGCTTCTCGGTTGCGAACATCAAACTGGACCTGAGCGTTGCCCACAATCAGCGGCGCGACCAGATCCACAGAGTTCAATCGGGACAGCGCCTGCACGTCTTCCAACGTAATATCGCGGGTGCCTTCACCGGTCAGCGGTGGCAGGCCGCCGGTGGTTTCCTTGCGACCGGGAAGCATGATCAATGTGTCCTGACCCAGCAGTGAAAACTCCTCCAGAACGAAGCGCCGGGCGCCCTCCCCCAGGCCTGTCAGCAAGAGTACCGCTGCGACACCGACTGCCGTGGCCAGCAGTATCATCAGGGTCCGGAACCACTGACGAACCAGCAAACGGGCGTTAAAACGAATCAGGTCAGCGCTGCGCATTGTCACTGCCCCGACGTTCCTGCCGCAGACATCCGTCCTGCATCCACAGGCGTCGCCCGGCGCGCTCGCCCATGTTTGGATCATGGGTCACCAGAACCAGAGTGATACCTTCGCCGTTGAGCTCTTCCAGCAGCTCGATTACATCGGCACCTGAGTGGCTATCCAGGTTGCCGGTGGGTTCATCCGCCAGCAGCAGAGCCGGGCGTCGGATCACGGCGCGGGCGATCGCCACCCGTTGTCGCTGGCCGCCGGAAAGCTGGTGAGGGCGGTGATCGGCATGGTGGGACAAACCAAGGCGGTCGATCAATTGCTCGACCTGGGGCCGGCGCTCATGGGGCGGTGTGCTGTTCAGGATCAAAGGAAGCTCTATATTCTCGCGTGCGGTCAGGCGATCGATCAGATGATAGGCCTGAAACACGAAACCGATGCGCTCATTGCGAACCCGGGCACGTTGTTCCTCATCCAGTTCGCTGACCAACTCAGACTCGAGCCAATACTGCCCTGAATCCGGCGTATCGAGCAGGCCCAGCATATTCAGCAGGGTGGATTTGCCCGACCCGGAGGGGCCCATAACCGATAGGTAATCTCCTGACTCTATAGTGAGATCAAAGCGATCCAGTGCGTGAACTGTCTCATTCCCGAGATGGTAACTTTTACACAGCTGTTCCAGGCGAATCATTGCGGTTCAACCCGGGCGCCATCCACCGCCCCTTCGGTATCGAGCCGTGTCAGGATCCTGTCACCGGCAGTGAGACCGTCAGTGATCGCGGTCCAGGTCCAGTTGGCGGCACCGGTTTGTACCGCTACTTTTTCAAGGGTGGAGCTTTCCGGGTTATAACGCAGTACATAACGGCCCTCGAGCAGGGCTTCGGTGGGCACGCGCAGCTGATTTTCGTGTTGTTCGACAACCACTTCCACATCGGCGCTGTAGCCCACCAGGAGGCGGATCTGGTCCGGCACCGGTGTGAAATAGATGTCCACATCCACGGTTCGAGCCTGTTTCTCCAGCTCGGAGACAAAAGGCTCGATGCGTTTGAGCGTGCCCGGGAATACCTGGCCACGAAAGGCATCCAGGATGATGCGGGCGTTCAGTCCCGGGGCCAGTCGCGCCGCTTCGACTTCGTCGATGGGAGCACGCACATAGAGGCAGCTGTCATCAATCAAATCAACGGCCGGTGGAGTTGCGACGCCGGGCGGCGAGGGGGTGGAATACTCCCCGGGCTCGCCGTTGATCTCGGCCACGATACCGCCAAAGGGGGCGCGCAGGTGCATCTTCTCCAGGCGAGCTGACTGCAGGGCCTGCTGAGCCTGAGCCTGCTCGATAGCGACTTCGGCGACCCGGCAGGTCGTTAACGCTGTAGTGGCCTCGGTTTTCAGCCGGTCCAACTGCTCGCTGGAGACTAGCTCACGTTCGGCCAGCGTCAACGAGCGGCGCCATTCGCGTTGACTGAAACTGGCTAGCTCACAGCTTCTTTCTTTGTCCAGGCGGGCGGCCTTCAGGTCGGCCTCAGCGGCCATCAGTAAAGCGGTCTGTTCGTCGTCATGCAGGGTTAACAGCAATTCGCCTGCTTTGACCTGATCGCCTTCACTGACCAGCAACTGATCGACGCGTCCGCCGACAGGCACAGCGAGACGGGATCGGCGACAGGCACGGATGCTACCGGCGCGGCTATTGGCTGCTAACTGTTCAACAGGTCCTGCGGAGATCGTAGCTACAGTAACTGGGATAGGCTGGGGGCGAGAGAAATACCAGAGTGCGGCTGCACCTGGCAGAACAAGGGCGAGCAGTATCAAGGCGCGCTTCATGCGATCCTCCCCGGGCGGGCGCGGGGCCCGCCATCAACGCAGGTCGGTGCGGTGCAGCTCTATGCCACGCTCCCGACAGCGCTGGTAGTTTTGTCGGGTGGCAGCCAGTATCTCTGCCTCCTGCACAACGATTTCCACGATTCGCTCGAACTCGAACGCATCCTCTGGAAGGTCCAGCGCCATATTGACGAACAACTCGCGATGTCCGGGGCGCTGCTCGCCAAAACCGATCTCAACCGGAGCTTCCGGTGTCTTTCCCAGTATAACGTGCGGCACGAAGGCATCCGCTCTGAATGACCAAAGCCGGGCGTCCAGCCGTTCCAAAGCGCTGTCATCCGGCAGATGGATATAGACCCGGTGGTTGTGGGCCAGAGCTTTCTCGCAGATCCGGCCCAGAAAGCGCTCGCGGCTATCCGGGTCGGAATCGGGGAGAATGTAGTAATCGGCGCGGGTCATCGATTACTCCGCGTCATCACCGCCCTCTTTCTGTTCAGCCAGGTCGAGCAGGTACTGAGCCAGAAGCGGGACGCAGCGACCGGTCGCCCCTTTCTGTTTACCGCTTTTCCAGGCAACACCGGCGATATCCAGGTGTGCCCAGCGGTACTGCTCGGTGAAGCGGGAGAGGAAACAGGCTGCTGTGATCGTACCGCCTGGACGTCCACCGATATTTGCCATATCGGCGAAGTTAGAATCCAGCTGCTCCTGGAACTCATCCCACAGAGGCAGCTGCCAGGCACGGTCTGCCGCATATTCGCCGGCGTCGAGCAGAGAATCCGCCAGCGCCTGATCATTGCTGAGCAGGCCGGTGGCCTGATGGCCCAGAGCTATAATGCAGGCTCCGGTGAGCGTCGCAATATCGATCACGCTCTGTGGGTTGTAACGCTCGGCGTAGCTCAGGGCGTCGCAGAGTACCAGGCGGCCTTCCGCGTCGGTATTGAGAATTTCCACCGTTTTGCCGGACAGGGTCGTGACAATATCACCCGGTTTTACGGCGTTGCCGGCCGGCATGTTCTCAGCGGCGGCGATAATACCCACCACGTTCAATGGCAGGTGCATTTCGGCCAGAGTTTCCATGGTGCCCAGAACGCTGGCCGCACCGCCCATGTCGAATTTCATCTCATCCATGTCGGCGCCGGGCTTGAGGCTGATGCCACCGGTATCGAAGGTGATACCCTTGCCGACCAGAGCATGGGGCTGCTCCTCCTTGTCGGCTCCGGTGTAACGCATCACGATCAGCCGAGACGGCTGGCTGCTGCCGCGACCAACCGCGAGCAGGGCACCCATGCCCAGCTCCTCCATCTGCGCTTCATCGAGAATCTCAACTTTGATAGTTTCATAATTCTCAGCCAGCGCGATGGCGCGTTCGGCCAGGTAGCTTGGCGTGCAGATATTACCCGGCAGATTGGCGACATCGCGTGCGGCGCTGACGCCGTTGGCGATCGCAACACCATCCAGCAGAGCGCCTTCACCGAGCTCGGTATCGTCTTCCGACAGCAGAAGCGCAACTTTCTCCAGCTTAATGGGATCCGCTTTCTTGCTCTTGGTCGCGTCGTATTGATAGAGCTCGGCGGAGCACCATTCGACGAACTGACGGGTCTGACGGTAGGTGTCATCCTGGTCGCTGGCCAAGCCATCCAGAGCGATAACCGCGCTGGCAATACCGGACCGCTTCAAGGTGCCGGTAATGGCGGTAACGAGCTTGCGGTAGTGGCGGTCTTTACGCTCCTCCGCTTTGCCCAGGCCAATGACCAGAACGCGGCGTGCGTTTAATCCGGGTACCTTGAACAACATCTGTTGTTCGCCAGCTTTGCCGGTGAGGTCGCCGCTGGTGGTCAGTTCGTTCAGGTAGCCCCCGGCCGCTTTGTCGATCTCGGCCGCAGTCGGGCTGAGCTTACCTTCGGCCTCGATGCCGATGACGATACAATCGGTTTCCAGTTCAGTAACCGGGCCATTGACGATCTCGAAATCCATGACGACTCCATACAAGACATTGCAGACTGATTGCGGGATAATGCGATTCGCTGAGTGCGAAATCATCCACGCGATTAAACGCACTATACAGCGGTTCCGGGAATCAGTGCCAGACTCGCTTTAGCGGGGTGGTTGTCCCGGCAGCGGACATATTGCACTTCGCGTGTTCACACCGTTTACGATCTTCACGTGCGCGACAGGGATTGAGCTTTGATCATCTTCCGTTATCTCTCCCGCGAGGTATTGCTTTCCACCACCGCTGTTACTGCGGTTCTATTGCTGATTATCACCAGTGCTCGCTTGATCAAGTATCTGACCGAAGCGGCGACCGGTAAGCTGGATGCCGATTTCGTGCTGCTGGTGCTGGCGTACCGCATTCCCGGTTTTCTGGAGCTGTTGCTACCCCTCGGGCTGTTCCTGGGGATTCTGCTCGGCTTCGGGCGGCTCTATCTGGAAAGCGAAATGGTGGTGCTGCGGGCCTGTGGGGTGAGTCAGCGTCGCTTGGTGGTGTATGCCATGGGGCCGGCGCTGTTGATCTCCGTCTTGGTCGGACTTATCGCGTTATGGATAGCGCCCTGGGGAGTGGGGGAGGCCAAGCAGATCTTTGCCCAGCAGGACTCACGCAGTGAACTGGAACTGCTGACGCCCGGTCGTTTCCAGTCCCAGAGTAATGGCCGTCAGGTGACCTATGCCAAAGAGCTGAATGCGCAAACCGGTGCCCTGGAAGACGTGTTTATTGTCCAGCGTGATAACCGGGGACGGCCTCTGCTGCTGTATGCCGAGCGAGCGGCCCAGCGTAACCTGGAAGGCCAGGGGCGTTTTCTGGTTCTGGAAGAGGGGTACCGTTTTGAAGGTGCACCCGGCGAGGCGAACTATATTGCCACTGAGTACGGACAGTACGGTGTACGTTTACCCGATGCGGGCAGTGCCGCGCAGATCAATGAGATTGAAGCGCAGCCGACGCTGGCACTGCTGCGCAGTGAGGGTTCACGGGAGCAGGCACAGTTGCACTGGCGGCTTTCACTGCCGGTACTGGCGTTTATCGTGACGTTGATTGCCGTGCCGCTGGCCAAGACCAACCCGCGACAGGGGCGCTACGCCAAGCTGATACCGGCCATTATTATCTACCTCCTCTACGTGACGCTGTTAACGGCCACTCGCTCCGCGATTGAGGAGGGCAGTATCGAGCCGGTGATCCTCTGGTTGGTCCATGGGCTGTTCCTGTTCCTGGCCGGCAACCTGATTTTTGCCGAGCGGTTCTGGGAGGCTGTCTTTAATCGGATCCCGTCGTTGCCCAGCTGGAAAGGTTCCCAGAAAGTGAATGGGGAGTCCGGCTCATGATCGCCAATCGTCTGGATCGTTATATTGCCCGTCATGTGCTTTCGGCCATCGCTGTGGTTCTGTTGATTGTGGTGGGGTTGGACCTGCTGTCGACACTGATTGATGAACTGGACCGCCTCAGCGAGCGCTACGGGTTTGGTCAGCTGATGCAGTATCTGGCGCTCACCACCCCGCGGCGTATTTACGAGATGCTTCCCCTCAGTGCGCTGGTCGGCTGTCTGGTGGGGTTGGGTACGCTGGCCAGTCAGTCTGAACTGACGGTTATGCGGGCTGCGGGATTTTCGACGGCACGCATTGTACTGGCGGTGTTCAAACCGGTCTTTCTACTGATGGTTCTGGAGTTGGTACTGGGCCAGTTTATAGCGCCGGTTACCGAGCAGATGGCTGACAGTGGGCGTGGCATCGCCATGGCCCGGGATGGCGTGCTGCACACCGATGAGGGGGCCTGGCACCGGGATGGCAATGAGTTTATTCATATCGCGGCGGTGGAGCCGGGCGGCGTTATCCATGGTGTGACCCGCTATGAGTTTGATGAGCAACGCCGGCTGGTGCGCTCGAGCTATGCCCAGATTGGTGAAGCGGTAGAGGACGGCTGGGCCTTGCAGGATGTGCGCGAAACCCGCTTTGCGGATGGGGAAACGCAACCGGCCACCCAGTCACAAGAGCTTTGGCAGACCGCGCTGACCCCGGAGTTGCTTTCGGTGATCATCGTCGAGCCCGCGGATCTTTCGATCACCGGGCTGTCTCGTTATGCCGCTTACCTGGAGGCTCAGGGGGTCAACTCCGATACCTATCGGCTCGCGTTCTGGGGCAAGCTATTCCAGCCCCTGTCTATCGCTGCGCTGGTGTTGATAGGTGTGTCCTTTATCTTTGGTCCGCTGCGTAACGTGACTGCGGGACAGCGCATGGTGGCCGGGGTGATTGGGGGTGTAGGTTTTAAGTTTGCGCAGGATCTGCTGGGACCGGCCAGCAGCGTATTCGGATTTCCGCCATTGCTGGCGATTCTGGTTCCCATTCTGATCTGCTTTCTGGTCGGTGCCTGGTTGCTGAGACGAGCCGGTTGAGCTGCGTTTGTCAGGCGTTTGTCAGTCGTTCCTGTAACTGACGAGCGGTGTCCAGCGCGGTTTCGAAGTCAAACGCATCGGTCTGCGCAACCAGCTCCTGTGCCAGCTCCTGTATATCTTCATCATGGATAACTTCCAGCAACGCCTGCGCGGTGCCGAGCGACTCGAAGTCACCCTCTTCCAGTAGCGGAATCAGTGCCTTCAGTAACGTCCTGGCACGCTCTGCTGCTTCGCCGTTGTTTACATGCTCTCCGGTAGCAGCTGGGCTGTTGGTGGGGCCAGGGTTTTGGACCGGCGTCGTCGGCAGCGATGAGGATGCCAACGCAGTCAGGGCGCTGTTTAACGCAAGTTCAATCAAAACGCTCAGAGCGCGGGCCGCTTGATGGTCGCCTGTCTGCAGGGCGGATTCGCAGGCACGGCTGGCGGTCGCCAACTCCTCAAGGCCAAGCGTTTGTGCGATACCCTTTAAGGTATGACTCAGGCGCAGGGCGTCTGCATAGCCTCCCTGCTCAATGCTCTGCTGAATGAGCCGGCTATCGTGCTCATGCCCTTGTGCGAATCTATGCGCGAGACGGTCGAGCAGTTCGGTATCGCCGTTAAGGTGGCGCAGGGCTTGCTCACGGTTGAAAACACTCAGCGTTGAGGGTGGGTGGGGTACTGGTGGCTCCGGTGCTGAGGCAGGGCGGGTATGGGGGATGTCTGACCAGCGGGTGATGCAGTTGTGCAGGCGTTCGGGATCGATCGGTTTGGTCAGGTAGTCATTCATACCCGATTTCAGTGCTCGATCACGATCACTGGCCATGGCGTGGGCGGTAAGCGCGATAATGGGGACGCTCGCGAACAACGGTTGAGCACGCAGCTTTTCAGTGGTTTCGTAACCATCCAGCCCGGGCATCTGGATATCCATCAGCACCAGGTCAAAACGGGTCCCGGGCGGGAGAGACAGCGCCTGCTCACCGGATGCGGCGTGTGTGACTCTAAACCCCTCCGCCTCAAGCATCCGGGTGGCCACCTCGGTATTGATCTCATTGTCTTCCACCAGCAGGACATTGCCGCGCTGAAGGGGTAAGGGCGTCCGCTCCTTCAGCAGTGGTGTTTCTTTACTGAGCGCGGCCGTCAGTGCTCTCAGGGTGAAGAGATGGCAGTACTCGACTTCATGTTCAGGAAGCTTACGACTCAGCTTTTCCGAGAGGCGCGTGGAGCAGAAAAAAATTAACGGTGTTCCGATTTGGGAAACCACCTGTGCCCATTCGGATACTGAAAGGTGTGTCACTGCGAAGAGATCGATCAGTACGGGATCAGAGCCTTCCAGTTCGCTCAGTGACTGTAGCGTGTCAACCTCGAGGCGCTGGCAATCGGTGTTGAACGAATGGCATAACCGGGTCAGACGATGCTGCGGGTCGATGACCCGTACAGCGGGCAGTTCATAAACGGCCGGAGTGGACTCCGATCGCGGCAACGGAACCTTGAAACTGAAGCAGCTTCCCTGGCCGGGCACGCTTTCCACGGACAGCGTCCCGCCCATCATTTGGGCTATCTGGAAACAGATCGAGAGGCCCAGACCGGTTCCCCCGAAACGTCGGGTGGTTGAGCTGTCCGCCTGGGAAAAGGGGATGCCGAGCAGCCCTATTTTATCCGGTGCTATCCCGATTCCCGTGTCTCTAACATCGATCCGCAGGTCAACCCGCTCGTGATCGACAAGTGCGGTTGAGACCTGAATCGTCACCGACCCTGAGGCGGTAAATTTGATTGCATTGCTGGTCAGGTTAACCAGTACCTGGCGGATTCTCAGCGGGTCTCCGATCAGGCTCCTGCTGAGCAACGCAGTGTTCTCGACAACAAAACTGAGTTTCTTCTCATCCGCTTTCACCTGATTGACGTTGTAAACATCTTCCAGGATCTCATCCAGATCGAACGGGACCGCTTCCAGGTGGAGGTTGCCGGAGTCGATCTTGGAGAAGTCCAGAATATCGTTGATGATGCCCAGCAGGTTGCGGGCAGAGCGCTGAATTTTGGATGTGTAGTCGCGTTGACGAGGATCCAGTTCGGTTTGCATCAACAGGTGACTCAAGCCGACCACTGCGTTCATGGGGGTGCGGATTTCATGGCTCATGTTGGCCAGGAAATTAGACTTGGCCATGGCGCTCTGCTGGGCCTGGCGTACGGCCTGTGCCCGGGCTTCCTCCAGTTGACGGCTGGCTGTTATGTCGCGGAACACGCAGACCGCGCTGCTGTATTCCCCTTCAATGGTCAGTGAGCGTGCTCTGATGTTGACTGGAAACGAGGAACCGTCCGGCCGCTGAAACTCAAACTGATCGGTTTCAACCCGCTCATCAAGCATGACAGCCATCAGAATAGGATCATCAAACTGCTGGTCGAACTCTTTCATTACCGCGCCGTGGAAATCGGTGCCCAACAGCGTCTCGCGTTCGCGTCCGAGTAGCTGTGCGGCGGACTGGTTGACGAACAGGCACTGGCCCACGGCGTTGATGACATAGACCCCCTCGTCCATGCTGTCGGTCAGGCTGTTGAGAAAGTTCTTTTCGTGCTCGAACTCCTGCTCGAGAGCCTTCTGCGCGGTCAGGTCGGTCTGTATGGAGATGAATTCCACCGGACGGTCGTTTTCATCCAGAATCGGAACGATCGTCGCGGCGACCCAGAACGTGCTGCCATCCTTCGCCCGCGAGTGTATCTCCCCGCTCCAGACACGTCCGGCCCGGGTGAGTGCCTCCATCCCCTCAAAATAAGCCGCTGGATGGTAGTCGGACCGGATCAGTTCATAGGTTTTACCGATGATCTCATCCTTGTCGTACCCTGAAATCGAGCAAAAACGCGGGTTAACATAGGTGATTCGGCCGCTAAGATCGCTGATGCTGACGATGGCGTGCTGGTCCAACGCGAACTTTTGCCGCTCCAGCAGGCGTTGAGTCCGGGCGTTGTCGTTGATTAATCCGGCGAGGAGGTCGGGGAGTTCAGCGGTGCTGACTTCAGTTTTGGGAAGCGGGGTATCGGCCTCTTGAAGTAGCTGGTTAATGGTGCGTTCGACCTTGCCAATCAGGGTTTTAAGCTGGTGTTGTTCACGCTCCAGTTGTTGGTTAGCGCGAAACAGCTCCGAGGCTTTGGCCTCCAGCAGCTCCTCAGCCGCCTTGCGAGCGGCACGCTCACGCTCCAACCGGCGTTGCCAGCGCGCCTCGTCCGTCATGAAGTGGTCCGAATATGAAAACTTGCTTTGTTCAGCTCGCCCTCGGTGGAGCGCTCCACGTCAATCTCATAGGGCTGTTTGTAGTACGCAGAGCAACCCTGGATCAGTCCCAGTGCCAGATTAACGAAAGGTCGCCGTGAAGCGTAATGCATGGTCAGGCTGTTCGGGTCATGTCTGACGGTATCAAACTGCGGCAACTCGGCGTTGGGATAGAGCTTGCGGACCTGCGTATGTACGCTGGTCTCAATAACTTCAAGAAAGTCGAGAAAGCCTGTGCGTGCTTCCAGTACAGCGGGATAACGTTCAGCCAGCTGGTGAAACAGGTATTCGCCGAACGCCTGCACCAGGTCATCCACCGGGATACCGGTCAATTCGCTCAGGTGCACCACCATACGAATCATATCGTTGTGATCATAGGACCCAACCGCGGTATAAACGCCGTCATATTTGAGCGCTGGGTTATCGAGTAAATCGTCGGCGGTATCCGGGGAAAACTGCTGCTCCACCATCTCGATGAAGCTGGTATAGACGACACCTAACATGGCTGCCTCCGGTTGTGCTGTTTATTGGGCGGTTTCGCTATCGGAATAACGCGCGGCGATCTCGACGAAGGTTGTCTCGATGGCCAGAAACGCATCAACCACAGCCGGGTCAAAATGCTGTGCCCGTCCTTTGATAAGCAACTCTTTAGCCTGCTCGTGGCTAAACGGGGCTTTGTAAACACGCTTTGAAATCAATGCGTCGTACACATCGGCCAGAGCCATCAGGCGCCCGGCCAACGGGATCGCCTCACCGGCGAGCCCCTGTGGGTAGCCGGAGCCGTCCCATTTCTCGTGATGGCAGTGCGCAATCTGGCGCGCGTAACGCAGGAATGAGGTTTCGCTGTCACCCAGTGCCTTTTCCGCCTCCTCGATGGCGGCACCTCCCAGCTCGGCGTGGGTTTTCATAATCTCGAACTCCTGTTCATCGAGCTTGCCGGGCTTGAGAAGTATGCTGTCCGGAATGCCGACCTTGCCAATGTCGTGCAGGGGGGCAGAGCGGTAGAGTAGTTCGATATTGTCGTCGGTGAGCTCGGGGTATTCGCCCTGTCGGCGCAGTTGTTCTGCCAGCGCCTTGACATAGAACTGGGTGCGACGAATATGGTTACCGGTTTCGTTGTCCCGTGTTTCGGCCAGTGTGGCCATGGCGAGGATGGTGACCTGCTGGGTGTTGGCAACCTCGGCCGTACGCTCTCTGACGAGGCGGTCCAGGGTCTGGTTCTGTTCTGCCAGTTGTTTGCGGTGCCACTGGAGCTCCAGTTGCGCCTTGACCCGGGCCAAGACAATAGCAGGGCGAACCGGCTTGGTGACATAGTCGACAGCGCCTGCGGCAAAACCGGCGGATTCATCCACATCCTGGCTCATGGCAGTGACGAAAATGACCGGGATATCGGCCGTGGCGGGGTTGGACTTGAGCTGCCGGCAGACTTCCAGGCCGTCCATGTCCGGCATCATGATATCGAGCAGGACCAGATCAGGTATTACGTTTCCACCTGCCCGGGCAAGCGCCTGCGCACCATCGCGAGCAACCAGGATTCGGTACTGATGTTTAAGGATATCTGAAAGTACGGCGATGTTGATCGGTTCATCATCGACAATCAGCAAAGTAGCGCGGTTATCGTGTGAGGACATGGCGGTCAGGCAAACTGGCTTTTGGGTCAACATTAGCCGAGACTGAGCGCGCAGGTAAACTCCGTCACCTATTTTTTTACGCCCTTTTTTCGCGGCTGCTTCGGCATACTGACGATCAGTGTCTCTGACCAGCGGTCATGCCAGGTCAGGCGTTCATCGCCAAAGAGCATCCAGATATAGCCGAGGCCTGCTGGGATCCATGACACAATGGCACCGAGAAAACGGATCAGTGCCTGGGTCCAGCTCATGCGTTGGCCATCAAAGGTCTGGGCCCGCAGGCGCCAGGCCTGCATGCCCAGAGTTTGACCATTGCGGGTCCAGAAGTAACCGAAGAACAGAAAGCTGAAACAGAACTGGGCGGATTGCATGGCAGCCCGGCCCATCGGCGAGGTGACGCCGCCCTGATTAATCGCCGTTGATATAATGGCCACGCCAATCCAGATAGATACCAGGATCAGCCCGTCGTAGACCATAGCCAGCAGGCGCTTGCCCAGGGTGGCAGGTTTGAGGTCAGGGGGCGTATCGCGAAAAGGGCGTTGCATGCCTTGGGTAGCCTGTAGGCAGTGAGGCCGGGGCGGTGCCCCGGTACTCGGGTTTTAGTTAAACGGTGTGACGTACTCGGCCTTGTATTCTTCAGCCAGGTTCTGCGCCTCGGTCAGTTGCGCGTCGGTCAGCTTCATTTTCAGGCGCGACTCGATAGCGCGAGCGGTGGAATCGCCCTGTTGAGCCACGTTGCTGAGCCAGGCATAGGCAATAACGTCAGAATCGTGGCTGGAGTCTGCGCCATGATCAGTGGCATAGAGTGTGCCCAGAAAGAACATCGCTTGCTGGTGTCCCTGCATCGCTGCTTTCCGGTACCACTCTTCGGCCTTGTCGTAGTCCTGGGCCACACCATTACCGAAGTTGTAGCTGCGTCCCAGGTTATGCCATGCAGTTACATTGCCCTGCTCGGCGGCTTTTTGATACCAGTCGAACGCCATGTCGGTATCACGATCGACCCCTTGACCGAATTCGTACATCTCACCGACGCGGTTTTGTGCGCTGGCATTACCCGCCTGGGCGTCCGGCAGAATCTGGTCGAATTCCGCCTTGTAGGCCTTGTTCTTCAGGCTGCGCAGGTTATTGACGCTCTCCAGATTACCCTGGCGCGCGCCCTGCTCGTAATAGCGCTGTGCCTGCTGGGGATCAGCCTCGACGCCCCAGCCGTTTTCATAAAGCTTGCCAAGCATATTGAGTGCGGTGGGATCACCCTCTTTGGCCAGCGGCGTCAGCTCGTTCAGAGCTTCGGCGTAGTCCTTGGCGTCCATCGCACGTTGCGCTGCGCTGATTGAAGCGGCGGAGGCGATTTCGACCTGAAAGCTCAACAGCAACCCGGCTGTGGTTAAAAGTGCTAGTTTTTTCATCAAACAGGTGCCTTGCGTAATGACTGACTGTCAGGATCCGGTGCTGGATCCTCCGGTAGAGTTTCGGCTACACACGGGCTGCCGCACGACACACGCCGAGACGTGGATTATCGGACGGCAGAAGTTCAGGTTTTTCTAATATTGGCGGTGAATTGTACCGGAAAAACTGCTGTCGCGCAGCCCGCTTTACGCGCCCGCAGTAACGGTGTGCCGCCATCAGTCCTTACGTGACGGGCTCAGCAGCTCGATCATGTAGCCGTCGGGATCTTTTACAAACGCCAGAATGCTGCTGCCATGTTTCATCGGGCCCGCTTCGCGGACGACTTCGCCGCCCTTGGCCTTTATTGCATCACAGGCGGCATAGACATCCTCCACCTCAATGGCCACATGACCGTAGCCGTCACCGAGGTCGTAGCTGTCGGTGTCCCAGTTGTGGGTCAGTTCCAGCACCGCCTGCTCGGATTCTTCGCCAAACCCGACGAAAGCGAGGGTGAATTTTCCCTCTGGGTAGTCCTTGCGGCGCAGAAGCTTCATCCCCAGTACATCGGTATAAAAAGAGAGGGATTTTTGCAGATCAGAAACGCGGATCATGGTATGGAGAATACGCATAGTGAATGGCCTCAAAAATACAAATAGTGCTAAGTGTTGATCTCGCTCTTGCCCGGACAAGTCTACAATGGTTAATTCCAGATCGTGAAGTCCAATCAAGAAACACTGAATCCCTTCTAGCACATTTAAATCTTTAGCATCAAAGACTTACCTAAACTTGATCGTTTCATGATGTGTCACCGAATACAATGCACTACAATGCCGACTGTGGGCCATAGGCGGGAAACCTGTGGGCCACATGTGGGGCAGCCCACACAGGCACTCGGAGACTTACATGAAGCACAGATTTACCAAGGGATGGCTGGACGATCTGTCGACGGAATCCCGCATACGTTACACCGATACCAGCACTCCATCGCTGACCGTTCGAGTCATGCCGAGCGGGAGCAAGACATTCTATTATCGAGCCAGACATAAAGCATTCGGCCTGATTGAACGAAAGATCGGGCGCTTCCCGAATTGGACTATAGATCAAGCCAGAAAGAAAGCGACTGAGCTGGCCGCTTCGTTCAATGCCGGTGTTGACCCTGAGCAGGCAGAGCGCGAGAAGCAGCACCAGAACGCCAAGGTTGGCGAAATCGGCGCTCAGTGGATGAATCACATCGAGCACCTGGTGAGTATTGATGAGCTTGGTGGTAGGACGTATGAGTGTTACGAGGGCATTTGGCGGATCCATGTAAGTCCGGCATTTGGCAAGAAAAAACTCGATGCCCTGTCAGCTGACGACATTACAAAGCACCTACGCGAATCAAATTACGGTGCCGTGACTCATAATCAGTTTATAACCGTCGTTTCTCAGATTTATAAATTCGCAAGGGATGAATTAAAACTGCCTGTCGACATACCAACAGTGGGTGTTAAGCGGAGAAAGCCGAAGAGTCGAGAACGCTATTTACGCCCGGATGAAGTAACAGCGCTCTTTGAATCCCTTATGCTGGAGAAACAGTTATATCAAGATGCAGCACTGGTGCTTTTATTTACCGGGCAGCGCAAGGCGAATGTGTATGCAATGGAATGGAGTGAACTGGAGCTGGATAGAGGGATCTGGACGATCCCAGCCAAGAAAATGAAGGGAAAACGGCAGCATGTTGTGCCACTGGCAGAGGATACGCTTGCGATATTAAGACGCAGACGTGAGGAAGTGGAGGGTAAATTTGTCTTTCCGGCCGTCCGCAAAGCGAACAGCCCAATACCATCAAACAAGTATGATTTTTGGATGCGTGTAACTGAGCGGGCAGGCTTGAGGCCCGAGGAAAAGGAGGAGCGTCTGACTATCCACGACCTACGCAGAACGCTCGGTAGTTGGCAGGCTAACGAGGGGGTTGGACTTCAGCAGATATCCAGGGCGCTCGGGCACCAAAATATACAGGTGACCGCCAAAACCTATGCGCATCTCGACACATCATCCACCCTTGCCGGTATCGAAACAGCAATAGCTGCCATTAACCGAGCGGCCGGCAAGGCTACGGGGAAAGAGTCTGATGATAAGATTGGAGCCCTTTTGGAGGCGATGAGCGAAGAGGAAAGGGTGGCGCTACTAGCAAGACTACAAGGAGGGTAGGCGCGGTCACGTATGGGACCGCTGCGCCTTATCAAGAAACGCCTGCAGTACGGATTTGCGATACCGAACATTTCGACCGATCTTGAGGTAGGTCAGATCATCACCATGTCGTCCAGTTCTGCGCCACTCATTTAACGTGCGCGGCGTACAGTCAAGCATGGCGGCTGCTTCTTTGGTATCCAGCAGCGGATCATCTGCCAGCTTCCCGCTTTTGTTTAGTACAGTCATCTCTATCTCCTCATCTTCACTTACCGCCCGGTAAATACCCAGGCAATTCATCGATACGCGCTGCGACAAACCGGTCGCGCTCCGGGTTATAAACCACGAAACCGCCCCATGATTTTGCTCGATCAATAAACTGCTCAGGCGTTACATCAGCCAATCCGCCCATGCAGCTACAGGTGCCGCCGTCTACAGGAGCCAGGTGCGGCGAACCGCAGTTTTTACATGTTGTTGGTCGTAATTCAGTCATGCCGTTTCTCCCGTAAGTGCTGCATTTTTCGCATCGGCCAGTTTACCGTGAGAGCTATAGTCTCCACCCTCTCGCGGTTCGCCAGGTGCGTACAGCAGGTATTCAATTACCCCTTGTGCCATTCTGTATTTAATGACGGTATGGCCATGATCAGACCGCCATACGGTATTTCGGATACGTTCCCATTTCATTGTGCGGCCTCTATCTGGTGCCCCTTAATTGGGGT
>NZ_AUAZ01000018.1 GCF_000428985.1 Marinobacterium litorale DSM 23545 | reverse complement strand
CGAGGCGCTGGATGGGTGGATCCGCCGGCATCTGCGCAAAATCCTCTGGCGTCAATGGAAGCGGCCGTTCACCCGGGTCAAGATGCTGATGCGACTGGGTCTGTCTGAAGACAGGGCTTGGCGCAGTGCGACCAATGGGCGTGGTCCTTGGTGGAACTCGTGCGCCTCTCATTTGAATCAGGCGTTGCCGAAGAAGGTGTTTGATCGCATCGGACTGGTATCGCTGATGGATCAGTATCATCGGCTTAAATGTGTATCATGAACCGCCGTATGCGGAACCGCACGTACGGTGGTGTGAGAGGACGGAGGTCGCAAGACCTCCTCCTACTCGATTACAGTATGCGGATCTAAAGATCGGGTACTCAGGGAGAGATTGAGATGAAAAAACTGGCACTACCGGTTTTTGTTCTGGTTGTTCTGGCCGCTGCGGGTGGCTATTGGTTCACGCAGGGAGCAGGAGGGGCTAAAGGGCTAACCAGCTATGTACCGGCCGATACCGTGGTTTACTTTGGTGGTACGCCTGATCCCAAAGTGGTCGAGCAGATGCGCGATTACCCGGTGGCGGCCGTTGAACCTGCGCAACTGGAGAATCTGTTCAGCGAGCTGGCGCGTCAGGAAGGCGGCAACAGGTCGCAGCCGGGACGCGCTTTGCTGGAAGCCTGGGTGCTTGATTTCGTCAACCACGGCGCTACCTACGGGGAGCTGTTCGATCACTACGGGATAAGCCTGAATCAGCCACAGGCGATCTACATGCATGGTTTGTTCCCGGTGATTCGACTGCCGGTCGCGGATCAGGCGGCGTTTGACCGGGTCTGGCAGAGCGTTTCCGAACGTTCAGGCGTCAGCCCTAAAGAGGAGATGCGTGAGCAGACGCGGGTTCAGCGTTGGCCGCTAACGCCAGCAGGCGCGCCGCAAAGTGTTGAGTTGGTTGTGGCGACTCAAGACTCCCTGGCCACTATCACTTTTTTTTCATCGTTTGACACAGAGCAGGCGCAGCTTGAACGGCTCGGCCTGAGTGCACCTGAAACGTCGCTGGCGGACAGCGGAGAGCTGCGTGAGATCATTAAGACGCAGGGGTTCAGCGAGACCTTTGCCGGCTTCCTGCACATTCGCCGCCTGGCAGAAGGGCTGCTGGAAACTTCATCCTCGACGCTGGCCAATGACTGGGCGGCGCTGAACCGCGCTCTAGGTCAACCCAACCCTCTGACTGGAGAGCTTGAGCCCGTTTGTCGCGATGAAATCGCCGGACTGTTTGGCGCCGCCCCGCGCATGTTGCTGGGTTACACCAACGCGTCGACTCAAGGTGATGCGATTACCATCGAAGCCCGTTCCCTGGTTGAAGTTGCAGCACCCGGTGTCGGTGACTCGCTGATGAAGCTGCGCGGACATCTGCCATCTCATCTGCAGGGTGAGCAGATGGTAGGTTTTGGTTTCGGCCTCAACATGGATACGTTGGTTCCAACATTAACGGAGCTTTGGAACCGATTCGGCCAGCTCTCGTTCCAGTGCCCGCGTCTGCAACAGGCACAGCAGCAGATGGCGGGCACCAGCCCGGCAATGCTTGGTGTGTTTACGGGAATGGCACAGGGCATACAGGGGGCGGGTGTTTCTCTGTACGACCTGACCTTCTCCCAGGCAAGCGGGTTGCCCGAGTCCGTTGATTTCCTGTTCAGCCTGGCGACCAGCAACCCTGAACTGGTGATCTCCATGTTTAATACCACTGTTGTTCCCAAGGCCGGCGGCCGCGTACCCAAATTGCCGCTGGATGGCGCATTGACCGAGGTCGACCTCGGTTTTCTCTCCCCGGGGCTAAGTGCAACCCTGGGTAAACAGGGAGAGCATCTGGTGGTGTACTCCGGCGAGAAGGGTACGGAAGCGGCGCAAGCGCTGGCATCCGAAACGCTGACGGCGAACGGTATGATGGCTATGTCGGTGGATTATCCCCGGATCGAACAGTGGGTCTCTGAGATTCCCAATTCTATCCTGAGCCAGATCGCATCCGGTGAAAGCGAGTTCTGTATGATCCACGCGAAGATGCGTCAGACTATCCGCTCACAGCCGATGCGGATGCAGTACCTCAGTGATATCGAAAAAGGTGGTTTGTCCGGGTATACCCGCGTGCAGATGCTACCGTCTCAAGGCCAGCGCCTGACCGCCGATGCGATCAGTGGGCGCTACGAACTGCGCGACCTGGATCAGAACTGCGGCCAGCCGCCGTTGATCGGTCATGAGACCATTAATGCCGACGGGACCGGCAGCTACGTGGAATATGATGCCACCGGCCAGTGCGAAACCCTGAACTACCAATATGGCTGGGCGCTGAATGGGTCCAGCCTGGAGTTTGATGTGGCTGAAGGGCAGTACCGTGATGGTTGCCAGTCACCCTGGGGTACCCTTCAGGCCCATCAGGCCAGCTGCGAACTGATCCCCACGGAAAACGGGTTCGACTGCATCTACACTGATGAAGAAGGTCAGGGGTTGTATCGCTATCACCGTCTGCCCTGAGTTCTGTCGGGAACCGTCGCAGTGCGATCCTAGCCAAGAGGAGTAATCGGTGGATTATCTACCGCTGTTTTTTAATCTCAAGGGCCGACAGGCACTGCTGATTGGTGGTGGCGATGTGGCGTTGCGCAAGGCGCGGCTGCTGGTGCGAGCCGGTGCCAGGGTTCGTGTTGTATCCAGGGAGGTGCATGCTGAACTGGATGAGCTGGTTGACGCGCACGGCGGCCAGGTAGTGATCGGCGAATATCATCCAGCGTTGCTGGATGATATGGCGTTGGTGATCGCCGCCACTGATGATGAGGCGCTCAATGAGCGTGTCCACTTTGATGCAGTAGCGCGCTCATTACCGGTCAACGTGGTCGATAATCCGCCGCTGTGTACCTTCGTATTTCCTGCGATCGTTGATCGTTCACCCATTGTGATAGGCATCAGCTCAGGCGGTCAATCTCCGGTTTTGGCGCGTTTGCTGCGTGCCAAGCTTGAGACCTGGATCCCCAGCGGCTACAGCCGCCTCGGCCAGCTGGTCGGCGGTTTCCGTGATCGCGTCAAAGCGCGGTTTAACAACGTCAATGAGCGCCGCAAGTTCTGGGAAAAGATCCTTCAGGGCGAGGTGGCCGAGCGCGTCTTTGCAGGGCGTGATGAGGAGGCCGCGCAACTGCTGGAAGCGCAGCTGGAGTCGGAGACGCCCGGTCGTGAAGTCGGCGAAGTTTACCTGGTCGGTGCCGGTCCCGGTGATCCTGAACTGCTGACGTTTAAGGCTCTGCGCCTGATGCAGCAGGCGGATGTGGTGGTCTACGACCGACTCGTATCACCCCAGGTGCTGGATCTATGCCGTCGGGATGCGGACCTGATCTATGTGGGCAAGGCGCGGGATAATCACAGCGTTCCTCAACCGGGGATTAATGCACTGCTGGTTGAACATGCCCGCAAAGGGCATCGGGTCGTGCGTCTCAAAGGCGGTGATCCGTTCATCTTTGGGCGGGGTGGGGAAGAGATAGAAGAGCTCAAGGCGCATGGCATACCGTTTCAGGTGGTGCCTGGTATCACCGCGGCCAGTGCCTGTTCAACCTATGCCGGTATCCCGCTGACTCACCGTGACTATGCGCAGTCGGTGAAGTTTGTCACCGGCCAGCTCAAGAACCGCACCTCCGATCTGAAGTTCGATGAGCTGGTTCATCCCAATCAGACCATCGTCTTCTATATGGGGCTGCATACGCTGGAACGGCTTTGCAGTGGATTGATGGAGCACGGCAAACCGGGCGATACGCCGGTGGCGATCGTCTCCCAGGGTACATCACCGGATCAGCGCGTGTTGACCGGTCGCCTGGATGATATTGTTGCGCGTCAGGCCGAGGCTCAACTACCGGCGCCGGCCGTCGTTATTATGGGCGAGGTTGTCGAGCTGCAATCCCGTCTCGCCTGGTTTGGTCAGACAGAGGGAGCCCAGGCTGACGCCTGAGCTCCCTTTCCTTACTCCCTGGACTTAAACCGGTTAGCGCTCAATTTGGTCTGTTTGTAGAACTTACCCAAAGCTCTGTCACTCTGACGGCGCTCAGCAACTGAGGCGTTGTTGCGCTCCTGTTCGGCCAGTAGCTTCAGATAGTTCTCAAGGCGGCGCGGGTCCAGCCTTTGTGCTTCCACTTCTGCCCGTACTGCACATCCCGGTTCGCTTTGGTGCGAGCAGTCAGCAAAGCGACAGCGCTGAGCGAGCTCGCTGATATCCTGGAAAGTGGCATGAATACCCTCTTCACTATCAACAATCTGCAGCTCGCGCATCCCCGGTGTATCCAGTAGCAATCCACCCTCCGGTAGCATATGCAGGCTCCGTGATGTGGTGGTATGACGTCCTTTGCTATCACTCTCACGTATAGCCGCCGTCGCTTGATCCTGTGCGTTAGTCAGCAGATTGGTCAGCGTCGATTTACCGACCCCGGAAGAACCCACCAGCGCAACGGTCTGACCTTTGCCAATCCACTGTCTGAGCACCGAAGCCGAATCCGTATCGGTCGCATCCACCAGCTCAACAGGCAGCTGAGGATGACTTTTTGCCAGCTCATCGAGGTAGACGTAAGGATCAACGCACAGATCTTTCTTGGTTAGCACCACCACGCACTGGATATGGGACTCCGCAGCTATGGCAAGATACCGTTCAATGCGGTTGAGGCTGAACTCCTCATTGCAGGAGCTGGTAATAAACAGCGTATCGAGATTGGCGGCTATCAACTGAAGGTAAGACTCCCGGCCCGCCGCTCTGCGCTGGATTTGAGTTTTGCGCTCCAGCAGCTTTACCGGGTGGAGTTCCCTGTCCAGCATCAGCCAATCGCCAACCGTGGGGTGATCCTCAGGTGCATCATCACGCCAATGATAGGTGGAAAGCTGTACCTGCCGACTCTGGTTATCACCATCCAGACCCAGGCATTCGATCAGGTTGCGTTGGACGCTGATCACGCGAAAGGGGAGTTGTGTATCTAAGGCGCTCAGGTCTAACTGAGACTGGAAAAAGTGATTCCAGCCCAAATCAGAAAGGATATTAGTTTGCATATTGTTATCCCAAAAAATAGAACAATCGAGCACGCGCGCAAGCTGCTGTATGCGCGAAAAATTGGGATTCTCGTGAATCCCGGCGACAGGCCGGGGAATGACAGGCGCGTTACTTAACCTTGCTGATTCCAGGCCTGTGAATCACGGATAACAATCATGCAAACGCCCCCTGCGGAATTATAGGAATGAATCTGGAGTATATGAGGCTGGGGGCCATAAGCCAACTCTTCGCCAGAAGTGCAGAGGCGGATGAATTTGCCGAGAACGGTTGGGGCATATCCGATAACATGGGAGGCTAGTCCAAGCGAGCACCCGATTAAATTTGGTTTCCGATGTGGTTATGCAGAAAAAAGTGTTACTCCTAGCGTCATCCCTCCTGTTAGCGGCCTGCGCGACTTCACCACCGTCCAACGTGGAAAACGCCTGCCGGATATTTCGGGAGAAACCCGACTGGTTTGATGCATCCGAAGATGTGGAAAAGCGATACGGTTTACCGGTTCAGGTGCAGCTGGCGATCATGCGGCAGGAATCCAGCTTTAAGCACAACGCTGCCCCGCCCAGAGATACCTTTCTGGGAATCCCCATGTGGTGGCGCGTATCCAGCGCCTACGGCTACGCGCAGGTGAAAGACGGCACCTGGGACTGGTACAAGGACCAAACGGGCAACTGGGGTGCCGACCGGGACGACTATGACGACGCGGTCGATTTCATGGGATGGTATACCGATGTATCTCACCGGACGCTGGGTATCTCCAAATGGGACGCCTACAACCAGTATCTGGCCTACCATGAAGGCCACACGGGCTGGAAAAGGAAAACCTTTAACAGCAAAGGCTGGTTGATCAACGTGGCGCGAAAAGTTGATGCGAACGCCCGGATGTATGGGGCGCAGCTCAAAGACTGCAGGAGCAGCCTTGGATCATCGCCTTGGTGGTGGCCGTTTTAAGTCATTGGGAAGCCCTGCAACGCGAATTCGCTTTCATTGCTTAGTCGTGCAGGCAGAGTGGCGTTATCAACGATGCAGGAAGCTCAGCAATGAAAGAGTCCTCTACAATCATCTACACAAAAGCCAATAAAGCTGCATGGGATGCATCCGCTCATCTTCATGCTCAAGGCCGCTCATGGGACGAGCTCTTACAAGCTGCCAGTCACCCGGACTTTAATGTGCTGGATGACTGCCTTACGGCTACTTTGACTCATCTTGGACTGGCTGGGCGAAACGCTGTGCAGATTGGCTGTAATAACGCTCGTGAGCTGTTGTCTCTGGCCGCGTTGGGTTTCAAGCCATCGCTGGGCATTGATCAGTCCTCCCGGTTTTTGGCCCAAGGAGCGGAGCTGGCGTCAAAGACCAAACTTAATCCCCGCTTGCTTGAGGCGAATATCTACCAACTGCCCACGGGGCTAGGTCGCTACGACTTGGCGCTTATCACCATTGGCGTGATTAATTGGATGCCCGATTTGCAAGGCTTTTTTAAAGCTGTCCGAGGGCTGGTCAGTAAAGGTGGTCGTTTAGTCATCTATGAAACCCATCCGATTCTGGAAGTTTTCGACCCGGCTGGCACAAATCCATTTCTGCCGGAAATGAGTTACTTTGACAAATCCCCTGTTAAAATTGAGGAGGCTATTACTTACGACGGTACCTCCGGTGGGGCGGGAGAAACTGGATATTGGTTTGTGCATACACTTGGAGACATTGTGACCGCTTGCGTCGGTAATGGTTTTCAGATTCAGCGACTTGAGGAACATGCCCACTCAAATCGTGAAGAGGAGTACGCTATCTATGAGAACCAGTCAGGGCAGTTACCGCTTTGTTACACCCTGGTGGCTCAGGCCGTCTGAATGCCTAACCAGCAGTATCGTTACATTATGAATAAGCACGGTATAAAATTTCATATGGAGGAGAGATTATGGAACCTGATTTAATATTGATGTTTTTAACGGTAGCCCTTGCGCATTTCTTGGCATTGCTGAGCCCGGGTCCCGATTTCGTTCTCGTTGTGAAAAGCGCGATCAAGAATGATAGGAATAAAGCGGTTGGTGTAGCGGCAGGTATTTCAGTTGCAAACGCACTTTATATTGCTCTATGCCTGGTTGGGGTTGGGGCAATATTGGCCAGTTCCGTAACACTGATGATCGCTCTGAAGATTATCGGTGGGTTGTTCTTAATGTTCTTGGCATTTCAGGCTTTGCGGGCAAAAAGAGAGGATTATGTTTCCTTGTCAATAGAGACGGATCCTGGTGAAAGCACAAAAGCGAGTTTTCTAAGAGAATTTATAACAGGATTTATGTCTGGGATTTTAAACCCAAAAAATCTCCTGTTTTATCTAAGTCTTTTTACAGTTGTTCTAACCAATGATGTCAGTCTTTCATTCAAGATAACATTAGGTATTTGGATGACACTTGTGGTTTTTTTCTGGGATACCGCAATTATATTCCTGCTCTCAACAAATAAAATCAGAAACAAGTTCACAAAGCTTTCTTTCTACATAGATAAGGTAACAGGTGCAATCCTTGGCATGGTGGGTTTTACAATCGTTAAATCCGCGTTGTCCAAGTAAACATGGAACATATATGAGTGCTTCACTGTGAAAAGTGTTCAACGGGTCAAACTCCGTTTCGGGCATTGCGCAGCGTATACCGTGGAGAGGGTATGAGCTTGATTGTGTGTACATGGTCCATGATGTTACCCAAAGGACGCTTTTCAGTCTGGCCGGATGGCTGCCGTGATCTGGTAGTGATTGCCTCAAAGAATAATCCATCAACTGTTGTTTGTAGTGGCTTGGATGCGGCCCCTCGGGAGGTGATATGTGATGAGGACACGTTTTTCGCTGGAGTTAGGTTAGCCGCAGGTGTGACCTTTCCGTGGGAGGGGGAGAGTCCAGGCTCAAAACACGATGATCAGATGTTTTCACATATTCCGCTTTCCGGTTGCCATGGATGGGAAATTGAAAACGATCTCGATGAAACGCTCGCAAAGCTGGTTAGTGTGGTCAATGACTTCGCACGTCCTGCGCCTTCATGGGTAGCGGAATACATTCAGGAACTG
Organism: Marinobacterium litorale DSM 23545; assembly: GCF_000428985.1. Taxonomy (GTDB): domain Bacteria; phylum Pseudomonadota; class Gammaproteobacteria; order Pseudomonadales; family Balneatricaceae; genus Marinobacterium_D; species Marinobacterium_D litorale. Next base: position 91,578 of record NZ_AUAZ01000018.1, on the reverse strand, counting down.
GAGCGCCGAGAGGAGCGATGGTCAATGCCGTTGAGTGAACGCAGCATACGGAGAAAGCTTGCAGACACGACCGGCGCTCCGCCGCGTTACTGGAAGTCATTGGCCCGCGTTCGACAGACCGTAATGGAGATTGTGCGGTCTGACGCTCCCCTGGTATCCATAGCGACCAAACATGGATTTTCGGATCAGGCGCATATGAGCCGCGAGATACGGCGCTGGTTTGGAATCACACCGTTGATGGTGCGAAGCAATCGGGAGGACGTTATTGACCGATTGTCTGCTCCCGATGCCTTCGTGAGCGTTTAGTCCTCTTTGACAAAGTACTGTTCGAATTCGGCGCTCGGTGCAATAGGATGGTAGCAGTAAACCATTACTCCGGACGGGTCAAGCACCCCGAATCCCCTGTCGCCCCATGGGTGATCCTCCAGTGGTACCGCGGGTGTAAGTCCCGCCCGGGTTAGCTGGGAGTGAAGTGTATCGGCATCTTCCACGCGCAGGTTGAGATAGGCACCGCCCGTGAACGATTGCATACCTTCTTGTGGGCTCATCAGGCATATTTCCGGTGCCTGATAAGAAGTGGTCAGTTTAAGGACGACATACCAGCCGCAGTCAAAAATGGGACGCGCATTGAAGTGGGATTCGTAGAACTTCCGAGTATCCGGGAGGTTTTGCGTGACGATGGTGATGCTTGCGGATTTTATCGACATAAATGTCTCCAATTTATGTATCCTGGCGCGATATAGGCGAACATCATCAGCTTAACTCGGCTGGGAAGTGTTGTTTTGAACAATTCGGCCAAAGCGGGGTCAACCCCGGACGCCTTTTCCGATAGCGCTTCAAATCGGCTGGTTACGTATGAGCGTTCTACGGGACGTTCGTCTGAGTAGAGTTCCCCCAAAAGGAACACCGATACGAGTTGGCTAAGGCATATATAACGCGTTGTAGAACCCGTGGGTTTGAAGCACGACCGTGATGGTTGAATCACCTTTATTTTCCCAATACCAGCCGTGTGTTCCTGTGAAAGGCGCCGCAAAGGTGCCGCTGGCCTCCTGCTGGTTTTCTCCCAGCCAATAGCTGGTGAAGGTGCCGTTGGCGTTGGGACGCTCACCATGCATATCGAATGAAACAGCCCCGCCTTCTACCTGCCAGTGGAATACAAAGCTGTCGCCCGGGTTCATCATTGATTTAATTTCGGCACCCTGCCCGGGCATCAGTGGTATTTTCAACGTATCTGATCTGAGCGTGGTTGTTGATTTTAACAAGGTGCTGGCCCGAGCTTGTGCAGGGGCGGTAATAGGCGATTCATTACCGCTCTGTATCTCGCCTTTGCTCTGGTATAAACGGTCCAGCCCCAGGGCTCGGCCCAGCCCAGTCGGGTCAATGCCGAATTCGGCAGGAAGGATTGCGGTTACCAGTAAAGCACCGGCCAGGGTTGCGGAGCCGATAGTGGCTTTGATCAGGCGTCCAGATGATGGAGCATTGTTCGGATCGATATAGGGCGTATCAGACATGGTGCTCGTTCCTTTGGTCTTATGCGGTGAGCCAGTAGCCCGTTAACTGATAGCCGATCAGCAGGAAGCCTGCGGTCATCAGGGCGGCATTGGTGGAGAATGCATGGCGCTCAAAGGACGCTGACCGACGCCATAGGTTCATTAGGATCAGAATTACGCTCAAGGCCAGCATCTGGCCGATCTCGACACCTACGTTGAACGCTAGGATATTGGCAACCAGCCCATCTTCCGACAGGGTGAAATCCTGAAGTTTGGTGGCCAGGCCAAAACCATGAAAAAAGCCAAAAATAAGGACAGCTGCACGCGTATCAGGCTGAAACCCAAACCATTGGCGGTAAGCGCCGATATTATCGAGCGCCTTGTAAACCACGGAAAACCCGATGATGGCATCCACCAGATAGGGGTTAACCTCGGTCCCGCTGAGCACGCCATAGAGCAAGGTGCTGCTGTGGCCGATGGCAAACAAGGTGACATAACGAGTGACATCCCTCGCGTGGTAGAGAAAGAAAATTACGCCCAGCAGAAACAGGAGGTGGTCATAGCCGGTGACCATATGCTTGGCGCCCAGGTACATAAAAGGAAGCAATTGTTGGCCGGATACACTTTCTATAAACGATGCATCGGCTTCGGCAACGCCATGGGCGAAAGCGGTGTTTGAGGACATAATGGCAAAAAGGGAGACCAGCCCAATCCAGCGGCACGGTCTTAATATCCTCGCCAAGTGTCTGCTGTCGCAGGAGCTGATGGAGTCAGTACACATATAAGAAGCCCAACCAGTTTTTCATAGTGGCCACGCTATCGCATCGGCTCGTACAGAGATATTGTGCTTGGGAAGCAGATTGATGTGTGTAAGCGGGACGAAAGTATTGTGGTTGCTGGTTTGGGGAATTGAAAAATTTGCCCATTTACTAGGATATGCTCACGTTTATGGGCACCGTTCCCGTGTGCTTGTCCTATAATCGTGTATGAAATCTGCAACGAATAACGGTTACCTCGTTTGAGGTAGCCTGCTTCTGCCACTTACAAGAATTATAAGGCCTTATGTCTACACGCTCGGCGGAACCTCCCACTGGCGATGGTGCTGTAAACCAATCCACGGTTTCAGCCGTCAGTCTTACGTTTGATTCGGGCTCCCAGTCTGTACTGGCAGTGCTGGCGTCTTCTTCGGCTCCTCTGAAACTCGATCTCCCTGCGCTCCAGGCATTGCTGAACGAACAGGGCTATGGAGAGTTTCAGATATCGGATTCCGGTATGCAGGCGTTGATTAAAAAGGCTAGTCAGAGTGAAGAGTGCAGTGTAACGATTGCGTACCGGCGTGATGCGGAGCTGAAGTGGGCGGTTCAGCCCGATAAAATGGCCGTTTATCTCACCGCAATGCCCGCCTATGGCGGCAAGAAAATCACCCGTGACTGGCTGCTTGAAGCGCTGCACGCACAGGGGGTGGTACAGAAATGCATTGATGATGCGGCGCTGGAAGGAGTGGTAAAAGCCGGTCAGTCTAAGCGTCTGTGTGTTGCCCGGGGTATTGAGCCTGAGCACGGTGCAGACAGTCAGTTCGTATCGCTGGTTGAAGAGTACAAGAACCTGTTTAGGGACTACTCGGCAAAGGATAAGGTCGATTTTCACCAGCTGCATGACTTTGTTGTTGTTGAGAAGGGTGATGTCCTGATGCGCCGCTCCCCTCCGGCCGTTGGTGTACCGGGGGTCAATGTGGTGGGCGAGACGCTCCCTGCTGAGCCGGGGTCTTCGGTCGACTTTAATCCCGATGTGGATGGCGCGGTTATCGATCCCGATAATCCCGACCAGTTAATCGCAGCGGTGAAAGGGCATCCCATACTGATTGAGAATGGAGTTTTCGTCGATCCAACGCTAAGGCTTGATGCGGTTGATATTCAAAGTGGCGACATCGATTTTGATGGCTCCGTTGAAGTGAAAGGGGATGTCAGCAGCGGCTTTTCGCTCAAGGCGAGCGGGAATATCTATATTCACGGCATGGTCGAGAAAGCGACAGTCCGTGCCGGCCGGGATCTGACCATTGTCGGCGGTATCGCCGGAGAAGAGCAGCGCGACCAGAATCAGAAGCTGATTTATAAGGCATGTGTCCTGGCCGGCGGTGATATCAAAGCGAAATTTGCCAACCTCGCTTATCTGCATGCGTCCGGCAATATCATCATTGCTGATTTCGTGTTGCAGAGTGATATATCCGCCCGTGGGAATATTTATCTGACTCACCCCGGCAGCAAGAGCTGCATTATCGGCGGCAAAACCCGGGCCAGACACGAAATTGTCGTTAACAGCCTGGGCAGTGATGCAAATGTTCCCACCGTGATCCGAGCCGGTAAAATTACCGCCAAGCCCAAGCTGGAGGAGGAGCTTCGCCAGGAATACAAACACTGTATGGAAAACTGTGAGAAGCTGGAACAGGTTCTAAAAGTCTCTGAAAACCCCACGCACAAGGCGCCCACTAACAAGGATATGATCCGTAAAATCAAGGCGACCCTTCAGTCCTATGAGCAGAAAATCCTGCGAATCAAGTCTATCCAGGCGCGCTTGAACGAGCGTAAACACGCCAAAAGCGACGCTATCGTTACCGTTAAGGGGACGATTCATCCCAACGTCTTTATCGGCATCGATAGTGCTGGCTTGCACAATCATGACTCGAAAACCGGCTGCTCTTTTGTGCGAGAGGAGCACGAGGTTATCTCACGCTGAGTGAGTCACTCACCTGCACAGTCCACCGGTGCTCAGCCCTACACTTGATGTTGAAATCCTCCCTGTCTGCTGCTTGACCTTCCCATTGTTGGAAGGTTTATAGTCTTTGAGTATCATCATAAGATGCTTGTAAGGAGGCCGCTGATGGATACCCGGGTACAGCAGAAGCAATCGTCCGCGTCGTCGGTAAGTCTGCCCATTGAAGGTATGAGTTGTGCCTCCTGTGTTGGGCGCGTGGAAGCGGCGCTGAAGAAGGTCGATAACGTTGATGAGGTTGCGGTCAACCTGGCCACCGAGCGCGCCGATATACGTTCCAGTTCCGGGCTCGATCGTCAGGCTCTGATCGAGGCGGTGGAGAAAGCGGGCTATTCGGTGCCTGCAACGACCACCGAGCTATCCATCGAAGGGATGAGCTGCGCCTCCTGTGTCGGTCGGGTTGAGCGCGCTTTGCAGGCGGTGCCCGGTGTCATTGAGGCAAACGTCAATTTGGCCACCGAGCGGGCCAGCATACGTGGGAACACCAGCGCCGATACGCTGATTGCCGCAGTGGCCGATGCAGGCTATGAAGCCAGTGAGGTTGATCAGGGCGGTGCGGTTGCCGATGACTCTTCCGAGAAAAAAGATGCGGAGCTTGCCGGCCTTAAACGGGATTTGACCATCGCCGCGCTGCTCTCCCTGCCCGTGTTCCTGATTGAGATGGGGTCTCACCTGATCCCGGCGATTCATCACCTGGTTGCTGACACCATTGGTCTTCAGATGAGCTGGTATATCCAGTTTGTACTGGCGACGCTGACACTGTTCGGGCCGGGGCTGCGTTTCTTCAAAAAGGGTATACCGGCGCTGATGCGGGCGGCACCGGATATGAACTCGCTGGTGGTGCTCGGGACCTCGGCTGCCTGGGGGTATTCGGTCATTGCAACCTTTGCCTCCGGCCTGCTGCCTGCCGGGACGGCCAACGTTTACTACGAGGCGGCGGCGGTGATCGTCACGCTGATCCTGCTTGGGCGCTTCTTTGAAGCCCGGGCGAAGGGGCGCACGTCTCAGGCGATTAAACGTCTGGTTGGCCTACAGGCAAAGACGGCCCGTGTGCAACGTGACGGAAAAACGGTAGAGATCGGCATTGGCGAGGTGCAGCCGGGGGACATCCTGGAGGTGCGTCCCGGTGAGCGCATACCGGTTGATGGCGATGTGACCGAAGGCGAGAGTTATGTCGACGAATCGATGATCACCGGTGAGCCGGTGCCGGTGTCTAAAGCCGTTGGCGACCAGGTGGTGGGCGGTACCGTCAACCAGAAAGGCGCGCTGACGTTCACGGCAACGGCTGTGGGCGGTACGACGGTTCTGGCCCAGATCATCCGAATGGTTGAAGAAGCCCAGGGCTCAAAGCTGCCGATCCAGGGCATGGTGGACAAGGTAACCCTGTGGTTTGTGCCCGCGGTGATGACAGCGGCGCTGATGACCTTCCTGGTCTGGTTCTTTGCAGGGCCTGAGCCGGCTTTGAGCCTGGCTCTGGTTAATGCGGTGGCAGTACTGATTATCGCCTGCCCCTGTGCCATGGGGCTGGCGACACCCACCTCGATTATGGTCGGCACCGGTCGTGGCGCCGAAATGGGTGTGCTCTTCCGTAAAGGGGAGGCGCTCCAGTTGCTGAGGGACGCCAAAGTCGTTGCGCTCGACAAGACGGGTACGCTCACTGAAGGCAAACCGGCGCTGACCGATCTGCAGGTTGCGCAAGGGTTTGAGCGCAAGGATGTACTGGCGAAGATCGCGGCGGTGGAGTCCCGTTCAGAGCATCCAATCGGTCGCGCCATTGCTGAGGCGGCAGAAGCCGAAGGGATCAGTATTCCCTCTGTTGAGAGTTTCGAGTCCGTCACCGGTTTTGGTGTCAAGGCACAGTCTGAGGGCGTGTCGATCGACATCGGCGCGGACCGCTATATGAGTAAGCTGGGTCTGGATGTGGCTGAGTTTGCCGAGACTTCCGAACGTCTTGGCGATGAGGGTAAATCCCCCTTGTACGCGGCTATTGGCGGTAAACTGGCCGCGATTATCGCGGTGTCCGACCCGGTCAAGGAGTCTACCCCCGAGGCAATAGCCGCGCTGCATGCGCTGGGGCTCAAAGTCGCTATGATCACCGGTGACAACCGTCGCACGGCTGAGGCGATCGCCCGGCAGCTGGGTATCGATGAGGTGGAAGCAGAGGTTCTGCCGGAAGGCAAGGTTGAAGCCGTGAAGAAGCTCAAGTCGCAGCACGGCAAATTAGCCTTTGTGGGCGATGGTATCAATGATGCGCCGGCGCTGGCGGAAGCCGACGTGGGTATGGCCATCGGCACCGGTACCGACATCGCCATCGAAGCGGCGGACGTGGTGCTGATGTCCGGCAGCCTGGGGGGCATCCCGAGTGCAATTGCGCTTTCGCAGGAGACGATCCGCAACATCAAGCAGAACCTGTTCTGGGCGTTTGCTTATAACACGGCACTGATTCCGCTGGCGGCCGGCGTGCTCTATCCGGCGTTCGGGCTTTTACTGTCACCTATATTCGCGGCGGGCGCGATGGCGCTCTCGTCGGTCTTCGTACTGACCAACGCGCTCAGGCTACGCCGTTTTCAGGCCCCGACTCAGGCGGCCTGAGCCCGGTAACGGCAGATCGCATTGGTAAAGAGGGCGGTAAGATGAATATTGGCAAAGCGGCGGCGGCATCCGGCGTTTCGGCGAAGATGATCCGCTATTATGAATCGATCGGTCTGATCCCTGAGGTGGCCCGAACTGAAGCGGGCTACCGGGATTACTCCGATAAAGACGTACACCGGCTGCGCTTTATCCGGCGCGCACGCGACCTTGGCTTTTCCGTGGATCAGATGGCGGAACTGCTCGCGCTCTGGCAGGACCGGGGCCGGGCCAGCGCGGACGTGAAGCGCATAGCGCTGGAACATGTGGCTGAGCTGGAGCGCAAGGCTCGTGAGCTGATGGAGATGAGCGAGACGCTGTCGCACTTGGCCGGTAACTGCCAGGGTGATGATCGACCGGACTGTCCGATTATCAATGTACTGTCTGAGCAGGACGGCTTTGAATCCTGTCACGAACATGCTCAGCCGCGCTTCGGTAAGACCGGGATTGAGCCGGATCGCAAACGGCGAGCGTCATCCGACTCAACAGTGTCCGATAGCAAGGGGGGCGGTATCAGGCGTTGATCGCCTGGTTTTCGTAGCCCGCTTCTTTAATCGCTTCGCTGATCGATGCCAATTCAACATCACTGCTTACAGCTACTTCGCCTTTTTCAAGGTCGGCGGAGACTTCAGCCTGCGCGTCCAGGCCTTTGACCGCTTTCTCAATCGCCGCGACACAGTGACCGCAAGACATGCCTGTGACTTTCAGTTGGTGATTCATCGCAAACTCCTTGTTTAGTTGGATAGGGGAAAGATAAACGTTCCAACTCTGGTAAGGTCAAGCGGATCAAACACCGGGCTCTTACGAAAATGCCGTGGTCATGAAACTGGTGCGTTGAGTGATAGCGTTTCGCCAGGCTTCAAGGTTGGGATATCTGTCTGCTACGGCTGTTTCAGGAAGGCGGAACGCGAGGTACTCCAGCGCGACGGCAACCGATATATCCCCCAGCGTTATATCAATATCCGATGAATAGCGGTTAATGCATCTGTCCAGTTGCTCAAGTGTTCGATCGATAGCGCGAGACCGGCGCTGGCTCAGAACAGAGCCATTGGCTTGTGCGTCGAGGTGCTTTCTGGAAATGACCGTGGTGAAGGACGCATCCATCAGCCCCTGACCCAAACCGACCCGATGAAGTACCTGCTCTTTTCTGTCTTCCGGAACAAGTGAGGGAGTAGGCTGTTGCTCGTTTAGGTAGCCGGCTATCAGCAGTGATTCACTCAGCGCAGTGCCTTGGTCTGTAATCAGCACTGGAATGCGGCCAACGGGGTTTTCCGCAAGCAACTGCTCATCATCGTTCCAAGGGTCGCACCAGTACAGAGCCACACGTTTCTCCAATCCCTTCTCCAGCACGACTATCCGTGTCATGCGGGCGTAAGGGGAGGTTTTATTCAGAAAGAGTTTCATGATTGCTCCTTGGCTTTAGAGGGTATCGGGTCTGTTTTACCCAGGTGGTGACTGAAAACGATAAGTACCGCCCCAACCGCCAACGCGGCGCTGCCGACATAGAAGAGCAGGTGATAACTCCCCGCAGTCTCATAAAACGCGGACATGACATAGCCGGCAATCGCCTGAGCAACCGCAAAGATGGCCGTTGCATAGCCCCAGTAGCGTTTATGCTCGATTGGGCCGACCAGTTCAGCGATGCGCCCTGAAGTCAGGGCCACAACAGCCGGAACCAGGGCTCCAACGATAAAGGAGGACAGGGTCCGGCTCACCAGTGTGATCGAAAGCAGCGGTAAACCCACAGCCAGTGTTTTGATGATGAAGGCAAGGGTCAGGCTATTACTCCAGCCCAGCCGTTGAACGATCCAGGCGGCCGTGAGCGGACCGCAAACGGCACCAACGCCAAACACCGCCCACTGCAAAGAAGCAGACTCGGTACCGAGGCGTTGCTCGCGTGCCAGATAGTCGACCCAGAAAACGGTGTGGGGAACAAATCCGATGGCATCCAGCGCATAGGCCAGCAGCACTAACAGTAGCACCAGCCCAATGCGGTTTCCCGGGGCTGAACAAGGCTTTAAACCGCTTTCTCCCTGCGGGGCTGTCTTCGCGAGACGGACCAGGTTGTGATCACAGATCCATCCAATCAGGAGTGTGAGTGCTGCCAGGGTCAACCAGGTCACGGACAGGCTGACCTGAATAAGCAGGGGCACGACCGATGCGGATAAAATGGCGCCCAGCCCGATACCGGTAAACACCAATGCCCCCACTCCCGTCCGACGAACCGGCGGTGTGCGTGTTAAAGCCGTTGCCGGGCCCACCACCATCAGAATCGCGCCACAGATACCGGCGATGAATCGCCAACTAAAGAACCATCCGAAGCTGGCCGGTTGAGCACAAAGCAGAAAGCTCAGCGCTATGGCGCTAAAGCACAGGCATAGCAAAACCCGCAGTGGAATATGCTCTGAAAGCCGGTGTGCAGATAAAGCGCCGATCAGGTAGCCCATCAGATTCGCCGCGCCCAAATACACCGCTTTGCTATCGCTAAACCAACCGGCCTGAATCAGCTCAGGCAGCAATGGCGTGTAGGCAAAACGCGCAACGCCTATACCCGCAAGCGTGGTGGAGACACCGGTCAGTAGAGCCGGTAAATCGTCGCGCGTGATCATCGGTCTTGGCGTCCTGGGTAGTGGAGGTGTATTGGGTGATAAATCCTGACTATCAGGCTAATGGATAGTGAAGGTCATAGATAATGATTTATGATGATGTATAAGATCATAAATAGTGAATTATTGGGGGCCGTGTGATGCAATTTAAATCGTTGCAGCTGTTTTTGGATGTGGTTGAAACCGGGAGCTTTGTATCGGCTGCAGAACGGCGCCATACCGTGCAATCCAATGTGACCGCCCATGTGAAGAAGCTGGAGACGGAGTTAGGGGCTCGGCTTTTTCATCGTAAAGGTGGAGCCAGACTGACGAGCGCAGGACGTACAGTGGCCGATTACGCACGGCGGATATTGCATGATCATGATGAAGTGCTGGCGCTTTTTGATGGCCGAAAAGAGGGCCCAAGCACGCTGAGACTGGGTGCCATGGAAACCACGACAGCGGTGCGATTGCCCCCTGTATTGGCAAAATATCACCAGAGCCATCCCGACGTGGAGCTGAGGCTAGAAACCGGCCCAACAGCCGAACTGATTGCCCGACTCATCGACGGCGGCGTGGATGGAGTTTTCGTCGCGGGGGCTCCAGAGCATGATCGATTTCATCGAATCAAAGCGTTTACGGAGCGACTTGTACTGGTCGGGCCTGAACCGCTCAACGCGTTACCCTCGCCAGAGCAGCTCTTGGAAAATGCATTCCTGGCCTTTCGACAGGGCTGTAGCTATCGGCAGCGGATAGAGCTGTTTTTGTCGTCACAGGGCGTAACGGCTACCCGGATCTTTGAGTTTGGCAGTATCGATGGCATCTTGGGTTGCGTCGCGGCTGGCATGGGGTACGCGTTGATGCCTCGTGCGACGGTTGAAGCGTATCGTCAGCGCTTCAATGTCGGCATCCTGGAACTGCCTCCGGCAATCAGTGAGCTCGATACTTACTTTGTGACGGGCGCGCCGGATACCTGGAGTCCGGCTCTGAAACAGTTTGTTTCAGCGCTCACTGCGGATGAGTCAGAGAGCCTGGCGCTCCAGGCCCCCTGATCCGTTCGCCGCAGATTCCGGCATTTAACGATGAGGCCTCAATGCAGCAGGTTGCCCACGGTGTAGCTGCCGGCGAAGCCAACCGAAAACGCAATCAGCAGAAACAGTGAGTAGCGGGCGAAGCTGCCAAAGGTAACCGCCTCAACCTTGCTCATGGCCACGATACCCGCGGCCGAACCGATCACCAGCAGTGAACCGCCGACACCAACAGAGTAGGTCAGTGACAGCCACTGACTGGGACTCATGGCGATATCCGCTTTCAGCATGGCCGCGGTCAGCGGTACGTTATCCACCAATGACGAAAGCAGGCCCATGACGAAGTTGGCCGCGGTCGTTGGCATCAGTTCGTAGATACCCACCAGCGAATTCAGCACGCCGATCTCCTTGAGCATGCCCACCAGCAGCAGGATACCGAGGAAGAATAGCAGGGTGTCGTATTCGATGACGCGGATGTAATCGAGCAGGCTTTCACGTTCGTCATCCTTGTAGCCGAGGTGGCCGATCAGGAACATGATCGACAGGCCGAACAGGAACGTCAGCACCGGCGGGATTCCAGCGATCACGTTAAGGATGATGGTGCCGATGATCGTCAGCAGAAAGGTAACCGCGATCACCTTACCCACCCGGTCGTCACGACGTTCCGTGGGGATGATCTCAACTTCCCCCTTCAGCGGCAGGGCCAGCATGGTAGCCAACAGCATTACACTGAACAGGGCCGGTAGAGAGAGGAATAGCAGGTCCTGGATCGCCACCTTTTCGGCCATAAAAATCATCAGTGTTGTGACATCGCCGGTAATCAGGGCCACCCCACCGGAGTTGACGGCGAACACCACCATCACCGCAAACCTCAGCGTTTTTCGCGCTTCCATACGCAGCGATAGCACTAACGCGATGGATACCAGCGTGGCGGTGATATTGTCCGAAAGAGAGGAAAACAGAAATGCAAAACCCGCCACCATAAACATCAGTTTACGTTCGCCAATTCGCCGCGGAAGCACCTTATAGATCAGTGTTTCAATTAACCCCTGGTGGTTGAGGAATGCCACAAAGGTCATGGCCGCCATCAGGAAGAGCCAGAGGCTGGCGATCTCCAGCAGGTTTTCATCCAGCTTTTCCCGGATGCCGGCCTGGCTCATGCCTGCTTCAGGAAACAGAAAGATCAATAGCCAGGCCAGAGTGCCGAAAAACAGGGTGGTTTTGGCTTTGTTTACGTGTATCACGTCCTCAAGGACGATCGATAGAAACGCCGCTCCCGCGATCAGAAGTAGAAGAGTGTGCATCGAAATGCTCCAGTAAGTGAAAGTGCAGCATTGACGACGTCGATCATGCGAGGCTGAAAGGGCGCAAAAGTGCCAGTATTCGGGCCGGTCCCTGAGCGAGGCAGAGGGTCAGTGCGTAGGCTGCAAGAGGATGGCAGCAATTCTACTCCTTACGCGCACGCAGCAAAAGGCGCACAGTGGCGAGGTTAATCGGCACTTGGGCAGTAGAGACTTTAGTGCTGGCGTTCAAATCGGGGATCTTCACAGCGCAGCCGGGTGTAAAACGGATAAAACAGACGGCCGGCCTCTCGGCTATGCACCGGGTGCGCACGGTAGAGGGTCAGGGTCTCATGTTCACAGTCGCCTGGCTGACGTGCCAGTGTCAGAATATGGCGGTGGGGCGCATCGCCGGGCTGGCTGATCAGTGACAACTGGTGGCGCAGGTAGAGGCCGTTCTGCTCAAGCAGCGTCCGCAACCGGGGCTGACTTTCGCAGGGTAAAAGCAGATACGCACGTCCCTCGCTGGCAAGGAGCTCGCTTACGCTAACGACCAAATCAGCCAAAGGCAGATGGCTGTCATGTCGGGCCTGGCTGAGCCGATCACAGCGATTGGGTGTGGAGTCTGAAAAGAAGGGCGGGTTCGACAGTATGCAGTCGTATCGGATGTCGGGACGGTATTGGCGGATATCCTGCTCGATAACTTGAAGGCGTTCACTGAACGGGCTTTGGCCAAAGTTAGCTCTGGCCTGGGCCGCAGCGGCGGAATCCAGCTCTACCGCATCGATAATCAGCTCAGGCGATCGCTGGGCGGCGAACAGTGCCAGCAGCCCGGTGCCGGTTCCGATATCGAGCAAATGCCCCTGGGTTGGCAGTGGTGCCCAGGCCCCCAGAGCGCAGGCGTCGGTCGTCACTTTCATGGCGGAATCGCCCTGTTCGATTCGGAACTTTTGGCACTGAAAATAGCGATTACGGGTTCGGCGGGTCACGTTATCGATTATCCCTCGCGGTGCGCGTTCTCAGTGCGCCGTACAAAAGGCTGTGGCACACTTCTGTCCATGCAGCAGTGGTATGTCTATATTTTGCGCTGTGCCGATGGCAGTTTCTATACCGGCATAACCACCGACCTTGAGCGCCGGGAGCGCGAGCACAATGCCGGCGGGCGCCTGGGTGCCCGTTATACCCGGGCCAGGCGGCCGGTACAACGGGTCTGGTGCGAGTGTCACCCGGATCGCGCCGCTGCGTCGAAACGGGAGTGGGCGATCAAGCAGCTTAGCCGCAGCGCCAAGCTCAGGCTGATCGCCTCTGTGCCGACAGATGCGGCTTCCGAACTAGAGGTTGGGTAAGTCCGGCAGGTGTTTCTTCAAGTGATCGATCAGCTGGTTGCCGGCCCAGCTCTGTCGATAAACCAGCCCGAAGCTATAGTGGAAGGTGGGCTCAAAAGGCTTGATCAGGAAGTCTTTTGTCGCCGCCAGGTTATCAAATGCGGTGATCGGATTGATCAGGCTGATACCGACACCGTTGGCCACCAGCGAGCAGATCGCTGCGATGTTCGCTTCCGTTTTACCCGCGATGCGGATCCTTTTTTCATTAATCAGCGCCAGGAGCTGGTCCGCGGCCAGGTTGGGTTGGTTCGGGATTACCAGGTGTTGTCCCCTGAGATCTTTTACGTCGATAACATCGGCATCTGCCAGTGGGTGATTCTTGGGCACCAGACAGACCGCCTTGACCGAAAACAGCTCCTCGACCACCAGTGTCTGGGTGTTTACCGGTAGAGTGACGAAGCCGGCATCAAAAGACCCTGATTCGACAGCGCGGGTCACATCGGGGCTCGGCATAATATCGAAATAAATGCTGTACTTCGGGTTGATTCGCAGAATATTGGCGATCAGGCGGGGAACATACGCGAACCCCAACGCAGGTGCTGACGCCAATCGCATCCTTGAAGCGCCAAATTCTCGTAGCGCAACGATCGTGTGCTTCATCTCCTCCAGGTTGCCGGTCAGACGCAGTATCTCGCCATACAGTTCATCGGCTTCCGGCATCGGCACCAGACGTTTCTTATGACGCATAAACAACGCCATACCGATATTTTCTTCCAGTTGGCCCAGTGAGCGGCTGACCCCGGATTGAGTGATCCCCAGCTCTCTGGCTGTTCGGGTAGCCGTGCCCTGCTCATAGAGTGTTTTGAAAATGATGAGCGCCTTGAGCGAACTAAGATTGATATCAGCCACTTATTTAACCCTAATTAATTGATTTATAAATATTTATGTATGCTGATGAAGGCAGAGGTTTTGCGATAAAGTTGATGACTAAAAATCATATTTTAATGAAAAAACATTATGCGTTGAAATAAAAAATTTTCTGTTCCTATAATCCCCCCAACACAAAATTGTTTCTTTTTTCACCGTAGTGGAGTGGTTGGGTTAGATGGCCGGAAATGCTCTGTTCTATCAGGCCAGTGGTCAGTTGCCGCTGGTTTCTCATGCCGATGGTGTTTATATCTGGGATACCGACGGTAAGCGTTATATCGACGCCTGCTCCGGCGCCATTACCTGTAACCTCGGGCACAACCACCCGGCGGTGAAGGCGGCGATGACCGCACAGCTCGATAAGGTTGCGTTCAGTTACCGGACCCAGTTCGAAAGTCAGGTGGCTGTTGATCTGGCCGAGGAGCTGGTGGGCCTGAGCGAGGGTGACCTGGATAAGGTGTTTTTTGTTGGTAGTGGGTCCGAGGCCGTGGAGAGTGCGATGAAGCTGGCGCGGCAATATTTTGTCAGCATCGGCGAATCTCGGCGCAGCCATTTTGTTTCTCTGCGTCCCTCCTACCACGGCAGTACCCTGGGCGCTTTGAGTCTGACCGGCTACCAACCCTTGGAAGCGCCGTTTACCGATATCACCCTGGGCTCGCTCAAAGTTCCGTCTCCCGACTTTTACCGTTACAGCGAAGACTCTATTGAAAGCCATGTTGCTGCGGTACTGGCAGAAACCGAAGCGGCCATCGCCAGTGTCGGCGGCGATCGCATTATCGCGATTGCGCTGGAGCCGGTGGGCGGTGCCAGTACCGGTGCGCGGATGCTGAATAAACAGTACATGGAGGGTATTCGCGAGATCTGTGATCGGCATGGCTGCCTGCTGATTCTTGATGAGGTGCTTTCCGGTATGGGCCGCACCGGACAGTGGTTCGCCTACCAGCACTGGGGCGTGAAACCCGATCTGCTGGCGTTGGCGAAGGGGCTTGGTGCCGGCTACTACCCGGTGGCTGCCATGCTGGCCCGTCAGGAGCTGGTGGACAGCGTTATGGCCAGCGGAGGGTTTATGCACGGCCATACCTACGCCGGTAACCCGCTGGCCTGCGCTACGGGGCTCGCCGTTATACGCGCAACCAAAGAGCAGAACCTGGTGGCTAATGCGGCCGAGCAGGGGGGCTATCTACGCCAAGGGCTGGAAAAGCTGGCTGAAAAATACGCCTGCATCGGCAATGTGCGTGGGATTGGACTGCTGCAGGGCGTTGAGCTGGTGGCCGATCGCGATAGCCGCGAACCCTGGCCCGCCGAGCGCAATATGTTCAACGAAATTACCCGGCTTGCCAAGGAGCGAGGTCTTCTGATCTACCCGCGGCGCTGCCTGGATGGGGTCCGCGGCGATCACGTATTAATTACGCCGCCGCTGACCGTTAGTCGTGGGGAGATCGACGAGATCCTGTCCCTGTTTGATCAGAGTCTGTCCGATCTGGGCGCGCTCTAAATCCAAGGAAACAAGAAGAGGAAATAACCATGCTGAAGAAAATGCTGATGGGTGCCTGCCTGGGGCTGGCACTGACCACCGGGGCTCAGGCGGCTGATGGGCTGGATACCGTTAAGTCTGAAAACGAAATCACCTTTGCCATGTCTGGTGCCTATCCTCCGTTCAACTTTGTTGACGAGCAGGGTGATCTGGCCGGGTTTGACGTGGAGATCGGCAAGGAGATCGCCAAGCGGATCGGTGTTGAGGGTACGCCCATCGCCACCGCCTGGGATGGCATCATCGCCGGTCTCCTGGCCAATCGCTACGACACCATTATCGGTTCCATGGCGATCACCGATGAGCGCCTGAAAACCATCGACTTCTCCGATCCTTACTACCGCTCCGGTGCTCAGCTGTTTGTCAAAAAAGACTCGGATATCGGCGATATCCAGGATATGTCCGGTAAGAAAATCGGCGTGACCCTGGGTACCACCTTTGAAGAGTGGCTGCGCAAGAACGCTCCGGAAGTGGAAATCCGCACCTACAAGGGTGTTCCGCAGATGATGATGGAAACCCAGTCCGGTCGCATCTCCGGCTTTGTTACCGACCGTCTCACCGGGATTATGGCGATCAAGGATAAGGGTATGAATATCCAGATGGCCGGTGATCTGCTCTACCCGGAGTTGATCGGTATCGCGCTTCAGAAAGAAAACCCGGAACTGCTGGCCGCCATCAACAAGGCGATCGCTGACATGCAGGCTGATGGTACCTATCAGCAGATCAGCGAGAAGTGGTTCGGCACCGACATCCGATAAGGAGCGCTACCGATGTTCGACTGGGCAATCATCGTCAAGTATTTGCCGATTCTGTCGGAAGCGGCTCTGCTGACCCTCTACATCTCCGTCATCTCGCTGGTGCTGGGGTTGGTATTCGGGTTGGCGGCCGCGCTGGCACGGCTCTCCAGAAACCGACTGTTCTACGGTATCGCCAGTTTCTATATCTGGTTGATCCGTTCAACGCCGCTGCTGGTGCAGCTGTTCCTGATCTACTACGGGTTGCCTCAGTTCGGACTGGATCTGTCTCCCTTTGTTTCCGGTGTGCTGGGTCTGGCGCTGAACGTGGGTGCCTATAACGCGGAAACCATCCGTGGTGGTATTCAATCGATCAGTCACGGCCAGACTGAGGCGGCGCTCTCAATCGGCATGAACCACGCGCAGACCATGCGCCGGATTATTCTGCCGCAGGCGGTACGCAACATCATTCCGCCGCTGGGGAATAACTTCATCATTCTGATCAAGGACACCTCACTGGTTTCCACCATCACGCTGGTGGAGCTGACCATGAAGACTCAGCAGCTGGTAGGCACTACCTATAAGCCTTTCGAGCTTTATCTTGCCGCCACCATGCTCTACGCGGTGATGACCACGGCCACGGCCATGGCGCTGCGGGTGGTTGAAAAGCGTATGCACCTGAAGACTTCAAGGAGATAACAATGAGTGACTATATCGTCAGAATCGATGCGCTAAAGAAGTGCTACGGCGATCTTGAGGTGCTGCGTTCGGTGGATCTGAAGGTGGAAGCCGGTGAGGTGATCTGCATTATCGGCCCCAGTGGCTCCGGTAAGAGCACCCTGCTGCGCACCATCAATCACCTGGAGGAGCCCACGGCGGGCGAGATCCATGTGAACGGCATGTTTATCAACGATACCTCGCTGAAGGGCAAGGCGTTTGATAAACACCTGTGCAAGGTGCGGGCGAACCTGGGGATGGTGTTCCAGCACTTCCATCTGTTCCCCCATATGTCGATTCTGGAAAACGTGATTGAAGGGCCAGTACAGGTGCTCAAGCAGAACAAGCAGGAAGCCACCGATAAAGCGATGGAGCTGCTGACCAGTGTCGGGCTTGCGGACAAGCGGGATGCTTATCCGGATATGCTCTCCGGCGGCCAGAAACAGCGCGTGGCTATCGTGCGCGCGCTGGCCATGAACCCCAGCGTGATGCTCTTTGATGAGCCCACCTCAGCGCTGGACCCGGAGCTGGTCGGCGAAGTGCTCAGCGTTATGGAGAAGCTGGCCAAGGAGGGAATGACGATGCTGATCGTCACCCATGAGATGGAGTTCGCCCGCAAAGTGGCTGATCGGGTCATCTTCATGGATGGCGGCTTTATTGTCGAAGAGGGTTCGCCGGATGAAGTGTTCGGCAACCCCCAGCATCAACGTACACAGCAGTTTCTGGCCAGCATTCACTGATGAATAAACAGCAGACAATCGAAGAGGCGATCGGGCAGATTCCCGATGGCGCCAGCATCATGGTGGGTGGCTTCGGCAGCCCGGGCACACCCTTCAGCCTGATAGACGAGCTCCTGAGGCAGGGGCAGCGCAACCTGACGCTGATCAAGAACGACGCCAATGAAGCGGGTATCGGTATCAGCAAGCTGATCGAGAACGGTCAGGTGGATCGGCTCATCGCGACCCATATCGGCCTGAACCGCAGTGTGATCGAGATGATGAACAGCGGGGCACTGGAGGTGGAATTTCACCCGCAGGGGATCTTCGCGGAAAAGATTCGCACCGCCGGGGCCGGCAGCTTTGGATTTCTGTCCGATATCGGGATGGAGTCCGAGATCACCCGCCCGGAGCAGCTGCTGGAATGGCAGGGCCAACGCTACAAGGTGGAGATGGCGCTGCGCGCTGATTTCGCCCTGATACATGCGGCCCACGCTGACAACTACGGCAACCTGATCTATCGCGGCACCGCCATCAACTTCAGTCCGCTGATGGCGATGGCCGCTGACCAGGTGATTGCTGAAACGGCCGACTGCCAGCCTCCGGGGCGTCTGGAGCCGGCGATGATTCACACACCCAGCGCCTTTGTCAGCAGTCTGGTACTGCTGCCTGCGCTGACCAATGACTATGGAATCATGGAGCATCATGTCCGCCACTGATCGTATTATCGCCAGAGCCGCCCAGGAGATTGTTCCCGGCAGCATTGTCAATCTGGGGATCGGTCTGCCCACCCAGGTGATCCACGAGCTGCCGGAACGGATGGATGTGCTGATCCATGCCGAGAATGGCGTGCTTGGCGCCTGGAAACAGGCTGAGCCAGAGCTGATGGACCCTTTTCTGATCGATTCCGCTGGTGCTTATGTCGCCACACGGCCCGGCAGCGCTTTCTTTGACAGTGCGGTCTCATTCGCCATGATCCGTCGCGGTAAGATCGATCTGACCATGATCGGCGCTTTCGAGGTGGATCAGCACGGCAATCTGGCTAACTGGAAGATTCCGGGCAAGTTCTCGCCCGGCATCGGCGGGGCGATGGAACTGGCGCAGAAAACGCCCCGTATCGTTGTGCTGACAACGCACTGTGACAAGAAGGGCAACCCCAAGATTCTCAAGCAGTGCCGCTTGCCACTGACGGCTGCCGGCTGCGTATCGCGGATCATCACCGAGAAAGCGGTGATTGATGTAACCGACGATGGGCTCGTGGTGCGCGAAAAGCTCGAGGCGATCAGCGATGAGGCGCTGCGCGCGATTACCGAAGCTGATCTGATCATTCCAGCATCAGTGGAGGCAGTATGACGATTGCCAGTCACGAGCAGCGGATTCTCGAAAGCTGCGACCGGGTCTTCGATGACGCGCTGAACTTCACAGAAGAGATGGTTCGTCAGTATGCCGTGCTGAACCGTGAGCAGGGTGTACTCGATGTGGTTGAGCGCCAGTTGGAGGGTCTGAATCTGCCGGTGCGGCGGGTCGAGATGAAGCATGACGCCCTCTGTGGCCATGCGCTGTACGCGCCGGTGGAGTGGGATCACGAGAACAAATATAACCTGGTCTCACAGCTGAACCCGGGCGCACAGGGTAAGACGCTGGTGCTGAATGGCCATCTGGATGTGGTCAGTGCCGATCCGCCCGATATGTGGACGCAGGCACCCAACGAGCCCTGGCGCAAAGATGGCTGGCTGTACGGTCGCGGCGCCGGTGATATGCAGTCCGGCGTGGCCGCGATGATCTACGCCGTCCACGCGGTCCGTCATGCCGGGTTCGAGATCAAATCGCCGCTGACGATTCAGACCGTGGTGGAGGAGGAGTGCTCCGGCAACGGTGCGCTGGCCTGCCTGCAACAGGGGTTCGGTGGTGATTTCGTGCTGATACCTGAGCCGTTCGGGCCTCAGATTTACTCGGGGCAGGTGGGTGTGCTCTGGTTCAAGGTCAGCGTGCGTGGCAAGCCCGCTCATGTGTTGGATACCTCGGCCGGGCAAAACGCCATTGAGAAGCTCCAGTCACTGATCCCCTGGCTGAAGTCGCTGGCGGATGAGCTCAATACGCATCACCGTCAGCCGCCGTATGACCGCATCGCGAGCCCGTTCAACCTCAATATCGGTACCATCAGCGGCGGTAACTGGCCCTCCAGTGTGCCCTCCCATGCCCAGATGGAGGGGCGTATCGGCTTTCCGCCGGGTATGTCCGCCAACGAGATCATGCAGCGGGTCAGCGACTGCGTTGAGCAGGCGGCGCGCACCGATAAGGCGTTTACCAACGAGAAGCCGATTCTGCGCTTTCATGGGTTCCGCTCTGAAGGGCATCTGGTGGACCTGGGTGATCCAGGTATCGAACTACTCAGCGGTTGCCACCAATCACTGACCAATGAACTACCGAAAGAGTACTTGTCTACCTGTACCACGGATCTGCGTGCTTTCCATTTTTACAGCCGTACTGCGGGTACCTGCTACGGCCCGGTTGCGCGCAATATTCATGGTATCGACGAAAGCGTTGATATCGAATCCATCCGCCATGTTCTGAAAGCCTATGCGTTGTTTATCAGCCGTTGGTGCCAACTGGAAAAGCTATGAACCCTGTTTATCTCACCGATTACAAACGTACCGCATTTACTCGTGCGCATCCCAAGAAGACCGAACTGGACGACTTTGCGGAGCTGCCGGCGGATCATCTGCTGGCACGCTTGATTGATAATGCGCTCGAGCGTAACAGTCTGGATCCGTCACAGGTGGACGATCTGAGCATTGGCTGTGCGCTGGCGGTGCGTGAACAGTGGAGCTTTGGTGGGCGCTACCCGGTGCTTGAGAGCCGTCTGGGCGACCAGTGCGCATCCAGGCAGATCGATCAGCAGTGCGGATCCGGCATGGCAGCGATTCGCTTTTCGATGCTAAACATTGCCTCGGGTGCCTGCGATATCGCCTTTGCAGGTGGTTATGAAAATATGACGCGGATCCCGATGGGCCCCAGTCTGTTCCAGGACGGGACACTGACGGTCCCACCGATTCCCGCCGACAACGGAAAGTCCTACGCCATGGATACGGTGATGAATATGGGACTGACAGCCGAGCGTCTGGCCGCTGAGGCCGGGATTGGTCGTGAGCGTATGGATCGATTTGCATTACGATCTCACCAGCGGGCGGCCCGGGCACGGGATGAGGGGCTTTTTCACCGGGAAATTCTGCCGATTGAACGTCTTGATGGGAGTCGCATCAGTACAGATGCCAATGTCAGGGGAGACACCAGTCTGGAGCGTCTCGCCGAGCTGAAGCCCGCGTTTTCAGAAACCGGTCAAGTCAGCGCCGGTAACAGTTCACCGCTGACCAGTGGGGCTGCGTTGGCGGTGCTGATGTCAGAATCCGCTTTGAAAAACTCCGGCAGTGAGCCCCTCGCCAAAGTCCTGGGATGTGTGGATCGTGGGGTCAAGCCGGAGCTGATGGGGCAGGGGGTTGTGCCTGCGGTGGAGCGGTTGCTGAATAATGCGGGCCTGCGTGCCGACCAGATTGATCTCTGGGAAATCAACGAAGCGTTCAGTGTGGTGCCTCTCTATGCCATTGACCGCCTCGGTCTGGAGATAGATCGGGTCAATATTCACGGCGGCGCGCTGGCGCTGGGCCACCCTCTCGGTGCCACCGGTGTCCGGCTCGTGGGTACGCTGGCACACAACCTGAAACAGACCGGGGGGCGCTATGGCGTTGCGGCCGCCTGTATCGGGGGCGGGCAGGGTATCGCTATGTTGATCGATCTGGAATTTTAACTCAGAGACGGCTATTTGGTTGCGTTGCTGTCAAACGGCCGTTTATCTCGATAGTTATCTAAGTGTTTCTTTTATAAAAAGATTATGGGATTCTTGAACTAATTGGTTAAGGTTGTGCTCTAACCGAACAGGTGTGTTCCTGACCAATTAGCGACTCTGAGTCGCCGACAGGCTCGAGCGTTCCTGATCTTGGCTGTAAGAGGAACCCATGATTTATACAACGCCGTCTCATCCCGATGGTCCAAACTCCCGACCCTGGTACCAACGTCGGGGCGACCTGATATTTCGTGCTTATGGGCATCCCAAAGGGCCCAGTCATGCGGCTATCTTTAAAGTGATCGGCGGAGGCCGCCTGATTCGGATCGATGGTGAAAAATCGGCTTTCGAGGGCGGTGCCTGGTACGTGTTGCGGGATGGGCGTTATTACCCGGATGTGGGGCATCCTCAGGGGCGATTGCGCGTGCCCTGGTTTGAAGACCGCTAACCCCGGCTTCGAATGAAAATGTTTCAGGTGCTCAGGCGCCAAGTCGCCTGGCGAAGAGGTGGTGGCGGGCTATACTGGAGTGGTCACAGGGAGTGCGCAGCAGGCATCCATCACCTCCATGCTTTTTGCATGGTCCTTAGCCGGAATCATTCCGGCAGAGAAGGGGGAACCCAAATCGGGTTCCCCCCTTTTATGGCCCGGTGTTAGCTGGCGCGTTTTTGCGGAGGGCGCTTGTTGTTGCGACGTCCTTCCGAGCCCCGGTTTTCCACCCAGGGACGAATATCCAGGCGCTGACCACAGATACGTGCCCGGCGCAGGGTCTGCAGCGTATCGCTGGAAACACCGCTGGGCAGGTCTACGGTACTGAACTCATCGCTGATATTGATGCGCCCGATACTGCGGCTCTCAATACCGCCTTCATTGGCGATCGCTCCGACAATGTTGCCCGGCTTAACGCCGTGCTGATAGCCGACGCCAATCCAGAAGCGCTCCATGCCTGAAGCGGGCGGACCGCTGCGCACCGGTTTACGGCGAGCTCCACCCTCATCACGGCTATCGCGACGCTCACGGCGCGGACGAATCGCATTGGGATCCGGTTCATTCTCGTCGAGCAGGAATGGCTGGTCGCTGTAAAGCAGGGACAGCGCAGCGGCGATCGCCTGTTCAGCGCTCAATGCCTCTTCACCGTCGGTCAGTGCGCTGACCAACGGCGCAAAGGCCGCGATTTTTTCGCTTTCTGCCGCATCACGAACACGTGCCTTGAGGCGCTCGATCCGCAGCGCGTTGATCTCTTTAGCGGTAGGCAGCTGGAGCTGCTCCAGCGGCTGACGCGTGGTGCGCTCGATCTGACTCAGCAGGCGCTGCTCGCGAGGCGCTACAAACAGGATCGCATCACCCTCACGACCGGCACGACCGGTACGGCCGATACGGTGAATATAGGATTCCGCATCGTAGGGGATGTCATAGTTAATAACGTGGCTGATACGCTCAACGTCCAGACCACGCGCGACCACGTCGGTGGCGATGACGATATCCAGTTCACCGCGCTTGAGCTTCTCTACCACGCGTTCGCGTTGCTGCTGAGCGATGTCACCATGCAGGGCTGCAGCCGGGAAACCGGCGTTGTTCAGCGCTTCAGCCAGCTCTTCGGTGGCGGTTTTGGTGCGCACGAAGATCAGGCTGGCATCATGCTCCTGCAGTTCCAGCAGGCGGGTCAGTGCGGCCATCTTGCTCATACCACGCACCGTCCAGACGCGCTGACGAATGGTGCTGGCGGTGGCGGTCTGCGCGGCAATCTTGATCAGTGCCGGTTCCTGCAGATAGTTATCCGCAATACGGCGAATGGCCGACGGCATAGTGGCCGAGAACAGAGCGATCTGGCGCTTGGGCGGCGTGTGCTGGAGTATCCACTCCACGTCATCGATGAAGCCCATACGCAGCATTTCGTCCGCTTCGTCGAGCACCAGAGTCTGCAGTTTGTCGAGTTCCAGGGTACCACGGCGGACGTGGTCCATGACCCGTCCCGGTGTACCGATAATAACCTGAACACCGCGGCGCAGTGCGCGCAGCTGGCTATCGTAGCCCTGGCCACCATAGATGGAGAGGGTGCGCAGATCGGTCAGGTGGCGAGCGTACTTTTCACAGGCCTCTGCGACCTGCAGCGCCAGTTCACGGGTCGGAGCCAGTATCAGCAGTTGAGGGTGCTGTTTGGTCGTATCTATCCGTTGCAGCAGGGGCAGGGCAAAGGCCGCGGTTTTACCGGTGCCGGTCTGTGCCTGACCAAGGATATCGCGTCCTTCCAGCAGCGGCGGAATAGCGCCGGCCTGGATGGGAGAAGGGGTTTCGTAACCGACTTCGGAAAGGGCTTGAAGAATAGGAGCAGAAAGTCCCAGATCACCAAAAGAGGTGGGAGCGTCAGTATTGGACATGCTTTAGATTGTATACCTGAGTCGAGATGTGGCTTTGCTGCAGGAACAATCAGGCAGCGTTGCCAGTGGGAAAGGCGCACATACTACGCATCGATCGAGTGATTGTCCAATGCAGACTGTAAAAAGTGGTTAAAAAATAAACAGAGCGGGTCAGGGAACCTGCATGCCCCATTTAACGAACTCCAGTCCGGCCATCCGTTCCATCCAGGCCCAGGCCGCCGGGAACTGCGTCTCTGGCTCGATACGCTGCCACTCATAACGGGCTGCCCAGGGGTAGATGGCGAAGTCGGCGATACTGAGTTCGTCGGCCACGAATTGACGTCCCTCAAGTTGCTTGTTGAGAACACCCCAGAGGCGCCGCGCCTCTTTTTGGTAACGTTCGATCGCGTAGGGAACCTGTTCCGGCGCAAAGCGATTGAAGTGGTGCGCCTGACCGAGGAATGGCCCGAAACCACCCATCTGCCACATCAGCCACTGGATAACCTCATAGCGTCGGCGAGGATCGCTGGGCAGGAACTCACCGGTTTTCTCGGCCAGATAGAGCAGAATAGCGCCGCTCTCGAACAGCGTAATGGGCTCACCATTGGGACCATCGTCATCGACAAGCGCCGGGATTTTATTGTTGGGTGACAGGGTGAGAAACGCATCACTGTATTGCTCGTCCCGGGTAATATCCACCGGATGGACCTGATAGTGCAGGTGGCAGGCCTCAAGCATGATCGATACTTTGCGGCCGTTGGGGGTACCCCAGGTATAGAGTTGGATCATGTGGTTCTCCTGCCGGTGTGTGCCCGGGACTGCCCGGCGATCAGGGCGAACTGTTCCGGGCGAAATGATTGTAGATCGATATCAGCTCCGCTTCGCTAAAACGGACGATCAGCAACTGCTGGCCTGGCTGAATCAGGTCTGGATTCTGACCCAATAAGCCCTGACGGTAATTGTAGACCAGGGTTTCCTGTACCTTGCGATCCAACAGCTGGCCCAGGAAGGAGCTGGAGCGATCGGCCAGACGTTCATCCGCATCCTGAGGGATTTCGGTGGTCAAAAGCCGCTCCGCTTCGCCCACACGGATACCTTTGGCAAAGGTTTCGGTAAGCCCGCGCTGCATGATGCCCCACAGGCCTTGCTCATCCAGCGGAGCCACGGCGTGAATATAGAATACATCACCGGGGTTGGCTTCGGGGTTGTTCAGTAGTTCCTCCAGGCGTACCCGGTTAAGGTCCGGCAGCGCCGGTTGATCGGAGGTCGTGGGAGTCGAAGTATCACCGGCGATAGCGGTACCTCCTTCAACCGAGGTAACCCCTGCCGTTTCGCCCTGGGTTTCCGGCAGTGATAGCAGCTGTTCACCGGTGACAAAGTTATCGGCCTGATCGATATCGATGGTATGGCGCGCGCTTTCCGTGGTGAGCGTTTCGATATGTTTGCGGGCGGCCTGCTCGGTCACCGAATCGACTTCTGCGGTGGGCTCGACCGGTGGTTTGGCGCTGCTTGACCAGAACAGGTAAGCGGCTATAGCGAATATGCCGATAATAACCACGGTGGCAAGTTTTTGCATCGGATACCTCGATGTGGCTGCAAGGCTGGACGGAACCAGTGCTGTGCAAGCAGAATCAAACCAGTTGTTCGGACCTGATTAAGACACTTAAACAGGTCGACTGGTTTTACAATAGTGGAGTCGGGGGCGCAGGAAAAGGGCGCGTCTGACTCCCGGGGGAGACGGAGAGCTATCGATGCGTGACGATGAAATGCGTGAAGATGAAGAGTTCTTCGAATGGATGGAAGCAGACGGCGTACGTCCCATTAAGGGAAAGGACCGGATTGAACACAACCGCTCGGCGCGTCCGCGGCTTGATCCACGACGTCGTGCCAATCGGCTGGCGGCCATGGGGGGCAGCGATGACCGGCTGACGCCGGAGCCTGCTGAGCTGCTCAATCCGCTGGATCCGATCGAGTGGAAGCGGGATGGTGTTCAGGAAGGCGTGTATCGCAACCTGAGGCTGGGGCGATACACGGTGGATGCGCGGCTCGACCTTCTTCATAGACCCCTGTCAGAGTGCGCGGATGAAGTAGTCGACTTTGTTCAACAGTGTGTAGGGCTGGGTATCCGCACTGTATTGATTAACTTTGGGCGTTCACGTCGGGCCGACGCGCATTCCAATCAGGTAAAAAGCTGTCTTAACCTCTGGCTGCCGGCCCTCGAAGAGGTGATGGCCTTTCATGGTGCTCAGCCTCAGCATGGGGGCAGCGGAGCCGTTTACGTGCTGTTGCGCAAGAACGCTCAGCAGAGGATGCAGAATCTTGAGCGCCATCAACATCATGGGCGCTAGCGTTTAATTCCACAGGCAGGCGATTGCAGGCATCGGAAAAAAACGTTTAACTGTCACCCAACGCCCGTGAGCGCGCCGCGCTGCGGGCATTTCTATTTTCAGATGCGGTGGTAACGATAAGAAACGATGGAGATTAACGGCCCCCAGTGTGATCGCAAGCCCGAGCTGCCCATTTTAGGATCCGCGGCGGCATTGGTGGTTGTGGCAGCAGTTCTGGCTTTTACCGGGTTCTCCTCACTCTGGGTGGGTACACTCTGCCTTCTCGGCGCGTTGCTGGTCGTAGCCGGCCTGATGACGGTAAAGCGCGAGCGTTGTTGCTGGCAGGCGCAGGTCGGCGAGCTTCAGGACGCGCTGATCGGACAGCAGGTAACAGATCCCCTGACCGGTGCAGCGCTGCCGGAATGGTTTGACAAGGCGATGGATACCGAGTGCCGCCGTGCGGTGCGTGAGTTCACACCATTGACCGTGATGCAATTCTTGATCACAGGTGATGCGGCGGCTGTTTCCGCATCCCGTCAGGCGTTGGCAGAGCACCTGACCGAAGAGGTATCACGGCCGGGCGATCTTGTGGGCATGGACAGTGTTGGAGGGCTGCAGGTTTTGCTCCCCAGTACCAATGAGAATGCAGGTGCGCTGGCAGAGCGTTGTGTAGAACGGGCACAGGCTGTACTTGCAGCGGGTGCTGAGGTTCGCCTGGTCGCCTGCACGTTGCAGCCCAAAGCGGATCTTAGCGTTCAGAAAGTGCGGCAGTACCTGGATCTGCTGGTCGAAGAAGCGCAGTCACAGCCCTCCGGGCAGGTCTGCTACCGCGCGGAATCTGTCGAGGCGGATAGTTTCAACCCCACCTTTACCCTATGACCGAACCTGGCCTTAAGCGCTGGGTTCGCGGCTTGGCTGAAAGCCGGACGCGCGGACTGGTCTGGATTCAGGGTTCGCGCCCATGGACTCTGGAGACGCTTCGCAACTTCCTCCACACAGAGTCTGTGCGCATGGAAGAGGGGAGGCTGTTGACCGATGAGCCTGAACCGGGAATCCCCTGCCTGGATCCGCGCCGGGCTGCCGACCTGCTGGGACAAACGGTACCCTGGGTCGCGATTGATGCCTACGCAGGCTTTAATCCCAACGCGTTTGCTCAGGTCTGCGGTACCGTGGCCGCCGGTGGCTGGCTGTTTCTGCTGACGCCACCTGACGATCAGTGGGTCAACTATAAGGATCCGGAGTATCGGCGTCTGTGTGTCGAGCCCTGGCGTGCGGATCAGCTCGAACCCGTTTACCTGCGGCGTTTTGTACGGCAGCTACAGGCGCAAACCGAGCTTGTGGTATTCGATGAGCAAGGCGTACATATCCCATCCACTATCCCGTTGCCCGAATCAACCGCCGCGTTGCCCTCACCCTATCGAAGCGTTGATCAACAGGCCGTGGTCGAAGGGCTGATTGCCGTGCTCGATAAACGCTGCAGCGCTGCTGTGATCGACGCAGACCGAGGCCGGGGAAAGTCATCGGCACTTGGCATATTGCTCAGTCAATTGGCTGCCCGTCGCGGTCCACAGCGGGTTATTCTGACGGCACCAAAGCGTGCCTCACTCAGCAGTGCTTTTGACCGGATCGAGGAGGCTTACGGGGCGCTCGACTGGCATGACAACCGGGTTTGTCTGGATGGGCTGGAGCTTCGGTTTGTGCAGCCCGCTGAGGTGTTGGAGCATGAAGCCGACCTGCTGATCGTGGACGAGGCAGCCGCCATCGCTACGCCGCTGCTTTCGGCCTATGCCCGTCGTTTTCGTCACTTGATCTTCTCGACCACGCAGCACGGCTACGAAGGAAACGGGCGTGGGTTTACGCTGCGGTTTCTGTCCGAGCTGAAGCGCATCGTTCCTGAGCTTACACAGTTATACATGCAGACGCCGATACGGTGGGGAGCGGGCGATCCACTGGAAGCTGTTTCCAACCGCTTACTCCTGCTGGATGCTGAGCCGGCAGAGCCGGTGGTATCAGCCGCTGAAAACCTCGAGTATCGGACGCTGTCGCGGGCCGAGCTGGCCGCTGATGAGTCGCTGTTGAGAGCGCTTTTCGGCTTGCTCGTGTTGGCGCATTACCGAACCACCCCGGGCGATCTGAGGGTGCTGCTGGACAGTCCTAACATCCACTTTGAGCTGCTCTACCGGGGCGGGTCGCTGGTGGGGTGTGCCGCGGTTGCGGCTGAAGGTGGCTTGTCTCGCGCCCTGGCCGAGGGTGTCTGGGCGGGAGTGCGAAGGCCCACTGGCCATCTGTTACCCCAGGCGCTCATTGCTCACGAAGGTGCGCTTGAGTTCGCGCCCATGAGTGCATGGCGGATTATGCGTATTGCCGTTCATCCCCGTATCCAGAGCCAGGGGCTGGGTGCGGCTCTGGTATCACGTCTGGGTGAGCGTGCCCGGCAGGCGGGAATCGACTATCTCGGAGCCAGTTTCGGGACTACGGCGGGGCTTGTTCAGTTCTGGCGTCGACAGGGGTTTCGGCCGGTCCGGGTTGGTGATCAGCGTGACCCGGTATCGTCCAGCTTCGCAACGCTGGTCTTGCATCCACTTTCCAGGCCGGCCTGTGAGGCCGTTGATCTGCTTGAACAGCGCTATTGTCAAAGCGTTAAATACCGTTTGAGTGGCACCTTGATGCAGCTGCCCGCCCCGTTGTTGCCAGTGCTGCTGGGTGGTGTTAAACCGCCGAGCCTGGATGCGAGGCAGCGCCACCTGCTACAGGGTTTTGCGCAGACCCATCGGTCGCTGGAGAGCTGCCTGCTGGAGCTTGACGCCCTCTTGACAGCCAGTGTGCCGCGCTGGTCGGAGCTGGGGCTGAGCGATGCGGATATGGAGCTGCTGGTGAACAGAATATGGCGCCAGCAGCCCGCGGGCGAGCTGTCCGAGCCGGGTGGGCGTCGTGCACAGCTGGCGCGTCTGAGGGCGCTGATCGGTGGTCTGCTACAGGCGGTCAGTCAATAATTTCGACGCGACTGCCAACTTCCAGTAAGCCGGCTTTTCTTACCATCAGATTGTGACCGAAACAGACCCGACCGCGCTCGTCGCGGTGTATCTGGGCCAGCGTGCGCAGCGGTTCACCCCTCGGCGCTTTCTCGCCGCTGACCGGGTCGCGGGTGATCAGAACGCAGCGCTCGCAGGGTTTGACCAGCTCCAGCTCGACCTCGCCAATACGGATATGACGCCAGTGATCTTCATCCCAGGCAGCGCTGCCGGAGACAACCAGATTTGGCCTGAAGCGCGCCATTTCAGTCTCGGTAGGCCCCGCGTCGCGTACCGCCTGCAATGAGGCTTCACTGGTCAGCAGTAACGGATAACCGTCAGCGAAGAGAATGGGCCGTTCAGCCGCTCGTCCGGCGATTCGATGGCTTTCAGGGTCGTTATACACCATGTGAACGGTGCGGCCGAGGTACTCACTCAGCCAGTGGTCGAGCGTCTGCGGCGCGCGTCGAGCGGCTAGAATATCATTCCAGACTTTCACTTCCCGGCGGTTTTCCTCGATCTGATCGTAGTGCAGGTAGAAGGGTAGACAGCCCGGCGCGCTGAAGATCATACCGTCATGAACCAACGTGCCGGCCAGACGCAGCAGCCTGGGCTCCTCCCGTGCCGTGATAAAACACCCCTCCGGATCACAGATCATGAAGCGGCGATCAAACGCCAGCCCGCGGGGCTCAGCCCAGGCCGTGGGCAGGCTGATGGGGGCGCCGGACTTAACCGGGTAGATAAACAGTCCGCTGACAACGGGCGCGTTCATGCGTCTTCTCCAGATTGAGTCTGTTGGGGATGGAGACGGGCGATAACCAGAGTTCCGGTTATTATCTTGCCCTGTTCCTTGCGCAGCGCAAAGGTTTCCTGCTCAATCAAAGCCAGTCCGGCCTGATCACAGCGTGTCTGGATATGGTCAAGGCTATGGCGATAGCGTCCGCTTGCCGTGAGGGCCAGTCCCTGGTCGGCATGCTCCACGGTGAATGCGAACAGCCCATCGGGAATCAGCGCCTGTGCCGCCAACTCCATGAGCGGTGCAAGGTCACCGAAGTAGATCAACAGATCAGTCGCACAAATCACCTCAAAGTGCCTGGGGTGTTGAGCAAGCCACTCCGTCACCTGGCCTTGCGCCAGCTGGTCGTAATAGCCGTTCTGTTCGGCGATACTGAGCATGCCACCGGACAGATCACACCCGGATAACCGGCTGATTTCGAATCGGGCGCGTAATGCTTCACCCATCAACCCGCTGCCACACCCCAGGTCAGCGACCTGATCAAGCGGCCCCTGAATATGTTTCGCAAGCCGTTCTGCCAGCCGCGTGGGCGCCCGGTACTCCAGGCGCTTCACCAGATGTTGCTCGAAGCGATGGGCATGCGCGTCGTACAGTGACTCAATATACGCGGCCGGGGCGGCTTCGGTCAGCCGACCTTCAGCCGCATCCAGCATATGCCGCGCGCCGGTGTGGCCGGGGTCGTTCCGGAGCAGGCTTCGATACAGCGGGAGCGCCTGAGTCAGCCAACCCTCCTCGGCCAGATAGTCGGCGATCCACTCCAGCGTTTCGGCCGGCGCCAATTCAAGTGCTTGCTCCAGAATGGCTTGATCTCCGAGGGCCGCCCGCAAAAGAGCCCACTCACCCAGCGCCTCCAGATCGCCCGGTGTCTGTTGCAGATATTGTTCGATGCGTTTGAGTGCAGCCTGAGCTTTGCCACTGTGTCGCTCAGCTCTGGTCAGCAGGCACTGGAGTTCAGGTTCCTGGTTAAGCGCCGGCGTTTCAGCGGTCGCCTTTACAATCAAGTCCCACTGTTGCTCGAGCTCCAGAATGTTCAGGCGATTTACGCGAAATGCCAGCTCATCAGGCAACAGCGTAATCGCCTGCTCCACCGCGATCAATGCGTCTCCCAAAGCATCGTTCTGTTTCAGTGCCAGGGATAGATTGCTCAGCGCCTGCGCCTTATACCTTGAAGCAACACTCATCTGGCTGGCGACTTTTAATGAGGCGCAGGCCTCATCAAGGTTGCCCGACTGCATCTGAATTACGCCGAGCAGGTGTTGTGCGTTAAAATCCTTTGGGTTGGCTTTCAGCACCTGTTGGCAAAGTGCCGCGGCCTGGTCGAATGATTGCCGCTGCATCAGCTGCAGCGCGTATTGTAAGGGAGAGGCTGTCATCGAATTGTTCCCGGTGCGTATACTTTACCGTTAGAACGCGGGATGCTAACCCTAAGTTGGGCGTTATTTCCAGAGTAAGACGGATAGAGATGGATACTGAAATACTGGCTGATCTGGTGCGTATGGAGATGCCCTTTGGCAAGTACAAGGGGCGAGTGCTGGCGGATCTGCCGGAGCCCTACCTGGTGTGGTTTGCGGGTCAGGGATTTCCGGCAGGAAAGCTGGGAGAGCGGATGGCACTGATCTATGAGATCAAGTTAAACGGACTTGAATCCCTGCTTGATCCACTACGCAATCGGTGATGGACAGTGAGCGTAATGGCTAGCGGGTGGAGGTGATCATGAAATCGATATGGGGCGCACTGCTTTTACTGGTAGTAACGAGCGTACAGGCGGAAAAACCGCAGTGGGTGGAGCAAAAGCAGAAGCAGAAAGCCGAGGATCGAGTGCCCGAACAGACAGCGGGTACCACTGAACGTGGTAACAATCACCAGAGCCTGCCGGACGCCTTGACTCACTCTGAGCGTGAACGTCTGCGGCTGGAAGTACTCAGGCATTACGGCGTTGAAGCGCCGCACGTGGGGAGCGGGGTGAAGAGTTTGCCGCCGGGGTTGCAGAAAAAGCTGGCCCGGGGCGGCTCGTTGCCGCCGGGTTGGCAGGATAAGCTGGCGCGCGGACGGGATATGGATTACGACCTTTACCGCGAAGCGGAGCATCTGCCCTCTGACCTGTTGAACAAAATTACCGGACGGGATGATGGTATAGAGCTGTTGCGTCTGGGGGACCGTATTGTTCGTGTCATGGAGGGGCGAGGAACGGTGTTGGATGTGGTTGTGTTAACCGATAAAGTTATCGATTTGATGGAGTGAGCGCCTGGGGATGACACCGGCAATTAAAGCGCTGGAGCGCAAGAAAGTTTCTTTTTCCATCCATGAATATGAGCACGACCCGGCGGCTCCGGCCTACGGGCTGGAAGCCGCAGAGAAGCTTGGCTTTCCCGCAGAGCAGGTGTTCAAAACGCTGTTGGTGGCATTGGAGGGGGATAACCGCCGTCTGGCTGTTGCGATTATCCCGGTGGCGGAGATGCTTGATTTAAAAGCCGTAGCGGCGGCGCTATCGGTGAAGAAGGTGGCGATGGCGCAACCGGCTGATGCAGAGCGTATCACCGGTTATATTGTCGGCGGCATCAGCCCGCTGGGACAGAAGAAACGGCTCCCGACGCTGCTGCACAGTTCTGCAGAACCCCAGGAGACGATACTGATTAGCGGCGGCCGGCGCGGGCTGGATCTGGAGTTAGCGCCGACAGCTCTGTGCGAGCTGACCGGCGCTCACTATGCTCAATTGACGCGTTAGCCGCTGGTGCCGGTACGGCCTGCATTCTGTTTACGGCTGGTGCGGCTGCGTCTT
The DNA here is from genome assembly GCF_000428985.1 of Marinobacterium litorale DSM 23545. Classification (GTDB taxonomy): domain Bacteria; phylum Pseudomonadota; class Gammaproteobacteria; order Pseudomonadales; family Balneatricaceae; genus Marinobacterium_D; species Marinobacterium_D litorale. Next base: position 58,739 of record NZ_AUAZ01000018.1, on the reverse strand, counting down.
ACTTTGAAACGTGCCGGTTCCAGATCGTGCTTGCCCAGAAGCTTGTACAGGTCGGTCCGGTTACGCTGCGCGATACGGGCTGCATGGGTCACATTCCCTTCAGTGATCTGCAGAAGCTTGATCAGGTAACGGCGCTCAAACTCGGCGCGGGCTTCATTGAACGATGGGATGACCCGTTCCTGATTATCCAGCGCCTTGGCTACCAGCGCTTCCGAAACCACCGGTGATCCACTCTGAGCAACAACCTGTTCAATGACGCCCTTAAGCTGGGTCACATTACCGGGCCAGGCCGACAGGCCCAGCAGGTGAATAGCACCGGGGGAGAGGTTTCTTACCCGGCGGTTATGACGCAGGGCCGCTTCTTTCAGAAAGTGGCGTGCCAGCACCGGTATATCCTCTGCGCGCTCCTGCAGCGCGGGTATCTCCAGGCTGACTCCACTGAGTTCGTAGTAAAGTTCGTCATTCAGCTCACCACCGAGCATGGCGTGCTCCAGGTTTCGGCTCGATGTGGCAATAATACGGACATCGAGGGATTCCTCCCGGTCAGCACCCAGAGCGCGGCTGCGTGCTGTTTGCAGCGCCATCAGCAGCTTGCTTTGCAGCGCCGGTGACAGGTCGCAGATTTCGTTGAGAATCAGTGTTCCGCCCCGGGTTCGGGTCAGTAATCCGGGCTGTTGGCTGCTGGACCCACTGATCGCGCCCGACGTATGGCCAAAGAGTTCGGCTTCCAGCATCTGCTGGGGCAGTTCACTGCAGCTGATTACTTCCAGAGGGCCTTCGGAACGGCGACTGGCGCGATGAACGGCCTCCGCCAGCAGCTCCTTGCCGCTGCCCAGAGGGCCGGAAATAGTCAGGTTAACATCGGATACCGCCACTCGGCGTGCTTGGTCTAGCAGGTGTTCCATGGACGCACTGCGGCCAACAATACGCTCGCGCCAACGCTGGTCGCGTCTCTGATGGGCGGTATCCAGCGCTGCCCGCACCGTGTCCAGCAGGTGAGCCGGATCATAAGGGGGCGCCAGAATACCGAAGGCGCCCTGGGCCGTTGCCTCCAGTGCTTCAGGCATCACCGACTGGTTGATCAGCAAAATCCGGGTGATACCCGGGAAGTCCTGTTGAATCTGTTCGTTAAGCGTTAAACCGTCGCGACCACTGGTGCGCTGATCACAGAGCACCAGCTCAATGCGCAGGGTTTCCAGGACCTGTAGCGCCTCATTACCATCGTCAGCCGTGCGCACCCGATAACCGGCACTGAGCAGCACGTCGTTGAGATGTTGAAGCTGTTCCGGCTCTTGATCGACCAGAAGTATTTGAGGTATTGCGGTCATGCTATCGACTCCCGATGCGACCCGCAGAAAGCGGGCTCGCATGCTGTTTCAGGTCCATTGAGGCCGGTATTTGCGTGGCAGAAACCCCGGCTTGAGTGTGCTTTTCGCGACAGTTTGATTGCAATTGTAACAGCTGATCGTTTATTAGCGAACACCTGTTTAACAGCACATTGAGCAGGGTCATTTCACGCGGCTGAGGTCAGAGCCGGTAGCCCACTTTCAGTACGACCTGGAAGTGGGCGATGGCGTTATCCGCGATATGCCCACGCATCTCTTTCACCTCCCACCAGTCCAGATGCTCATGCTGGTTGGCTGCTGCAGCGATAGCGCCGCGAATGGCATCATCGTAACTGGTCGTCGAGGAGCCGGCGATCTCGATGATTTGGTAGCTGTGTCCGGACATGCTTGTCTCCTGTTTCATACGGTTCAAGAATCAGGATAGCAGGCCCGGGGCTTCCGTGCGGCTTAGTGGTCGGCGCTGACGGTACAGTTTCGTCCCGCACTCTTGGCCTGGTAGAGAGCCGCGTCCGCTCGCTGTAGCATTTGCTGGTAATCGGGGTGGCCGTTGAACATGGCCAAGCCGACACTGCAGGTGATGTTGATCTGCAGATTATCGTCCAGTCTAAACGGTTCGGAGGCCACGCGTTCACGGAGTTTTTCCGCCGTGCGCAGAGCATCGCCGGGTAGCACATCAGCCAGCAGCATCATGAACTCTTCGCCCCCCATGCGGAACAGGAAGTCTCCACCGCGACTGTTATTGATCAGCAGTGAGGAGAACTGCTGCAGCACCTGATCGCCGGCGTCGTGGCCGTAGTTATCGTTGATGCTCTTAAAATGATCGATATCGAATGCGAGGATGGCAAACCCCTGATTTTTCTCCCGGGCGTAACTGACCTGTTTATTAAGGACGACAGGCAGGAATTTCCGGTTGAGTAGCTGTGTCAGTACGTCTCGGCCCGATTCAATCACCGTATTTTGCTCAAACAGACGGTCAAGGTGGTAAACCATCGACTTGGACTGTTCGCGCAGTTCCCGCAACTGATCCACGTAGGTTCCTGATACTTCCGAAAGCGGCCTGCCGAACGCGGGCAGCAATACGTTGTCGATGCGCTCCATAGAGTCAAGAATCAGGCGCGCTTCGTGGGAGCCTTCGAAGGCATGGGCACCTTTGTGGCGAAACCACAGACCGAACTCGGAACTGCCCACCCGGGGCAGCTGCTCCGGTTGCAGACCGATCGCCTTGTCGAACATCAGCTGATTTTCCCAATCCAGCAGTGCCGCCCGCTGGCGCTCTTTCTCGCTGGAGATGTTCTGTGCGACGGCGAACATTCGATATGCTTCTTCCGCCCGTGATTTGCGATCGTGGGAGCTGGCATAGGCGTGGCTCATGATCTCCATGGCCAGGTCGATCGTGTCGCAGATTCGGCGAGAGGCCAGTGCGATCAGTTCCGGGCTGGCGGCGGGGGTGTCATGCAGAAGATGTACAAAACGCGCTTTGAGCGCGCGGGCGCCGCGCAGTACCAGGTGGACCGGAATCGAGATACGGGCATGGACATCGCCCACATGGACCTGTTGTTGTATTACCTCCTGGACGTTAACCGTTTCCGGGCCCTGAAAAAGGCCGACAATCCAGCGCTGCATGGATCCATGAAGCCGTGTCTTAACCTGTTCGTGAGATAAAAATGTGGCTGCATCGCGATCCGCCAGCATCTGTTGGTAGAAATAGGTGGCCAGCGTTTCTTTATGAGCCTGTGCGCATTGCTCGACGAACTGGTGCAGCTCTAACGGAAAAGCATCAAGCTTTGCATTCCACTCTTCAATGAGGGCGTCCAAATCGGTCAACGGCATCTACTCAAATTCCTACTCTCTCACGTTGACTATATTGTCTCTTGCTAATGCTCAATTGTCATGTGACGAATGGGGGAATTTTCGACCTGAAGCACGGTGGCTGGCGCGAGATGCGGCGCCGGAGTAAGCTTCAGGCTGTTTCGTTATAGGGAGTCGGCACAATGAGGGGGGCGCTTTGTTTGCTGTTTGCGCTATGGGTTGCGGGATGCCAGACCCAGCCTCAGCAGGCGGGCCAGCTTTATCAACGGGGCATGGCCATTATTGATCAGGATGGCATGCGTTTCAGGCCCTGCCACGGGAGCCATTGGCATAGACAAAGCTCACTGCCGGATGCGCTGCAGTCTTTCCTTGATAAAAACCCGAACCGTGCGTTGCTACCGATTTACCTGGAGGGGTGGGGCGACCAACAGGCCAGTGGGGATTGGCAGTTGAGCGAGGCCCGAGTGGTCGGTGGAACGCTTTCTTCATGCGCGCGTGACCTGCCCGGTGTGTATTTGCATGCCGGTGGAGAGGGGCCTGGGTGGGCAGTCAATCTCTACCGCGATCAGTTGACGCTGCGTCTACCGGAGCGTCGCCAGACGCTGGTGTTTACAGATCCGGATCCGATGCGCATCGGCCATATCTGGCGCTGGGAAAGCCGCCTGGAGTCGGATTCCGGGCGGCTGGATCTGTGGCTGGAGGTCAGAGAGGAACCCTGTTTTGATCAGCGGGGTTACCGGTATCATCTCAAAGCCGATCTGGAGTTTGACCATGAGCGTTTTGAGGGCTGTGCCCGCATGGGAGATCTCCAATGGCTGGCGCTGACCTCCCGCTACCGAACCGATCCGCAGTATTTACGTCGCTTGGATCTGCTGCTGAAAGAGGATGGCACTGCCCGCTGGGTGGAGAACAACGGCAGTGGTCAGCCTCTGGATGCGCGGGTAGCCCGTTGGCAATGGGTTGGGCGTGATCGCTTGCTACTTGAGGTGATGGATGAGGCCGGCGAAAGCGTTGATATGACCCTGCCCTGGCGGATCAGTGCCAACGGTGAGCTTCGCTTGAGAGGGTATTCGCCGGCTCTGGGGGAGGGTGTCGTAATGACCCCGCTGGGGTTGCCGCTGCAGAGTCCGGGCTGGAAAAACCTACCCTGACCGTTTCCCCAGCAGGACCGATTTGGCTTCATTGATTCGGGCGGCGAGCCAAGCGCTGCCGCCCCGGTCGGGGTGGTTGCGCTGCATCAGGCGTCGATGCGCGTCCACGATTGCATCCCGATCCGCGCCCGCCTCGAGCCCCAGAATATCCAGCGCATCTTTTTCGGTCATCTGCCCATCCGAAGCGCTACCGTTCACCGATTCACCCTGGTTGTCACCCGGATCATCCTCGCGCCAGGACTGGCCAAAACGCTTATCCAGGTAGGTTTCCAGTAACCGGGCGGAATCCTGATCGCTGGCTCGGCACGCCTGTAGCAGTTCGATAAATTGTGCTTCGCTTAAAGCGCTCAGCTTCTGTCCACTGAACGGCCCTTCCAGCACTTCGCCATCAATATCCCCGCTATCGTGGTCCAGTGTCATCAGAATCATCCGGCTTCTCACGGTGGAGCTTTGCCCACTCCGGTTCTGTTGTCGGCGATGGCCGGCGCGCAGTCGGCTCAGCCAGGGCAGAATGCGAACCAATAGCGGAAGTAGGCGTTGCGCGATAGGCAGCAGCAGGGCAACCAAAGCGCCCAGCCAATGCAGGCGTCCGGTGATTGCGAGAAACAGCAGGCCCAGCAATATCAGCAGCAGCGCCAGTTTCAGCGCGGCCCGGTTCCTATCCTGGGGGGGCTGGCGGCGTAGCCAGAGAAAGCCGCCGGCGCCGACCAGAGCCAGTAAAATCAATCCTATGGGGTTCAAAACTTTAATCCTTAGCGGTTCCCGTTAACCCTTGCGTAGCTGGTGAGTCAGAGCCTTGAGTGACTCGCCTTTGCCCCGGCTGTACTGCTCCAACGCGCTCAGGCCTCCCGTAGCGTAGACCGCCGCAGCGCCCAAAAGCTCCCTCAAGCGCTCGGCGCTGTGCAGATCGAAACGGGCGAATGCCCCTCCGGATAGTCGAGCGACCTGCTCGAACACCAGACGGCCGGTGGGGTCTTCACCTTCGTGAAAGCAGAACAGGGGGGTACCGCGCAGACCCAGTTCACCGGCCAGCTGGCAGATAGGATCGATCGACTCTTCGCAACAGTCACCCACCAGCACCAGCGCGTTGATGGGCGCATTGCGCGACTCTCTGAGGGCGTGTTTGAGGACGCGCTCAATTTGCGTATGCCCGCCGAGGCAGGTAACCGACGTCATTTCCCGTAACAGCTGGTCGGTTTGAGTCAGCCAGTCGGAGTAGTGAAACTCACGATAGCCGCGGTAATAGCAGAGTTGTACGGCCAGGTTGGCCTTATCCCGGGTGGCGAGAAACATCTCGGCCTGCAGATCACAGGCGCGGTCCCAGGTCGGGTGGCGGCTCGCCGTTGCATCCAGCGCGAACATCAGACGACCCTGCTTGCGTGATGCAGGGACTGGCTGCCGCGCTTTCTCGATAAAGGCATCGATTTCGGTTGATGCCGAGACCGGCGTGATGGACTTGGACATGGCTGACCGTTTTAATGGTGATCGATGCCCCTAGTCTAGACGGCTTCGGCCTCCGTTTGCACTGTCTGGGCGGTGTCTGCCTCGCCTATATAGCGCAGTCGTTTACGTGCCTTTACGGCTTGGGTATCGACCATCACCAGGCCATCTACGCAATAATTGAAATCCGCATCGACACCGAAATCGACGAAGCGAACCCCGCCGGGTTCGCAGAGTTCACTGTACTGCTTGTACAGCGTCGGTACCGACACGCCCAGGAATTCAAGCTGTTCACGCAGACGGCCGAAATCGAGGGTGTAATCATGGCCGTCAAAGAGTCGGCTGATATCGGCGCGGGCTTCGGCATCCAGTGGATAGGGGCTATTAGAGCGGCCCAGGTTGTCGTTATCGGGAAAATAGTGACTGTAGAACCAGACCAGCAGGTCACGTGCGCGTTTCGGATAGCTATTGCTCAGGCTCACCGGGCCGAACATGTAACGTACTTCCGGGTGTTTGCGCAGGTAGGCACCAATGCCATACCAGAGGTAGTCCAGGCTGCGCCGACCCCAGTAGCGGGGCTGGACAAAACTGCGGCCCAGTTCGATTCCCTGGTTCAGAAAAGGCTGCATCGACGGGTTGAGCTGAAACAGACTGGCGCTGTAGAGCGCATCGGTATTCTGCTGCGTGAGCAGTTTACCGGCTTCCGCGAGCCGGTAAGCACCGGCGATCTCCAGATCCTCCTCGTCCCAGAGGATCAGATGGCGGTAGTACCGGTCGTAGCGATCCAGATCACGTTTGTCGCCGGTGCCTTCGCCGACACAACGAAAGGCGATTTCTCGCAGTCGGCCGATCTCGGCCATGACGGCGGAGTCACTGTGATAATCGAACAAATAGATCTTTTTACCATCCGCCGTTTCGCCTAAAAGCTCGGCGTCGCGCAACTCCTGCTTGAGGCGCTGCCGGTTCTGGGGGTGGGCGATGGTTTTCTCGGTCTTGAACAGCGGGCGCCGGTTGCGGGCTATCCGGTACAGGTGTTTTTTGAGCAGTTTTGCCTTCAGTTTGTTGGTGATAGGCAGCGTATCGATCTGACTGAAAGCCACCGGCTCACCAATACGCAGAGGCAGCGTCTTGGAGCGCTTGTTGAACATCTCATGAGCCAACAGCAGCGCCGATGCGTTTTTATTGATGCTGGAGAGCGTGTAAAACAGGGATGAATTTTTGCCACCCACGTGAACCGGTAAAATGGGCGCGTTAGCACGGCGTGCGAACATCAGAAAACCGCTGTTCCACGGGCCATCCTTGATGCCGGTGACGCTGGCGCGGGACACTTCACCCGCCGGAAAAACGATCACGGCTTCGTCATTGCGCAGGCACTCTACGATGCGCGCCACCTGCTTTTTGCCGGTGCTTTTTCCCAGATTGTCGACCGGTAGAAAAAGATTTTGCAAAGGGTCGAAGTGCATCAGCACATCATTGGCGATGATCCGTACATCCCGACGTACCTCGCCGACCAGTTTAAGCAGCGCCAGGCCATCCAGCGCCCCCAGCGGGTGATTAGCAACGATCAGCACGCGACCGCTGGAGGGAATATTTGCACGCTCTTTGCTGCTGACGCTGTAGCCGAAACTGAAGTAGTCCAGAACCCGGTCGATAAACTCGAATCCCTGAAGCGCCTGATTCTCCTGTAAGAAGCGGTTTACCTCGCTTTCGTGCAGTAGTCTTCGGAGAACAAACAGCGCCAGACGGCGCAGCAGGGCAGGTTTTTGGGCAAAGCCCGGGTACTTGGCAGTCAGTACCTGTTCTACGTTGATTTCCATCTTTAGTCTCGCCGGTATGACAGGGACGCGACTAATCTAAGACGGATAGATGACAGGTCATTGACGGGGCTGTGACGCTTCGGTGACGCAGGTTATTCCTGCTGTAACGCTTCGACCCAGAAGTCCCGGTCTTCCTCGCGTCGGCCCCGGTTCCGGCGGCGGTCCGGTTTGCCGGGTTCGAAGCGGATATCCTCTCGGCGGTCTGCGCTAATGCGGCGGTCCGGTTGTCTGCGGCGCTCATGGCCGTGCCAGGTAACGCTGTTCATGGGGAAACCCTTGGAGTCGAGTGTTTTGTACCATTCGGATTTTGGCTGCGTCTATGCTAAGGGTAGCACTACAGATCGGTTCCAGGGGTAGAAAAATGAGTGAATATCAAGACTCCACCGCACAGTTACGGGCCGCTTATGACGGAATTGAGCCCGACCTGCGTTTTCGGGATGAAGTGCCGGCTCTGCATGCCTGTCGACTGGCCCTGAATGCACTGGCAGGAGGTGGTTATGGAGTGGGGGCGCTGGTAATGAGTGAGGAACATCGCATCTTTGCCGAGGGGCGTAATCATCTGTTCGGTGATGCGCTGGACTCCGCTGGGCACGCGGAGATGCGGGCACTGGATACACTGGAGTCATTGGATGAGGAGCATCCGCCGCCCTGTGAGTTAAGCCTGCTCGTCACATTGGAACCCTGCCCGATGTGTTTAACGCGTATTCTTTACGCCGGCATCGGCGAGGTGATCTATATCCATGCCGATGATGAGGGTGGCATGGTGCAGCGCCGTGAGTTGTTACCGCCGGCGCAGCGGGAACTGGCTAATATTACCCGGTTTCGAGTGGCGGAGGTCAGTGAGCCCGTGCGGGAACTGGCCGCCCGCCTCTCGGTCGCTCAGCTTGAGCAGAAACGACAGGCACTGATGGCGGCGCAGGGCAGGGTGTGAGGCGATTGAACCTCTATCGGGGGGCCAGCGGTATACCTTCGAAACGGATACCGGACCAGCCCTTATCTATAAAGTTACGAATGTTACCGTGATCAGAGCCCTCGGGCGTGGCGAGTACATCGCGGTAAAAACGGCCGAAGCAGGCGAGTGTCTGCGCTTCGCTAAGGCCCGCCAGCTGACCGAAGGCGAGAATCTTGCAGGAGCCTTCGTTTTGACCGGCTTCATTATGCAGGTCACCGTTGCGGAAAGCGCAAGGGGTGTATTCGAAGTGCTCGCCAATAAATGCGATCACGTCTTCAAAGTCGATCGTCTCATCGGTACCCAGACGGGCAGTGAGCTGTTCCAGTGTCATCCCAAGGTCCTCATCATTGAAAGCCGGGCATTATCCCGGCTGAGGCCGCCATTGCAAAGGGCGGATGTCGAGGCGGAGCAATCGCTCTACGGTTGAGGTCCAGGGCGCTTGTTGTCCAAGTTGTTCGCAGCGGCGAATCACGGCCCCGCTGATGTCGTCCAGCTCCAGCGGGCGGCCCTTTTCACGATCCACCAGCATCGACGTTTTTATCGCGTCGAAGGTGCTGATCAGTTCGAACATCTCATCCACATCGGTGGCGGTCAGCTCCACATCATCGGCCTTCGCAGCCACGGCGGTTTCCTGCATCATCCGGTAGACGGTGGCCCCCAGAACGGGGTCCGCGGTGAGGGTGCGGGTATCCAGCCCGGTCAAGGCGCTTAGCGGATTCACACCGTTGTTGATGACCAGCTTTTTCCACAGTTCATAGCGTATCTCCGCGGAGACCCGGGTCGGAATGCCGGCTTCGTTAAATACCTGAGTCAGCCTGTTCAGGCGCGCATCATCGGACCTGGTGTTGGGCCAGTATCCCATCACGACCTGAGCCGGTCCCCGTGCTTCCACCTGGCCCGGGGCAATGATATGACCGCCGATACGAACCGCCAGGCCGCCCAGCGTGCGTGACTCGCCGACGCATTCTGCAATCTGAGGCTCGTTGTCGACGCCGTTTTGCAGAGACAGCAGGGGCGTACGCCCATTCTTCAGCCAGGTGCTGCACTGCTCAAGCCAGCCTGCGGATGCGCCGGATTTTAACGCCACGATGATGAGGTCAAAATCGTCACATTGGGTTTGTTGAACAACGGCGTCCATGGCACGGGCATCGACTTTGCCGCTAAAGTGAAGCGCTTCATGCTCCACGGTCAGGGTTTCCTGCATCGCGTCCAGATGCGCCCCGCGGGCAACAAAGGTGACCCTGTGCCCGGCTTCCAGCAGGCGGGCTCCGTAATAACAACCAATGCCACCTGCGCCAATGATCAGAAATCTCATGCTCTGTCTCCGTCAGAAGTCGCTAGGTGTTTTAACCCAAAAACGCACTGAAAATAAACTGTTCTGGCCGGGTCTTCGTAAATGCAAAAATGCAACAGGGAGAGCGTGATGAAAATAGTGTTAGACGACGTGAAACAAAGCGCCGGACAGATTGATCGATTGGTTCTTCGGGCTTTCGAGAGCAGTCTGTATCTGGTCCAGATAAAGCTGCAAACAGGTGACGAGCTTCTGAATCTGTGTGATGACAACGGCGTGATTATGCGCTTCCACAGTCAGCTCGATGCCAAGTATCCGTTCAAGGGGCTGGGTGTCACGCATACAGTGTTGGTTCACGAAAGCCCGTACAACGAGATGATCGGCATGCCCGCAGGTGAAAAGCCAGCGCCGCTGGAGGTAAAACTGGCCAATCCGGATCAGGATTACTCCTGAGCTGTGGGTTCCAGCAGGCTGCTTAGCTCCGGGTGGCGGAACAGGGGGCTCTCCTCGATGGTTTGAGCCAGACGAGCGGTTGCCGCATTGGCCTTTTCAGCCATGAACAGGGTTGCTTCTGTCTGTGGTAGCGGTGGGAGGTCTTCTTCGATCACCTGAAGCCCGGGTTCCAGGGCCATCAGGGGCAGTACGCCGATCCCCAGGCCTGCCCGCACCGCCGCCAATACGCCGGCTCGGCTATGGCTGGTAAAGGTTACTCGGTAGGGTAGGCCTCGGCGTTGCATCGCCTTGATCGCAGATTCGCGATAAAAGCATCCATCCGGAAACATGGCCAGCGGGATAGGTTCGTCAGGCTGAAGCGGATGATGCTCTCCGCGTACCCAGACTAGGCGGTCCTGGCTCATACGTAAGCCACCATCCGACAGGGCCGGCATTTCCACCAGTGCGATATCCAGCCGATGATCCTCAACCAGTGAGGCCAGGTAACCGGGTCGATGGTCGCAGATCACTTCCAGTTGCGCCTCCGGGTAGCAGAGCTTGTAGCTCTCCAGCAACGGCGTCAGAGCCCGGGTAATGTAAAGGTCATGGGTGCCAAGACGTACCTTGCCGGTAATATCCGCGTTCTGAAATCCGCCCAGAATTCGATCATGCATCGCCAGCAACTGCTGCGCGTGAGTGTTGAGGTGCTCACCGGCAACGGTCAGCCGTACCCCGTACTGTCCTCGCCGTAGCAGCTGTGTCGTCACCAGATCCTCTAAGCGGTTGATCTGCATGCTGATTGTTGAGGGGGCTCGGTGCAACAAGTTTGCTGCTGTCGTCAGGTTCAGTGTATCGGCAACAACAACGAATGTACGCAGCAGCGGGATAGGAAGGTCGGCCATGCTCAGACTTCAATAAAGTTGAATGTAGAGCTCAATATAATTCGCTTTGATGAATCCTGACAACTGATTATTGTCGCTCCGTCGGCGCGCATTGGGCTGCGCCTGCCTCGTCGAGGATGGAGTCACTGATATGCGTATGGCGGTTGTTTTTGGCATGAACCAAGTGGTCAGCCATGGCTTTGGAATGTTCCTGTTTGCGGCCCTAGTGCCCCTGATGCGGGAATCTACAGGTCTCAGTTACTGGCATCTGGCGCTGGCCGGTGCCTTGACTCAGTTGGCTTATCTGGGGGGCGCACTGATCCTGGGTCTGATCGGGCCTAAGCTGGGTACACGAAAGATTGCCCTGGTGAGCGGTGCGATTTCTACGTCGCTGCTGTTCAGCATGCCGATGTTGCAGCAACCGCTGAATATTATTCTGGCGCTGGTCGTTCTGGCAGCGAGTGCAGCCATGAGCTGGGGGGCTATTGTCGAAATCATCAGCCGTTGCGCGCCACAGGATCGCCGGTCTACCTATCTTTCCAGTGCATCCAGCGGTACGGCCTGGGGGTACGGAATCACAGGGCTGGTTATTCTGTGGATCGTACCGTTCTGGGGCTGGGAGAGTAGCTGGCGCCTGGCGGGGATAATGGGTGCGCTGGTATTGGGCGTTACCTGGTACATGCTGCGCACCCTGCCTGAACCTGAACTGCATGCGGCGGGTAGTGGTCCAGCGGCGATTCCGGTATCCCAGTTACTCAAAACCCTGTTCACTGAACGCACCGCTTTCTTTGCCTGTCTGATCTGCTTTCTGGTTGGCTTCTGCACCATGCCGTTTTCAACCTGGCTCAACACCTATCTGGAAGAGTTGAAACTGCCGGCTGAGTTGGGCGGTTACAGCTGGTCTACCGTTGGAATTACCGGCATGGTCGCCGGCTTCGTAACCGGTAAGCTGGCGGATCGCAAGGGCCATGCAACCGCGCTGCTCCTGATCTTCGCGGTATTCGCACTCGGCCAGCTGGCGTTCTCCTATAGCCCCGCCGAGATGGTGCTGCTGGCAAGCTTCGGTTATGGCTTGATGTACTTCCCGATGTGGGGGATCGTCGCGGGCTGGGTAAACCAGCAGTACTCCGCCACTGCAACCATGCAGATCAGCGGTATCTGCATGGTGACCTTCGGGCTGGGCGGCGCTCTGGGTAACCTCTTGCTCGGCTTTATCCGCGATGTCAGCGGATTCCTGCAGCCCGGCTTCATGCTGCTCTCCATGATGTCGCTGGTCCTGCTGGGCCTTGGTCTGCATATTCGCCGCCGCGCTGGCGCGGTGAAGGTTAACGACATAGCGCCCAGTGTCTAACCCCGGGCCGGGTTGACAATAATGACCGCATCCATAATGATCAAACGATGAAATCAAGCCTTATGCGATCAATCGTGCGAGTCATCATCTCTCTCTAGGAGCGGTGGGCGTTCTGGCACGCGATCAAGGCGTCATAAACCCACCCAGCGAGGTGGGTTTTTTTATTACCCTCTGTGGGCTCGGATAGATCGGGAACGACGATGGAACTCTGGAAGTTATTACTTTTTATACCGGCATGCTTTGCCCTCAATATGACGCCGGGGCCCAACAACTTGCTGTCCATGAATAACGCGCGTTGCTATGGTTTTCAGTCTGCTTTCATCGCGGGGCTGGGGCGTATTACGGCGTTTTCCGGGATGATTGCTCTGGCCGCATCCGGTTTGGCGGTGGTGCTGTATACGTCGGAAACGCTGTTTTTCTTAATAAAGCTGGTGGGCGCGCTGTACCTGCTTTGGATCGCTTTTAAGCTCTGGCGCTCCCAGGCAAGTCCGGTCTCCGACGTGAATGCCACTCAAAACCGCGCAGCGTTAGTTCGGCAGGAGTTTGCGCTGGCAGCGGGGAACCCAAAGGCGATTCTGATTTTTACCGCGTTCCTGCCGCAGTTTGTCGATGTGGCGGGCGATGTGAAGGAACAGTTTTTTGTGCTTGGGCTGACCTTTCTACTGCTGGAGATGCTGGCCATATCAATCTATTCGATGTTTGGCCTGTACCTGCGCAGCTGGTTTTCGAAGCCTAAAATGGCGGCTCGGTTTAACAAGGGGTGTGCCACCTTTTTAGCTGTATCCGGTGCTAATCTGTTACTGAGCAGGCAGTAAAAAGCCGGCGCTGGGCCGGCTCTTTTAGCGGGAGTCGCGCTACTTGATTCGCATGCCCGGCTGAGCACCTTCGTGTGGCTCCAGAATCCAAAGCTCTTTGCCGCCAGGTCCGGCGGCGAGCACCATCCCTTCGGATACACCGAACTTCATCTTACGCGGTGCCAGGTTGGCGACCATCACGGTGAGCTTGCCTTCCAGCTCCTCCGGGTTGTAGGCCGACTTGATACCTGCAAATACATTGCGGGTATTCTCCTCGCCGATATCCAGTGTCAGGCGCAGCAGTTTGTCGGCTCCCTCCACATGTTCCGCTTTGGCGATCCGGGCGATGCGCAGATCGACCTTGGCAAAATCCCCAAACTCGATGGTATCGGCGATCGCTTCCTGTTCCGGTTTCTTCGCCGCTTTTGCCTTGGCCGGCTGCACCGCAGCGGCGGCCTCCAGGCTCTGTCGGGAGTCTTCGATCATCTTCTCGATCGCTTCCGGTTCCACGCGCTGCATCAGTGGCTTGAACTTGTTGATCTTGTGGCTGAGCAGCGGTTTCTCGATAGCGTCCCAGGTAAAGCCGTCAATATTCAGGAAGGCGGCCGCCTCCTGTGCCACGTGCGGCAACACCGGTGCCAGGTAGCTGATGATTACGCGGAACAGGTTGATGCCCAGGGTGCAGCATGCCTGGACCTCGGCTTCACGGCCTTCCTGCTTGGCCAGCACCCAGGGCTCGGCGTTATCGATATACTGGTTGGCTTTGTCCGCGATCTGCATGATTTCACGCATGGCGCGGCTGTACTCACGCTTCTCGTAGGCTTCGGCGATGCTGCGCCCGGCCGAGACCGCTTCGTGGTAGAGGCCCGCGTTGGTCAGTTGGCTATCCAGTTCGCCGTCAAACTTTTTGTGAATGAAGCCTGCACAGCGGCTGGCGATGTTGACCACTTTGTTGACCAGGTCGGAATTGACGCGGAAACGGAAGTCTTCCAGGCTCAGGTCGATATCGTCGATACCGGAGCTGAGCTTGGCCGCAAAGTAATAACGCAGATATTCCGGGCGCAGGTGCTTGAGGTAGGTTTCCGCCATGATGAAGGTGCCGCGGGATTTGGACATCTTCTGGCCGTTAACGGTCAGGAAGCCATGGCAGAACACCCCGGTGGGTGTGCGGAAGCCGGCACCGTGCAACTCGGCGGGCCAGAACAGCGTGTGGAAGTAGGCGATATCCTTGCCGATAAAGTGGTACAGCTCGGCGCTGGAGCCTGGTTTCCAGTATTCGTCGAAGTCGACGCCGTTCTTGTCACACCAGTTCTTGAAGCTGGCCATGTAACCGATAGGCGCGTCCAACCAGACATAGAAGTACTTGTTCTCTTGGCCCGGGATCTGGAAACCCCAGTAGGGCGCATCACGGGAGATATCCCACTGCTGCAGGCCGGATTCGAACCACTCGTTGAGCTTGTGGATCATCTGGCTTTGCACGTGCTCGTTAACCCAGGTGCGCAGGAACTGGTCGAAGTCGCCCAGCTTGAAGAAAAAGTGCTCCGACTCCTTCTCGACAGGTTTGGCACCGGAGATCGCGGAGTAGGCGTTTTTCAGTTCGGTGGGCTGATAGGTGGCACCGCAGGCCTCACAGGAGTCGCCGTACTGGTCCGCTGCGCCACACTTGGGGCACTCGCCCTTGATGAAGCGGTCAGGCAGGAACATCTGCTTCTCAGGGTCAAACGCTTGGGTGATTGTTCGGCGCGCAATATGACCGGCGTCATGCAAACGCTGATAAATAAGCGTTGCGAAATGACGGTTCTCTTCCGAGTGGGTAGAGTAATAGTTGTCAAACCCGACCATGAAACCGGCGAAGTCACGCTGGTGCTCGGCGCTGACTTTATCGATCAGTTCCTGCGGCGAAAGTCCCAGCTGGTCTGCCTTGAGCATAATCGGCGTGCCATGGGCATCATCCGCGCAGACATACGTACACTGGTGGCCACGCTGTTTCTGAAAACGCACCCAGATGTCGGTCTGAATATATTCCACGAGATGGCCCAGGTGGATGGGCCCGTTGGCATAGGGCAGGGCACTGGTAACGAGAATCTTGCGCTTGCTTTCGGTCATCGGGAGCTCAAATCTTGTTCGCGAATAGGATAGCGGGCGATTTTACGCTTTATTAGCGAGCTTATGAAGGGAAACAGGCGGGCCGCTACTCCAGGTAAAGGGTCCGATTAAATCAGGTGGCATCCATGGAGAGGTTAATAGTTTGCGAGATCGGTTTGCCAGTTGGTGGCGCATTTCAGCTGGATGGCTGGGCGATTCAACGCTGTGAAAGTGCGACTGAGTTGCTGGCGTTGCTGGACGATGAGGAAGTCCCATCGCCTGAGCTTGTTGTGGTGCGAACCCGGGGAGACAGTCTGAGTGTGCTCAGATTACTGCGTAAGTTGGGTGAACGCTGGCCCAATATCATCCGTTTGCTGCTGAGCCAGGATGCCAGCGCCCGGTTTGTGGTCGAGGGGAGTGATCTTGCGCACGCCTCGTTGCAGGCCAATATCCCCGCCGAAAAACTCAAAATGACAGTTGCCCGGGCTCGTCGGGTACGTGATCGGCTAAACAGCTCGGTATTTTGTGACCTCTTCGAAGCGCTGGGTGGCCTGTCGCCGCCACCGGCTCAGGTGGGTGTGCTGGACAGTTTTATCGATGACCGGGCTGATGAGCGTGTGACTCAGGTCGCACCCAGCTATCGTGGTGCCGTGGCTCAGCTACGTGGTGTGCTCGCTCTGCTCAACTCTCCGCTGTTTGGCTTCGATAAGCATATATTCAATATCAATGACGTGGTGCCACAGGTTGGCTTTCGTACGCTGCGGGCACTCAATCTGAGAGTGCATGCAGAGCTGGCCTTTGCCGAGCCGGAGGGGTGGAAAGGGTTTCCGTTCTCGGGTTTGACTGACCGGGCGCTGGCGTGTGGACTGCTGGCCCAGCGCATGGCCCAGGTTCACGGGCGTGACCGTATTCAGCAGCTTCAGGCGATGGCGGCGGGGTTGTTTCATGATCTGGGTATGCGGGCATTGGTGATGCTGGATCCGCAACGTTATCTCCAGGTGGCGGAACGCGCGGTGCTGCTGGGCCGTTCTCTAACGGCGATGGAAAAGCTGGAGTATCAGGTCAGTCACAGTGAGCTGGCCGCTTCCATGCTGCAACGCTGGGGTGTTTCGCCGGTGGTGGTGCGGGCAGTGCTCTATCATGCGACGCCAAAAGGGGCAGGCGATGCCTCGTTCAGTGTGTTAACGGCGTTACACGTTGCCGACTCGCTTTTGCCCGATCCCCCCAATCGTCTGGAGTGCAGGCTGAGTGGACAGCTTTGTCTGGAGTACCTGTCCCAGATTAAACAGGTCGGCCGTCAGGCGGACTGGGAGATGTACAGCGGTGAATATGCCCGTCGCCTGAGCCGGTGCTGGACCGGTGGCTGAAGCGGATGTTGGAGCGCCGGGGCGGTGCTGCTAGAATCGCGCCCTGTTTTGCCCCACACCGAGGTTACCATGTCTTTGCCCCAGGTCGATCCCAGTCAGTACGAAGCTCAACTGCAGCGCAAACGCGCCTACGTGGAGGCGACTTTCGCCGAGTTCGACATTCCCGACGTGGACCTTTACCGATCACCGACGGAACACTACCGGATGCGTGCCGAGTTCCGTGTCTGGCATGACGGCGACGATCTGTATTATGTGATGTTCGAGCCGGGGAATAAGCGTGCGCCGGTTCGGATAGACCGTTGCCCCATGGTATCGCGGCGTATCCACGATATGATGTTTGAGCTGCTGGATGTGATCCGTCCCGATCCACGTCTGCGTTTTAAACTGTTTCAGATCGACTTTCTCAGCACTCTTTCAGGCGAATTGCTGGTCAGCCTGCTTTACCATCGGCCGATTGGTGATGAGTGGATCGAGGCGGTGCGTCCGCTGCGTGAAAAGTTCGGTATCGATATTATTGGCCGCTCACGCAAGAATAAGATCGTTCTGGATAAGGATTTTGTTATTGAGCAGCTCGATATAAACGGGCGCACCTACAGTTACAAGCAAACTGAAAACAGCTTTACCCAGCCTAACGGTGAAGTCTGTCGGCAGATGATCGCCTGGGCACTGGATGCCAGTCGTGATGCCGGTGGTGACCTGGTGGAGTTTTATTGCGGGAACGGTAACTTCACGCTGCCGCTGGCGCAGAATTTCCGACGGGTAGTCGCCACAGAGATATCCAAGGAGTCGGTACGTTCGGCGCGCTTTAATATCGAGCAGAACGGTATCGACAATATCGATGTGCTGCGGATGCCCTCAGAAGACCTGTCGCTGGTGTTGAAAGGTCAGAAAGAGACGCGCAAGGTTCAGGGACTGGCGCTAGAAGAGTGCCGCTTCTCCACGGTGCTGGTGGATCCGCCCAGAGCCGGTCTGGATGACGAGACCGTCTCACAGGTCATTGAATACCCGCATATACTGTATATCTCCTGTAATCCGGAAACATTGAAAGAAAATCTGAAGGTAATTACCCGGAGTCACCGGATAGAGCGGTTTGCCGTGTTCGATCAGTTTCCGTATACAGACCACCTTGAGTGCGGGGTTTACCTGACACGGCGCTAACCCGCGCACATCGGTATAGCCGGGGGAGGCCTATGACACAGCAGCAGGAACGACAGGAGCCTGATAGCCGGCCGGTCTGGCGTTATACCGGCTTTCTCTCGTTTATCGCAGTCGCCTACCTGAATGCCACTCTGGATCTGGGGCATAAGATCCTGGTGCAAAATACCCTGTTCAAGGCCTATGACGGTCCGGAGCAGGTGTTGCTGACCGCAATCGTCAATGCGCTGATTCTCCTGCCCTTTATTCTGCTGTTCACGCCGGCAGGGTTTTTGTCCGACCGTTTCAGCAAACCCGCCGTTATGCGCGGGTCTGCAGCTGCGGCGATCGGGCTGACGCTAATGATTACCGCCTGTTACTACCAGGGCTGGTTTATTCCCGCGTTTGTACTGACCTTTTTTCTTGCCGCTCAAAGTGCACTCTACTCGCCCGCCAAATACGGCTTTATCCGCGAATTGGTGGGGGCCAATAACCTCAGTGAGGCCAACGGCTGGGTTCAGGCAGCCACGATTATCTCCATTCTGGGCGCTATCGTGCTTTTTTCCCTGCTGTTCGAGCAGCGACTGGCGTTGACCGAAGTGGTTGAAAAAAGCCCTGAGGCGGTTATGCGCCAGATTGCACCGCTGGGCTGGTTACTGGTGGCATTGGCTGTCGTGGAGTGGCTGTTGGCTTGGCGCTTACCCGCTGGGGGTGCCCACCCGCAACTGCGCCTCGACCGGCATGCCTACTGGCGGGGGCAGCTGCTCAGGGAAAACCTGGGGCGGGTGACTGCCCATAAACCGATTCTCTATTCCATCTTCGGGTTGGCCCTGTTCTGGTCGATCAGCCAGGTGATGATTGCGGTCTATCCTGCCTACGTCAAAGCGCATCTGGGGGAGGTCAATACCTTCTATATCCAGGGCGCTCTGGCCCAATCCGGTATCGGCATCTTGGTGGGTTCAATTATGGTCGCGCGTCTTTCGCGCCACCATATCAACGTGGGTCTGATCCCGTTTGGTGCTTTACTGGTAACACTGGGTCTGGGGCTTTTACCTGCCAGCGGCTCACTGCTGAGTGCCGGCGTGCTGTTTTTCCTGGTCGGTGTCGGTGGTGCACTGGCGATTGTTCCGCTCAACGCATTGATTCAGTTTCATGCGCCCTCCGCAGAGAGCGGCTCCATTCTGGCGGGTAATAATCTTATTCAGAACGTGGCGATGTTTTCCGCGCTGGTGATGACCGTGGCCAGCGCCTTTGCCGAAGTCCCAGCCCGCAGCATTCTGGTCGTGCTGGCCCTGGCCGCCGCCGTCGGTGCCTTAATTGCGCTGGTTCGCTTGCCCGAGGCATTCTTGCGTCTACTCGTTCGGTTGCTTCTGAAGCGGCGTTATCGGCTCGATATCCTGGGCTTTGATCAGATTCCAAGGGATGGGCGGGGTGTGCTGCTGGTTGGCAACCATGTCAGCTGGCTTGACTGGGCGTTGGTTCAGATCGCCTGTCCGCGGCATGTACATTTTGTCATGGAGCGGGTTATCTACGAACGCTGGTATCTCAGCTGGCTGTTGAGGCTCTACCGGGTGATACCGATCTCCTCTGGCAGCAGCCGGGATGCAATGACCCAGGTTGCGCGCTTGCTGGAAGCCGGAGAGGTGGTGTGTATCTTCCCCGAAGGCGCGATCAGTCGAAGCGGTCAGCTAGGCCCCTTCAAGCGCGGTTTTGAGCGAGCAGCGGCTCAGGTGGCGTCTGATGCCGATGTCATCATCCTGCCGTTTTATCTGCGTGGGCTTTGGGGCAGTCGCTTTTCGCGCTCCACCGCGCGCATGCGCAGTGCCCGTCGCGCCGGTTGGAAACGAGATGTGACGCTGGCATTCGGCGCGCCGCTGCCCTTGAATACGGATGCCGTGACACTGAGGTCACAGGTTTCCGAACTGGCGATCCACGCCTGGGAGGCCTATACCAATACGCTCGACAATCTGCCTGCGGCGTTCATTCGTACCGCTCGTGCAGCGCCGTCCGCCTGGGCCTTGACTGAGCTGGAGATGTCGCCTTTCTCTCATCTGCGTCTACTGACTGCTGCCATGGTGCTGGCGCGCCGTTTCCGTCGCCTTGAAGAGGAGCGGATCGGCGTGCTGCTGCCTACGGCGGCCGGCGGTGTTGTGGGTCTGCTCGGGTTGCTGATGAGCGGTAAAACCATAGTTCCGCTGAACTACACCGCGTCCAGGGAAGCGCTGGCTAGCGCCAGCGAGCGGGCGGGTTTGAAAATCGTGGTTACGTCCAGCTTGTTTCTCAAGCGCTTGGGGCAGCGGGGTATCGATCCGCTGTCCGCGTTAGGCGATGTGAAACTTATAGAACTGGAGTGGCTTCGTGATCAGATTGGTAACGGAGAACGGCTGGCGACGCTGGTCCAGGCGCGTATGACCCCGGTCTGGCTGCTTCAGAAGCAGTTTGGCGGAGCGGTTCCTATTGATCATACCGCAGCGATACTTTTCTCTTCGGGCAGTGAGGGGCAACCCAAGGGGATTGTGCTCAGCCATCGCAACATCATGGCCAACCTGAAACAGGTCGCTGATGTGTTTAATATCGAGGACGAAGATTGCGTACTGGGATCGCTGCCTCTGTTCCATGCGTTTGGGCTCACGGCTACGACGATGATGCCGTTGATCGAAGGGGTGCCGCTGGTGTGTCATCCCGACCCGACGGATGCCGTCAATATCGGTAAATGTGTTGCTCGTTGGCGGGTTTCGCTGCTCTGTGCGACCAGTACCTTTTTGAGGCTGTATGCGCGTCAGTCCCGGTTGCTGCCCTCCATGTTTGAGCCGCTGCGACTGGTGGTAGCGGGTGCGGAGCGGCTTTCACCGCGGGTGAGGGAGCAGTTTGAAGGTCGGTTTAACAAGCGAATACTCGAAGGTTATGGCTGTACCGAAACAACCCCGGTCGCCAGCGTAAATCTGCCGGATTATCTGGATACCCGTTTCTGGACTGTCCAGGTGGGCAATAAGACCGGTAGTGTGGGAATGGCGTTACCCGGCTCCTGCTTCCGGGTAGCCGACCCGGACAGCTTTGATACCCTGCCCACCGGCGAGCCGGGAATGGTGTTGATCGGCGGGGCGCAGATCATGCAGGGCTATCTGGATGATCCACAGAGAACCGAGAGCGTCATTCTCCATCGTGACGGGTTACGTTGGTATGTTACTGGTGACAAGGGTTATCTGGACGAGGAGGGTTTCCTCACGCTGATTGATCGGTACTCACGATTTGTCAAAATCGGCGGGGAGATGGTGTCTTTGGGTGCGGTCGAATCTCAGGCGCAAGAAGTGCTGGATAGGCCCCTGATCGCTACCTCGGTGGCCGACGAGCGTAAAGGGGAGCAGGTGGTACTTCTGGTCGAGGGCGATGAGGGTGAAGAGGGTTTGCGTGAACAGCTGCGAGCCTCGGGGATGAGTCCGTTGATGTTGCCCGCGAGGGTGTTTGTCCAGTCTCAACTGCCGTTTCTGGGTAGTGGGAAACCGGATCTTTACCGTGCCCGGATTATGGCTCTGGACTTGTGCCGGAATAGTTCTTCATAATAGCTGACAAATATTGTCGGGAATTGTTAGGGGGCCTAATGCCACAGTTAGACCAGAACGCTTTGCAGGAGTTGGTGGGGCAAATTGTCGATCCCTGGTTGGAGCAGAGCCTTGCCGACGCGGGGGCTGTTCAGGGCGTCCGTGTTGGAGACTCCGGGATTGAAATCCGTATCACGTTGCCTTATGCGGGGCTGCTTGAGCACGAAGCGCTGCGCAGCCAGATTAAAGCGGCGTTGGACGCTGAATGCGCGGGCAAGAATCTGGATATCCAGATCAGCCAGAAGGTTCTCGCCGGCCCGGACCGACCGTCTTTGCCAGGCCTTGAGGGTGTGCGCAATATCATCGCTGTCGCGTCCGGGAAAGGCGGCGTGGGTAAATCGACCACCACGACCAATCTGGCGCTGGCACTTCACCGGCAAGGGGCCCGGGTCGGTGTACTTGATGCTGACATCTATGGGCCGAGCCAGGGGATGATGCTGGGCGTACCGTCCGGTACCCGCCCCGAGTCGGCCGATGAGAAGTACTTCCTGCCGGTCATGGCTCAGGGGATTCAGGTGATGTCCATGAGTTTTCTGGTCGATGACAACACCCCGATGGTGTGGCGTGGCCCGATGGTCAGTGGTGCCATGCAGCAGCTGTTGAACCAGACACTGTGGAAAGATCTGGATTACCTGCTGATCGATATGCCCCCGGGCACCGGTGATATCCAGCTGACGTTGTCGCAACGTGTGCCGGTTACCGCCGCGATTATCGTAACGACTCCCCAGGATATCGCCTTACTGGATGCCTGTAAGGGGATCGAGATGTTCCGTAAGGTTGATATTCCGGTGCTGGGCGTTGTCGAGAATATGAGCACTCATGTGTGCAGTAACTGCGGACATGAAGAATCGATCTTCGGTGCGGGAGGCGGTGAAAAACTGGCCAAGGATTACGAGTGCGAGCTACTTGGCCAGTTGCCGTTGGCCATGGCGATTCGTGAGCAGGCTGATAGCGGGCAGGCCACCGTCGTCGCTGATCCGGACGGCCCCAATGCCCGGCGATATCTCGAAATCGCCTGTCGGGTTTCAGCACGTTTGGCTCGCCGCCGCCAGCAGGCGCGGGCGGTGCCCAATATTTCAATACATGCCGACTGAGCGATGACGCCCGCAGGTCGGTTTTGAGTGACCGGCGGGCGTATTACGCATGTGCGGCGCTGGCTTTGAGGCGGGGATGCCCTGTACAATGGCGCGTTAATATCCATTCCAGACAGGTACGTATCAACGTCATATGGGAATCAAGTCAGACAGCTGGATCCGCCGCATGGCGGACGAAAAAAAGATGATCGAGCCGTTCGAGCGGGCGCAGGTGCGTCGGGTGAATGATCAGCCCATCGTCTCTTATGGTACCTCCAGCTACGGGTACGATGTCCGTTGCGCGGATGAGTTCAAGATCTTCACCAACATCAACTCGTCGATCGTTGACCCAAAGAACTTTGACGACGGTAGCTTTGTCGATGTGAAGTCTGATGTCTGCATCATTCCGCCCAACTCCTTTGCGCTTGCGCGGACCGTCGAATACTTCCGTATTCCCCGGGATGTACTGACAATCTGTCTTGGAAAGAGCACCTATGCCCGTTGTGGCATCATCGTCAACGTGACGCCGCTGGAACCGGAGTGGGAAGGCCACGTGACGCTGGAATTTTCCAACACCACACCGCTACCCGCCAAGATATACGCCCACGAGGGTGTTGCGCAGATGCTGTTCCTTGGTGCGGACGAGGTGTGTGAGACCTCCTACCTTGATCGCAGTGGAAAATACCAGGGGCAGACAGGCGTTGTTGTTCCCCGTACCTGAGCGAAACGTCATTAAACGATCATGAACTATAGCCGCAAGCAAATCGAAGATTTCTGGCAGCAGCTTGAGCGCACGCTCGATCAGCTGTTGTCCAGCCAGCGCGACATGCAATTCGAGGCCGATACGCTGCTCAGCACGTATCGCAGCAGTTTGCAGAAGATCGATCGCAACCTGACATTTCATTTCGAGCAGGAGTCGGAAGCCGGGCCCGTGGAGATGATCTTCGGCTGCGATGGTTACCCCGAATCGATCCATGCGGTGCTGAGTCTGGTGGGTGCAGCGCCAGAGTTGCAGGGGATTAACTTCCGTGCGTTTAACAACCGTTACGATCCGGTACCATCGTTCGTCAATATGGGTGATGAAATGTGCCAGATTGACGAGTTCTGGTGTTCGCTGCGGGAGTTGAACGGCAAGTTGCAGCTGGCTGTTTACATGGTTGATGCGCCCAAAATTCTGGAAATGGATCCCCGTGTCGAAGCCGTGATGATCCTGCTGGATGCCCTGATCGGCGAATACGAGCTGATGACCCGTATCTGGTCGTTGGATTGGTATGAGCTGCCCGCTGACCCGCTCGATTTTGGCTTGATGCCGCTCTCTCATCTGCGCGAGGCCTTCGATGAAATGAAGGATCAGGTTCAGCCCGTGGGTATTACCATTCATTGAGACCGGATTTTCCACGTTTCGGGATGGTTTCCAGTGCTATAGACTGATGATAAAGGGGTTACGACGGAAAGCCTGGAGGGGTTATGAGTGGTCGGCTGGCTGATCTGTTGGATCGGGTGCGAAAAGAGTATGTTCAGGTCATGGTCGATAACGGCATCTCGGAGCCCTATCGAACGGCGCATCGCGTCTGCAATACCCGTCTTTGGTTATCCGGGCCTGATCTGGCCAGTCTGATTGAAGAAGATCCAAAATTGCTGTCTGCCCGGGCGGGTGAGCTCATCGATGATGATCGTGAGCGCTCAAACCCCTGTGTCGGTGCTATTGTGACCAGTAACATCGTGGCCGCTGCGTTGGAAGGTCTTCTGGCTGTCGCTGTTAATCGCAGCTGGCTGGATGTGGATTCCGATGGGCGGGTGCTGGTTGACGCCCACGAGTTGGATGCGGTGACCCCGGTCATCGGCGTCGATTACAGCGATGCAGGGGATTTTACCCCGGAGCGTGGACGCAGCCGACTCAGTACCATCTTTAACGCAGCGGAAGATTCCTATCTCGAACGTCTGGCTGAGGGGCCGCATGATGCGTATCAACTGGCGCTGCTGGTCGCGTCTGATTACTCTATCTTTACGCCGGAGGATCTGGCTCCGCTGATTGTAGAGAATCCTCTACTACTGGGTTTGCGTGCCGATGATCTGGTGGATGAGGAGTTGTTCGATGGCGACCCGCCGGCCGGCATCATTATCAGCGCCCACCTTACGGAGATGCTGGTGCAACAACTGGTGGAGCGCGGAATGGAGGAGGGTGCCGTGGGCCATGACCCGGATGGACACCCTATTATCTCTGCGACTGACGAAGATAACCCGACTGTTCACTGAGTTGGTCGGGACGGCTGGGTCGCGTTCATTGAAACGACAGCTCCACCACATCGCTTTCCAGCCACTCATCCAATGCAAGCAGGTCGTCGGGACTCAACGAGCCCACGGCCTGTTTAAACCGGAATAGCGTAGCGACATGTTGATAGCGCGCATCAGCGTAAGCCTGGCGCGCTTCGTAAAGCGCATTCTCCGCATCCAGCACGTCCACCACGTTTCGTGTCCCGACGGAGAAGCCCTCTTCGGTGGCGTCCAGTGCGGTCTGTCTGGACTTGATGCTCTGGGCGCGGGCCTTGACACTTTCCACGCTGGTATTGAGATCGCGTAACAGTGAGCGGGTTTGTTCGATCACATTGCGGCGTTGGTCCTCCGCGGTGAAAAGGGCGGCCCGGTGACGCTGATCGGCTTCACGAATATTGGCGCTCAGGGTGCCACCGGTAAACAGAGGCACGGCCAGTGTCAGTGCGATACGGTCGCTGTCACTGGTTTGGCTTCCCTGATTGGTCTGACCGCTTTGCGCTTCGATCTGAATTGAAGGCAGTCGATCGCCCCGCACAGCCTGCAGCGAATGTCGGCTTGCGGTCTCGCTTAACTGGCTGATCCGATACTCCAGATTTTGCTCCAGTGCGCGTGTCAGCCAGGGTTCAGGTATAGCCGGGGAGACTGATTGAATCGGGTAGTCTGCTTGCAATTGGGCGATCAAGTTGACCTCCTGCCCGGCCAGACGTTCGAGCGCTTCCAGGCTGTTTCTCAAGGCACCCCGCGCCTCGATCAGCTGAACGTTCGCCGCATCGTAGGATGCCTGGGCATCAAGGACGTCAGTGATCGCAATGAGCCCGACTTCGAACTGAGCGTTCACCTGATCCAATCGTTTCTGTAATGCACGCTCACGCGCCTGAGCCAGTTCCAGCGTGCTCTGTGCGCCAAGCACATCCAGATAAGCACTCGTGCTACGCAGGATCAGATTCTGCTGTGCCAGGCTGAATTCGGCCTGAGCACGGGTGTTCAGAGTCTGTCCCTGCTTGAATTGAAACCAGCGGTTGGCATCGAAGACCGGTTGACTCAGTGTCAGTGTGTAGCCATGGCTGTTGCCCTGATAGCTGGCCGTATCGTTATAGGTGGTGTTGGCGCTGGCTGAAACCTGAGGTAGCAGTTGCCCACGGGCCTGTGCCAGTGCCTCACCGTCGGCTGCATAGGTGGCTTGAGCCGCCTTGAGCTGTGGGTCATTATCCAGTGCCAGTTGATAGAGCGACGCCAGTGGTCCCGCGCAGGCTATGGCGGGTGTGAGCGCCGCGAGCAGGCTCGCAGTGAGAATCCGTTTCCTTGGCATCAATCTTCTCCCGGACGATAGGGCAGTACGTAAGAGCGCCCAGTATATCGGTACTGCCGCTTGTTGCCGAGAAAATCAGCGATTGCTAATAAGTCGAGCGCTCTTGGCGTTGCGCAGTCGCTGGTCGCTCAGCAGCATCAGATCATCGCTGCTGCCTTTGGCTTCGCCGAGGCTGGCGATGCCGGAGCTGATACTGAAAGCTGCGAGTTCCGGTTCCTTCTGAAAATGATCGCAGATACTGTCGAGCCGCTTTTGTAGCGGAGGAGGGTCCTGCCGATAGGGCATGAGCACCACGAACTCATCACCGCCAAAGCGGAATACCCGGTCCTCGGGGCGACAGATATGACGGAGCTTCTCGGCAAACCGACGTAGCAGCGTGTCACCGAACTCGATGCCGCGGGTGTTGTTGATACTGGAGAGGCTGTTGATATCCAGCATCGCCATCAGGCAGTCCTGTTGGTAGTGCTGATAATGCGACTCGAACGCCTCCAGTGTCGTGTCGAAGGCGGCCCGTCCGGGGAGTCCGGTCAGGTCATCGGCCGGGTACTCGGGTATTTCGGGCTCCTGCTCAGGTGGTGCATGACTCTGGCACTTGAGCTGGTAAGCAAGCATATCAGCCGCCAGTGGCATAAGCTGAGCGGCCTGAACCAGTGCGTCAGAGTTCGGGTTGCCCCAGACGGCCAGGTAGCCTGCGGGCTGCCCGCTGTCATGATCGACGCGCTGTGCAAGCAGGTACTCCGGATTATCCCCTGCAAGCAGAGGGTCATTGGGGTTGTCCTGCGCCGGTAGCGTTAGTAGTCGAGAATCCTGGTTACCCGCGTAGAGGGTCTGGAGAGAGGCCTCTTTCAGTGGCAGATGCCTGGGCGGGCGTAACTGGTCTGCGCGCCAGTGGCCCAGCAGATCATCGGCGGTAGCCGATTTGTGCTTTACCGCGGCCAGATTTTCCCAGTGCAAAAGTGGTCCGAGTACGCGCGCGGTGTTGAGCCAGGGATCACCCGCTTCAGCCAGTGCGGGCAGCAGCTCGCGAATAAGACGGCGCGTGCTGTCGTTACTGGCCTGAATCGTTGCGACCAGTAATCGGTGGCGGGAGGCCGTGAGTAGCTCAAAGCGTAGCCCTTCACAGAAATGGCTGTCGCCGGTGGAGGCCTGAGTTGCCCAGGCGAGCAGCGTATCCCGGTTGGCAGTATCCAGCGCTTCGAAGGCGCTGTTATGCCATTCCGGTTCGTTCTCATCCAAAAGAGCGACTGGAAGGGTGGATTCTTTGAATAGCTCGGTGATGGCGCGTGTTTTCAAGGCGGGGCTCCTGTGCGGGGAACACGGCAGGCGGGGCCAGGCAGCCCCGCCGGTAGAGCGGATCAGGCCAGCGCTTTGGCGATGCGGCCGATAGCGTCCTTGAGCACATCCAGGCTGGTGGCAAAGGACAAACGCATGTTGCCCGGTGCCCCAAATGCGGAACCTGGAACCAGGGCGACGCCTGCTTCGGTCAACAGGAACTCCGCCAGCGCAACGTCATCGGCAAACTCGTCGCGGCTGTCGATGACCTGTTGGAAGCTGGGGAACGCGTAGAAAGTGCCGTCAGCGGCGATGCACTCGACGCCTTCAATCGCGTTCAGGGCATCAACCACATAGTCGTGACGCTCTTTGAATGCCTTCACCATTTCGCTGACACAGTCCTGTGAGCCTTCCAGTGCCGCCTGAGCTGCTACCTGCGCAATCGAGGTGGGGTTGGACGTGCTCTGTGACTGGATCTTTTTCATGGCGCCGATCAGTTTTGCCGGGCCTGCAGCGTAGCCGATACGCCAGCCAGTCATGGAATACGCCTTGGACACGCCGTTGAGTACGACGGTTCGGTCGTGTAGTTCGGGGCATGCGTTGACGATATTGCAGAACTCCTCGCCGGTGTAGCGGATATGTTCATACATGTCGTCGGTGGCGATCAGAATATCCGGATAACGCTTCAATACTTCGCCCAACGCTGCCAGCTCCGCGCGGCTGTAGGCAACGCCGGTGGGGTTGGATGGGCTGTTGAGTACCACAAGGCGGGTCTTGGGTGTGATCGCGTCTTCCAGTTGCTGGGGCGTAATCTTGAAACGCTGCTCCTGGGTTGTGGTCAGGATCACCGGCTTGCCTTCGGCCACCAGAACCATATCCGGGTAAGACACCCAGTAGGGGGCCGGGATGATGACTTCGTCGCCCGGGTTGAGCAGTGCCAGCGCCATGTTGAAAAAGCTCTGTTTGCCGCCACAGGAAACCAGAATCTGGTTGGCTTCATATTTCAGGCCATTCTCACGCTCGAATTTGGCGATAATCGCCTTTTTCAGCGCCGGAGTACCGTCTACCGCTGTGTATTTGGTGAAACCGTTATTCAGCGCTTCAATCGCGGCCTGTTTGATGTGGTCTGGGGTATCGAAGTCGGGCTCGCCGGCGCCGAGGCCGATAATATTCTGACCGGCTGCGCGCAGTTCGGCAGCACGGTTAGTGACCGCCAGCGTGGGTGAAGGTTTGATACTGTTTACGCGGTTGGAAAGTTGCACGTCCAAGCTTTCATCCTCTTGCTATCAGTGCCTGAAATATTGCTAAAAGCATACAGGATTCGATGTCTACTCTGAATCCCTTCATGTACTAAAAAAGGTTCAGACGTTACCGTGTGTCAACAAAGTTGCTTATAGGAAACATCCTCCGAAGGAGTTTCAAAGCGCGTTATACTGGGGCGCTCCGTTAGAGGATAGGAAGGATGAAGCAGAGATTCAAAGTTAACTCGTCATTTGAGCCCGCCGGCGATCAACCGAAGGCGATTGAGCAGCTGGTCGATGGATTGGAGTCCGGACTGGCGGCGCAGACCCTGTTGGGCGTCACAGGCTCCGGGAAAACCTTTACCATGGCGCATGTGGTCGCCTCGGTACAGCGTCCAACCATCATACTGGCGCATAACAAAACGCTGGCCGCGCAGCTTTATGGTGAGTTTCGCGAGTTCTTTCCCGATAATTCAGTCGAGTACTTCGTTTCCTACTACGACTATTATCAGCCGGAAGCCTACGTCCCCTCGTCGGATACGTTTATCGAGAAAGATGCATCGATTAACGACCATATTGAACAGATGCGACTTTCCGCGACCAAAGCGCTCCTTGAGCGCGAAGATGCGATTATCGTCGCAACGGTCTCTTCAATATACGGCTTGGGGGATCCCAAATCCTATCTGTCGATGATGCTGCACCTCGATCGCGGTGACGAGATCGATCAGCGTGCACTTTTGCGGCGGTTGGCGGAACTGCAGTACACCCGCAATGATGTGGAGCTGCATCGAGGGACCTACCGGGTACGCGGTGATGTGATCGATGTATTCCCGGCCGAATCGGAGAAGGAAGCGATCCGAATCGAACTGTTTGATGCGGAGATCGAGCAGATCAGTTATTTCGATCCGCTGACCGGCGAGGTATTGAGCAAAGTCCCCAGGGCGACCATTTATCCCAAGACTCACTATGTCACACCACGTGATGTGTTGCTTGACGCTGTTGAGCACATCAAGGAGGAGTTGCGCGAACGCCTGGAACAGATGCGTAAGGCCAATAAGCTGGTGGAAGCGCAACGGCTGGAACAGCGCACTCTCTATGATATCGAGATGATTATGGAGCTGGGTTACTGCTCCGGTATCGAAAACTACTCCCGCTACCTGTCAGGTCGCGGACCCGGTGAACCACCGCCCACGCTGTTCGATTATCTGCCCGATCATGCGCTGGTTATTATTGACGAATCTCATGTCACCATACCGCAGCTTGGCGCCATGTATCGAGGTGACCGATCCCGTAAAGAGACGCTGGTTGAATACGGTTTCCGCTTGCCGTCGGCGCTGGATAACCGCCCATTGAAGTTTGAGGAGTGGGAGCGTCTGGCACCGCAGATGGTGTTTGTCTCCGCGACGCCGAGCAAATATGAAGCCGAGCATGCCGAGCAGATCGTCGAACAGGTGGTGCGCCCCACGGGCCTGGTGGATCCGCTGGTGGAGGTCAGGCCGGCCTCGACCCAAGTGGATGACCTCTTAGGTCAGATCCGGGAAGTGACAGCTCGCAATGAGCGGGTGGTTGTGACGGTGCTGACCAAGCGTATGGCGGAAGATCTGACCGAGTTTCTGGCCGAGCATAACGTCCGCGTGCGCTATCTCCACTCCGATATCGATACCGTTGAACGGGTGGAAATCATTCGGGATCTGCGTATCGGTGAGTTTGACGTGCTGGTGGGGATCAACCTGCTCCGGGAAGGGATCGATATGCCCGAGGTGGCGTTGGTAGCGATTCTTGATGCCGATAAAGAGGGGTTCCTGCGCTCCGAAACGTCGATGATCCAGACGATCGGTCGTGCTGCCCGAAATGTGAACGGACGGGCGATTCTCTATGCCGATCGTGTAACGGGATCGATGCAGCGCGCAATGGATGAAACCGAGCGGCGCCGTGAAAAGCAGATCGCTTTTAACAAGGAGCATGGAATCACGCCGCGTGGGATCGTGAAGTCAGTGGCTGACATCATGGAGGGCGCGAGCTCTATACCGGGCCGCAAGGGTGGACGTGGCAGTCGCAAGGCGGCGGAACCGGCGGCTGAGTATCGAGTGGATGAGCAGAAACTGTCGCCGGCCGACCTGGCCAAGACCATGTCGCGTCTGGAAGATCAGATGTATGAAGCGGCCCGGAACCTGGAGTTCGAGAAGGCCGCTCAGCTGCGGGATGAGCTGGAGCGGCTCAAGCATGCGTCCTTACCCGAATAGGTTCAAACGAATGTTAGACATTTGTATTGGCTTCTCAATGTGTTAAAAAGGCATCTCCAACTAAAGTCGCATTTTTCAGCAGCCGCTGTCGCGGGGGAAGCCGAGAGGCTTGGCAGCGCTGTATGAAGCGAACGGCCACTGGCCGATAAAAACGATAAAATGCAGGAAAGGTACACTGGGATGTTTCATCTGAAGTTGGGGTTCAAGCAGAGCCTCCTCCTCGTCGTAATTATCACCGTGCTGGGTTTTGCCGCGCTGGTGGTGCTGTCAATTTCTTCTTTGAATAAACAAACTGAAGCGTCTGAGCAGGTGGATCTTCTAGGGCGCTGGGTGATCGATTTAAGCAATCTCAAATCAGGTGTTTCCAATGCCTCGCGTCTAAGTGGTGCGGCGGGAGAGGAGGCCTTGGATAGCTTGCAGAACACGGAAGCGGCAGCGCTTGATCGCCTTGCCGAGCAGGGTATGACTGAAGCGGAGTCCCTGCGCCAGACGCTGGACTCCTGGGTAAGTGCCAAGGAGCAGGCACTGGAGGCGCTACAGAAAATCGGCGCTTCCAACGAGGCCGGTCAGCGTGCGGTGGTTACGGAGCATATGGATACCTTCGAAAACTCGCTGTTTTCGTTTATGCGCCAGCCTTTCCGCGTTCTGAAAGATAGTGTGTCCGCCGTCATCGAGCAGCGTACCCCAGAAACCTTCGACGCGTATTCTGAGGCATTCAATGGGCTTAAAACCAGTCTGATCGAGCTCGATTTTCTGGAGACGTTTGAGGAATCGCTGAACCAGATCGATGCCTCAATGGTGCAGCTTATTGACTTGATCAAGTCTCAGCGCCAGGCGCAGGCGGCGGCCGCGACCCACCTGGAGTCGCTCAACGAGCAGGTGGACAGTCAGCTTGGCGCAGTGCTTGATCAGCTGGCGCAGGCGCGCAGTGAGGCGGCGGCTGCCAGCGGAACCGCCCGGATGACTATCCTGTTCGCCGGCATTTCCGTGGCTGTAGTGGTTTTTCTGCTGCTGATGATGACCTGGCGTAAGTCGACCGGGGCGCTCGCAGCGACATTGAGCTCCCTGGAAAAGGTGGCTGCCGGTGATCTGCAGCAGCGCCTGCCGGTCAGTGAGGGGCGCCAGGATGAGTTTGACCGCCTTGGGGTGGCTGTTAACCACCTTACGGAACAGCTGGGCAGTGTGCTCAACAGCGTTAAAAGCAGCAGTCAGCAGCTGCAGACTATGTCTTCCGAGCTGAGCGACACCATGAAGGTTCAGATTCGGGAAAGCGAGCAGACCGAGGCCGAGACCAGTTCTGTGGCTGCTGCCGCAGAGGAGATCAGCCAAACCGTTGCTGAAATGGCCGGCGCGTCCGAGGAAACCAACCGGTTGTCGCTGGAAGCGCAAAACGCAACCGAGAATGGTGGTCGGGTGATCACCGGTGCGCTTGGCTCGTTGGAGCAGATCTCTGATCTGTTTACCCGTATTCACGATCAGCTCAATGAACTTAACTCGGCGTCAGCTCGGGTTGACGGTGTCACGGAGATGATCAACGGGCTGGCGGAGCAAACCAACCTGCTGGCTTTGAACGCGGCGATTGAAGCGGCCCGTGCCGGTGATGCGGGTCGTGGTTTCTCTGTCGTGGCCGATGAAGTGCGTGCGCTGGCGGAGAAAACGGTGTCTGCGACCGCGAACATTAACGAGATCAATAACAACATGCAGGGTCAGATGCGCCAGATTCTGGGCGCCATGGAAGATGGCCAGACTCAGGTCAGTGACAGTCGCAGTCGCGGCGGTGAAGCGATCAGCGAAATGGAACAGATCCGCTCCCTGTTCGGTGAAGTGAGTGACCGTAACCAGCAACAGGCGGCGAGCATCGAACAGATTGCAGCAACCGCACAGTCCATCGCGCAGAGTATGAACGCGGTGCTGGATAATGTATCCCGTGGCTCTGAACGTTCCCGTGAGATCGGTAGTTTCTCGGCCGATGTGGTCGGGCATGCGGAAAGCCTGCAGACGATGACAGCCAAGTTCCGCTGCTGAGTTTAATGCCCCGGCATCAAAAAGGGCTGCGCGTGTCGCAGCCCTTTTTGCGTTTAAGGTGTACGTCAAAGGGAAATACGGATTACCTACGTAAAAATACTGATTTTGGTTTGCGGGTAATCCGAAGCTGTCTGCGTACTAATTCTGCGTATATTGCGGGCAATTTCGAATAGGTCTGTCCAATTTACCTTGAGAAACTGTTACTCGCTCAATCAGCGTCTATGCTGATGCAGTGAATCCCCAAATAGAAAGGACATAAAAACAATGCTGAAACTGACTTTTGCCCGCAAGCTGATTGCGGCTGCAGCCTGCGCTGCCGCTGTTATCGCACCGGCACAGGCCGCAGAGAAAACCTACCGTCTGAAACTTGCCGAGACTTGGCCCACCAATTTTGGTGTGTTCAGCATGCCGGCTCGTGAAATGGCTGATCTGGCCGAGAAAATGTCCAACGGCCGTCTGCAGATCGAAATCGATACGGCCAACAAGCACAAATCCGCATTCGGTGTGTTCGACATGGTCCGCGCGGGTCAGTACGACATGGGTCACTCCGCGTCCTACTACTGGAAAGGGAAGGTGCCGAATACCCTGTACTTCACCACCATGCCGTTCGGCATGACTGCGATGGAACAGTACGGCTGGTTCTACCACGGCGGTGGTATGGAGCTGATGCAGAAGGTCTATGAGCCGCTGGGTCTGATGTCCGTACCGGGCGGCAACACCGGCGTACAGATGGGTGGTTGGTTCCGTAAGGAGATCAACTCCGTGGAAGACCTCCAGGGGCTGAAAATGCGTATCCCGGGCTTCGCCGGTGAGGTTCTGGCAAAGCTGGGCGCAAGCCCCACCAACATCGCACCGGGCGAGCTGTACACCTCTCTGGAGCGCGGCACCATCGACGCACTGGAGTGGGTAGGCCCCTCCATGGACCTGCGTATGGGCTTCCACAAAATCGCTCCGTACTACTACACCGGCTGGCATGAGCCGGCGACCGAGCTGCAGTTCCTGATCAACAAGCGCAAGTTCGACAGCCTGCCTGAAGATCTGCAGCAGATCCTGCTGACTGCTATGCGCACTGCCGCGTATGACATGACCGTTCAGTCTCATCATGAGTCTGCAGAGAACTGGGTAACCATGAAGGATGAATACCCGAACATTGAGGTGAAATCCTTCCCGCCCGCCGTTATGGACGCGCTTGAAGAAGCGAACGATCAGCTGCTGGCCGAAGCCGCTGCAGCGGACCCGCTGGCTGCGGAAATCCTGGAGTCCCAGGCCAAGTACCTGGATAAGATTCGCGTTTGGACCGACATTGCGGACCGCGCTTATCTGAACAGCATGGCTGAGTAATCAACTCTGCTTTGCAGCGCCCCGGCTTGATGCCGGGGCGTCTCTACTTTATCGTCCGTTTCATCCTTTTCCTCAGGCCATGAGGTCGTAAACCATGTTTCTGTTACGTCTGCAGCAGACGATCGATCGCTTCTCAGATCTTCTGGGTAAGATCGCGGCGATTTTGTTCATCCTGATGCTGTTTAACGTCTTTTTCGACGTTGCTTCCCGTTACCTGTTTAACACGGTCTATATCGGCATGCAGGAGATGGAGTGGCACCTGTATGCGGCCATGTTCATGCTCGGTATTCCGTTTACTCTGAAAGCCGGTGGTCATGTACGCGTCGATGTAATCTATGACAGCCTCAGCGTGCGCCAACGTGCCTGGATCGACCTTGTCTGTACATTTTTGCTGTTGATCCCGTTCTGTCTGCTTGTCGCTTGGTATGGCGTCGACTTCGCCCGCGAATCTTTCCAGTTGGGAGAGGGGTCTGGGGATCCGGGTGGTCTGCCTAACCGCTGGATTATCAAGTCGGTTATTCCGTTTGCCATGTTCTTCAATTTCATCAGTGGTATTGGTCTGGCGTTGAAGTCGATCAATATTCTTAGCGGTCGTCTGAAGGACGATGGCTACACTCCGATTCAACATTAATCAGGCAGGGTTGAGATAATGATCGGTATTATCATGTTTTTCGCCGCCCTGCTTATGTTGCTGGTCGGCTTCCCCGTGGCCTACACCTTCGGCGGTGTGGCCCTGATCTTCGGTGTGTTTGCCGAAGGTCCCGATATGTTTGCATTCATGCCGTTCCGTATTCAGAGCATCATGGAGAACACGACTCTGATGGCGGTTCCGCTGTTCATCTTCATGGGTATCGTGCTCCAGCGCACGCGTCTGGCGGAGCAGTTGCTCGAATCCATGGGCCAGCTGTTTGGTGGTGTCCGTGGCGGTCTGGCGATCTCCACCGTGTTGGTCGGTGCACTACTGGCCGCTTCCACGGGGGTTGTAGGTGCGTCCGTGGTGGCGATGGGTTTGATCTCGCTGCCGGTGATGATGAAATACAACTATGACAAGCGCCTTGCCTGCGGCACTATCTGCGCCTCCGGTACTCTGGGACAGATCATACCGCCCTCGATCATCCTGATTATTCTGGGTGACGTGCTGGGTATTCCCGTGGGGGACCTGTTCAAAGCGGCGGTCATTCCGGGTGCCGTTCTGGTGGGGGCTTACCTGATCTATATTCTTGCGATCGCGTTCCTCAAGCCGGAGATGGCGCCGACTATCCCGCGTGATGAGTCCCTCAACAAGCGTCAATTCTATATTCAGGCGGCGAAATCCATCGTTCCGCCGCTGGCATTGGTGCTGGTGGTATTGGGCTCCATTTTTGCGGGTATCGCCACACCCACCGAGTCAGCAGCTCTGGGTGGCGTGGGTGCGATCGTGCTTGCAATTTTGTACCGTCAGTTCAGCTTCAAGATGGTGATGGACTCATCGGTTGAAACCGTGAAGGTTACCGCAATGGTGTTCGCTATCCTGCTGGGCGCGACCGCTTTCTCCATGGCCTTCAGCTACACCGGTGGTGATTACATCGTTGAGGAAGTGTTGTCCGATCTGCCGGGTGGCGCGGCCGGGTTCCTGGTGTTGTCGATGGTTGCGATCCTGATTCTTGGTTTCTTCATCGACTTTGTCGAGATCGCTTTCATCATCGTGCCGATTCTGGCGCCGGTGGCTGACATTCTGGGTATCGCGCCGCTGTGGTTCGCGATCTTGATTGCCATGAACCTGCAGACCAGCTTCCTGACACCGCCTTTCGGGTTCTCGCTGTTCTACCTGAAAGGTGTGGCGCCGAAGGAGGTGACAACGCTGGATATCTACAAGGGGGTGATGCCGTTCATCCTGATTCAGGTGATCATTGTCATCTCGATCATGCTGTTCCCGGAGTGGTACGGTCTGGTATAACAGATCACCGCAACGGACAGGGAAAGCCGGGTGCAGGCAGCTGCAGCCGGCTTTTTTATGGGCGCGAGCCTGATGCAGACAAGACAATGCGGGCGGTATAAGGCGTAAAGATGACCGGTTCCATGCCACTAAAAATCAAGATAATGCTGCTGGCGATCCTGCCCATGGTGATGGTGACAACCCTGACCACCTGGCTGGGTAGTAAAGGGGCGCGTTTGCTTTCAGAACAGGAGATCGAGATCTTTGAGGAGAGTCTGCTGGTCTCAAAACGGCGCGAACTTAAACATTATGTGGAGATGGCCCAGGCTTCGATCCGACCGGTGATCGAGCAGGCAGGGTCAAACCCGGCTGCGGCGAAAGCCGAGGTTAAACGCATACTGCATGAGTTAACCTTTGGTGAAGATGGCTATTTTTTCGCCTACAACCGGGAGGGAATCAATCTGGTCCACCCGGTTCAGCCCGAACTGGTCGGTGAAGATCTGATCGACCTTCGAGATTACAACGGCGAGTTTATAATCCGGCCCCTGCTAAGGATTGCTGCGGAAGGGGGTGGTTACCACCGCTATCTCTGGAAAAAGCCGTCCCGTGACGTGATTGAGGAGAAGTTAGGGTACGTGGTGCAGATACCTGAATGGGGCTGGATGTTTGGCACTGGCCTGTATATCGATGATATCAGCACGGAGCTCAACAAGATCCGCACCGAGGTGAATAAGAATATTCGTGAAAACCTCTTTACCGTCAGCGTGATCGTGTTGGGAACCAGCCTAATCATTGTGTTGCTCGGGTTGGCCATCAACCTGCACGAAAGCCGTTTGGCGGATGGTCGGTTAAGGGCGCTGGCTCATCGCTCGATCCTGTTTCATGTGCATGAGCGTCGGCGCTTCTCTCGCGAGCTTCACGATGGCATTAATCAGCTGATGGTCTCGGTGCTGTACCGGATGGAGCTGGCTCAGCGCAAGCTTACCGGTGGGGATGCCAAGGGGCTGGAGGACCTGCAAGCGGGGCGTGCCGTGCTTAATGAGGCGATTCAGGAGGTGCGGAGAATCTCTCACGATCTGCGTCCCAGTATTCTTGATGACCTGGGGCTGGCCTCGGCGCTGGGCAACCTGCTCGATCAGTTTTCCGAGCGTACTGCGATTCGCATCCGACGCGAGCTTGAACTGCCGGACAAACGCCTGCCGGAAGATATCGAGATGACGCTGTACCGGCTGATCCAGGAGGCGCTAACCAATGTGGAACGTCATGCGGATGCCAGTGAACTCATCGTAAAGCTCGACCATCAGCGAGATGCGGTTAAACTGGATCTGCGCGACAATGGTCGGGGATTTGATCCTGATGCCAACCGTCATCTACTGGGTATCGGTTTGCGTAACATGCGTGAGCGGGTCGAACTTCTGGGCGGGGATTATAAAATAGATTCCGGCATCGGGGAGGGCACGCGCATTCGTGTCCGTCTGCCGATCAAGGCCCCCTGAGCAAAGGAGTATTCATGAGTCTTAAGCCGATTAAAGTGCTGCTGGTGGATGATCACCCGTTGGTGCTCGACGGTATCAGGGCGCGACTCGAGGATGAAGGTGGTATCGATGTGGTGGGTGACGCCTGTAACGGTCAGGATGCACTGGAAAAAGCACAGTCGTTATCGCCGGACGTTGTGTTGATGGATGTATCTATGCCTGTTATGAACGGGTTTGATGCGACGAGAAAGTTGCGCGAGTGTTGTCCGCAAGTGCGGGTTCTGATTCTGAGTATGCATGATAATCGCGAGTATATCCTGCAGCTGATTCAGTCGGGTGCTGCGGGCTATATCCTCAAGGATGTGTCGTCTGAGGAGATGGTAAAAGCGATCGAAACCGTGAATCAGGGAGGCACTTACTTCAGTTCCGGTGCATCGCAAACCCTGTTCGCCCGTTTCGATGAGCCTGCTGCATCGGCACAGGATACCGGTGTTTTAACGCGGCGTGAGTTAACGGTACTCAAGTTGTTGGCAGAGGGGCGCAACAATAAGGAGATCGCCCGGGAGTTGGATATTTCGGTCCGTACCGTGGAAACCCACCGCCAGAATATTAAGTCCAAACTCAATATTCAAACGGCGGCGGGCCTGGTGCGATACGCGATTGAGCACAACCTGGTACAGCTGTCCTAGTTATCTACCACAGCCGGCAGGAGGTCGTTATTTTCGGCTGCTTGCTTCAAGCGGCCGTCCTGCTTGATTGCAGCTACAAACTGATCGACTCGCGCCAACCACTGCGGTTGGTTCTTGGCCACTGCGTACGCATATTGGAACGGTCGGGGCGCTTGGGTATCCAGAGGCTCGATGAGGCGCGCCCAGTCATAGAAACGCAGTACTTTGCGAGAATATGGGTAGTCGGTGATAAAAACATCCGCGCGGCCGGCCAGCACCGATTCCTCCCGCTCACGCGGGTCACTGACGACGAGCAGGTCTGCGTGTTTCAGGTGGTTGCGCATGTAACCTTCCATATAGGTGCCTTGCTGCACACAGACGACAGCCCCGGGTTGATCCATATCCTTCCAGTTGTGGATGGTTGGATGGGTACGGGTGGTTACACCGTACATATGGCTGGCCAGATAGGGCTCGCTGTAGTCGATACGTTCGGAACGGCCGGGTGTGATCGCGATGGAAAACATGCCAATGTCGCACGCATCCTGTTCGATATCATCCATAAAACGGCCGAAGTGGGTTTCCACAAAGCGCAGGGAGACGCCCAGATCGTTGGCGAAGGCCTGAGCCAGCTCGATATCGATGCCATCCAGCTTCCCGGTCTTGGGGTGGCGGGCGCTGATAGAGAAGTAGTCTGGCCAGATACAGACCCGTAATTCGTCGGCTTGCTGTATACGATCAAGGCGGTTATCCGCTTTGGCCGGCAGAATGGCGAAAAAAAGAAAAATTAATGCCAGAAAAAGCTGACTCAGGGCAAAAGGGGGGCTGGTCATAGTGCGCACCTTTGAACATGACGATATCATGGCGACTATAAGTCATTCGGGATGTTTTGCCATTGATCTGGAGCCGTATATCACTGATTCCATTCATCGGGACAGTACTTTGCATCGCGTTTATCGTCGTTTTTGTTGTCTTTCATAACCTTGGCGAGCAAAGCATCCGGCGTGGAATAGAGCAGGAGGTGGATGTTCTGTCCCATGCTCTGGAAGGTAATCTTGCGCGCAGTATTCAGGATCTGCAGGGACGACTGAACACATTGAAAGCGCAGCTCGAGTATGACGGCGACCTCCTGTTTCAACCGGGCGAGCTTCACCATCGGCTTCAGGTTCTGACCGAGATGACGCCGCAGTTGCGCGAGCTGGCCGTGCTGGCACCTCAGGGGTTGGTCCTGGGTAGCTCTGTCCGCGGCTCCATGGGGCGCGAGGCCAAAGGGGTTAGCTGTTTAACCGAGGCGAGCCCGAGAATGCCCTTGTCTTTCAGCCGTGCGCTGCCCGGGCGCACCCTCACGCAGCCGTTGGCCCCCGCTGGAATGTATCAAATCCCCGTCTGTATGCCTCTTTTGAATGGTGCGGGCAATGTCTCTGCCTGGCTGGTGGCTGTATGGAATCCAGACTCCATTCGCGAGCAATTCAGGCCCTTGATCGAAAAGCTCCCGGTGCAGGTGTCACTCTATCGTTATGATGGTGTGCTGATGGCGGCGTCGGGCGGCTCTCGGCTGGCCCCCGGGAACGATGACAGTGCACGAGAACCCTTTGCGTCCCGGCTGGCCGAGCAGGAATGGGGGCGCTTTGATTATTTTGAGCGTGGTCGGGAGTTGCTGGTCAACTACCGGGCTACCTCCCTGTTCCCGGTGGTATTGACGCTTGAATATGACGTGACCGCGGGCCTTGTCCCCTGGAATAAAATGGCGAAACAGCTGGCGCTGGTGGTAGGTATTATCGTTCTGGTGATCGCCGGCGTGACAGGGTTGCTCTGGTCCATGTCGAGACGTCAGCGCGATATGGCCGACCGGCTGCAGCTGCTGAGTACCGCGATCAGCACCACGGCGAACGCGGTCATTATTACTGACCGTAATGGCCTGGTGCAGTGGGTCAACAATGCCTTCAGTCGACTGACTGGATATGGTGCGGAGCAAGTGATTGGTCGAACGCCAGCCGTGCTGAATTCGGGCAGCCATAGCCGGGCTTTTTTCCAGGAGCTTTGGAGAACAGTCAGTTCCGGTGAGGTCTGGCGCGGTGAGGTGATTAACCGGACCCGGGAAGGGGAGCGTTTGATTGTCGATCAGACGATCACGCCGATCAAGGATGTGGAGGGTGTGATCAGTCATTATGTGGCAGTGCACGAGGACGTGACCGCCCGGAGAGAAGCCGAGCAGCGAGCCCTGTTTCTGGCATTTCATGACCAGCTGACTGAGCTGCCCAATCGCCGTAAATTGATCGAGAAGCTAACTGAAGCGCTCGAGGATGAGGGCGCAGGGGGTGCGGTTGGGCTCCTGTATCTCGATCTGGACAATTTCAAAACGGTCAATGACACCTTGGGTCACAGCGAAGGCGATGAACTGTTAATCATCACCGTGAAACGACTCTCCAACGCGATCAGTGATGATATCGTTCTAGCCCGGCTTGGCGGCGATGAGTTTGCCATGCTGATCAAAGGGAAGGTGACGAGCTATGTGCTGGAAGAGCTCGCGTCCCGCCTGATTAAAGTCCTGTCTCAGCCGGTGGAGCTCAACGGGACCCGGTTTCAGTTGACCGCCAGCATCGGTATTTCGTTAGGGGCGGTCGGAGAGGTTGAGCCCGCGACGCTCCTGCGTCAGGCAGACCTTGCCATGTATAAAGCAAAGCACGATGGACGTAACCTCTACCGCTTCTTCGATCAGCAGATGGACTACCTGATGCAGCGCCGTGTCGATCTGGAGCAGGGTTTGCGAATCGCCGTGGAAGTCGGTGATGCATTATCCCTGCGCTATCAGCCGATTTTTGATGCGCATACACTGAAACCTGTTGGTGCCGAGGTTCTGCTGCGTTGGTGTAACCCGGCCGGTGAATGGATCTCTCCTGCTGAGTTTATACCCGTTGCTGAAGAGAGTGGCATGATCGTGGAGATCGGTGCTTGGCAGATGGATGCGGTGATTGCCCAGCTTGCGCAGTGGGACAGATCCGGTATGGATGTCCGTTATCTCAGTTTGAACATCTCCGCGGTGCAGCTGGCCCGCGATGATATCGCCGGACGCCTGTTGTCATCGTTGGCCCGATACGGGATCGGTACCCACCGTATAGTTGCCGAAATCACCGAAACCACACTGATGAGCCGCTCAAATCAGGTGCGCACCAACCTGTCTGCGCTGGAAACGGCTGGGGTGCTGGTCTCTATCGATGACTTTGGTACAGGCTATTCTTCGTTAAGCTATCTCAAGCAGATACAGGCCGACTACCTGAAAATCGACCGTAGTTTCGTGATTGGAATCGGCAAAAATCGAAGCGACGAAGAGATTATCCACGCCATGCTTGCCGTCGCACGGAGTTTGCAGATGAAAGTTGTCGCTGAAGGCGTAGATGACGAGGAGCAATTAAGGTTTCTGCAGGCCGCGGGATGTGATCTGATTCAGGGCTTTTTACTCAGTAAGCCTCTGGAAACCAGCCATGCCAGTGCGCTCTTCGATCGTGCGCGGGAAGGACTGACCGTCATCGCAGGTGCACCGCCCGGGGAGCTCGTCTAACATGTTGAAAAGAAATAAAAAAACTTTATAAAAAAGGCTTGCGTATAGCGTTTTGATCGCTATAATACGCCTCACGTTTTCGGGAGAAGTATCCACTTCACTCAAGCGCATTTAGGACTATAGCTCAGTTGGTTAGAGCACCACCTTGACATGGTGGGGGTCAGCAGTTCGAGTCTGCTTAGTCCTACCAGAATTTTCAAAAAAACAGCGGGTTAGCGAAAGCGGCCCGCTGTTTTTGTTTGTAGGCTTTCCCGGCTATTTTGTAGGCTTTCTCTGGAACTTTCAGCGGGGAGGTTTCGGCCGGCCTTGTGCCGCCAAAGTGCACTGCTAGAATGTCTGAATAAATCAAGAATAAAGAGAACAGCGCATGAGTTACTTGAGTTATGGAAGGGCGTGTACTTTGGCGGTGGGTCTGTCGTTGTCGGTATTTGCCGGTGCTGCGGAGCTGCCTGAGCCTCAGGGACCGGTTATTCTTGAGGTGCGCGGAGCCATTGAAAATACCAATGGAGAGGGTGTGGCCGCTTTTGACCGTGAGATGCTCGAGTCTCTTGAACAGAAAGCAACCCTAACCCACACGCCCTGGCATGAGGGTAAAGTCACTTTTGAGGGGCCTTTGGGGCGGGCGTTGCTGGCGTATGTCGGTGCATCGGGTGATATGCTTGATGTAACAGCACTCAACGACTACTCCGCTGAGGTGCCTGTACAGGATTTTGTCGATCATGATGTCATCTTGGCAATGAAAGCGGGTGGGCGTTATATGCGGGTTCGCGATAAAGGGCCTTTATTTATCATCTATCCGTTTGATGATGATCCATCCCTCAATACTGAAGTAATTCATAACCGCTCTGTCTGGCAGATCAAGTCAATTACTGTTCGCTAGGATTGTTGGTGGTTAATCCCCCTTTAAAGCGTGTCAGCCCGGCATTGGTCTTGATGTCGGGTCTTTCCCTGGTGTTTCTTGCCGCTGTCGTCGTTCTGTTTGTTGTGTTGGTCGGCAGGCAAAACTCCCTCTTGGACGCCGCTCAGGAAGATACCTTGTGGGCTGCGTATCAGGTTGAGCGTGAAAGTTCGGAGTTCCTGAATCAGCTGCTTTTGCTGGAGGGAGGGGGAGAAAGGTCCAGCCTCGACGAAATGCTGCTTCGGTTCGACATTCTCTACAGTCGCATTGAGCTGTTGGAAGAGGGACAGTTGCATGACCTCTTTTATAGCAACGTTACTACTGCCGAACTGGCTGACAGGATATCGCAGGGAATACGCGAGATGGACTCCAGTGTAATGGCGTTGGAGGGTGGCGACTCAATGGGGATGTCAGGGCTTGTAAGTGATGCGCAGAGCCTGGAACGGATGTCTCGGGAGCTACTCTTGGCAACACTGCAGCAGCGAGCTGAAGCGAAAACGCGGGGTCGAAACGACACTCTACAGCTCTTCACGCTCCTCGGTTGGCTGATTGCTTTGCTCGCTTTCAGTATGAGTATCATTATCTATCTGCTATTTCGTAAGCGGGCTGATGCAGAGCGACAGAAGCGTCACGCGGAAGAGTTGGCGCTGGAACTGAGGGAGAGCGCTGCGCGTGCTCAAGCCGCTAATCAGGCGAAGTCGGACTTTCTGGCGATGATGAGTCATGAAATCAGGACACCGATGAACGGTATTGTCGGAATGGCAAACCTGCTGGAGCTCAGTGCTCTGACACCGCAGCAACGACGATACAGTGAAACCATACGCAGCTCTGCCAATGCGTTGCTCACGGTCCTGAACGATATTCTTGATATCTCGAAGATGGAGGCAGGGCGTTTTGAGCTGGCCGAGGAGAGCTTTGATGTTGAGTCTTTGGTGCAGGACGTGTCTGCGCTGATCGATGTCAGACTGGCCGAGCAGGGTGGGGTCGTGCTGAAGCGGGAGATCGATCCTCGCGTCAAGGGCTGGTTTCATGGGGATCCGGCACGCTTACGCCAGATTCTCTTAAACTTGCTGGGCAACGCCGTTAAGTTTACCGAGCAGGGTGAGATTTGTTTGTCGGTCGCGATGGAAGGAGATGTGCTCCGATTTCAGGTGGCCGATACGGGGATTGGCATTCCAGATGAAGCGAAGGCCAGGCTGTTTGGCATGTTCGAACAGGTGGATGCGTCCACGTCGCGCCGGTTTGGGGGCACGGGTCTGGGGCTGTCGATCTGTAAACGTTTGGTGGAGCAGATGGGGGGTGAAATCGATTTTCGCAGTGAAATGGGAATGGGTAGCTGTTTCTGGTTCACATTGCCCCTGCAGTCTGCCGAGGCCCCGGGTCACTCAGACGTCGACGAGCAAAATGTAGCGCAACGCGGGGCGTTGAATATCCTGGTTGCGGAGGATAACGAGATTAATCAGCAGGTTGTTACACAGCTGCTGACGCATTTGGGTCATCGGTATGTCCTTGTTGAGGATGGTGCCCAGGTGCTTCAGACGATCAAGTCCGACGCGTTCGATCTGATCCTGATGGATGTTCAGATGCCCACCATGAATGGCTTGGAGGCTACTCGAGCGTTACGTGAGCAAGGGTGCTTGATACCGATCATTGGGCTCACGGCTAACGCGATGTATGAAGATCGCGAACGCGGGCTTGAGGCCGGTATGGATGCTTATCTGCCCAAGCCCTTTGATATCGGCCAGCTCTCGACCACAATAGAGCGTTGCGCAGGGCAAAACAGGGTTGCGGATATATCAAGCGGTGTGGCACAGCCAGCGCAGTTGGCTAACGCCTCGGTTACGGGCTACCTTGAATCTCAAGAGACGCGTCATTTTACCGCGCGGTTAAATGGGCACTTTGCCGAGCTATTAGAGGGGCTGAGCAGTGCGCGGAGTGTAGTCTGTTTAGACAGCCTGTGCCGCGAGCTTATCTGGCTCGGTTGTGATGAAATTGCCCGCGAGCTTAGAGCGTTATATGCCACGAGTGACTTTG
This sequence comes from Marinobacterium litorale DSM 23545, assembly GCF_000428985.1. Classification (GTDB taxonomy): domain Bacteria; phylum Pseudomonadota; class Gammaproteobacteria; order Pseudomonadales; family Balneatricaceae; genus Marinobacterium_D; species Marinobacterium_D litorale. The sequence goes on along the minus strand of NZ_AUAZ01000018.1, from coordinate 13,966 downwards.
AAAGTCGCCTGCCAGAGTTGAAAGGCAAGCTGGAGGATAAGATCTCGGCGGGCTCCTGGTTACACAGAGCTCAACAAAGATTTCAGGAGGTGGATACTGATGATACGTGAAGGTGATCGAATCCCGGCCATAAAAGTGACCGCAATTGATGCTGACGGCAAACATGAGATTGAAGCTGATCAGTTGTTTGCCGGAAAAAAGGTTGTACTGTTCGCAGTGCCCGGTGCATTTACACCGACCTGTACCGAGAAGCATCTGCCTGGATATGTCCAGCATCTGGGGGCTCTGAAGGCGAAAGGCGTTGATTTGGTCGCCTGTCTGGCGGTCAACGATCCTTTCGTTTTAGGTGTCTGGCAGCATACCGAAGGGGCTGATGGCATCACGATGATTGCTGACGGCGGTGCCAGCTTTACCCGAGAGTTGGGGCTGGAAATGGAAACCGGCGACTTTGGTGGTGTGCGCGCGCAACGTTTTGCGATGATTATAGAGGATGGTGTTGTAAGTCGGCTCTTCCCGGAGGCGCCCAGGGCCTACGAGGTCAGCAGCGCGGAGTACGTGCTAGTGCAGCTGTGATAAACGGAGTTGAGACTGCTAATAAAAATGCCCGCTTGTAAGCGGGCATTTTTGTCGCTGGCGGTGATTTTACTTCGCCGGGTAATCGCGCTGTTTCGGGCCCGTATAGAGCTGGCGCGGACGACCGATCTTGTTCGGGCTGGAGTGGAACTCGTTCCAGTGGGAGATCCATCCAATGGTGCGAGCCAGTGCGAAGATAACGGTAAACATGTTGGTCGGAATACCGATCGCTTTAAGGATAATACCTGAGTAAAAGTCTACGTTCGGATAGAGCTTGCGCTCAACGAAGTACTCATCTTCGAGTGCAATCTGCTCCAGGCGCTTGGCAATCTTGAGCAGCGGATCGTTTTCGATGCCCAGTTCTTCAAGTACTTCCTGCGCAGTCTGTGCCATGACCTTGGCGCGCGGATCGAAGTTGCGATAAACGCGATGACCAAAGCCCATCAAACGGAACGGATCGTTCGGATCTTTCGCGCGCTGGATGAACTCAGGAATACGCTCTTCATCGCCGATCTCGTTAAGCATCACCAGCACAGCTTCGTTTGCACCGCCATGGGCCGGGCCCCAGAGGGCGGCGATGCCGGCGGCGATACAGGCGAACGGGTTGGCACCGGAGGAGCCTGCCAGGCGTACGGTCGAAGTGGACGCGTTCTGCTCGTGGTCGGCATGCAGGATGAAGATCTTGTCCATCGCCTTGGCCAGTGTCGGGCTGACCTTGTATTCACCGCACGGCGTGCTGAACATCATGTGCAGAAAGTTCTCCGCGTAGCTCATTTCGTTACGCGGGAAAATGAACGGCTGACCGATGGAATATTTGTAGCACATCGCAGCGATGGTCGGCATCTTGGCGATGAGACGGTATGCACAGACTTCGCGATGATGCGGATCGTTGATATCCAGAGAATCGTGGTAGAAGGCGGACAGAGCACCGACCACACCACACATGATCGCCATCGGGTGAGCATCACGGCGGAAACCGTTGAAGAAGTGGCTCATCTGCTCGTGGACCATGGTGTGATTGGTCACGGTGTTAACGAATGTTTCCTTCTGTTCCGCGGTCGGCAGTTCACCATTCAGCAGAAGATAGCAGACCTCGAGATAGTCAGCATTTTGAGCGAGTTGCTCGATCGGGTAGCCGCCGTGAAGCAGAACACCGTTGCCGCCGTCAATATAGGTCAGTTTGGATTCGCAGGCAGCGGTGGAAACGAAACCGGGGTCGTATGTAAACAGACCTTGGCCGGTCAGCGGACGTACATCGATTACGTCGGGACCTTCCGTACCGCTATAGACCGGAAGTTCGATAGCTTCTTCCAGGCCGTCGACTGTCAAACGTGCTTTCTTGTCAGCCATTCGAGGCTCCTATCATTCGGTTGTAATAGCTGCGACTTGTTGTCAGTCGCTTGGTTAGGGCGTACAGGATCGTCTGTCTCCCTGAACAGTGAGCATCCACTATAGTGTTTGGGCCGGGTTTGTCAATTTGGCCTTTCGGCGAATATGTTGCGATGCATCATGAAGAAATTTGCAACGCAATATCCTGGTTTAAGCCGCTGAACCGATACGACTTTTGGTGCGTAATGCACATGCGGGATGTATTGGACATAAGGCTAATGCGGGCTGCACTTCGTTGTGTTCGATAGGCGAAGTGTCTATACTCCGGCTCCTGAAAAGGCTCAGAAAAGCAAAATATATGAGCCTATTTCAGGCATCTCGAGGTACTACTCTCTGAGCACTTCCAAGCAACCGAGCCTTGCAACAAGGCCGCAAGAGTGTGAACTAGAGCCGTGAACAAAAAAAGACCTGTAAACTTAGATCTGCGAACAATCAAACAGCCACTACCGGCGATTACTTCCATTGTGCACCGTGTCACAGGTGTCGCGCTGTTCTTCGGCGCCATCTTCATGGTCTATGCACTGGGGCTGTCGCTGGAATCTCCACAGGGCTTCGCTGAAGCTGCGGAGATGCTCCAGGAATCCTTCCTGGCAAAACTCATTGCATGGGGTCTGGTATCAGCGCTGCTGTACCACTTCTTCGCTGGTATGAAGCACCTTGTTATGGATGCCGGCTACTGTGAAGAACTGGAAAGCGGGCAGCGAGCAGCGAAAATCACGCTGATTATCGCTGGGGTAGCAATCCTTCTGGCGGGGGTATGGGTATGGTAACTAGCATTACGAGTTTCGGCCGCAGCGGTCTGTATGACTGGATGATGCAGCGTGTTACCGCTGTTATCCTGGCTGCGTACACCATCTTCATGATCGGCTATCTGCTATTCAATCCGGATCTGGACTACAACCAGTGGAAAGGGCTCTTCGAGGGGACGCTGATGCGTATTTTCTCTCTGTTGGCGCTGTTGTCTCTGGTTGCGCATGCCTGGATCGGGATGTGGTCCGTTTCTACTGACTATATCAAGCCGACCGGTGCTCGCTTCGTATTCCAGTCCATTTGTGGCCTGCTGGCGTTTATCTACGTTGTGTGGGGCATCCAGATTCTTTGGGGTATCTAAGACATGTCTAAACTGCGTACGCTCTCCTTCGACGCAATTGTGGTCGGCGGTGGTGGTGCGGGCATGCGTGCTGCGCTGCAGCTGGCTCAGTCCGGCCTTAATACTGCCTGTGTGACCAAAGTTTTCCCGACTCGTTCCCACACCGTTTCTGCTCAGGGCGGTATCACCTGTGCAATCGCGAGCGCTGACCCGAATGACGATTGGCGCTGGCACATGTATGACACGGTGAAGGGTTCCGACTATATCGGTGACCAGGACGCGATCGAGTATATGTGTTCAGTCGGCCCGCAAGCGGTCTTCGAACTGGATCACATGGGTCTGCCGTTCTCCCGTACCGAAACCGGCCGCATCTACCAGCGTCCGTTCGGCGGTCAGTCCAAGAACTTCGGTGAGGGTGGCCAGGCTGCCCGTACCTGTGCCGCAGCTGACCGTACCGGTCATGCATTGCTGCACACCCTGTATCAGGCCAACATGAAGGCCGGAACCACGTTCCTGAACGAATGGTATGCGGTCGATCTGGTCAAGAATGCTGATGGCGCTGTCGTCGGCTGTATCGCGATCTGCATCGAAACCGGCGAAACCGTCTACATCAAAGCCAAGGCCACCGTGCTGGCGACTGGCGGCGCAGGCCGTATCTACGCCTCTACCACCAACGCCCTGATCAACACCGGCGACGGGGTCGGCATGGCGCTGCGTGCCGGTGTCCCGGCGCAGGATATGGAAATGTGGCAGTTCCACCCGACCGGTATCGCAGGTGCAGGCGTGCTTGTGACCGAGGGTTGCCGCGGTGAGGGCGGTTACCTGATCAACAAGGACGGCGAACGATTCATGGAACGTTACGCGCCGAACGCCAAAGACCTGGCGGGTCGTGATGTTGTTGCTCGCTCCATGATCCTCGAGATTCTGGAAGGCCGGGGCTGCGGCCCTGATGGTGATCACGTTTACCTGAAGCTTGATCACCTGGGTGAGGAAGTGCTGCACTCCCGCTTGCCCGGTATCTGTGAGCTGTCCAAGACCTTTGCGGCTTCGGATCCGGTCAAAGAGCCGATCCCGGTTGTGCCGACCTGTCACTACATGATGGGTGGTCTGGCGACCAATATCGGCGGTCAGGTTATCGCTCAGAATGCCAGTGGCGAAGACTACATCATTGATGGTCTGTTTGCCTGTGGCGAGGTGGCATGTGTATCCGTCCACGGTGCCAACCGCCTGGGTGGTAACTCGCTGCTTGACCTGGTTGTGTTTGGCCGTGCGGCAGGCCTTCAGATCGAACAGCAGATGCGTGAAGGCTACGACGTGGCTGATGCGACCGATGCTGATCTCGATGCAGCCATGGCGCGCCTGAATCGTCTCAACAACAGCACCAGTGGTGAAAGCATCGCAGATGTCCGCAAGGATCTGCAGAACACCATGCAGCTCTACTTCGGTGTATTCCGTGACGGCGAAAGCATGCAGAAGGGTCTCGAGCTGCTCAAGGAGCTCCGAGAGCGCGTTGCCAACGTACACCTCGATGACAAGAGCCAGGCATTCAATACTTCGCGTATTGAGGCGCTGGAGCTTGAAAATCTGATGGAGGTAGCTGAAGCAACGGCTATCGCGGCGGAAGAGCGCAAGGAGTCGCGCGGTGCGCATGCCCGTAACGACTTTACTGAGCGTGATGATGAGAACTGGCTCTGTCACTCAGTCTTCTATCCGCAAGATAAGCGCATCGGTAAGCGTGCGGTTAACTTTGCGCCGAAGACGATGGATCCGTTCCCGCCGAAAGTTCGAACCTACTAAGGGGCTGGTACGATGCTGGTAAGTGTATATCGCTATAACCCTGAGATTGACGATGCACCTTACATGCAGGATATCCATATCGATATCCCGGGTGGTAAGGACATCATGGTGCTGGATCTGCTCCAGCTGCTGAAAGAAAAAGATCCGACGCTGGGATACCGTCGTTCTTGCCGTGAGGGCGTATGTGGCTCTGACGGTATGAATATGAACGGCAAAAACGGTCTGGCTTGTATCACTCCGCTGTCGCAGGTGGTTGAAGGTGACAAGCTGGTGCTGCGCCCGCTGCCGGGTCTTCCCGTCATTCGCGACCTGGTCGTGGATATGGCTCAGTTCTACAGGCAGTACGAAAAGATCAAGCCGTTCCTGATCAACGATACGCCGGCGCCGGCAATTGAGCGTCTGCAGTCGCCGGAAGAGCGCGCTGAGCTGGATGGTCTGTACGAGTGTATTCTCTGTGCATGCTGTTCAACGGCCTGCCCCTCTTTCTGGTGGAATCCGGATAAGTTTGTGGGACCCTCGGGTCTGCTGCAGGCATACCGCTTCCTGGCGGACAGTCGTGATACGGCGACGCGTGAGCGCCTGGCCGAGCTGGATGATCCGTTCAGTGTATTCCGCTGCCACGGCATCATGAACTGCGTGAACGTTTGCCCGAAAGGTCTTAACCCGACCAAGGCGATCGGTAAGATACGCAACATGCTGATCCAGCAGGCGACCTGATCAAGGGTTGATTAAAAAAGCGGCACTGAGTGCCGCTTTTTCTTTATCTGGGGTCCGCAATCCTGCCTTTGATGTAATAAAAGCAAAAATTCGGGGAACTTTAGTAGTATCACCCCCGACAAGCTGTGTTAAGGGCGGATGAAAAGTCGTAAAATATTTCCCGCAATTTTGCGCGACCCGTAGATTGCAGCTGAATAACAAATCGGTAATCAGCAGGGGCGCGGGTTGGTCAGAACAGGACATGGTGCACCCTGTTCACGCCTGTAACCCCCTAAAAGCCAGGGTGATATCATAATGCAAGACGGCATAATGGAGCTGATGTGGAAAAACGCCCACCTTTACGGTGGTAACCTTTCCTACGTCGAGCAACTGTACGAAACCTATCTGATGGATCCGAACGCTGTTCCACAAGAATGGCGTGAAGAATTTGACCGACTGCCCAAAGTCGGCGACAGCATCTCCCAGGACGTTCCTCATTCCCCGATCCGGGAACACTTCCTTTACCTTTCCAAGAATCAGAAACGAGCCCAGCCCAGTGCAGTCAGCAGCGTAAGCTCTGAGCATGAGAAAAAGCAGGTGCGTGTGCTGCGGATGATCAACGCCTATCGTGTGCGTGGCCATCAGGTCGCCGATATCGATCCGTTGGGTCTGCTTGAGCGTGAGCAGGTGCCCGACCTTGATCCTCGTTTTCATGAGCTATCCGAAGCTGACTACGACACCGTTTTCCAGCTCGGTTCGCTGTTCTTCGGGAAAGAGGAAGCGCCCCTGAAGGAGATCCTGGCTGATCTCAAGAAAACCTACTGCACCACTGTCGGCGCTGAATACATGCATATCGTCGACACTCAGGAGAAGCGTTGGATCCAGTCCAAACTGGAGCCCGTACGCGCTCATCCTGAAGTAGAACATGATAAGAAAATGATGATTCTTGAGCGCCTGACTGCCGCGGAAGGCCTCGAGAAATATCTCGGTTCCCGCTACGCCGGCGCAAAGCGCTTTGGTCTGGAAGGCGGCGAGTCGTTGATCGTCTCCCTGAACACTCTGGTGCGCCGTGCCGGCAAGCAGGGCGCCAAGGAGATTGTCATCGGCATGGCTCACCGCGGCCGTCTGAACACGCTGGTCAATATCTTCGGTAAAAGTCCGGCTGAGCTTTTTGGTGAGTTTGAGGGTAAGAAGCTGGTCGAGAGCTCCGGTGACGTAAAGTATCACCAGGGCTTCTCTTCCAACATCATGACCGAGGGCGGCGAAGTTCATATTGCGATGGCGTTTAACCCGTCCCACCTGGAAATCGCGGCTCCGGTCGTAGAGGGTTCGGTACGTGCGCGCCAGGACCGTCGTAACGATCCGGTTGGGGATACTGTCGTCCCAGTCAACCTGCATGGTGACGCGGCGTTCGCCGGTCAGGGTGTTGTGATGGAGACATTGCAGATGTCCCAGACTCGCGCCTACAAGACCGGTGGCACGATCCATATCGTCATCAACAACCAGGTTGGTTTCACTACGTCCAAGAAGGAAGATGCGCGTTCTACGGAGTACTGTACGGATGTCGCGAAAATGGTGCAGGCACCGATCTTCCACGTGAACGGTGATGACGCGGAAGCTGTGCGTTTTGTGACCCAGCTTGCTGTGGACTATCGCAACGAATTCAAAAAAGACGTTGTGATCGATCTTGTCTGTTACCGCCGTCGCGGCCATAACGAAGCGGATGAGCCATCCGGAACTCAGCCGTTGATGTACGCCAAGATCAAAAATCACAAGACAACGCGTACACTGTACGCGGAGCAGCTGATTGCTGAGAAAGTGATAGACGATGCTCAGTCCAAAGAGATGGAAAAAGAGTATCGCAGCCAGTTGGAGAATGGCGAGCATGTGGCGCGCTCTCTGGTCAAGGAACCGAACACGGAGCTGTTCGTGGACTGGCGCCCCTACCTGGGTCATGAGTGGAGCTTCGACTGCGATACCCGGGTTAATATGAAGCTGCTGCAGGAACTGGCCAATAAGCTGTGCGAATTGCCGGAAGGCTTTTCTGTGCAGCGTCAGGTTCAGAAGATCTATGAAGATCGTAAAAAAATGGCTGCAGGTGCCATGGAAGCCAACTGGGGCTTTGCCGAGACGCTGGCTTATGCCACCTTGTTGGCTGAAGGTTTTCCGATTCGCTTGACCGGCCAGGACGTGGGGCGCGGAACTTTCTCCCATCGTCATGCAGTTCTCCATAACCAGAAAGACGCCTCAGTCTTTGTGCCGCTTCAGAACATCGATGAGAAGCAGCCGGCCTTTGATATCTACGATTCCCTGTTGTCTGAGGAAGCGGTACTTGGTTTCGAGTATGGCTATGCCACAACAACGCCGAATGCGCTGGTTATCTGGGAAGCTCAGTTCGGTGATTTCGCCAATGGCGCTCAGGTCGTAATCGACCAGTTCATCACTTCAGGTGAGCAGAAGTGGCAGCGTCTGTGTGGTCTGACCATGCTTCTGCCTCACGGTTTTGAGGGGCAGGGTCCGGAGCACTCATCTGCGCGTCTGGAGCGCTTCCTGCAGCTGTCCGCTGAACACAATATTCAGGTTTGTGTACCGACTACTCCGGCACAGATTTTCCATCTGCTGCGTCGACAGGTTGTACGCCCGCTGCGCAAGCCGCTTGTTGTGATGTCGCCGAAATCTCTGCTGCGCCACAAACAGGCGATCTCCACACTGGAAGATCTTGCGGATGGTAGTTTCCAGCCGGTGATCCCTGAAGTGGATGCGTTGGATCCGAAGAAGGTGAAACGGCTGGTGATGTGCAGCGGCAAGGTGTACTACGACCTGTACAACCGCCGTACCGAGCTGGCTAAAGATGATGTGGCGATTCTGCGAATCGAGCAGCTTTATCCGTTCCCGGAAGAGATCTTGCTGGAGATTATCAGCCAGTATGAAAATCTGGAATCGGTCGTGTGGTGTCAGGAAGAGCCGATGAACCAGGGTGCCTGGTACTGCAGTCAGCATCACATGCGCAATGTTCTGCACCGGCATAACCCGAACCTGTACCTGAATGGTGTGGGTCGACCGCATGCGGCAGCGCCCGCGGTGGGTTACATCTCGGTTCACCTGGAACAGCAGGAACAGCTGGTTAACGAAGCAATCAACGGTTAATGACAGCTCGTTTGCGATTCAACGAGCACCCTATTGAAAGGAAATAACATGTCCATCGATATCAAAGCCCCTACATTTCCGGAGTCCGTAGCGGACGGTACCGTTGCAACCTGGCACAAGCAGCCCGGTGAGGCTTGCTCTGCCGATGATCTGATTGTCGATATCGAGACTGACAAAGTCGTTCTCGAAGTGGTGGCGCCGGCGGATGGTGTCATCAAGGAAATCATCAAAAACGAAGGCGATACCGTTCTCAGCGATGAAGTGATTGCGACCTTCGAAGAGGGCGCTGCAGGTTCACCGGCAGACGCCGAGCCGACCAAGGAAGCTGCGGATCAAAGCTCTTCCGAGACCACGACCGCCGCAGCCGGTGAAACCGGTGACGGCGACAAGGTGGGCCCGGCGGCGCGTAAGCTGATCGAAGAGAACAACCTGGATGCCAGCAAGATCCCGGCGACCGGTAAAGGCGGTGGTATCACCAAGGAAGACGTTCAGAACTACCTGAAGAACAAGCCGGCGGCGCCGGCAGCTTCTTCTGCGCCGGCAGCGGCCGCTGCGCCGGTTAACGTGCCGGCTGGCGAGCGCACCGAGAAGCGTGTTCCGATGACCCGCCTGCGCGCCACCATCGCCAAGCGTCTGGTGGAAGCACAGCAGAATGCGGCAATGCTGACGACCTACAACGAAGTCAACATGAAGCCGGTCATGGATCTGCGCAAACAGTATAAAGAGCTGTTTGAGAAGACTCATAACGGTACGCGTTTGGGCTTCATGTCTTTCTTCGTCAAAGCCGCGACTGAAGCGCTGAAACGCTTCCCGGCTGTTAACGCCTCCATCGACGGCAACGACATGGTGTATCACGGCTACCAGGATATCGGTGTTGCTGTGTCCACCGACCGCGGTCTGATGGTCCCGGTTCTGCGTGACACGGACAGCATGAGCCTGGCCGATGTGGAATCCACCATCGCTGATTTCGGTAAGCGGGGGCGCGAAGGCAAGCTGGGTATGGACGATATGCAGGGTGGTACCTTTACCATCACCAACGGCGGTATCTTTGGTTCCCTGATGTCTACCCCGATCCTGAATCCGCCGCAGACCGCAATCCTGGGTATGCACAAGATCCAGGAGCGTCCGATGGCTGTGAATGGCGAAGTCGTTGTCCTGCCGATGATGTACCTGGCGCTGTCATACGACCATCGTATGATCGACGGTAAGGAAGCGGTACAATTCCTCGTCACTATCAAGGATCTGCTGGAAGATCCGGCACGCATGTTGCTGGATGTCTAATCGGACCCGCCTTCGAACGAGTGAAACGACAGGATTTAAGTAATGTCAGATAAATTTGATGTAATTGTAGTTGGTGCCGGCCCCGGTGGTTATGTTGCTGCGATTCGCGCGGCTCAGCTGGGACTGAAAACCGCTTGTGTCGAAAAATGGGTTGATGACAAGGGCACTGCAGTGCTGGGTGGTACCTGCCTGAACGTGGGTTGTATTCCCTCCAAAGCGTTGCTTGAAACCACGCACAAGCTCCATGAGGCGCAGCATGGCTTCGCCGCTCAGGGTATCGTCGCTGATAATGTAAAAATCGATACCAAGCAGATGGTGGAGCGCAAAAACCAGATCGTTAAGAACCTGACCGGCGGTATCGGTGGTCTGTTCAAGGCGAACGGCGTCACCCTGCTGCAGGGTACCGGTAAGCTGCTTTCCGGCAAGCAGGTTGAAGTGACCGACAAGGATGGCAAGGTTTCGACCCACGCGGCCGAAAATGTGATCCTGGCATCTGGCTCAGTTCCCGTGGAAATTCCGCCTGCGCCGCTGACCGAAGGTCTGATTCTCGATAATGCCGGCGCGCTGGATATCGACGAGACGCCGAAGCGTCTTGGTGTTATCGGTGCCGGTGTTATCGGTCTGGAAATGGGTTCAATCTGGGCACGCTGTGGTTCCGAAGTCACCATTCTGGAAGCGATGGACGATTTCCTGGCACTGGCTGACGTGGATGTGGCCAAAGAAGCCAAGAAGCTGCTGACCAAGCAGGGGCTGGATATCAAGCTGGGTGCCCGTTGTACCGGTACCGAAATCATCGATGGCAAAGAGGTTAAGGTGAAGTACACCGATGCCAACGGTGATCAGGAAATGGTGGTCGATAAGCTGATCGTTGCGGTTGGTCGTCGTCCCCAGACCCAGGGTCTCCTTTCTGAAGATTCCGGCGTTAAGCTGGATGAGCGCGGCTTCATCTTTGTTGATGAAAACTGCCGTACCGATGCGCCGGGCGTATACGCTATCGGTGACTCCGTGCGCGGCCCGATGCTGGCGCACAAAGCCTCTGAAGAGGGCATTATGGTTGCGGACATCATTGCCGGTCATAAGGCGGCAATGAACTATGACTGCATCCCGAACATCATCTACACCTTCCCGGAGCTGGCCTGGGTAGGTAAGACTGAGCAGGAACTCAAGTCTGAGGGTGTGAAATATAAAGTCGGCAAGTTCCCGTTTGCAGCGTCCGGTCGCGCCATGGCAGCCAATGCCACAGATGGTTTCGTCAAAATGATCGCTGACGAGCAGACCGACCGCATTCTGGGTGTTCATATGGTTGGTGGTATTGCATCCGAGTTGATCGCTCAGGGTGTGATCGCGATGGAGTTTGCCTCCAGTGCTGAAGACCTGCAGTTGACTATCTTCGCTCACCCGACGGTGAGTGAGGCGGTGCATGAAGCTGCTTTGGCCGTGGATGGTCACGCGATCCATGTTGCCAACCGTAAGAAACGTTAAATCCTGAGGGTTGCGTTGCACGGGCCGGGCCAAAAGCCCGGCTTGTTGTGGCTGCATCAATGTAAGAGCACGCGGCAGCAAACACGCAGCTTCGTGTATGAATAACCGACATAACAACGGATTAGAGCATGAACCTTCACGAGTACCAGGGTAAACAGCTGTTTGCCGCCTATGGTCTGCCGGTCTCCAAAGGGATCGCGGTAGATACGCCGGAAGCAGCAGCAGAAGCAGCAAAGCAGATTGGTGGGGATAAGTGGGTCGTCAAGGCTCAGGTACACGCCGGTGGCCGCGGTAAAGCGGGCGGTGTGAAGCTGGTCGACAGCCCTGAAGAAGCGAAAGCCTTCGCTGAGAAATGGCTCGGTGAGCGTCTGGTAACCTATCAGACAGATGCCAATGGTCAGCCGGTTTCCAAGATTCTGGTTGAAACCTGCACCGATATCGCCAACGAACTCTACCTGGGTGCGGTAGTCGATCGCTCCAGCCGTCGCATCGTTTTCATGGCGTCCACCGAAGGTGGTGTCGAGATCGAGAAAGTCGCTGAAGAGACGCCGGAAAAGATCCTCAAGGCAACCATCGATCCGCTGACCGGTGCTCAGCCCTACCAGGGTCGTGAACTGGCGTTCAAACTGGGCCTTACCGGCGATCAGATCAAGCAGTTCACCAAGATCTTCCTGGGTCTGGCCAAGATGTTCGAAGAGAAAGATCTGGCCCTGCTCGAGATCAACCCGCTGGTCATCACTGACCAGGGCAACCTGCACTGCCTGGACGCCAAAGTCGTGATCGACGGCAACTCCGTCTATCGCCACAAGGATATCCAAGAGATGCACGACCCGTCCCAGGATGACGCTCGCGAAGCGCGTGCGGCCGAGTGGGATCTGAACTACGTGGCGCTGACCGGTAACATCGGCTGCATGGTTAACGGTGCAGGTCTGGCCATGGGCACCATGGACATCGTTTCACTGCACGGCGGTTTCCCGGCCAACTTCCTCGACGTGGGTGGTGGTGCGACCAAAGAGCGTGTTACCGAAGCGTTCAAGATCATCCTTGAAGACAGCAACGTCAAAGCCGTCCTGGTTAACATCTTCGGCGGTATCGTTCGTTGTGACCTGATTGCCGAAGGTATCATCGGTGCGGTCAAAGAAGTGGGTGTCAACGTACCGGTTGTGGTACGTCTGGAAGGTAACAACGCAGATCTGGGTTCCAAACTCCTGTCCGAGTCTGGCCTGGATATCATCGCAGCGACCAGCCTGACCGATGCGGCTCAGCAGGCGGTTAAAGCAGCGGGGGGTAACTAAGCATGTCCGTACTGATTAATAAAGACACCAAAGTCATCTGTCAGGGCTTCACCGGTGGTCAGGGTACCTTCCACTCTGAACAGGCGATCGCTTACGGCACCAAGATGGTGGGTGGTGTAACGCCGGGTAAAGGTGGTACTGAGCACCTGGGTCTGCCGGTTTTCAACACCGTTGCAGAGGCTGTTGAAGCCACTGGCGCTGAAGCCTCCGTGATCTACGTTCCGGCTCCGTTCTGTAAGGATTCCATCCTGGAAGCTGCTAACGCCGGTATCAAGCTGATCGTTTGTATCACCGAGCACATTCCGGTGATGGACATGCTGCAGTGCAAGGTCAAGTGCGATGAGCTGGGCGTGCGTCTGATCGGCCCGAACTGCCCGGGCGTGATCACCCCGGGTGAGTGCAAAATCGGCATCATGCCGGGCCACATCCATCTGCCGGGTAAAGTCGGCATCGTGTCCCGTTCCGGCACCCTGACCTATGAAGCGGTCAAGCAGACCACTGACGCCGGTTTCGGTCAGTCTACCTGTGTCGGTATCGGCGGTGACCCGATTCCGGGCTCCAACTTCATCGATATTCTGGAACTGTTCCAGAACGACCCGCAGACCGAAGCGATCGTTATGATCGGTGAGATCGGTGGTTCTGCCGAGGAAGAGGCCGCTGCCTACATCAAGGCCAATGTGACCAAACCAGTCGTTTCCTACATCGCGGGTGTTACCGCACCTCCGGGTAAGCGCATGGGCCATGCCGGTGCGATCATCTCCGGCGGTAAAGGGACTGCCGACGAGAAGTTTGCAGCACTGGAAGACGCTGGCGTTAAAACCGTCCGCTCCCTGGCCGATATCGGCAAGGCGCTGTCCGAGCTGACTGGTTGGGAAATGAAGTAAGGGTTTAGACCTTACGTTCTAAAAAAACCGGCTATTGGGGCCACTGCTGTCCCATAGTTTTTTTGATCATAAAGGGATCCTCATTTGAGGGTCCCTTTTTTGTGGCTCGGGTGGGGGAGGATTGAGCAGCGCCCAAAGGGGAATGCGTTCGAACAAGCTCACCTGAAGAGTTCGCATAATGCGTTGTACACTCCAGCCTTGCCGCGCACTATGGCGAGCAAACGAGAGCAGCAGATAGCAGATCATGGCGATCCAGATCTGCGTCAACACTGCATTTTTACTGTGACCTAAAAACGCCTTTATCTTCAGGTTCTGCTTGAGCGCTTTGAAGA
>NZ_AUAZ01000017.1 GCF_000428985.1 Marinobacterium litorale DSM 23545 | reverse complement strand
GAACGAGACCATCACTTGGGTTTGCGGTCGAGCTCCGCCTGGGCGAAAAAAGCAGCCGCCTTGCGGAGGATCTCGTTGGCGCGCTTCAGTTCGGTGTTTTCACGCTCCAGTTGCTTGAGTCGTTCACGTTCAGAAAGGCTGGTCCGGCCGTCTTCCTGCGTGACCTCTGTGCGTTTGCACCAGGCTCTCAAGGTCTCTGGCGTACAGCCAATCTTACTGGCAATTGAGCAGATCGCCGCCCACTTGGACGGATATTCGCCTTGCTGTTCAATGACTAACCGAACAGCTCGCTCCCGGACTTCGGGGGAGTATCGTTTTGGTGAGTTCATAACTCCATCCTCTCAAGATATGGAGTCTCCGGTAAAGCCGGGGCGGTTCAACCTGCAACGGTATCCACAAGCTCAGCTTTTAACTGGGGGCCAATCTTATTGTTACCTGCTTTAACTGCCTCAATGAGTTGTTTAACAGGTTCGCTGTTAACAACCTGAGCCTTCTCAGCTGCTACGATATCAGGGGCATTTGGACTTGGAATTTCATCTACTGGTTGGCCGTTTTGTTGTGTAGTAGTTACACCTGTTGGAGTCATTTCCTGTAAACCATCCATGATGGCCTTAGGCTCAAAAGTGATAGCCTCACCAGACTCAGTTATTGCCTCTACCTCAGTTACGTACCCACCTTCCGTATTGGGTGTAGAGCGTGTTTTACCCGTCAAAGTAACAGTTACAGGATCAGTTCCTTCACCTATTTGTACTGTAATCTCTTGACCGCTGTTCTCCGTTGCCCATGTAACAGGATCATTTTGAACAGCGTTAAAAGAGTTTGAGCCAACAGTAGCAGTTTGACTGGTTTCAGCCATGGAATCGTATTCGGCGTAATAACCTGCCGTTGAATCCTGCGTATTGGACTCTTCGGTATCAGTGTCAACCGAGGGTTGATTTGTTACTTGAGTCTGTGTGGTTTGTACAGATGAAGGCTGTACGTTGGTTTGTTCGGTGCTTCCAACCAGATCGATATTGGGATTCAAAGTAATGGTCTTACCACGGGAAGTAACCGCCTCGGCCCGGATCTCCTCTTTACCGTTACGCATCACCTTACGGGTATTACCGGTCACAGTGGCCTTAAACATATTGGCCTTACCGTTCGGGTATTTAACCTGAACTTCCTGACCCTGGTTCTGTGTTGCCCAGGCTTTAGCGTTAACAGGCTCCTGAGGTGCAGTAGCTTGAGTCGGTGTGACTGGCTCAGTTTGCTCAGTATTTTGGGTAACCGGAGCCTCCGTTACCATTTCACCGGTTAACTTCAGACGGCTTTGGGACTCAGCCTGGAATGCCTGCAGCGCGGACGCTTCTGCTTCAGCAGCAACGATCATGCTGCTAGGTGTATTCGCTGTAATGCTGTACCCGGTACCATCCTGACGCTGGTAAGTACTGTTAACCTCAGAGACAGTGTTACGCAGCTCCGCTGCACGTTCCTGGGTCAAGGATCCTCGCTGCTCTTTAAGTTCAACCGCCGCATCATACGCACGGCGGAAATCCTGAGCCCGTTGAACCTTGGATTCGGTGAAATTATTAAGCTCGGACATCAACCGTGAAATACGCGGCTGATTGCCTGTTTCAATCAAGGTTGATAAGGCAGTTCGGTACTGCTTGATACCGCGCCAGTTACCGTCCTCGCTACCTTCAAAAATATCCTTGGATACCCGTTCAGTACTCTCAGCCTCTGAAATAGCGTTCTGAGACGCCGCAAAGGATTCCAGGTACTCACGCTGCTCTGTAGTCAGAACACTGCTCTTGAGGGCTTTCTGGACGGTATCTGAGCCAATAGATTGGGGCGCGTACATCGCTGCGGTAACGATACGTTGAGCCAGTGGCTTCAGTTCATCTTCGGCTGCCGTACCCTCTTCCAACTGAGTCGCAGCAGACTCGTTAGCTTCTACGTTACCGTGGGTATACGAGCGAATCTCCTGAAGCAGAGTCGCGGCTTCAGTGACCATTTTATCGAGGGCCTGTTTACGACTCTCTATTTCTTGTTTTTCTTGTGTTTTTTGAGCAGCGTTGCCTGACTCCCTTATTGCGTCGAGTTCCCCAAGGATACTTTCCTGCTCACCAATTAGACTACTAAACACTTTGGTTGCTTCCTGCGAATTCTGCGCACGCTCCCCTTCCGTGGCGCTTTCCTGCATGTTGCGGGATTGTATGGTTGATAAGGCTTCGATGGGATCGAAATCCTCACGGGTATTATCCAACACACGCGTAAGGTCACCGGACTCCACAGCCTCTTTACGGATTTGCTTCTTGGTGGCATCCGCATCAAAGCGCTTCTGGATCTCTTGGATATCGGCGTTATTACGCTCTACTTCTTCTGGGGTTACCCCATCGACCTCGTTGCGGGCGCGGAGTATATCAACCTTTTCTTCAGGGGTAATTGTTTTGTCGCTGGTTCGCAACAAAGAATCAGTGTCGCCGCTGTTCATGACCCGTTCGCGGACTTTAGTGACATTTGCGGCTTTAGCTTTACCAGGTGTTTTAGCTACTTCAATACCTGTTTGAAGTGTAGCTTTGGCAATGGCCGGTGCTTTAAAAGCTGAGCCAGTCACACCACCGCCGATACCTTCAAGGAAGGCTTCTTTCAATACAGTGTTATCGTCTACCTTTGATAGATCAGTGTGTCCCTGCATTAAGGTTTCTTGGCTCAAGGACTGCAATCCGCCAGTAACAGTCTCGATACCAGTAGTTGCAGCAACAGCACCAGTTTCTTTAAGTACTTTACCTGCAGAATTAACGATAGGACTCAGTTTCTCACGAGCGTCAGTTACGGCTTTACCCAAGCTCTGTGTTACTTTTGAACGCAGTAAGAGTCGTGATGCAGCATCAGTAGAACCAGCGTCAAGGGCGAAATGTGCCAAGGTACCAAGAGCCATGTTATTTAGCTCTTCATCTGTGGGGGCACGGTTGTTCTCTTTTACAAAGCGGTTAAAAGCCTCGCGTTGAGCTTCAAACGCATCACCACCAGCTGATGCCATATTGAAGGCGGTACCAAATTTACGGCCCCCAAGGGCATAAGCAGCTAAATCAAGTGCTTGATCAGTAGCAACATCAATAGCACCAAGAGGATTGTCGATAACTCCTTTACCAACGTCTATTGCTGAGCGACCAACAGATCCACCCAATCGAGTAATACCGTCCAGGTAGTTCCCTGCATCAAATTCTTGATAAGCCTTCTGACGGTTATCAGCTTCCGCTTCTACAGCACTACCTATAGTGTTTGTAAGCTCATCAGCTTTCTTAGGGTTATTAATATGCTGCGGCACATACTCTTTGAAAAAGGCATCAATTTCTTCTGCACTTTCAAGTTTAGAAAAAGCATCTTCCAAGTGCTGTTCATTGGTAAGATGGCTATATCGTCCACCACGACCATCTTGATAAAGTACAGGGCGCTGATCCAGTATCGCTTGTTGCTCTTCAGAGATACCCATGCCTTGTAACTTGAGCATGGTTTCCTGAAGGTTGACTTGCCGAACAGCTGCTTCTTCAGGAGAAATTTCACCATTATTGATTTGTTCACCTAATTTAGACCCAGCAGCCACAAGGTCATTAAGTGCTTTTTGGTGATGTTTCTTCTGCATAAAGATGTCTCTGGACTGCTCATCAGCAACAGAGAAATCAACTTTGCCTCTGAATTCCTGAACGGATTCACCGATACCAGAAACGATATCTCGCCCAGTAGTGGTAACCACAGCACCTGCTTGCTTTAAGTTACCAGCTAAAGAATCACGATCAGTATCCGTAGCCCAAGCATTGGCGTTACGATCAACCATCGTTTTAAGGCGTTGATCTACATCAGCTCGCTCATCCTGAATGCGTTTTTCAGGTACATACTCGGGTATATCAGGAATGGGTGTGAAATTAGAAGTTACTTGCCCAATCTGCTGTTGAGTAATTGAGCTGTTCTTGGTCAGCCTGCCCTTACGGCGATCAATCGCTTCAAGTAATTGCTCAGCTTTTGCATAAGGGTTTTGAGGGGTATTGCTAGAAGAGTTCATAAGCTGTCTCGGCTGCATTAAACCAGAGGGTAGTTTAATACTTATACGATTTTCGAGACAGCTTATAGGCTATTTTTTATTATTGGCTTCTTGAGACTCCTTCCCTTTTTCTTGCGTTTTCTTGGCTAAGTCTTTTTCTACTTCTTTCAGTGACTCATTAAGTACATCCCCTGTTTGAACAAAAAACTGTAGCAAATAGTTTATTGCTTCAAACATTATGACAGTGAGATTAATGCCCAACTTTATAAAAACAAAAGGTAATACCAACAGTTTAATAAAGACTTTCATCACTAAATCCTTTTATTAAACAGTTAGTACTACAGCTTTAACTTACCTTTCATTGTTATCAGCTTTTCATTGTATTCTTCTTCAGTAAAAACACCTTTTTCTTTAAGGTCCTTAATTTTGTTTATCTGATGAATAGTCCAGTAATTTTTAATTTCCATTAATGCTTTACATACGCCCTTAATAACCATTGGCAAAAAGAACAGTAAAGACAATAAAAAAGCAAAAGCAGCTGTAGTAAACCCAATCTCTAAATATTCTCTTAGACTGTCAATCCTAGTTAAATAATCTAATGTAGAATTAACACCATATTCATAGAGCAGGTAACACACTGACATAAAAAATGCAGTGGGTAGCATAAGAACATAAATAAAAACAAAACGTTTAATTGGCATATAAGGCCTCGTATCCTTAACAAGTAAAGGCCACTTATGTGGCCTTGAATTTGTTTGATTTATCTTAATGAGTCATATAATTTCCTACGACTTCTGGCCGCTTCTTCAATTGCACGTAGATCTCTACGCTCTAAAGAATCAAATTCAGCTAATGATCCACGGGTTTGTTTTATCGCATTAGTGGTATCTTCGTGTTTTCGCCGGTAATTTTCATACTCGCTTATAACAGCGTCGAGATTATTTTTAACTGCGTTAAAATTAAGCTCTCCGCCATCTTCACTATTATCGTGTGTTTGTTCTCTAGCAATAGCTTCAAGAAGTATTGGCATTGCCATTTCTCTGGCTTCATCTTTTGACTTACCAATACCGGACTCTATTAATTTATCAATAGTAGCCTTTACTGCGGTATCCATCTGACCGGTTAAATTGTTTTTATCAGCATCAAATTCTTCACCGTTAATTACAGTGAATGTATCATCAGCAATGTTGTAACGCTTTAGCACTTCGTTGTTCACATCACCCAATGACATGATCTGCTGTCCTTGCTTAGCAAATTCAGGTATCCGCCCCAATTCAGCTTCCAACTGCTGAATCGCCCCTTCTGTTTCAGTACGTTTTCTAGCGTACTCATCAGACCGGAGCTGTTGGGCATCCTTTATAGTACGCATCTGCTCTGATGTAAATCCATTGGTATACGCCCAACGATCCTCCAGACCTGCAAGGTGCTTATCCACTTGTGAGTAAGGGATACCTGCCTCTTCTGCCCGTGCACGGATTGTTTCGCGTGCTTCGGTAAGTCCGATATCCGGGTTAGAAAGAACTGCACCAACAAGCTGATCTGCTTGTGCTGACCATTGCTGAGTCTTCAGATCAAGAGCGCGATCAGATTGGTAATCATTCCATTTTTGAGCTTCCCGCCCACGCTGGGTTTGCTGGTAAAGAGAGTCTTTCAACAGCTTCTGAAGATCAGGCTGAGCCGCAATACTAACCCCAGATTGTGAAATATCCTCCGCAGATACGGCTGAAGGGTCTTGCATAATACGGGCGGTTAAAGCATCGATAAAAGGCTTGTCAGCCTCGCGCTGCTTCATAGCGTTGTATTGGTTGATCTCAGTTTCATCACGCCGGATCGTATCATCCTGTTGCCCCAATGCCTCATACAGCTTGGAGGTATCTACCTGAGCCCCAAAGCGTTGCTTCAGGTAATCCGGTGTCATCTCCTGTTGTAGGGCGTTGTACTCATCCATGGTGCCTGCAGCGCGAATACGGGCCAGTGCCTCCTGGGTATTCAGATCCTTCTGGTTATCCCAATTAGCCACTTGGTTCTGTTGATTCTGTTGAGCCAGCTTGGTAAGACGATCCAGGCCACCCACCAAGGTTTCACCACCGGATCGCATCAGTATGTTGGCGTCTGAGAAATCAGGGGCTGTTAAGTTTTTCCAGGTAATCGCCATGGATCAAACTCCATATTTTTTCATGTAGGAGTCCACAGACTCATAGGCTGATGGGTCAGCAGCCAAACGCGCAGCTTGTCGATCACGCAGCTGGTTGTTTGTCAGTGTACGCTGATTCTCAAACTGTTGACTGAAGGCTTTCTTCTGAAAGTTCAACTGGTCCTCTGCCAGATCAAGCTGTTTCATGCCTTGCCAGGATTGAGCCAGTCCACTCAACGCACTACCGGCCGTTGGGATGATACCGTTGGTAACAGCACCATTGGGATCTTTACCACCGAACCAAGCCAATTGTGTGGCGTCATCCATACCGAAAATAGTGTTACCCGGATTGGTTCCATAGTTAGCGCCCAGGCCATTAATGGAGCCGTTATTCAGGCCGTAATTACGCATGGAAACAAATTCATTAGTTGGTACACCAGTCGCCGTAAGCTGGGAATTGATACCTGCATCCCCCTGGTTCAAGGCATTTTTAAGTAGATCAAGAGCGTCACTAATATTCATCTATTTTGTCCTTTAGACTGTACTGGAGGTTTTAGGTAATGCCAGCATCGTATCGACAAAATAGGAAATAGCATCGAGAGCCAGTGTTCCCACATTACCTGTGTGTATGGTGCGTTGGTAAAAATCATCTGGAGTTTCGCTCGGGTCATAATAGGTCCCCGAATTAATAAACAGATACGGATCAATTATATCTGAAGTCTCAAGCATTTCAGTAACAGCATCTAGCCTTTCCTGTTTCTCCTCAGACTCTTTTTGGAAGTCCTTATACTCATCCATCAGGTCTTCTAAATCAGCTTGTACAGAAGACTGTATACCGCCAATAATTCCGTTGACTGTAAACAGTAATTCCTCTGCAAAAGGTACCCCTTTTAACGAACCAACCTTAATACTCTTACCAAAGGTATATACGGACAAGACAAAAGCACTGATAAACGCCGCTTCGATACCAATGATATCGACCAGTAGCTTGAAGCCCAGGTTGACAACATAAGCAACCGCTAAGGTTTTACCTAGTGCTGTTGCCCCGGCAATGAGTCCTTGGGTAGCAAACGTCTCTCCTATACTGGTAAGGGTGCTTGCCATCCCTCCCAAGTAAAAGGTACCTACAGTCATGATGAACTTAAAGAAGGTGGTTTCGTACCATGCCAACTTAACCTTCTCATAACTGTTGATCACCATCTGGAACGAATCGTAGTAAATACCATTCTGTGTCCGGACGGAGTAGTCGTTGATAATGTGGTAGTTGAGAGGAATTAAGAAGCCATCCTCTGTTTGGGCATCCTCCAGCGTATAGATAACATCGTGCTCGTTATAGACGTTGTTATAGTGTTGAAGTCCGTGAATAGTAATCTCTTCGTAAAGGTGACTAGTGATCTGCTTACGCAGTGTAAGGATGTCTTCGTTATAAACCCACCAGCGTATACCTTCTTGGCCTGGATCAATCATCTGACGGTTCTCACCGTTGATATCAACCTCTCGAGTTACGGTGCCAACAGAGCCGATCGATCCGTATTTGACGCTGACATCAATGTAGTTGTACTTGAGAAATACCCGTAAACCGGCATCTCCAATATGTTCGATTTGAGCCTGCGGTGACTGATCCTTTTGTATGTAGCCGAACTGGCTCGACGGGATAGCATCCCGACTCAATACCCACTGAACCTTGGATGAAGGATTCTTGTTGTAGAGGAACTTAAAGTAATCAAACAGGTATTGGTGAGCGTATTCACTATCGGTCATGATGTTAAACCCGAACATCACATACGCATGGTCAATGTCGTCCACATCCGGGTTATCGTTAATACCCTCAGCCAGTGAATCAATCGCAATACCGGTCTTCTTCAGTAAGGCTTTAGAGGTCAGATATTGTGCCCCGGTACGTACCTCTTCCCGTGTCAGGTCCAGGTTGTTTTCCCGAATAGGGATTACCGGAAAATAGGGACTGGCTTCTGCCTCAGACTCAGGGCTATCCAGATCCGGGTAAATACCGCTACCTAACTCATAGAGCCAGAATTTGTTACCCAGGAAGTCACTGGTTACCGGATCATAGAGTGAGTACACCACTTGGTAGTAATCAGCCTTAGGATCGTAACTGACAGGGATATTCACCAGTTCTTCATGCAGTGTTTCAGCATATTGAACCCCTTCACCTTCAAAGGTACGACGGCGAGTAGTCCAGCTATAAGTCACCTGAATCTCATTAGGATTCTCTGTAAATACAGCAGAGGCTACCTGCTCTTTCACCTTATCGTTAAACTGAGGGGCGCTTAGCACACGAGATGGCATCAATAAGCCATACTGCTCATCTGCATACTTACACGCCAGGAACAGGGCATCCGGATCCTGTAGGCGAGCGCTATTGATCACAACAGTATCTGTCTCCTGGCTCTGAATCACAGCCAGTAGTTCATCCATTGGTACACCGTCAACCTGCGTATAGCCATCAGGAAGGCCAAAATGATAGTGATCCCTGGCGTACCTATAGGCCCGCTTCATCTTATGGTGTAGGCCCCCCTGTAGCGCGCTGGAAAGGGTATCCGTAATACTGCTTCCTGCCAGGATCCCATTAACGATCTGTTTAGTAAGGTAGTCATCCCCGGTATCTTCCTTGAGGAGGTTAACCGTTTGAGAGCCTACGTATGTTCTGGATTGACTAAAAAAACTCATAGATACAAATAAGGGGGCCTAAGCCCCCTCTCTCCTCTCGTCCAGTTAAACCCCGATTCCGGTTTTCGCTTTCCCCACCACGGAGTCGATTGACGTATTCGCCAATGACGATGGCGGAGCAATCCCTTCATCTGTTGAACGCTGGATGGACCACGCATCCACCAGGATCTTGGTCAGTTTCTGCTCTGCATCTCGAGAGAAGCCATCTGCCTGAGCTGTGTAAAGAGCTTTTTGCTTACCGATATAACCAGCTACTGAGGCGCCATTTACTGTATCCAGTATCTGAGCCTGTTCGGTGTATTTCTTCTGCGTCAGCATATCCGTTTCAGCAGCAACCTTAGCGATCTGGTTCGACAGAACAGAGTTCTGTGTAATCGCATTTGTAAGGTTCTGGTTAATTAGGGATGTCTCTGCATCAGTTTTAAGTTTATCCGCTGCCAGGTTTACCGTACGTTGGGAGATATTCTCAGTTTCTGCATCAGTCTGAAGTTCTTGAGATACCAGCAAAAGAGTTTGCTTAGCAATCCGATCTTCTTCAGCTGCCAGATTCAACCGCTGCTGATCACTCACCAATTTATCGGAATCAATTTTTGATTTCTGTGAGGTAACCAATGCAGTTTCCTGAGCCGTCTTACTCGCATCAGCAACCAAGTTGAGCTTACGCTGTGTAGCCAAGGCTGTTTCTGCATCAATGCGTAACTCTTCTGAAACCAGATTAATTTTCTGCTGGTCTATCAAAGCCTTATCAGACGCAGTTTTTGTAGCCTGAGCCTGTATCAGTGCAGTTTCCGCATCGGTCTTCAGCTCTTGTGAAACAAGGTTGAGCGTTTGCTGCGTGGTGTGTGCCGTATCAGCATCAACTTTCAATTCCTGCGAGGTAATTAGAGCAATATCAGCATCGATCTTTTGCCCCGCTTTAGGGATATTAAGAGCTTCTGCAATCAAGTTCAGTTTCTGCTGACCAATCAAGTTAGCGTCAGCAGTTACTTTGGTTTGTTGAGCTTGAGCCAGTCCAATTTCAGAGTCGATCAGTCCACCCAGCTCATTACGTTTAGTCTCAGAGGTTATCTGTTCAAGTATGAGATCATGGTCTGCACCGGTCTTAGTTGCCTGTGCACTAACCAGGCTGGTTTCCGCATCCAGCTTGGTACCAACTTTTGTAAGGTTGGCAGCCTCGGCAACCAAATTATTGGTTTGCTGGCTCACTTGGGCCGTTTTGGCAATTAGAGCAGCTTTCTCTTGATCCAGTAACCCGTCCAAGGCATTGCGTTTCTGTTCGCTAGTAACCTGCTCATCAACCAATGCTGTTTCAGCATCAACGCGCAGACCTTCTTTAACAAGGTTAGCTGCTTGCTGTGTTGTCAGGGCTGTGTCTGCGTCTACTTTCAGCTCTTGAGCGGTTAACAATGCTGTTTCTTTATCGAGCTTTTGTCCGATTTTAGCGATGTTGGCATTTTCAGATGTCAGGTTAGTACGCTGCTGAGTGGTCAGGTCTTTATCGGCAACTTGCTTATCTTCCTGCGCACCGATCAATCCAATTTCAGCATCTAGCTTACTTCCAATTTTAGGAATATTGAGAAGCTCGGCTTGCATGTTGATAAGCTGTTGGTCAACAACATTCTTATCAGCTCCAACTTTAGCCGCCTGTGCACTGGCCAGTGCAATTTCTGAGTCTGCCTGGATCACGCGCTTAGCAATAAGATCCGATTCATATCCAGCCTTATCTGCCTGTGCGGCTGCCAGGGCAATTTCAGAATCCATCAAGCCGTTAAGCATATTACGTTTGGACTCTGTATCTGCTTGCTCATCAATAAGTGTTTTTTCAGACCCAACTTTGGTTATTTGAGCATCTACCAGCAGTTTGTCAGAGGCTGCTTTTGTAACTTGTGCGTCAACCAGCGACTTATCAGAGGTTGTTTTGGCAGCTTGAGCATCAAGCAACGCGCCCTCTTTAGGGATATTCACAAGTCGAGCTTGGGCTATTGTGACTTCTTCTTCAGCCAGGGCAACTTGAGCCTGAGCCAAGGCCAACTCTTCATCAGCCTGTAGCACACGTTTTGCAATCAAGCTGGATTCATGTCCTGCTTTTGTGGCCTGAGCCCCAGCCAGGTCAATCTCAGCATCAATCAGGCCACCAGTAGCGTTACGTTTAGCTTCTGAGTCTTTTTGTTCATCAATATAACTTTTCTCGGAGCCTACTTTAGTAACCTGAGCATCTACCAGTAGTTTTTCGGCATTTGTTTTACTGGCTTGAGCATCCAGCAATGTACCTTCTTTAGGTACGTTAACCAATTTAGCCTGAGCAATCCCAACTTCAGCTTGGGCTACCAATACTTGCTGCTGTTTAATTGCAAGTTCTTCATCAGCTTGTAGCAAGCGTTTATCGGCTAGATCAATTTCTTTGTATGTCTGAGCCTCTTGAGCAGCCATCAGAGAAATCTCAGCGGCCACCTTAGGCACTTCTGCGTTAATTTTCGCTATTTGGGCATCAACTAGTAACCCTTGCTTTGTAAGGTTATTACCCTCAATAAGGAGGTTATCTTGTTGAGTTTCAACCAACGCGATATCTGCATTGACCTTAGCGACCTGTGCAGCAATCAGTGCATCCTGCTGCTGTGCTTGAAGGAACTTAACTGACTGATCCATGACCGCAGTTAACGATCCCAGGTATACCTGAGCGTATTCCGTGCTCTTGATTCGACCCGAGCGATACTCACCTTCAAGGTGTTCTCGGGTTATTTGCATCAGCTTATCAAATACACCAGTACCACTAACGGTTACCGTTGTAAGATCGTCAACTGCTATAGCCATGGTTCAGTCCCTCACCCTTCGACGCCGCGTGAGAGAGCCTGCTGGCGAGCTAGTTCTTTAAGTTCTTTCTCGGTCAGCTGAGGCAGTACCTCGATAGCGAACTCATTCACCAGTTTGCCCTTACGGATCTTCTGGCCGTTGGGTGCTTTCTCGGTATAGAAGTACTGGTACTGGCGGGACAGCATTTGCTTGTAGATGATCTTCGGTACGTGGTACTCCACGTTGAACGGAACCATCTTACGTTGGGTGCCAACGATAGAGTTAGAGACGGTAAAGATCTCACCCGGCCACTCTTTTTTGAGTGGGTTCATGCAGGTCACGCGGATACGAACCAGGGCCTCTGCATCTTTCTTCAGCCGGCGGCGCAGAGCTGCAGAAGATTCGACGTTTTTACCGATACCAGCGGAAGTAGTAGGTGCTGGTTCATTGGTGGAGTCGCTGGACTCAGTACCTTCCATTTTGTCTTCGATTTTCTTGGCCAGTGCATCTTCACCGATGCTGGGGTGATACTTGATGCCCATCTTGTCAGCACGGGCTTTTAGGGAATCCAGGCGAGAGGGAGTAGTGATGGTATCTTCGCTCATGATGCTTCTCTTTCAGAGGATATTATCCGGAAGGTGAAGGCTCCCCCCGAAGGAGGAGCCAACCGATTACAGCGGTGCAGCAGTCTTCACGAGGGCGATACGCTCGGGGCGATACACCATGAAGCCGTAGTACCACTTGATGGACATGAAGCCAGTTTCACCGTATGGATCGTTGGCATAGGATTCCGGGGACTCCGGCTTGCTGTGCTTGATCTTGAACTTCACAGTTTTGCCGTCGGTCTGGAAACCGATAGTGGTGAAAGAGCTATCACCAACCACCAGCATCGGGTACACGTTGTACCGGTCGCCAGTTTCGTGGTGAGTTGCAGTACCAGATGCGTCAGCACCGGCACCTTCCCAGTGCATCATTTCCGGAACCACAACGATACGGAAATCACCAACAGCGCCTACTTCACCTGTCAGGGTTTCACCTGCAGCGGCGTAGTGCTGAACAGCGATGAACGCTTTATCGTTGTGCAGATCTTTCATGCCCTGCAGAAGAGGGAGCAGTTCAGAACCCACGTACATTACGCGGCACGCCGGAATGGTCTTGGTATCGATCATACGAGTACCGGTGATGACCTTGGTGTGCTTCGGTGTACGGTTGTTATCCAGGTCGATGCTCAGGCGCATCAGATCGCCGTAGGTCACTTCGCAGGTGTCATCGATTTCAGCGTTCTCAGTGGCAGCACCCGCGTAGCGGATAACACCGGCAGAGTTCAGCAGGTCGATCTGCAGAGCGTCTTCAGTGATCTCGTTGGCACCCATAACCATTTCGCGGTTAACGTGCATGGCCAGTTCGGAGTCGGTATCGAAGTCCAGAGATTCCTTGGTGTATTCATCAAAGAAACCGAACTTCTCCAGGGTGCCCTCGATTTCCACACGGGTGAAACCAACGCGGTTAACACGACCACCAGTTTCAGACAGTGCGGGCATCTTGGAAGCGATGGTACCCACGTCCTTGGAAGAGCCGTACAGGTTACCGGAGCCCTGCTGGATCACAGCACCAACACCCAGATCAGCGATAGCAGTGGCCTTAGCCAGGGTCGCTACCTTGAAGTGAGTAGAACCAGTCACAGTGATGGTAGCGAAGCCAGTACCCGCAGAGTCATCTGCACCGGCAACAGCGGTTACACCATCCAGGTTGTCAGCGATAGCGGTAGCAGCCGCTGCTTTACTTGCGTTTGCGACAGACAGTACGTTACGCGGCAGAGTAACGTAGTACTGATCAGTGGTAATGGTTACACCAGCTGCATCGATACCCTGATCGTTGATGTTGCGATCATCGAGCAACGGGAGGTAATGGTACTTCTTGATCTTCTTACCGAAGTGCTTCGGCATAGAGGTAACGTCAGCCAGCTGGCCGAAGTACTGTTCTTTTTTCGCTTCGATGAGTGCCTTCTTCTGGTAGTAGAAGGTATTCATCTGAGGTCCGATAGTGGACGGCTGTCCACCGGCCGGATCGTTATAAATCTGCTGAGTCATTTTTTACTCCAGAGTAATCACAAAAACTTAGGTGCTACGAGTTTGTCGAATTCATCGTCCGACAAAGCGAGCGGATTAAAATCGTTGGGTTGAGATTGCGGAGCTTTGCCTTTACTGGGCGCTGCTGCACGCTTACGATCATTAATTTGTGGGTCCGGAGTTTTACTGGGTTTTTCTTCTGCCTGAACAGACTTTTTAATTGACTCAGTGGCGGTAGGAGTGGGTTGATTAAACCGTCCTTCAGCTTCAAGTCGGTCGCCTATTTGTTTATAGGCTGCCAGGTCAGAGATTCCATTTAACCGGCCCAACATGCGCTCACGCTCTATTACCGAGTTAATTTGAGCGTAGATACCATTACCTACATGCTCATTGATTACTTGGATAATCTGCGGATTGCTGGCTATTACCTTACGGCTTTCTGAGTCCCACTTATTGCTAATGATATCAACGGTTTCGTTGTAACTGGGGGAATGCTCGATTTGATCGAGTACCGTGTCCAGCTCCATTTGATTTTCATCAACAGTGTAAGTGCCTGGATTATATTCGTCGGCCTTATCGGTATTTACATCAAGTGGGTCAATGCCGCTGTCCTTGATGAGTTTACTAATAGCATCTGGGTTTTTCTTTTCCAGATCTATTAAATAAGATAATTTATTTTCGTCAAGAAGACCATTATTTTCCAGCATTTTCATCAACCGAAGATTCGGTTTTAAACTGGCCATCTTCTTATTGTAGTTTGCACCCATTTGCATAAGGCGGCGGGCATCATCGATATTATCGATCTGCATCTCACGACCATTCGCTTTAAAAGGCGCAATCAGTTTTTTATATTCAGCTTCGTAATCAAACGCGGGTGTGGTTTCTTTTTCCTCACCTTTATCATCATCCGAAGGCTCAGCCGCTTCTTCTGTTACTGGCTCATCTGAAGGTTTTTCTTCAGCGGCAGGGTCGGCTTGATCAGTGTCCTGTTCATCAGTATCGGATTCACCGTCATCAGCTGCTTCTTCCTCTTCTGCAGGAGTATCTTCTTCAGATACTTCTGAGCCAGTCTCATCAACGGACTCTTCGGCTTTAGGTACCGGGATGTCTTCCGGTACCTCCATTGCCATGAGTTCTTCGTCAGACATCTCCAGAGGGTTCACAGTGTCATTCAGCGAATCCTGACTCATTAGGCGTCTCCTTCAGCCTCTTCAGCACGCATGAGTTCCAGTTCCTGTTCGCTATCTGCGATCTCTTTTTCCGCCATATTGCCCATGGTCAGAATGGTCTGCAGGTAGTTACGCAGCGAACCGATACCGTCCATTTCTTTCAGGAGCGCCTGCTGGCGTTCTTCGGACTGGAACTGAGGATCACTTTTCAACATGACCAAACGAACCGGTTCATTTTCAAAGTAACCTTCCATGATGATCTTTTTGAAATCGCGGTTAGAGCGCAGGCGCTTAACAGAGCGAGCCAGATCAGCCATACGCTCAGCTTCTTTGATGTTCAGTTCGATGGTTTCGATATTCATGTCTTCGTTCATGGTGTTTCTCCGTGTCCTCTTCCCTTCGTGGGAACGAGATATTTAAGAGGTGCCCAGTTGGGCACCAGGTTTGGGTTAATTAGTTGTTACGGGTTTGGGTTGAAGTGCAGCTTTCACCACTTCCAGTTGTGCATTAGCGCGGGCCTGAGCCCCTTGTTTCTCGAGATCCCGTTCCTGCTTAACGCCGGCTTCTTGCTCAACGAAATCCAGGGTGTTGAGATCAGTTTCACTTTCCAGGTTGGCGGCTTTGGCCTGTTCGGTACCGACCTTGGCTTGATCCAATGGAATACGTGCTTGTGAGTAATGCGCGGCAATCGCCATTTCTTTCTGGATCTGTGCCTGCAGAAGTTGCATCTGCAGTTCATCCATCGGGTTAGGCTGTGGCTGGTAGTTCTCAATGCGCTTAGCCAGATCAGGCATCTTGCGCAAACGAGCAATGTCAGAGAGCAGCATTTTGCTCATCTCGGGATCCATGGTGTTACCCATGGTTTGAAGCATGAATGCCAGCTCCTGGGCCTTAGCGTTATCCTCTTCGGCTGTACTGATCGACAGCTTCAGATCGAACTCACCAGACAGGTCATCCCGACGCACAGTCACGAACTCTTCATTCGTGATCCGTACCACTTCCTCATCAGAGAGGAATACTGCGTTCATGGAGATGAACTTACGACCGATCTCAATGATCCCGGCTGCCAAACGGCGCAGAATACCCAGCTCACGCTTGGAGGCAGCATCCAGGGCTCCACGTACACCGGCAGCTACATCCCCCAGTGATTCGCCAGATACACCGTTGTTGAATGCCTTAACGCCTGTCAGGGATTCTGCTTCGTTGTTCTGAAGCTGTAGCATCACTTGAGCTGAAGCCGGTATTTCCGGGTAGGTGTGCATGTGGAAAGCCACACGGGGATCAACATTACCGTTGTACTCGTAGTCTTCACCGCGCATGAACTTGCGTTTGTTGGTGAAGTCCAAAGCATCCTTTCGAACGCCCGTCTGACCATTGGCACTCTTACCCATGATGTCGATCATGCCGCGAGTGACTGCACCAATAACCTTCTGGTTATCTTCCAGAAGAGCACCATCTGGCTCCCCGAACAGGGATTTGCGCACCGGTAGGTAGGGAATAATTACGAACGGGAGTTTCTTATCCGGGAAAGGACTTTCTTCCATTCGGATAAGAGCATCACCGACCCAAGCAGCCACGATCGGAACCAGGTTCCCGGTACCATGAATATCAGATAAGCCCCAATACTCACGTACGATGAAACGCTTACGTAAGTTATCCTGGAAGTTGAAACTCTCGTTATCCTGGCTCTCATGATCCGGATCACCCAATATGGAACTGTTGGTGATATTGATCATGTTCAGGTTTTTGTAGCGCCCGTCTTTCTGAAGCTCAGCAATGGAGCTCTCAAACGAGTACACAAAGAAGTTGGCTTTATCCGCCTCCCCATTGCAGGAAGGATCAATAACTACGTTGCGGTAGTTACAAATCTCAAGGGTAGGTTGATTACGAACGGTAACAGACCGTTCTTGTTCCTCCTCTCCTGCCAGTACCGGCTGCAACAACTGACCACTCTGTTGTGAGCGCTTATACCCTTCAAGCAACTCAGGGCGTACGCTTTCCAGCTGAGATGGGTCTGTCTGCTCAACTTGACTGATGTACTGGTACATCTGAGGGATCTGAGGATTCGTGGTGGGTACGTAGTCATAGACCGGTACCATCTCGGTATAGGTTTCTTCTTCGAAATCCCATCCGACACGCACGATAACCGTGCCTTCATCTACTGCAGTACGAACGTACTCATCAATGAACTTGGTCTTGTTGATCTTGTTGTTGAACTGGTGGTTGAGAACCAGCTGGTTCTGGATCGCTGCTTCCCGATCCTCATACGTTACCGGAGTGACATTGAACACATCGTCGGTGCTGAGGAACGGTTCAGATAAAGCTGCGTATCGCCATTCTGCTTGTTTACGAATGACCTTGGGAACAATCCTTGAACTACCTTCCGGTGACTTAACAACGGCAGCTCCACGTACATGAAGGTTATCAAGCCAAGTATCAATTTTACCGATTTGTTTATCGGCCTCGATCTTGGCGTCTTCATAATCACGCTTCAGATCAATGATACTCGGTTGTTTTTCCCAAGAAGTGAGTTTCGCGTTAGCTTCTACAAGCAACTGATTAGCGTCACTCATTTAATGCGATACCTTTGCAAGAAGGGAGGAATAAATAACAACCGATTTAACATAATCAGTTATCTATTTCCGCGCATTCTAATCCCGGTTTTTATTTTTGTACATTAAAAATAAACAAAAGCGCTACTAATTTAGCGCTTTTATGTTTGTTTTTGGTTTATAAACTATCTTTACCATTCCAGCTTTCAATCATTATTGATTCGAAATGAGAGTCAACAGCTTCAGCAAATTCAAGAAATTCTTCAGGACTGAATGTGTAATAGGTATCCATTTTGGTTCGCCACACAAAAGAACTCATAGGTTCATTCAAAAGTTTCCTCTTAACAACCTTGAGCGCACGATCCCCTATAAGAGATCGGCTTTTTTCATCGATCTGGAATACGCTGCCTCCCCAGTTAATACCTTTTTCTATTTCATGGTCACGCCACTCATTATACCGAGAGTTTTTGTTTTTAGACTTATGGGTAATAAGCATATTCAAATACCTTTTTTCTGTATGATGGGCCTGCTTCAACATGAATTACGTAATTACCTGGGGCATCAAATGAAAGTTCGGGCTGTTCCGAGCATTCATATCTTTCCCCTTCTATTGTAAGTACACATGGTAAAGGTAGGTTACTCAATTCAAAATCAAGGCAAGTTTTTAGTTCACCCTCTTCTATGTAAAATTCGCCATCAAGTGAGTTTTCTATTTCTACACCATTTTCAGGTGGAGATAGTGAATCAGCCTGTAATTGCTCACTGATAACTCGACCATCATCATTAAAAATAGCAAACCTTTTCATCGTTTAGCCCCCAATATTGAAATGTTTCCACCGGCAAATAATCCAGTACCATTACCAGTATCAGAGACACCAGTAACGTAAATTTTTACTGTATTAACCCCAGGTTGCATAACTACTTGGCGTGTCATGGCAAAAATATCACCGCGCATAGAACCAGAGTGATAAATGATTCCACCGTTTAGCGTAACAGCAATACTCCATACAGCTTGAGCATCAGAATCAGATTCAGTAATTGTCCCGTGGCGTCCACTCGCAGAAACCATAGCGTCCAGTGTGGTTGCGAGTGTGTTGGTGAAAGTTGCTACAACTGCTTCTGTATACCCTGTTATTGATCCTGAAGTAATAGTGGATAAAGTAACACCAGATAGCGTAATGTCGCTTACCTGGTTAGCTGTTACAGGTACCGTAACAGCGTTCTGACCTATTTGAAGAGTCTCTACAACAAGGTTACGGATATAGGCCGCTTCAACAAAAGCCTCTCCTGATTGTGTATCAACACCGAGTACTACATTAAGTGGATCAGTTGGATCCAGGACTGAAAAGTTGTCAGCAGTAATTTCAAACTTGGTTGGCTCATCAACACTGTTTATCAATGACACACCAGCAACGCGGCCGTTTACGTCTGTGCGTATGGTCCAACTTGCGGTAATGCCATCAATGGTCTGCATCTGTTGCTCTACTAGTGCAGTGTTACCATCCATCGTACTAGATAAGCTGTTTATTTGCTGAGCCAGTACAGAATTCTCAGTGGCCCTTGCAGTAGATTCATTAGTGATAGCTGCACTGAGAGAGCTCTCAGCAGTATCGAGATCTGCGGTTAGCGTGCTTATTGACTGAGCAAGCGCATCAGTAGCAGATGCTCGGGTCTGTTGCTCAGTCGTAATGGCGGCATTCACATTCGTTTCTAACGATGTGAAATTAGTGTTCATTTGCGTAATATCGGTGCTAACAGCTTCGAGGGCTGAAACCCTGGCTTGTTGCTCTGAAAATATTGAAGCGGATAACGCGGTTGTTTCAAAATCAAGCGATGCTTCTAAATTAGTAACTTGGGTATTTGTAAGAGTAATACCGTTTATCAGGTCCTGCTCTGTTGCAGTAAGCTGGGTGGTATACGCAGCTAAACTCGCCGTTATACTTAAATTTAAGTCGTTAATACTGTCTTCAAGCTCATTGTCTTTTAGGACTCTAGCAGCCGTTTCAGCATCTAAAGAAGTGGTCATTACACCCAATGACGTATTAGTGCTGGCCAGCAAATAATCCATGCGCGTGTTGATTAGATCATCCTGCGCAATACGCGTAACAGCTTCATGGCTGATAGCTGATTCCAGTGTTGGAAACGACATTTCCAACCCATCAATACGAAAATCTGTAGCAGCGTTTTCAGAAGCGCGTGTAGATTCTTCAGATAGGATTGAAGTATTAAGCGCATCGTCCTGGGAAATACGAGCCAGCCGCTCAGTATCTACCGTGGATAAACGAGATGCGATTTCTGTTTCCAGCATTGTACGCAGCTCATCTATCTGCTGCTGGAGTAACTCATTCGATATTTCGGGCATTTTAATTCCTGATCGGTAGAAACCGCTGGCGTATAAGCTCAGAACAAAAATTCGCTGTCCGGTATAAGATTCAGAAAAGTTCCTTTATTATTATCAGACCATTTTAAGGAATTACCTTGAATTATGAAAAGAGAAAATAAGAGGACTACCCGTGCAGAAAAGGTTGAGAAGTCATTTAAACCTGCCCCTCCACTAGAAGGTCAAAACCCGAACCAACGAAAGTATATAGAAACAGTTAAAGCCCACCCCATCACCTTCGCTACCGGTTTAGCCGGAACCAGTAAAACCTATATACCTACCCGTTTAGCCTCTCTTTTTCTTCAACAAGAAGCGATTGACCGTATTATTTTAATGCGCCCTGCCATTTCTGCTTCTCAGTCCGTTGGTTTCGCCAAAGGTACCCATGAGGAAAAAATGAAACACTGGTTGCGCCCTATTTTGGGAGCACTGGAAGATGAGTTTTCATTTGGGCAAATCGAATACATGCTTAAAGAAGAGATTCGTATGTTGGATTTCTGCCCTCTTGAAAACGTAAAAGGTAACAGCTGGCACAATGCTTTTATCATTGTCGATGAAGCAGAAGACTGCACGCTGGATGAGATTAAACACCTGGTTACTCGGGTGGGTAAAAACAGCACCATGGTTATCTGTGGTGATCTGGATCAAACGGATTTGAAAAGCTCGGGCATGGGTGAGTTTTTAGGCCTACGCACCCGTAGTCCCATCTTAGAGCGCTCTACTCAACACATTCACTTTGGTACCTATGAAGAAATCGTTCGGTCAGATATCTGCCGAAACGTCGTAATGGGTATTCATGAAGCAATGGGAATTCTCCATGATCAAAGTCCTCGGACATAAAGACTGCAGTTTCTGTAAGCAAGCCATTCTTCTCCTGGCTACCAGTGGGAAGAGCTTCTCTTATGTTGATGCACGCGAGCCTGAAAACGCTGCCCTGATTCAAGAGCTGCGCGATGAAGGTATCTCCACTGTCCCCCAGATCTGGATCGGTAACGAGCGGATCGGTGGATTCAATGAACTTAAACTTAAATTGAGCCAGTAGTAATGAGCAATTTTTCTGACGTATCTTTTCTGAACACACTGATTGGTAACCCTCAAGGTAACCTGGAAGCCCTCGATTGGGTCGCTGTTGAAGCGCAGCTGGGACTGATTGAGGAAGAGTTCAATGAACTCAAAAAAGCCGTACAGGAGCGTAATATCGAGCAGGTACGCGATGGCGCTAGTGATGTCTTGGTGACCACCTACGGCCTTCAACACCGCGCTGGTATTGATGCTGATGCAGATATGGCTGAAGTGCAGGCATCCAACCTCAGTAAATTCTGTAAGAGCCACAGCGAAGCAGAACAAACGGCTATGGCCTATGAGAAACTGGGTCTGGATGTCACTTTCCGTACACCAACACTGGATCTGATCACGGTAATTTCAGCGAAAGATCAGACAGGTAGTGACGGTAAGTTCTACCCAAAAGGAAAGTTATTGAAGTCAGTCAACTTCAAAGAGCCTAGTTTTTCGTAAAAATATTTGACTCACTTTCTTGCACTGGAATAAAACTTGCACTATTACTTTGATCAACTATTAACCACACAGGACACCACATTATGGGTACCTCCTCGGTTTCTAATGTTGTATCAATGCGCAGCTACGTGTTTGTTTCAGTCAAAGGCCAGACCAAACTGGCTTTGCGGGAAGGCAAGGAATACTCCTTCGATCCTACCTGTAACGCGATCAATGAGATGCTCGAAAATGAGTTGGTAAAGCCTGAGCATGTTAGAGGCTGGATCGATCGGTATGGTTCAGTATGAAAAAACCCCCAGTAATTGGGGGTTTCTTTTTACCATCGAGCCGGTACTTGCCGAGTATCCAGATGGGTAAACGTATTGTACTTCCCAATCCCGTATTTCTCCGGGTACTTGGCGTTCAGGTACTCATATACATCATGAGGTGAGACACCACGGATTCGAAAGTCGATAGCACGCGCTTTCGGGTGTTGGGATTTGTCTGTACTCCCTGGACCTCCCTGAGAGACAGGTTTGCGGTTATAAGTAAGACACCGAGCACCGCTGGTGATATCCAATATCACCCTATCCACGCCCAGTACGCGGGCGAAGTTATCACAACATTCCTGAACCGCTTCAACCGTTTCGACATCCATCGTGTCGAACCCACATCCGCATTTACAGGCAATTTCATGCCGGTAAATATTCTTACTGAGCTGGCTCATATTTACCCCTTCATTACCTTTTGTCCGATCATCTTTATAGCGATTGCCCGGATCGTAGTACTACCGATAAATCCGATCATACCGCCGAAAAAGATAACCCAGTTTTGGTCATAACCCAGGGCTTCAATGGCAGTACTGGCTGTCATAGCCAGTGAACCACATAAGGCACCTTCCAGGATTATACGAACAATAGAAGTTTCTTTTTGATCATAAACGACACGTAATATCGCTATGACCACTGCCATTAATACACCCTGCACCGAAGGTGGAATATCTTTAAAATGTTCGATCACGCGCATAATCCCAATCACCTGTGACTTAATGCGGAGTATATCAAAATACCCTGCTGATCATTTATTAAATAACCAAGTCTGCTATTATTTTAGGTGGGGTCCAATCCAGATTTTCCAAATACCATTTACGGTCATCCATGGGCGCGAAGAATCGTCCATCATTATCGTTGTATCGACTTCCCCCAAATATACGAACGGCCTGATACATCGCATGACGTTTAATTACAGGAACACCATACAATTTACAGAAATCCAAGAAGATCAAATCAAGTACCTTACGCGGATAGTGATTTAGTCCTACTCCGTTAAGCGCATAGAGATAATCATGTAGGATCGCCGGAATACGGTGTCGCTCATTGACTGAGATAAAACTACGAACGGCTTGAGGGATAGAGGCCAGATCTGTGATGAACCAGGTTGGTACAACAAAATTCATCTGCACTCGAGCAGACCAAAACTCCCAGTCCCCCAGTACGATAAATTCGTTCTTTTTCTCACTGAGTTCATAAATCTCAGATCGACCCCGCTTCAATACCTGATCCTGGAGCCTGTCAAAGGGCTTAACAGCTGCGTTCATGACTTACCCCCTACAACACAGCAGCGGCTTTAATCGCCGTGTCAGCGACCTTCAGGGCCGTTCTTAGGGCATCGTTCACATACACAGCTTCAGTGAGCTGTCGAAACCGGGTATCCAGTATACGGATATCTCGATCAAAGGTACTGAAGGCGGCCCACTGTTCACCGGAGTAATCTGGCTCATGTTGGATCACAATGACCCGCAAATCGGTATACGCCGTCAGTATACGGGCGTACTCGATCTCAATGGCCGGCAGGCTAATGACGATTGAGCCAGGGTCACTCTCATACTTCTCGAGTGCAGCCGCTGATCGCTCCAATTGAGCCAGTGCCTCTGACACTATGGTCCGTTCGGTTTTGCTTAACTCAGTGGCTGTGACTACCTCAACGAGATCGCTGTTCTCGTATTGATACTTCACGTTTACAGCCGCACTGGTAACACCGACAACCTGTTCAGTTGTGGAAAGGTTGGAGCACCCCACCGTCAAAGCGATGAGGGAAAACAGAAAAGCAGTACGAAGTTTTTGCATGGTAACTCCCGTTAATTGAAGAGTACCCTGTAAGTGGTGGATTCTTATTATTAGCCGTATTTAACCCAAGTTTCTCCCAGCAGATTCAGTGCCTGCTCCTGCACACGGCAGATCAGCTCGATAGTGAACTGCCCCATGTTGTTGTCAGCGGTTTTCCAGGGCACGGTGTTCCCCAGGTACACAGCATTGTAGGCTTCAGTAGCTGTCGCGCCTTGTGCCACAGCTTGATTGAATTTCCAGTTGGCAATATCGACAACCCGATCCATACGGTCCATTGATTCTTCATCAGTCTGGAAGGTGAACCCGTCAACTGTGACCGTCTGATTCAGTGACTCTTCAGCACGTAGGGCTTTAGTGCCCTCCAGAACTGGGGGTTTATACACGGGTTTTGACTTGACCAGGTTGCCTCGTCTTGTAAGTTGTCTCTCTATCATGCTGTAGCCTTCCACAGATTCAGTTGAGCTTTGGTCACTTCCTGGCCGCTGTCCCCATTTATTTTAATTGTGACATCCCGGTAGGTATCACCAACGTCTGAAAACTCAACCTCGTCAGAATATGAAAGCATGTCTCCAGAAGGTTGGAGAGTGTGTCCTTGCCAATTGGATGCAAGGTACTTCTCAATGGTACCGTTATTACCTACGCCTATCTCACCTGATGGGGGTGCTTGGTAAGCTATTTTTGAAGTATCGGGGTGAGAGTACTTTTCAGAATAATAGCCCCAAGCCGCCTCACTATAAGCACAGGTTCGTATATAACTACCAGACATACGAATACTTTTATCCCCACTAGGGCTCATTACTACAGGGGCAGGTACTGTTTCAGACCTAATTAGAGTTGGATTACTGATATCTGCGACCGCAGGCAAGGAGTAAAGATAAAAAGTATCATCTGTGCATAACACCATAGTGGTATCACCTACTAACAGGTAACCATTCTTTATGATTGAAGGAAACGGCCCGAAATCGTCAACCAATGTTATGCCATTTTCTGGGTACCATGGAGTGGTAAGACTGTACCTATATAATCTCTTCGTAGTAGCCCCACCTACAAATAGATGCTTACCGTCATTACTGAGAAAAACACAGTAGGGGGTTGGTTCTTGACTACTTACTGAAACATCACCAACTGGTGAAGTTGGAAAATCTGTCCCCCATCCAGAAAGAATAAAATGAAAAACTTTGTCATAGGATGTATCGACTATATAAGCATGGGTGCCTGCGTTGTTTACAAATATACCTTTAGGATTTGGTGTGTAGGACGATGTTGATACGTAGGACATGGAAGAGGATGAAAAATCAAAGTCGTTACCATTGTACAGGTTATGTACTCGATCATATGTTGTAGAAATAGTATACGCGCTTGTGCCGTCTGGGCTAACTGTAAGTCCTGAAAAATCACCTGCTGATATGTAATCTGCACCTACTTCTGTTGAAATAGTAAAATCTAAGACAGCATTACTGTTAAAACTTAAATGTAAGAATTCATCAGTAGTAAAAAACTTATCAACTTGATACCCGGAGAACATTACTTTATTTGTAGCGTAGTCATATATTACAGAAACAAGGTCTTGCTCTTCACTTATATAGTTAGCTGTGGCCTCCACTGTAGCAGTGGAAAAATCATTTACTCCAACCCCCTTTATCAAATACAAATAGTGATTACCACTCTGTATAGCAGCTATAGTCATTCCATCTGGTAGTAGTGTTGCATAGTCATACGTGTAGCTAGTTATGGTGGTTTCATAATTAAACGAATTGGAGCTTAAATCACCTGCTGTAGATAAAGAGTAAGATACTATGGAGCGTACAGATCCATTTCCTATAACATAAATAAAGTCTTCTTCAGTACTTACACAAAATGACTTGGGAGCAGTTGTAAAAATACCAGTCAGGTCCATATATGAAGTAGGACTTGCTGGTAGTGTTGAAAAATCACCTGCTGTTCCTAGTTCATATTTTCGAATATAAAAGACACTGCTATCACTTACCATGGCATAAACAGAAGTGTGATCCTTATTCGGAAAAACCGACATAATAGATCCACTACTAAAAGTAACTATTTGAGTATATCCGCCAGAAAACCCATCAGATAATATACCAGGTGTATTTAACGAAATTTCATTAATGCCGGTACCGTACATAAAATAAAGTTTTGTCCCATCCAGGGATAGCCACCCACCAGAATACGTTGTGAGATTTCTAGGACTAGGTGAAACATCTGTAATACCGCCTTTTAAAGTACCTATTACTGAGTCTTGGGATAGCCGTATTTTTGTCGCATCTTGGTCTAACTCGTAATAGTCTGTAGTACCTATTTGAGATAGAAGGGTACCCAATGGTTCATTAGTATAAATTTCAGTTGCAGTCCACCCCGTCTTATCAACTGGTATAGGTGTGTGTGTGATCTCCAACTTCCCCTTCACCCAATCAGAATCACCGGCTTCTTGTGTTTGAATAGCGCTGATCCATTCAGCATTGTCTTGGTTAGCAATCATTAAACAGTCCACCCTGTGTTTGAAGAGAAAGTACCAAACCCGGCTGAGTCAATAATCACAGCGTCATCACCTGTTGTGGGAATGACTATGTTTATGATCAAAAGGGATTCGTTAACTATTGTGGTACCGATCCCTACTTCAGTTACCTCAACTGTAATTGTGGCGTTCGTATCGGCAGTTACAATCGGTAGCGTCCAATGAAGTAAATTGGCCACTTGCTGTACCGAGCCAGTAGAAACAGACGGGTAATACACCAGATACGGGTTGTAGTTAACGATCTGGAATGTGACTACTTCATCTTCAAGTGACGAAGAAGGTCCTTGTAATAAAGGTTGTTGAGGTGCTGCGAATGTTGATAAATACCCAACAAACCCTCGCCAGGTCGTTCCGTCATAAACGTATTTAACCTGGATATTGTTATCTGACAGCGTAGCATTTTGGGCTACTCCATCAATGGTTTCACCGTTGCGATCCACAGTCAGATTATTTGTCGCCCAGCTGGTTTTATCACACGCCAGAATTACTGTATCACCAGCACCTGGCGACGCTGGTAGTGTAATAGTGAAAGCCCCTGCTGTGGTATCTGCAATCACATACTGAGAAGCAGTAACGGTGGCGTTCGCTACTTTAAACACATACTCAAATCCGGCTCCTCCTGATGACTCGCCTAACGCAGTTAACTCGGCCCAAATAGCTGAATCATCAAATATCGTATCTGTGAATACGGCACCGGCTGGGACATCGGTTAGTACTTGGGTGGTGTTTACTTTACTGGCGAGTAAAGCGTCAACTTCACCCTCTGTGTAATAGAGATCATCATGGGCATGCGTGGTAGGCACACGAGGATCCGTTAAGCGTGAATCGTTACCTAATACCACTTGAGTAGATAAGGCATCACCAGTTCCTGGTACGTCACGGCTTGCAGCAGATCCGGCATCAGTTACCTGATTGAGGGAGTGTGTGTGAACCGATGCTGCTTTACCAGCTACCTCAGCTTGTAACGAGGTGTCATCATAAACAGTATCGGTAAACACCGCCCCAACAGGTACATTAGTTTGAACTTGGGCGTCATCAACTTTACCAGCCAACAGTGAATTTACTTCGGCTTCGGTATAGTAGCGATCATCATGTGTATGGGCCGTTGGATTTCGTGCATCGCTCAGCCGTGAATCGTTCCCAAGTACCACTTCTGTCGCGCTTGCATCGCCCGTCTCAGCGACGTTTTTGCTTGCAGCTGTTCCCGCATCAGAAACATCAGAAAGCACGTGTACGTGCCCCGTTGACGCTTTTCCAGCAACATCTGTTTGCAAGCTGCTGATCGACGCTTGAATTGCTGTATCGTCATAGACGGTATCGGTAAACACAGCGCTAGCCGGAACATCCGTCAGTACGCGTTCATTGTTAACCTTTCCATTAAGTAACGCGTTGGTTTCGGCTTCCGTGTAATACAGATCATCGTGCGTGTGAGCGGTCGGGGCTCGAGCATCAGAGAGACGCGAATCGTTGCCCAACACCACCTGAGCGGCTGAAGCGTTACCTGTCTCTGCTACATCGCGACTGGCTGCCGTTCCCACATCGCCTGCCTGCAATGCGGTATCCGCTTTACCACCTTGAGCAGCGGTTGCAAAATCAGTCACATCCGACGCCGCTGCGGTTCCAGCATCGATAATCTGACTCAGGACATGATTGTGCGTACTGTTGGCTTTACCGGCGATCTGATCCTGTAGAGCCGTATCGTCATACAGCGTGTCCGTAAACACCGCACCGGCCGGCACATCGGTCAGGACTCGACTGTTATCAACCTTTCCAGTCAGCAGTGAGTTAACTTCGGACTCGGTGTAATACACGTCGTCATGGTTATGCGTGGTTGGTGCGCGAGCATCGGACAGACGGCTGTCATTACCCAGTACTACTTCAGTGGCACTGGCATTACCTGTAACTGGGGTATTTTTAGTTGCTGCCGTGCCTAAATTGGCTCTTTGCTCATACTGAGGATGTGGGTCAGGATCTGCCTCGTGAGAATTTAATGAACCACTCGGTTCAAAGTCAGTAATTGATGCAGAGG
Source organism: Marinobacterium litorale DSM 23545 (assembly GCF_000428985.1). Taxonomy (GTDB): domain Bacteria; phylum Pseudomonadota; class Gammaproteobacteria; order Pseudomonadales; family Balneatricaceae; genus Marinobacterium_D; species Marinobacterium_D litorale. The sequence goes on along the minus strand of NZ_AUAZ01000017.1, from coordinate 72,292 downwards.
CTGCACTACCAGCATCCAATATATCTTCCAGATAAATATCTGCATCTGAGCTGCCTACTCTGAACCAACCCAGACTTACAGGGTTATACACCAGGAGGTCATCTGTTTTGTAATACGTGCCACCCAAAGTACCGGCGACCGCAATACGATAAATAACTGAGCCTTCTGGAGGGGATGGTGGTAGATTACCGGGTGAGGCATCCCAATCACCCGCCATTGCCATACCATTAGTCAGGCCAGCTGCTGCTTGCTGAGCCTCGTCACGCGCCTGTTCAGCGGCAGTTTTGGCAGTTACCGCCTGATCTCTAGCGGTTTCTGAATCGGTTACATAACTGGCAATTGTTGATTGGGCTGTTTCAACTGCAGTTCTATCAGAGGCGACCTGTGCAGCATCCAATACTACTTGGTCAGTGTCATCAGACACCTGTTGAGCCAGTAACATAACTGTACTTTCAGACGCAGCGGCATTATTTGCATGATCTGAAGCAGCTGTAGCTGAACTAGCAGCATTGAGGGCGAAGGTTTCAACAGCTGTGCGATCATTCGCAACAGCTTGAGCTGCAGAGTCCACAGCAACCCTATCTGCATTAACTGCTGCTTTATCGGCAGCAACGGTTGCTGCATCCCCTTCTACAGCTATTCGATCTGAAGCAACGGTTGCTGCATCTAAAGTAATTTGCGCTGCATGAGCCTGAACTTCGCTTTTAGCGGCAGATACCGTAGTGGCATCACTGGTTACTTGAGCACTCAGTGTGACTACCTGAGCATGCTCATCTGCCGCTTTTTGGGCGTGGTGAAGTGCTGAATAACTGCCAGGGTACCCTGTGATTTCTATATCAACCGCATGTTCAGCCCACTCTGCTGCCATACTTTCATGGGCTGCCGAATCAACCTGTATACCCTGCATGTCCGTATACAGGTCGTCAATGACGGTTTTAGTAGCGTCAACATTTACGCTTGTGGTCTGTACCTGGCTCGCAGCTGCCTCGGCAGAGGCTTTATCTGAGGCTACTTGAATAGCGTCTGCAGCAACCTGAGCCGCATCCGCTGTAACCTGCAAGGTTAGAGTCTCAACTTCAGCTCGATCAGCTGACACAGTTAGCTCTGCTGCTTCAACGCTCACCTTATCAGCTGCAACCGAAGTACGAGCTGCCTCTACCGTTGCCTTATCTGTGGCCACTTGGGTAGCCATAGATTGAGCCAATGAAGCGCTATTACTAGCAGATTCCTCCAAAGATTGTACGTTGGCCTGAGCGGCTGTGATGGTATCCAGTGCAGCTATTACTGATACCAAATTAGCCTCAACCGCCGTTTTTGCAGTACTAACCGCAGTTGCATCAGTCCCAACTTGAGTGGCACTGGCTTCAACCGATAGGCGATCAGTAGAAACAGCAGCTTTGTCTGTACTAACTTGAGAGGCTAGAGCATTAATAGAGGTTAATAATGCTGACGTATCCAAATACGCTTGTTCAGCTGCAGCCTCAGAAGCAGAAATGGAATCGATAACTTCCTGGGTAATACCGATAAGGTCATACCGGCCCCATGTACTATTAGTGTGTATATACAGTGTTGAATCAGTTGTGTTGTAGTACACATCCCCATTTTGAATCGGGCTACCATCAACACGAGTCGTAGGCTCGCTACTTAAATCGCCATAAATGCGTTTAAGACTGTCTAATAGAGCACCATCGACTGCTTGAATAACGTCAATGTTATCAATTATCAGTTGGATATTATCTACAAGACTTCTAAAAAACTTATCTGTGAGAGCTGTTTTACTCTCAAAACTGGATTTTAAACCCACCCGCGCATCTCCAATTTAGTATTGTTGATGGTTTCATTCTGAAGTAGGTTGCTGTTTTGAATATCCAGAAGTGCCTTCTCGTATTTTGAGTAAAGGAATCCAGAGTTTTGAACGGCTTCCTGGTTTTGAAAACTACCGGTAATACGTGAACCCACGTAGTAAAGCAGCGGCTCCAAATAAGCAAACGAAAGGTCAACCTCAAAGGTTGTAGGGTCTGCAATATCGGTTGGAATACGCGGGTGATCGGCTCTATATATGATTGACACTGCAGAGCCAATAGTTTCGAAAGGAATCTGGATAACATTGTATTTAGGTGTATATACAGCCATAGCGGAATCAGCGTCATTTAGAGGTAGCTTAGTCCCATCCTCCATATAGACGCGTTCAATGACCAGTATATTGTCCTCAAACGGTTCATCTGCTGTGTCAATAATGTACTTAACCGGTTCAGTTGAGCCAGTATTACTGACAGCAAAATCTGAGTGCAGCGTATATATCGAATTACCAACCTGCTGATCAACAATAACCTCCTGCTGCTTCAAAGGAAGCCGCGTATGGAGGTTGGTAAGTCCAAGGTTAATCTGAGAAATAATCTTCGGGTAATCAGCCGGATCAATCTGCCCATTTTCACCAGTACCGAAGAAATATTGAGAAAGTTCACCTTCAGTAAGGTGACTGAAAATATCTGACAAGAGCATAAAAAACCCCGATGGTTATTTATCGGGGTTTAGTTTAAAGGATAGCTTTTAAACAATATAGGAGTTTATTCTGGAAACTGGTTCATCCTCCACATCCAACTCCCAATATTCTTTCTGGTCTATTTGGAGCAAATTAGCGATTTCAGACGGTTTCCACGCATTTAAACTACTCAACATGGAAATAGTATCGATAAAATCGTCGTGTTTGCTTTTAAAACCGCCCGGAGAAGCCAGAGACAACTCATCAATTGCCTCTATCATTTCCGGTGTATTCTTTAACTCCTCAGGGAAGAACATCTTCTTCGCCTTAAACATCGGCACCATGGTATTAAACCGCACCATTTTATTGGTGTTGGGTCGAATACCTGCCTTGCTATCATTCCCCTCCGACGCCAGATTGAAGTAGATGTTACGCGAGAGCATCTCATTCTGGATCCAGGCCACAAAACCGGCCTGCTGTCCCGTCACTTCCACCCCTACCGACTGCGGTCGGTATTCCTGAGCCAGTCTGAACAGATCATTCATGTTCTTGTCCATCAACTGGCGCTTACACACCCCATCTACCCACAACCAATCCCCGTTATGGTTATAGGCCCACACTGAAATAACCGAAAAGTCCGCACTGGTCTTCTCACTGGTGGCAAAGTCAGTCGTGATATAGAAGTTGAACCGGGAACGCTGATCTAAAACGAGGCTGCGGCGGTACCATTGGATATCATGGTCCTGAATCAGGCGATCATCATCGCTCATGATCCGCAACATAAGCTCTTGGTTGAAGGTATCTACCTTGCCGAGCTTAACAGCATCCGTGTACTGCTCCATCACGTAGTCATAGGTGAAACGATCCGGCCATGAGCCCTTGAAATCCTTACGATCACAGGGAAATTTCTCACACACCGGGAACACGTTCACATCCCATGCACCAGATTCCACCGCCTTATACAGCGGATCTTTCGCGTTAAAGGGGGTACCCGACCAAATAATCAGGTTCTTCTTAGGATGCAGCGCGTAGTTCACCGCCTTATAAACGGTATCCTCTACCGCTGATATAACCGTCGCAGATCGAGCGTCCTCATCACTGATCAGGTCATCAAGGACCGCCAGCTGGGGGCGTTTACCCATCTCCTTGGCACCACGCACACCCGTTTTTGCTCCATAACCTTTTATGATTAGGGTATTTCCATCAGCATTACGGAATTCCCAGCGGATATCCGTAAATTTAGCGAGTGGCACATACTGCTTCAGAAACTCGGAGTTCTCCCAGCGATACTCCAAGTTCTTACGCATGTTCTTCACACCGTTTTCGATGGAATCCGATACGTATAGAGCCAGGTCAACCTTACCGAACCCTGGAATTTCCCCATAGGTAGCGATATACAGGAACAGGTATTCACCCATTACTGTGGTTTTAGCGATACCTCGGTGGCAGAGGTTAGCGATGCGCCGGCCGCCCCGTGTCAGGGTATCCAGCATGTGGTAATGAACCAGTGGTGTCAGGTTCTCCTCACCATCCGCCCCGTTCACCATCTTGATAAAGGTTACAAACTCAAGGGCGAACTCACTGGGTACGTAATAAGGATCGACCGTATAGCTGGTGGAGTTAAGGTAGTCCTCTACCTTTTTGGCTCCTCCCAGGGCATCTTCGATTACGTCATGAACGGATAGGCTGCTCATCACCTGGCTCCTCATCTGGATCATCGTAATCATCAAACGCCGCCAATAGAGCAAGCGCAGCCAGAACCAGCAGTACCAAAAACAGTAAGCCACCGGTCATACAGAAGAAGACGATGGCACCTTGAGTCAAATCACTCATTACCCACCTCTCTGAACTCCCCTTCAATGGCCAGCTTGGTATGCGCAACTTCTTGAGCATCCATAGCACCGGACTGCATCATCAGCCGCTGTTGCCGTACCAGCTCAGCAGTCGATTCACGCAGGGCCTGAATGGTGGAGTCCTCTTTCATACCCACCTCCAGTTCTACCTTCTGTGTCTCCGGCATCTTCAAATGCGTCAAAATAGAGTTAGCCGCATCAGTACGTACTTTTTCCGACTGTGCCGTGATCATAAGTTCAGCCTGAACATTCAGAGCCTTCTGATAAAGGTCCTGGTTCAATACCCAACTGGGTACCAGACTCTGTTCATAGATCAGGTTCACCAGTTTGGATTTGTTATACGCCGTCACATAGGAGGCGATATCCTTTGAGTCCACACCACGGGTAATAAAATCCTGATACTTATCCGGAAAGGTTTTGGTATAGGCGACAATATTTGAATCACCGAGTAGCTTATAACTAACATACCGAACCGCATCCAGATAACTCTGGATCTTGAACTTACCTTTACTCATCACATTGGCGTAACCCAACAGGTTATCCCGATATACCTCACGGAATGCGGGATCACTGATTGTCTGGTTTACCTTATCAATGAGTTCTTGGTTTACTGACTTCTTTACTTGAGGGGGTAATGCTTTACGGAACTGTTCAGCCGTTAAAAGTCCACTCATTAAAATTGACTCCAACCACTTTAATGGTGTTTAGTTTATAGGCTTTATATACTAAATCCCACCATAGTTTTATTTGGAGTAAGTATGTAAAAAATATTGACGTCGGTTTTTTAAATTATATACTGACCTCGAGTTTTACAGATTTACATCTTCAAACTCGTATCCTGTAAGCGGTATCGGATTCAGTATCCAACTTAGGCCCACCTCTTTGGTGGGCTCTTTTTTGCCTGTAATATACACTCCCTCTGGTTCGACATCCCTCCGCTCGTAAACTCGCTCGGGTGTCTCTCATCGGTCGATAAAACCCCTTAATACCTTACCCCCTCTAAAACGCTCTATAAGCCTCTCTGAGCCAGCTCAAATAAAACAGGCCCGAGTATCAGGACCAGATAGTAGCCGCCCCGTCACGGAGCTAAATGGAGCCCTGGGGTTGGGGAAAAATACTCACAATATTATTTTGGAAGGGTTTTGGGAATTTTTTAATATTAGTACGGTTGTTGATAATAATTCTCAACTCGCATGGAGAGAATTTTTATAATCTAGGTACGGTTGCATTACTACAGTCCGCGAACCGGACAAACGAAACATCCCCCCCGGTGCTAATCCTCATAGCGCTCAGCTCCACCCACCCCACTCAGCCGCTTCGCGGGTGCCACGGTACCATCCAATCAATCAACCTAATCAATGGTGATCATCATGCAAGTATTCACAGCTATCGGCGCAGCCATTACTTCAGCCTGTAACGTAGTAGTCAGTGTATGCCAGGGCACTGAGAAGTACGCCTCAGCTTATGGCCGAGTAGGTAACATCGTAGACAGCACAGTAGCTCAGACCGAATCAGAGGTACTGGCAGAACTGGATATCAAACGCGATCAACTCGCTAAACAGATCGAAGAGAATCGCAAGCTACTCACTCAGCAGTAACCATAAGCGCTCCTACCTTCGGGTAGGGGCCTTAGTTCTTTAACACATACACAACACAACACCAGAGATAGTTCCGTCTTAGTAAGTAAGAACCGATACACTCCCGATATCCTAACTTGTTTGGGGTATCGGGCTTCTCAACTTCGGAGATAGAACTATGGAAACATTTCTGTACTACTTTGCCCACAGCTCAATGTACTTAATAACCAACCCAGAAATTACTCTATCCGGAATAGCTGGAATATCTGTTCTTGTTGGGATGGTTAAAATAGCGCTGTACAAATAATCTCACTGCCTTCGGGTGGTGAGTTCTTTTTCTTTCCCTTCTCTTGTGTGGTTGTAGATACACAAACACTACACGCACACCACACAGACACCGCGCGCATGAGCGTAACACTGATTACACTCACAAGCTCTAGGACTTTTTCCTATATCCAGTGTGGATACTCCGTAATCAACTCTTCTGCTAACTGGTTAGTTGGTTTGCCGCTTCGCGGATGGGATGGAGGCATCAAGGCCTTCGATTCTTAATCACTGAGGAGATACACCATGACTGCACTTGTACGTCGTAACACCGATTCCCAGGCTCCGGCTAATGGCAACAGCCGAAATTTTGAGGAGGCTGCTGCCTTCCTGAACGTGGCAGTAAAACTGGAAGGTGGTAAAGACCATCAGTTGGGCGGAATCCCGCTCCGACTGAGCAATGAGATTCATGCTGCCATTGTGGAGCTTGGAAGTCTCGAGGACCTGATCCTTGAATGCTCTCTCCATGTCGTGGAGAAGCGTGAGGGTCCGGTTACCTTCGCCAAGCCTACCGGTAAGAAATAACTCTCATCCCTCATCACCTTCGGGTGGTGGGGGAAATTTCTTTTATGGGAAAGATAGTAGATCCAACTCCAATAGGTATTTGTGGGTGGTGCTCTGTTGTTGTGGGTGCCGCTTCGCGGGTGTGGCGGGAATTAAAGATACTGGAGAGATAGCAATGGCACTGAATAAAATCGAAATGATCGATGCCCTGATTGGGATAATAAACTGCCAGGAAGATATAAGAGATAAAGAAGAAAGCGATGTGTGTGATATACACGCTTCTACTTATTTAAGACTTTCAGAAAATGGAGAAGAATTCATTCCAAGAGTATGTGATGAAGTAGATTGTATGTATTGCCCATTACATCCTACTAACACTTCTGAAGCTAAAGAGTTTCTTGAGGAAATCAAACCATTCGTTAAAGCCATACAGTTAATTGATAAGGAATAAGCGGTGAATATAAACCAGTTTCACTCAATGAATATATTGATATCCAACTTACTTCCAAAAAATAAAAAAGGATGCGGTAAGCTCTGTGTATTTATATCAGAACATAACTTTTGTACTGGAATTGAGTGTTTCGATTGTCCTTTGTATTCAGCTGAAAACTTAGAGGTATTTAAAAGAGATCTGGAAAAAGTAATTCCACTTATAAAAGCCACCAATTTAATTGAGGGCAACTCTAATGATAAAGGTAACTAATAAGTACAAAGATCCCAGACCGGGAATTTATATTGGTAGAGGCTCTCCTTTCGGTAATCCCTTCCCTATCAAAAAAGATGGTGATGATCGTAATACCGTCTGTGATAAGTACGAGGTGTATTTCCATCAGGAGATGAAACGCTCAGGAAGCCCTCTAAAAGCCGCTGTAGAGCATTTAATTGCTGAAGCATCCCAAGGTAAGGAAATTCTCCTTAAATGCTTCTGTAAACCTCTCCGGTGCCATGGTGACACGATTAAGAAATATGTGGAGGAACACATGATTGAGCCAGTACGAGTTCAGAAATATGGATGGGACCGTAAAGTCGGTTATCAGTGCAGCAGCAAAGGTGATAAACGATTCAGTGCTTACTTTGCTCGTATGCCGGATGGACGAACCATCGAAATGCACTACCAATGTGATGTTAAGGGTTACCTTCCAGGGGGCACTAACACGACATTAGGTAAAGGCAAACCACCACTTGATCCATCCAAGGATTTATACGCTGAATATCTGCAATTATGGAAAATATGGGCGGCTAACAATCCTGACCTAATCAGCGAATTGAAAGAAAAAGCCGATCAACATGGTCGGGTCTTGGCGGATTTCTTTGCCACTACTCCAGTAAATCAGGCGCGGGCACTGGCGGAAATACTGGATACGTGGGAAATACCTAAGAAGACTGAATCAACCAAAGTCCGCTGTGTCATTGCAGGGAGCCGTGATTTCAACGATTACGCGTTGCTTGAGAAAGAGATGGTGAAATATCTGAACCAGGTGGCTGAAACAACTGAGCAGATCACCATTATCTCAGGGAATGCCCGTGGAGCTGATTTACTGGGTGAGCGGTTTGCACAGGAATATGGCTTGAAGCTGGAACGATACCCAGCTGAATGGGATCGGTATGGGAAGCGTGCGGGATATCTGAGAAATGAACACATGGCCAATATCGTTAATCATGCAGTGATCTTTTGGGATGGAATATCAAAGGGTACTAAACACATGATCGATATTTGCGATAAAAAGAATATACCGGGTGTTGTGTTTAACTATGGAGATCAACCACCATGGGAGTAAAAAAGGATCCATACCTTATTGAAGATAGGGGCTATACAGTCCCTAAGATATTTACTGTCTTAACTGCAGGGGAAATGAAACAGAGCCTTCACCATTATTCTCAATTAATTAGTGATATCGAAGCAGGAAAACTAAAAAGACCGGAAGAAACAAAAGAAGCCTTTATGCAATATAAGGGTTGGTTTGAGCAACGACTCAAAGAAATAGAATTAACTAAGTTACTCACCAAGTAAATAAGCGCCACCGCCGTGGCGTTGCACAGATTCCCTCAAGAGACAAATAACATGGATAAAGAATTAGCGATGGGATTCATCGGGATCCTTTTCGTCTGTGCGTTATTGGCTGTGGTTGGAAATATGACCATTGAAGATGAATTAATGGAGGAAAAACATTATTGCAATGATGTGTTTAACGGGTTGTATCCGGATTATAACGGCCTGATGAGAAACGGTATCTGTAAGAAGTATGAGGAACCAAGTGATGATCAATCCGAAAGAAACGCAACGTCTCGTGGAGCATATGTACTCCAAAGCCAATATCAACAAAACCGTACTGAAAGCCATATACGATTCTGAAGAACTGGCCGCTATGGTTGATCAGGGTATAAAGCTACTTGAGCAATACATGGATGGTGAGTATTACGAAAGCAAGATGAAGCGAATCGCTCAGCTGTGGTTACTCGATACTAAAGAGATTGTAGAGGAAGTATTGGTCACCATCATCGTGATCGATAAGCCCATGTTGTTCACCTCTGTGGTGGGTCAGCTGGCCGGTGTATTGAACTTCGATAACAAGATCGAAGGGGCTAAAACCACTGCAGAGATACTGGCTGTGTTGTCTGACTTGGGTGCTTATGAGCTGTTCAAGACAGGCAAATACGATTCTATTCAGATCCAGAGCTTCTTTGAAATGGACCACCAACTAATGAATTTCATTAGGCAAACCAAGTACTTACCACCAATGGTATGCCCTCCTGAAGTCATTACCAGTAACTACGATAGCGGTTATCTAACCAAGAAGGAATCCATGATCCTTGGTTGGAATGCCTTCCATGAAGGGAACATCTGCCTGGACTCCATCAACAAGTTCAATCAGGTACCACTGAGCTTGAATGTGGAGTTGCTGAAGACTTATTCCGAAGCTCCTAAGCAGTTACTTACTGATCCTGAGAAACAGGAGCAATGGGAGAAGTTCGTTACTGATTCCTACGTGGTGTACCGAGATCTGGTGAAACAAGGCAACAAGTTCTGGTTGACCCATAAGGTCGATAAACGAGGACGTACCTATGCCCAGGGCTACCATGTATCGAGTCAGGGAAATGCCTTTAGAAAGGCGATCCTTGAGCTACATGATAAAGAGGTAGTGGAAGGTGTCGAATAATCCCCATGACAAAATACGCAGCAAAATAAAACATGATGCAAAGGTATATGCGCTTAAATTAGAGCAAGAGAAATATAAAAAACTACTAAACAGCTCACATAGCACCATGGTTAATTGCTGGTATCAAACCTGTTATGACCGAGCTGTTCAAAAGTTAAAAGAATTAGAACTAGAGGAGCTATTAACACGAGGATCCTAATATGGTTGCTAAAAACCCTGATGATGGATATGAACCTTTATGGCACCAAGGCAATGAAAACCCTATTGGCTTATACTCCATGGAAACCCGTCATATTCAGAATGCTCTGAATCGCTATTATGGTCGAGGTTATCCTAAAAACTCTTGGCAACATCATTATGCTGACTTCTGGATAAAAGAGTTTATTGAAGAACTCCAAGCTCGTGAAGGAGAAATGCAGAGAGATCCAGTTACTAATGAGTGGCTGCATTACAAGGATATTATTGAACACAGAAAAGCCTCTCGATTGATATTAGGCCTTCCGCCTATGAAACCCTCTCGAAAACTAAAAAGCACATCCGAATATACTCCACCTAAAGTATCTCTATTCAGTTGAGGCAATAGCCTCTTAGGAGGTTATATGTCTGTCCCTTTGTCCGAGATGACGTTGGATGAATTAAAAAAAGAGAAAGCGTTATTCCAAGATCTAAAAGATGAGTTTGAATATTACACTCATCAACGAAAAGCTACAGAAAAGCGTTTAGCCAAAATAGAAGAACAGATAAAAATTCGCAAAGTTGAAAAATTAATAACTGGAGAATAATCGTGCAGACATTCACTGGCTATCAGTACCTAATGATCGATGCCGCCAACCACTTCGGCATGGATAAAGAGCTGTTCGAAACCCGCATTCAGTGGGTGAAAGATAATATGAACCAGCTGGAAATGCTGGTGGATCAAGCAGATAAGCCTCCCCTGTTTCTAGCTGCTGTCATGGCTATTCGTGATGCACAGGCTGGTAAACCTTCTGGCCATCTGGTGGGCTTTGACAGTTGCTCCAGTGGTCTACAGTTCATGGCTGTGATGATTGGCTGCGAAGAGACAGCCAAGAACACAGGCCTTGTCGATCCGAGTGTACGGGCTGATATGTATTCCACCTGTACCGACACCATGAACCAGCTCCTGATCAAAGAAGGAATCTCAGTAGCACCTGAGCGTAGCGAGGTTAAATCTGCTCAGATGTGCCATTTCTATGGCTCCAGAGCCAAGCCCAAGGAGATCTTTGGTGAGGATACTGTTGAGCTGGAGAAGTTCTATGAGGCCCAGTACATCGTGGCTCCAGGCGCTGTAGACGTGATGGACACATTCCTGGCGTCATGGGATCGCGATGCTCGAGCACACGAGTGGACACTTCCGGATGGCTTCAAAGCACGCTGTAAGGTGAAGTATGCCTTTGATGTGGAGATCGAAGTGGATGAGCTGGATCATGCTCAGTTCACTCATCGGTTCTATGAGAACCTCTCTACCAATGAATACCAAGCCAAGATTGGTGAGCCGGTAAAGGATGGTCTGTCTAACGCAGCCAACCTGACTCACTCAGTTGATGGCATGGTGGTACGAGAAATGAACCGCCGCTGTAACTACAATCCGGATCAGTTGAAAGGAGCATTGACCTTCATTGAGCGCGTTCTGGAAGAGCGTAACTGTAGCCAGCCCATGCCGATCGATCGATCCAAGTTCATGTCACTGGTTCATGTGGAAACACTGGATCGACTCACTGTAGGTGGATATACCAATGATCAACTGCTTCAGCTGAAAGAAGTAATTGAAGCCTCCCTAAACCACAAACCATTCCCTATCATTTGCGTACACGATGAGTTCAAGTGTCACGCGAACAACTGCAATGCGCTGCGTCAGACCTATATTGATATTCTCGCAGAATTGGCTGATAGCAACATACTGGAAGACCTACTGACTCAAGTATTCGGTGAGCCAGTACCCATCCAGAAACGATCCAATAGCCTTTCTACTTTGATCCGTCAGAGTAACTACGCTCTATCTTGATCAACTGGCCTATCCCTTCGGGGATGGGCCTTTATTTTTTCTGATTCCAGTTAAATAAGGGGTGCCTCCGGCACCCTTCCTGAACGTGTCTTGGAGAACTTCTCCAAGAACTCATACCGATATACTAACTTTACGAATTTTCCATTTATTGGCGATATACAGCCGATAGGTTAAATCCCCTTTTAAGGAGCCAGTATGGCTGAAGAAAACACTCTTGTGCTTGAAGTACTCAAGCGCAACAAACGCCCTATTTTCTCTACTAAGGATAGTCTGGAAGAAGCCCTTCATGAGGCAAACCAGATCCTGGTAGATGCACCGGTCAACAAGGTGCAAGCCGCCCTTTCGGTTTACCACAACACGCTTCTGAGTGAGCTGGAGAAGCAGATTAAGACGCTTCACTAGGAGATATCATGCACCACTACATGATCTACCTAAAGGAAACTGACACCAGTTTTATTTCTTACGAATACACTGCTGAATCAATAACCCAAGCCATTGAGATGGTTCAAGCTGAAAAGCCCAACTGTGTAATCGGTGCCATTCAAAGACTGGGTACAGGTTTACCTATTACTGATGTTGTCTCAGCCACTATGGCGTTTAACGAACTCATGAAAGCTCATCCCTATCTAGAAAACAGCGGCTTCAACATGAGCATCATTAACATGCTTCTCTGTAAAGAGGAGCAACAAGAGAACATTGTTCACTGAGGTCGTATGTCGAGTAACTACCAACCCGGTAAGGGTCTGTTTACTCGTGAGGGTTTAGAAGATGCCCAAATCATTATCCGTAAAGGTGGCCGTTATCGTCAGCTAAAACTCTACCGTCGAGGTAGTCAGCTCTTTATGAAGATGGGCGCTGACTTTATCGCACTGCTGAGTAACGGTCGCACAGCCAATTTCGATTGGTCCTGGGATGAGATCTCTGGAGTTAAACCTGTAACAGGTGAAATGGACCGCCTGCATCTACTTGAAGAAGTTGAGCCACCTAAAGCTCAAAAGAAAACCCAACGGCGCAAAACTGCACCTAAAGTAGTAGGTACGAACGCATGAGAATGATCGCTATCGCCTTGTGCGTGTTCTATCTAACCGTTACCAGTATTTACGCAACCCAGGCAGTTATGGGGAGCGTTGTACTTCATGTACTTTTATCCCTCGCCAGCATTTACCTTGTCGTCTACTACGCCGTATATGTTGCACGCATCATTGAGCGTCGAGTTAAGGAGCGTAAAGCCGCTGAGGAGGCTAATTTAAAAAGGAAATAACATGACCGCCCAACTTGATAGTGAGATCCAGGATCTCAAAGAAGCCCTGGCTCAGGCCCTTACCACGCTTTCAATTACCAAACATGAGTTGGCCGCCACTCAAGGCCTGTTTCGGTGCTATCGTGATAACGTCCGTCACGTTCTCGATCTGAATGATGAGCTGAAGAAATCAGCAACTTACGTACTGGAAGACTACCGGTGCGCCATCAACTGCCTTGAATTCGAGGAAGAACGCGAAGAAGCCATGGCATTGGCTGATGACCTGCAAGACCGTCTCAACGCCTTCAACTGATTAGCGCGCCCTCCGGCGCGTGCTGTCCAGCTACAAACAAACTTTTTCTGATTTCATTCCGATTACCTTTTTGGAGAACTATCCATGGCTAACACCGTGAGCCCTACCCAAGCTGTATCTATCATTTCCCACTACATCCGTGCTGGCGTTGTGCCGATGGTTACTGGTTCCCCAGGTATCGGGAAATCTTCTATCGTTAAACAGATCGCTGATGAATATGAGCTTCAGCTGATCGACATGCGTTTGAGCCAGTGTGATCCGACTGATCTACTCGGATTTCCTACCGTTAACGAAGTTGTGGTTGATGAGCAGAACCTGGGTAAGCGGGCTTCTTATGCACCCATGAGCACCTTCCCCCTTAAAGGCGACACCCTGCCTAAAGGCAAGAAAGGCTGGCTCCTTTTTCTGGATGAGTTCAACTCCGCTTCAATCGCGACCCAAGCAGCTGCATACAAGCTGATCCTGGATCGTCAGGTAGGTCAACATGATCTACATGAAAACGTAGCGATAGTTGCTGCAGGTAACCTGGGTACCGATGGTGCCATTGTGAATCGACAGGGTACTGCCATGCAGTCACGTCTGGGCCACATTACGATTGATATCGATCCGAAAGGTTGGATTGACTGGGCATCTCGTAATGGTGTGGATCATCGTATTTGTGCGTTCATCAACTACAAAGGCGAAAACCTTCACAAGTTTGATCCTCAGCACAATGACCGCACCTTTGCCTGCCCTCGTACCTGGGAGTTTACTTCCAATGTCATCAAGCCAATGACAGATATCTCCATGAGTGATATGCCGCTGCTGTCTGGTTTGATCTCTGAAGGTATGGCCAATGAGTTCATCGGTTACTGCAAGGTCTATAAAGACCTTCTGACTTTTGAACAAATCTGCCAGAACCCGAATGGCGTTCAGCTGCCCAGTGAACCCAGCGTGTACTTCGCCCTTTCTGGAACCATTGCCGACAAGGTGGATGATAAAACCATCGATAAAGCCATGGCCTTCCTGAACCGTGCGCCGGCTGAATTCCAGGTACTGACCCTGCGTGACATCGTACGCCGTAAACGTGAACTGATGCAGTCTGCTCCGGTACGCACCTGGATCGCCTCCACTGCCGCAGAACTCCTCTAAGGGGGGTTCTGCTATGGGAGATCGAACCTGGGTTCAACTTAATTTCCCTGCGGTCTGTAAAGAAAGGGTTAAGGAAATTGACCCTTCTTTACTTACTGATGCTGAAGAAGAAGATGAAATGATTAATTCAGAAGGGGTAACTGTTCTTCTTCTTGAATACTCAGAAGTTAACTACGGTTGTTTAGACATCGAAGAAGACTTTCAAGCAGCAGGTATTCCGTATGACCGTTCATGGGGGCGAGGGGATGACTATAACGCTGGTGCAGAGTGTTTTCGATTAAATCCAGATGGAACAACTCGCCTGCGCCATGTTACAGAGGACGATAATAAACTCAATATTGAGTTTCTTTTGTCGAATATTGAAAACCACAGTGAACTTAAAAGTCACATCCTAAAAGCGCAGGATGAACTTCATTGCCCTCCATTTACCAAAGAGCAAATTGACCTCCATAAAAATTGGAAGGCTATCAAACTCTTAAATCCAACAGGAACCTGATATGACCAGTCTGGCTCATCCGTTTGCCAAGCAGCTCGATAAGGCCAAAATCGGCCTGATGAGTAAGCACAACAGTGTATTCATTTCCACCGTTCTTTTCAGCCTGAAGCAGGTCTGGAAACCCGATCTGTCACCGGACGGTGGTAGCTGCGGAGCAACGGATGGGAAGCACCTGTTCATTCAACCCACTAACTTTATCAACTTGAGTCCCGATCAACGTATCTGGCTCATTGCCCATGAGGCATGGCATGTGGCCTTTAAGCACCTGTTCCGTAAAGGTGACCGTGATCATCAACTGTGGAATATCGCAGCGGATCATGTGATCAATACCATGCTGAAAAATTCAGGATACGACGTACCTGAAGGCCGCCCCTGCAACATGGACTTCCTGGGTAAATCCACTGAAGAAGTCTATGACATCCTGAAGAAAGAACAGGAACAGAATGGAGGTGCAGGCAATAAACCTGAACCTAATGGATCAGGCCAAGGTAATGACCAAGGTGTATGGACACCTGGTAGCTCGGATGGGGATATCATGGATCCGTTTGAGTCCATGTCACCGGAAGAAGCAAAAGCCGTTGAAGAAGAAGTAAACGGTATTTTGATCAAAGCTGCTACCCAATCACGAATGCAGAATGAAGACCCTGGTCATATTCCAGGCGAAGTCGGCATTATGATTGAAAATCTGACCAATCCTAAACTGCCTTGGAACCAGATACTTCGTAACTATGTCTCTGGTTTTGCAAAAAACGATTTTACGTTTAAGCGACCTAACCGTCGCTTTTTCCCGGATCACTATCTGCCGAGCCAGTACAGTGAAGCAATGACCGATATCACCATTGCGGTGGATACTTCTGGTTCTGTAACTGATGAGCAGTTCACTGATTTCATATCAGAGTGCCAGGGTATCAAAGATGAGTTCCTACCGGAAAAGATGACGATCATCGATTTCGATACAAGCATCAAAGACATCAAGAAATTCAATGAGTGCGAAGATCTTCGTTCTGTTGAGTTTCACGGTCGAGGAGGTACCAGCATTAAGCCGGTACTTAAATGGGCAAAAGAAAACCAGCCCACTGTCATGCTGATTTTTACTGATGGCTATTTCAGTATGTATGACGTGAATCCCGGTTGCCCTGTTATCTGGGTTATTCATAGTCGAGACGAGTCTTTCGAATACCCCTTCGGTACGATTCTTAACTATCCCACCTGAGGTTTACCATGCCAGCTAAAAGCACTGTAACGGACAGTAAGAAGCTGCCTCCGGCGAACAATTACGCCCTCATCAAATTCGATTACCAGCGCACCATTTGCCTTCCCTACAGTGCTTTTCAATCTTTCATTGCTTCAATGGAGCTGGCTGAAGGGTATGACGAAACTGATTGGGGTAACCCAAAAATAGTGCCAATAGATCGTAAAAATATGGAAATTACCTTCATCTCGCATGAAGAGTATATCCGCCTAAAAACCGCCCATCTATTAGGGGTCCCCTCTTCTGAAGTGGACCTGAGTCCTGAAGGAAAAGTCGCATGATTTCACTGAATTCCGAACAACAAAACGCTATCAGTGAAATCGTTGATTTCCTGATGACTCCCGGCGAAACAGAGATGGTGGTGGAAGGCCCTGCAGGGACCGGTAAGTCCACCATGATCAACCATATGCTTCAGGTGTATGAGAAGCAGATGCAGGCCATTGCACTGATCAACAATATCGATGCGCCGCACTATGAGCTGATCACCACAGCAACCACCCGTAAAGCAGCACAGGTGATTGCAGAACTGACAGGACAGGAAGCGCTGACAATTCATTCAGCCCTGGGCCTGAAAGTAGAAAATGACCGTAAAACCGGTAAATCCAAACTGGTTCATGGGCGTAACTACAACATTATTGAAGACTCAATCATTCTGATCGATGAAGCGAGCTTCGCAGATAGCAACCTGATTAAAGAGGTTCGTGAAGGGACACTTCGTTGCAAGATTATCTGGATTGGTGACCCTTTCCAGTTGGCATCTATTTATGAGCCAACGCCTCCTATCTTCACTGAGGGGCTGCGCACGGCCAAGTTAACCCAGATCATGCGCAACATGGGTACTGTTCAGCAGGTGTCCCTGGAATACCGCCATGCGGTTGATACCCTGACGTTCCCGAGCATTGGGCTTACTGACGATAAGGTGATCCATGTAGATGGCGCTACCTTTCAGCAGATGATCAATCACCACTTTACTGCGAGCCAGTTAACTCACGGTAACGCAGCGCGAATCCTGGCTTGGCAGAATGATCGCGTAATCCAATACAACGACTATGCCCGCATGATTAACGGTCAGCACGGTCACTTTAAAGAAGGTGAACGGGTTGTTACCAATAAACCCATCATGACGCGATCCGGTACCAAGTACGCCACAGATGCCAGCGGTATCGTGACGGATGTGACTGGAACCATTGAGCAGGCTGGAATCGAAGGACGCTACATTGAGTTGGATGAAAAGGTTCAGCTGTTTGTTCCTGATAATCAACTACAGGTCCGTGCTTTTCTCAAGCAGTTAGCGAAAGAGAAAAACTGGAAAACCTTTTTTGACATCAAGGAAAACTGGGGGGATCTACGACCGCCTTACGCATCCACGGTTCACAAAAGCCAGGGTTCTACGTATGACCGGGTATTCATTGATCTGAGTGATATTGGCCAATGCAACATCCAGTCAGACGTTGCCCGAATGCTGTATGTTGCGTTTTCTCGTGCTTCTGAACAGGTAGTGCTCTATGGGGCATTACCTCCTAAATACGGAGCTATTCAAAATGCGCAAGGAAGAGTTGCAACGGTGGCGTAATAACGTCATTAACGAAATAGTAAATTTCATCTTCTCCCCTTCTCGTCAGTTTTACCAACAACAAATAGAAGAATTTATTATCAGAAACCCTGATAATAATGGCTTTAACTGCTTCTATTTCGATAAAAATGTCTATTCACATTCCAGTTTATCCGTTAGTAAACCGGCTCCTTTATTGGCGTATTCGCTGCATGGGGAGTTTCGTGAAATGGTTAAAAAATACGATGAAGAAATAGACAAGGAAGAAAACGCAGTATTTACTTACCTGCTGATGGGTTTAAGGAAATGTGGTACGGCTGGTGATATGCTGGCCCTTTTTCCTGAGAATATTCACCCAGGTATTCCTGAGCAAATTCGCAAACACAAATCAGCTGATGAAGTCCGTATAACATTGGAAACCATCGAGAAAATAAACAGTGACTTCAAAGATGAAATTGAGTTGATTAACACTCGACTCATTGCCAACCTGTTATTGAGGTAACGTATGCAGCATGTACTGTTTACTGAGAGTGCTCAGTACGATGCTGCGTTGCTGATCAAAACGACTGCATTGAATCGCTCTAAACTACTGGAGCATTACGTGCGCCCGCTTGAGCAACGCAGTATTTCTCAAGATCGTATTCTGGCATTCGATGTGCCTTATAACGGTAAGAATCCCTGTAAAGTCAGTGAGCAAAAAGAGTACCTGAGCAATCTGGTTCAGGGACTTATCGGCTTAGGGGTTCATACACTACTGATTGCAGATTCGGCTTACTTCAAAACCATTACTGGAGTGAAGAAAGCTGAACCTCATTTAGGGTATGTGGTGCCTTGTACTCTGAAGGGTGCTGAGGGGATGAATGCCATATTGATCCCCAATTACCAGCAGCTGTTTTATGACCCCAAGATTCAAACCAAAGTGGATCGCGGGCTGGATACACTTGCTGACCACCTGAAGGGTACTTACCGGGTTCCTGGTCAAAACATCATCCATTCAGAATTTTACCCGGTTAATGATCTAATCGCTGACGCTCTGAACCAGTTATATCAATACCCCGAGTTGACTCTTGATATTGAGGCCTTCTCTCTGCACTTCTGGAAAGCAGGTATTGGTACTGTGGGTTTTGCCTGGGATGAGCACAACGGTATAGCTTTCCCGGTGGATTACGTGGAGGCTCATAAAGTTGCTGAGGTTTACAACCTACTACGCCTGAAGCTACCCATCGAGCCGGGTGAGGATCCTGTGGTGTATACCCAGCGCCGTAAAGAGGCGATGGCTGCGTATCATGGCGTCCAGATTGATAACCCTGTGGTGAAAAAATTGCTACGGGAATTCCTTGAAACCTACCAGGGTAAACTCACTCTCCACAACGCCAACTTCGACCTGAAGATATTGGTGTACGAACTCTGGATGGAGTCTTTGCTGGATGAGAAAGGAAAGCAGAAAGGGATCGAAATACTGACCCGCCTGTTTGACGACACCAAGCTCATTACCTATCTCGCCACCAATTCGACATCCGGAAACAAACTCAGCCTCAAAGAGCAGGCTGCTGAGTTTGCAGGTAACTACGCGCAAAATGATGAGGATATCAAAGATATCCGTCGAATCCCGTTGGATCAACTGCTGCGCTACAACCTGGTTGACTGTTTAAGTACCTGGTTCGTAAAGAAAAAGCATTACCCAACCATGGTCAATGATCAGCAGCTGGATGTGTACGAAACCATCTTCAAGCCTAGCGTCAAGGTGATCCTGCAAATGGAACTCACCGGTATGCCGTTGAGCATGAAGAAGGTGAATGAAGCAGAGAAGGTATTGAAAGCAGAAGCAGAGGCACAACGACTCATCTTGAGCCAGTCACCTCTGATTAAACAGCTTGAAGATTTGCTCACTGCCCGCGCTTGGGAAAAGGACTATACGGATCGACGCGACAAAGCCAAAAATCCGGATAAGATCCTGAAGAAAGACTGGGATACATTTCCCCGTGTTACCTTCAACCCTGGCAGTAACCTTCAGGTACAGGCATTGCTCTATGAGCTACACAACCTGCCGGTGATCGACCGTACCAAAAACAAACAGCCGGCCGTCGGTGGTAAGACCCTCAAAAAGCTGATCAACCACACCCAGGACCAACAGCTGATTGATGTTATCCAAGCACTCAGAGCCTTTGCTGATGCTGATAAAATCCTGACTACGTTCATCAAGGCGTTCAAGGAAAACTCAGTTCAGAAGGAAGATGGCTGGTGGTATCTGCATGGCAACTTCAACCTGGGTGGAACTGTTTCCGGACGCCTCTCCTCATCAGGTCCTAACCTGCAGAACATCCCCAGTAACTCGAAACATGCCAAGCTCATCAAAGCTGCTTTTGTGGCACCGCCAGGATGGTTGTTCTGTGGGGCTGACTTCGCTTCACTGGAAGATCGAATCAGTGCGCTTACTACCAAGGACCCCAATAAACTCAAGGTCTATACGGATGGATACGATGGTCACTGCCTGCGTGCGTATTACTACTTCTCCGATCAGATGCCGGATATAGATCCAAATTCTGTAAGTAGCATTAACTCGATTGAGACGAAGTACAAACCGCTCCGTCAGGATTCCAAAACACCTACTTTCCTACTCACCTATCAGGGCACCTATATCGGTATCATGCAGCAGCTTGGTTGGTCTGAGCAGAAAGCACGATCTATCGAATCTGCCTATCATGATATGTATCGAGTATCGGATGAATGGGTTCAAGGAAAACTGGATCAGGCAGCAAAGGATGGGTATGTCACTGTGGCCTTTGGTCTACGAGTGCGTACGCCCCTTCTGAAACAGTCCTTGATGGGCTCGAGCCGTACACCTTATGAGGCGCAAGCTGAAGGACGAACGGCAGGTAATGCCCTGGGGCAATCCTACGGGATGCTCAATAACCGAGCTGCTATTGAGTTCCAGGAACGTACTCTGGCGTCTGAATACCGCTATGAGATCCTACCGTGTGCCCACATACATGATGCGCAGTACTTCATGATTAGGGACTACGCAGCGCCTATCAAGTGGACCAACGACAACCTACCGGAATGTATGCAGTGGCAGAAACTACCGGAGATCCAGCACCCTCAAGTGGGATTGGGGGGTGACTTGTCTGTGTTCTATCCGGATTGGGCGAATGACATCTCATTACCCAATGGAGCCAGTGAAGAGGAGATCATTTCAATCTGTAAACAGGGTATGGAAAAAGTGGCATAAGCCCACCTTCCGGTGGGTGGCGGGAATCGTCACTCACCAACCCTGTGATCGTTATGAAAAAACAGAAAAAACGCACCAAGAAATATTCACCGCTAAAAAGTTGGGATGCTGAAATACGATTAAGTATGCGCGATGTTGTTGTGCTGTTTATAACAGGACAAAGCGCCTGTACTTTGGTGGATTATAAAACCCGTCAGCTTATTGAAGTAAGCGAATTCAAGTATTCAGCTATTGCTAAAATGAAGCATAACTGGTCTATTTATCTAGCTGCCTTTGGATATTCTCCTTTTACAAAAGAGAATATTATGAAAGGCGACTTGATCGTGACTGACTCAAAATATTACCAGCACGAGCTGACTGATTATCTCAACGATAAGCATGATGAAATCAATAAGCGAATAAACCCTAACCATTTTATTGGTTCAGGGTGGTTTGCTTCCCCTAGAGGCAAGGACTTTTCTGAACACGATGCTTACGAGTTTTTCAAAGCGTTTGGGGCGTTTAACCGTTACCGTGATCCGGAAACTGGGTTGGTCTACGAAACAGACATCCCAGGGCATCCCCCCTCCAACGCGGCTCTTTCATCCGGTCAGCCACTTCCCGACACCGGGAATTCCTCTGATCGTTCGGTTGCATAACGGGCAAGAGATCGAAGCGATTCGGCCTAATTACGTGACCACCTATAAATCGAATCCCGATTACCGGGATATCCATGAAAATCCCATAAACGGAGTAGTTGAATGGGCAATAAAGTAGTGATCGTATCGAATACTGGTAATTTCGATCCGAATATCGTTGAAAACATTTCTGCTCAACTGGCAGAAGCCTTTCCTGACTCTGATATTGAAATCAGTGTTAATAATCGTGAACCAGTGCGCGAAGAAGTAAAAGGCACAGGCCTTGATCTTACTTCGATGTTGGAAGAAATCTTTGGTATCAATCTGGATCAATCTGCACCACCGGTTTTAGAAGATGAGCCCAATACCTGCCCTTCCATGGTGGACGATACGGAAAGTACTGAGCTGGATCGTGTGGTGGTGGTCCCTGAGCGATTTGCCGCCAAACACAGTCCTTACCACAATGAGCTGTTCCCCGGTGTCTGGATCGACGTATACGCCGTTCTGGAGACGTTCCCGATCACTGACCATATCCATGCTCATGTGGTTAAAAAGGCTCTACAGCCGGGTCAGCGTGGCCACAAGGACACTGCAAAGGACTACGAAGAAATCGCCTGGAGTGCCAACGAAGCGCTGGAAAACTACATGGCACGTAATCCCGTCATCGCAGATGAGGGCTATACCGGTGAGCGCTGATCTAATCGACCATACGGATAAACTGGAAGGACATTTACTGGAAATGCGAATTGATGCAATTCGCCAAAAAGCCGGTGAACGTGAGCCGGTTCCCGTGGGTCACTGCCACTGGTGTGAAGAGCCCTTCGAAGAAGGGTCACAGCGCCTGTTCTGCCCCGGTGAAGGCTTAAAAGCCAGCACCTGTGCATTGGATTGGCAAACCAGTCAGCGTTAGTACCAACAGGAGGCTGGTATGAATCAAGCTGTATCACCTCCTGCGCTTTACCTTGAACCGGTGCGTATAAAGCAACCGAGTAAACAGCGCACGGGGGATTTTAAAACCCGTATTGCCGGTATTCCCTGCCAAATCTCAGTAACGCATTACTTGCGTGAACCAGGAAAAGACACCTGGGATTCTGACTGGGATCATACCGGTTATGTTGAATTTGAATTTGAGATACTGGATCAGAGAAATAGGCCGGCACCTTGGCTTTCAAGAAAACTTACGGAAGTAGACCATCATCGATTGCTCACTGAATACGAGCAATATTTGAGTAGTATTCATGCGTAAAATTTGTGCACCCCCTTTTGAATGTGATCGTGAAGCTGTAACGGCGTTGGCAGAAGCAGGAGAATCCAACTCTCGCATTGCCAAGCTGTTTAAATCAACACCTTCTACCATTGCTGTTAGAAGACAACAATGGGGGCTTAAATCCCAAAAGCAGTATTTGTTTGAGGCACAGATAAACCGTACTGATGAATTACTTGCTCAAGGGTATTCTGTTGAAGAAATAGCCAAAAAACTTAACCGCTCTACGCATACCGTGTACCTCTACATACGGCGTAACAATCTCAAAAACAAACCTGAAAAAGTAAGACACCTGGAAGAGATCAGTTTATCTGATCTGCGTTTGTTTATGACTGACCATCTCGATAAAGACGAACCGGTGTGCATTAACTTTATGCAGCGCCCTAAGTGGGTTCTTGTACCCATTGATCAATACATACCCCCTGAGCCAGGAGGCCCTGATGTTGAACATTCTTAAAAAGAGTCCCATGCCGGTGGCTAATACCCTTTCAGCGTTAAGCCTGGGTATACCTGATGATGTGGGGCTGCATGTACGTCGTGGTGTCATCACTGCCACTGTGGGTAATGAGATTCTTCAGCTGGAGAACCAGCCCCATGAACTAGCCGCTGATCTTGAGATGATTCAGCGGTTTATTAATCGGAGGATCAGTCATGTCCGATGAGCCCTCTCTGTGTATTGGTAGTAGTCTTACCAAGAAGTCCTGCTCTAAGCGAATGACCTGTGAGCGTTATCGTAATTACCTCTATTACCAGCAGGTTCAGCAAGAACCTGTGTTGGTACTGACTTCTGATGAGCCCTGCTCTCAGTACATCCCGATCCGCCATGTTGCCTAAATAAGAATAGACAATGGCCCACTGGAAAATATCTAACGATAAGGTGCTGGCTCAGTTGTATCCATCAATGACATTGATTGAACTAAGCCAGTATTTTGGGGTAAGCGATTCCACTATAAAAAATAACCTTCGACGCCTAAAGCTATGCAGCAAGAAAGAGCGACCTATCGATCAAGAGGATCTGTTGGAGCGCTTAATGCTGAATCAGTCTCTTAGTCAAATTGCAGATGAACTGGGTTGCTCTCGCCGTAGGGTTAAACATCATGCAAAAAAGCTGGGTAATGCTTACCGAAATAACATGATCAGACGGGGGTACCCCCCTTAATTCAAGGAACCAGTATGGAACAGATTCTCGAGATCCCTGAAAAAGACAGTGTTTGGGTGCATAACAGCGGTCGCGAATATCGTGTTACGTGTATTACTAATCTTTACACCGTAAATCCTGAACGATATCCAATCACGGTTGTTTACGTTGGCGCTAACGGAAATATTTGGAGCCGTCCTCTTTTCGATTGGCAGCGCAGCATGACTAAAAAGGATAAATCATGAGCGCTTTTATTCTTGTTGTAGTGACGCACGTTTATTTTGGAACAACTGTAACAATGCAAGAGTTTTCTTCAAAAACGTCCTGTGAAGCAGCAATTCAGAGCTTTAAGCAAAATAAAGTAGATGATGTAAATCGCTTGTTTTGTATTCCAAAGTAACTTTTTCATTGCCCCTTCAGTCCTCCATGTGAGGGCTTTTCTTTTTCCGGAGTACTCCATGGATAAGCAAAGAACATTGTCGTCACAGGCCGTGAATATTCTGCGGTGGCTGCGTGACAATAAACACCATTACGGCAGCTGGGAACCGCAGGACAACTATCCTGATGTGACTCACATGGAGCTTCGGGGTCACGATACCAGCGCCACCATCCCAGTCGAGGTAAACACCGAACTGCAGGGGTTGGTGCGGTTCGATATCAAAGACCATTTGTTTTACCCCACCGACGAAGCGCTGGAGATGATAAATGACTGATTTTATTTGGCCTAGTGACCTGGACCGTGCTGAAAATGAAGAGCTGAACCGTGTCTGTGAATACGCCGAAGAGCTACTCAATGAGATTGAGTGGTTGCGTGATCAGCGAGACGAGGCAAGAGAAACGCTTAGTCAGTGGAGTAACGAGAGTGGCCAGTTGAAGACGGCATTAAAGCGTATCCAGCAATGTGGTGAGTGCAGCACAGAGTTCCGTTTGAACTTCGGTTCCAATGGTGAGCGGGATTACTACCGCCAGATAGCGCAACAGGCGCTTAATGATGAGTAAGCGAGAAAAGATGAGTGAAGAATTAAAACCGGTAGCGTGGCAGTTTTACCAAGATGATACCTGGCACACAGGTATGGATATAAACGATCACAGAAAGAATACAGAGGAAGCAGGCTATCCAGTACGTAATTTATATGCCATTCCTGAAAATTGTGTACTGATACCCGTTGGTGATCTGAAAGCAGCAATACGTTTAATGCGAGCAACAGGCTCGAACTCAGGCTGGCATGAAAAAGCGAATGAGCTTGAAGCCATAATCACAGCCGCACAGGAGGAGCAGCAGCCATGACCCCATCAGAAATCAAACAGGCCAACACCCTGATCGAGGATATCGAGGCGCTGGAAGAACTGGCTACCAGTATCGGCAGCGCCGGTCTGATCGGCATATCGCTGACATTCAGGAACCGGGATGACGACAGAAAGATCGGCCCGCATGTGGCCGCCCTACTCCGCAATGCGCTGGAACAGGCAATCGCACAGGAGCGCCAGCAGATAATCGAGAAACTGCGCGCCCACTACGGCGTGGATACGGCGGCATGAGGAGGTAAAGACAGCATGCCCCCCCACACACTGGGACTGGAAACGGGCCTGCCGACAAGCCAACGGACACAGGAGACGGAAATGACAGATCTTACACCACACCTACGGCAGTACATGCACAACGATGGATCTGGCTTTGTTGCTGGATATGACTGTGACGGTATTGAGCGTGTCGTCGCCGGGCTGGACGCCGAGATTGAGCGGTTGCGAAAAATCGAAGCCGAGTATCAGTCAATGTGTGCAGAGCAGTCTGCCCCATTGACCTGCGACTACTGCGGCACCGCCATTAACCACCACCCATGGCACGGCAGTGAGGGTATGAATCGGCACATACACGCCTG
This sequence comes from Marinobacterium litorale DSM 23545, assembly GCF_000428985.1. Classification (GTDB taxonomy): domain Bacteria; phylum Pseudomonadota; class Gammaproteobacteria; order Pseudomonadales; family Balneatricaceae; genus Marinobacterium_D; species Marinobacterium_D litorale. The sequence goes on along the minus strand of NZ_AUAZ01000017.1, from coordinate 46,259 downwards.
CAACAGCTGCCGTCATAAGCTACCTGATGCAGAACGCGACCAGTTGAAGGCTATGGCATTGCGGCTATGCGATGCGGTTGAAAACATGGATGAGTTGCCGCCGACAAAGTATGCGCTCAAGTGCGGGCGATTGGTGAATCAGATCCGCCAGCAGGCCACCGCTGAGGGGGTGAAGTCGTGACATCAAACTGTATTGGCTGGATAGCTTGGTTCAGCATATTGTTCACAGGTATTGGAGGTATTTCATACTTCATTACTTCAATAGTAGGCAACACTGAAAAATACCATGATGAGTTTAAAGATGAATCAATCTGGTTCGTCTCATTTGTTCTAGTTATTTTCAGCATAATTGGGACATTAATGTACTCATTGCGTTATCTAATCCGTCCTTTCTGTAACTGGCTTACTAAAAAAGATCTAAGTCCTTACGATGTTGCTGTTATCGGACTTGGAACAATCACCTTAATTGCATTGGATGACCTTAATGCTGAATGGTGGATTAAGGTTCTTTTCCTCACTGTGATATTTCTGGTAGCTCATTGCATTCTCTTGTTGTTCTCTTGGATAAATAAGGGAGTTAATAAGTTTATCCGTTATTTCATAATTGAAGAGGTTAATAATGAACGCACCAGTTAAGCCTGAAACCCTTGCTGAGCTGGATTACGATCTTCTGGCTACGCTGATAGCTGAAAAGCTCGGAGCCAGTCAGATCAATGAACATACGCTGTGGGATGGGCATCAATGCGCTAAGTACCTGCATGTTGCGTATGAGGCCTTTCGTGATCGTATCAGTAAAGACTCCAAATTCCCCACTCCGGTTGCAGCACCTTATGGTAAAAGCCGAAGTGGGAAACTCTGGTATGCTCAAGAAATTTTGGACTGGGCCAAGAAGCAACGATGCTAATCCAGCTGAGTCGCAATCTCCTCCGCGCTGGCATTGTAATAGGTCATCAGTTCCTTCAGGTTCTTATGGCCTGTTACCCGAGCCAGGTCCAGTATCTCCAGCTTCTTAGCTAACCGAGTTGTAGCCTCATGCCTACTGTCATGAAACACCAGATCCTCAATGGTGGTTTTCTTCAGGTACTTCCTGAATAGCGCATCCCGTTGTTTATCGGTGATACCGAATATGGTCCCCTCTTCTGGCCAGGGCTCTACCTTACGAAACAGTTCAACTGCGCGAGTACTCAAGGGCACAGACCGTGCTGCACCATTCTTGGTCAGCGGCAGACGAGCTACTCGTTTAACCAGGTCCACCTGATCAGGCTTCAAGCCACAGATTTCCCCTGAGCGCATAGCCGTCTCAATAGCCAGCAGGAAGATCACCGCCACCTTCTGCTGTTTCTGTTCCACTGGCTCAGACTCAACGTAGTTGAGTGCTACGAGGATTTCTTCAATCTCCTTATCGAGAATCCGCCGATCCCTCGGTGGTGGATCCGTAGGCCGTTTAAGATCTTTCAGTGGATTATCCTTCATCAGCCGCCAGCGTCTGGCATAGGTCAGGCAGTTGCTGATCAGATTCAGATCCCGGTTCACTGAACTGGGTTTAACGGTTTTTAGTCTAAAGCTGATCCAGTCTTCAAACGTCTCACGCCTGAGATCGATTAACCGTTCTGAAGCGATAGGGAATTGACCCAGGGCTGTCAGACGGATCTTCTCCTTCTCTCCACCGCGTTTCGTCGGTGACACTTCCTCTGCATACCGGACGAACACATCGTTCAATGTATGCGTGTCGCTGACGCCTTCAGCGGCCTTCCCTAAAGACATCTCCTGTTCTGTTGCCCAGCTCTTAGCTTGAGCTTTGGTAGGCCAGGATTTGGTCCTACGCTTACCCCCTACAAATACCTGTGCTTCCCACTTGTCACCACGTTTCCTGAAAGTAGCCATATCGGATCCTGCTGTAATCTCTGCTGTAATTTGCTGTAATCGACGGCAGAAATATGTAAAAGAGTATGAAAATTTGCAAACCGATACGGCACGGGGACCGTGGCTAAGTCATTGATTTTAAGATATTTGCTAAAGATTGTTGAGTTTAGCTAAAGGAAAATAAATACGGAATGGTGCCCCGGACCGGACTCGAACCGGTACAGCCGAAGGCCGAGGGATTTTAAATCCCTTGTGTCTACCAATTTCACCACCGGGGCGGGTGGATCAGTTTTCAGCGGGACGCTGATAAGAATGGAGGCTGGAGTCGGAATCGAACCGGCGTACACGGAGTTGCAGTCCGCTGCATGACCACTCTGCCATCCAGCCATTCTTGAACGACTTGTTGGAGCGGGAAACGAGACTCGAACTCGCGACCCCAACCTTGGCAAGGTTGTGCTCTACCAACTGAGCTATTCCCGCGTCGTCTCAACAAGTGGTGCGTATTATAGAGTTCTGCTCAGGCGTGTCAACTGAATGTCAGAATTATTTTTGCTTAAAGATTAACCACTTAGCGCACCGGGCCCGGTTGTTAACCCTCAAGCAGGGCTCAAATATCCTCGCTCAGGAATGGCCACGCCGCTCGCAGATAGAGGACCATGGACCAAAGCGTCAGCAGTGCCGCGCCGTAAAGCGCCCCCACGCCCACCCAGGAGAGAATGCTGAATGGAGGAAATGCCAGGAGCGCGATAATGGACACCATCTGCAACGTGGTTTTGATCTTGCCGATCGTCGATACCGCTACGCTGGCGCGTTTGCCCAACTCTGCCATCCACTCACGTAATGCGGAGATCACAATCTCTCGCCCGATGATCACCACCGCCGGTACCGTGACCCAGGGTTCGGCGAAGGTTTCCACCAGCACGACCAATGCCGCGGCGACCATCAGTTTATCAGCCACGGGATCAAGGAACGCGCCAAAGGGCGATGCCTGATCGAGCCGGCGCGCCAGGTAGCCATCAAACCAGTCGGTCAGTGCCGCCAGCCCAAAGATGGCAGCGGATATCAGTGATGCGTAGGGAATCGGCAGATAATAGACCAGCACGAACACCGGAATCATCAGGATTCGCAGTAGCGTAAGGATGTTAGGTATTTTCATTAAAGGGTTAGGTAACCTGTCGCGGCGTAGTATTAATGATCCGGGTGCAGCGCCGCATAAATCTCCTCGGCCAATGCCCGGCTAATGGTAGAGATTTTTGCAATTTCTTCAACACTGGCGCTTTCGATATCACGCAGACTGCCAAAATGCCGCAGGAGCTCCCGCCGACGTTTGGGCCCGATTCCGGGGATTCCTTCCAGACTGGATCTCTTTCGCGCCTTTCCGCGCCGGGCGCGGTGACCTGTGATCGCAAACCGGTGCGCCTCGTCCCGAATGTGCTGTAACAGGTGTAGCGCGGGCGAGTCCGCCTGCAGCACCTGTTCCTGACCGGTATCCCCGGCGATCAGTACTTCGAACCCGGCTTTACGGGTCGGCCCCTTGGCAATACCGATCACCAGCACTTCGGTAATCTGCAGGCTATCCAGCACCTCCATCGCCTGAGTCACCTGCCCCTTGCCACCATCGATCACCAGCAGGTCAGGCAGCTTCGCCTCCCCTTTCTTTAACCGGGTATAGCGGCGGGTCAACGCCTGATGCATGGCCGCATAATCATCGCCGGCAGTGATCCCTTCGATATTAAACGTGCGGTAGTCGGACTTCAGGGGGCCATTGCGATCGAACACGACACAGGACGCGACCGTGGCTTCACCGGAGCTGTGACTGATATCAAAACATTCCAGACGCTCCGGCAGGGTATCGAGCCCCAGCAGATCCTGAAGTGCCAAAAACCGATTATGCATGCTCTGCTTACTGGCAAGATGGCTGGCTAACTGTTGCTCGGCATTACTTTGTGCCAGCCGCTGCCAGCCGGCGCGTTCGCCCCGGACGCGGTGTGTCAGGCTCACACGTCGGCCACGTCGCTCGGCCAGGGCCTGTTCAATCAGTTCCGCATCCTCCAGCGGGTAGCTGACAATCAGCAGCTCCGGAATCTCTCGACTGCCGGCCAGGTAGAATTGTGCAATAAAGGCGGCCAATACCTCGGCCGGTTCCTCCTCCACCGTTACCCGTGGATGGTACACTTTACTGCCGATAACCCGCCCCTGGCGCACAAACAGCCCGTGAACCACCACGCCGCCGGCCTGCACCGCGCAGCCGAACACATCGGCATCACCCTGCAAACCGGACACATACTGCTGCTCCTGCACCTGACGCAACCGGCCGATCTGGTCACGTAACTCCGCGGCTTTCTCAAATTCCAAAGCCTGGGATGCCTGCTCCATCTGATTCCCCAGTTCCTCCATAATCGCGTTATTACGTCCTTCGAGGAACATCACCGCGTGGCGCAGATCCCGTCGGTAAGCGTCCGGGGAAACCAGTCCAACGCAGGGGGCACTGCAGCGTTTGATCTGATACTGCAAACACGGCCGTGAGCGGTTACGAAAGAAGCTGTCATCGCATTGCCGGATCAGAAACACCTTCTGCAGAATATTCAGGCTTTCGCGCACGGCAGAGCCGCTGGGAAAGGGACCGAAATAGCGCCCCTTGCCTGCCCGCGCGCCGCGCTGAAACCGCACGGCCGGGTATTCATCCTTGTCGGTCACCAGGATATAGGGATAAGACTTATCGTCACGCAGCAGAATGTTATAGGGCGGGCGGAATTGCTTGATCAGATTTTGTTCCAGCAGCAAGGCCTCGGTCTCACTGTTGGTGATCGTCACTTCAATACGCGCGATTTTGCCCACCAGCGCCATGGTTTTCGTTGTTAAACCGCTGGCGCGGAAGTAGCTGGAGACACGGTTTTTGAGGTTACGCGCCTTGCCGATGTAGAGAATCTCGTCGGCAGCATCATACATCTGGTAAACACCCGGGCGTGAGGTCAGCCGGGCAAGGAAACTCTTGCTGTCGAAGGTGGCAGCGGTTTGCGATGACAGATCAGGCACGGCGAACTCTTATACCTCGGAGCGGTTCAGCTCTTTATTGGCATCCATATGCAGGTGAGTGGCCTGACGATGAATCTCCTTAAGCTGATCCCGGGTCGAGTCGGATATGCCCGCGCCCCGTGATAGAGAAACCTCCAGGTACACGCCGATTTCGGCGTAATAGTAGAGGCGGGCATCAAAGCTCTTGGCTCGCTTGAGTTTGCCCAGGGAGATTTGTGCACCGTTTACCAGGATATTGTTGATATCCGTATCCGACATCAGCGGGTGACGCTTGCTCTGCCGGTTGCTCTGCTGTTTTTCCTGCTTCAGGCGAAGCGCCTGGCGTTTGGTCATCGCTGTCATTCTGCGCTCCTGTCTGTCATCCTAAGCGCGCGAAAGGATCACGCTTTGCGCCATACTCTAGGGAGTTTTAGTTCAGAAGTGAATCGAATGGCCCCACAGAACCCGTACCTGAGCGCAGAACTGGACTGGCTGTGCAATACACCGGACCTGATGTTGCCACCTCATTCACAGACTCGCCCAAGCGCCCTGCAGCAGCCTGTGACCGACTCCACGGCATTGGAAACAACGTATGAACCCAGCCATCGGTTGGGCGACCACTTCGAAAACCTCGTCTTTCAGTACCTCAATTGTAATACCCAAGTCACGGATATAAAAAGAAATATTCAAATCCATGAAGATCTAAAAACACTCGGGGAGATCGATTTCCTGGTGCAACTCCAGCACCACTGGTTACATCTTGAGGTCGCGCTGAAGCTCTACCTGCTCGACGGCACAGGCGACTCACTGACACACTTTATCGGCACCCGACGCGATGATCGACTGGCCAACAAATGGCACCATATGCTGGATAAGCAACTCCACCTGAGTAACCGCCCGGAAGCGAAATACGAACTGGCGGCGCTGGGCATTGAACAACCCGTAGATACGGCGCTCTGGGTCAAAGGCTGGCTGTTCTACCGGCAAGGAAAAATGCCGGGCAACCTCCCTGCCCCGGTTAATCCGCAACACAGCCATGGCTGGTGGATTACTCAGGCCGAACTGCCCTGGCTAAAGCAGGCGGGCCATCGTTTTCTCCTCCCCTCAAAAATGCAATGGCTGTTACCACCGAGCCTGATTGATCCACCACTACTGGATTTCGCCGGGTTGGTGGACCGCGTAATGGGCTCGCAGCGTTCACTGCTGGCACTGGTGGTGGAAGCCGAAGGCAGGGAGCGTTCGCGCGGATTCATTGTGCCTGATCAGTGGTCGGAGTCTCGCCTATGAACCTTCCGCGGTTAAGGGCTCATCTACTGCTATTGCTCTGGGCGGTCCTGGTGGCGTCTTCATTTCCGGTGGCCGATCTGTTCAACCAGGCACTCTCCACCAACCTGTTGGTAAGCGTTCGATTTATCCTGGCCGGCACCATTTTACTGGCCGTCATGGGACGCTCTGCCATGCCGGGCCCCCTCAGCAGCCTGATCTATTCAGTTCTGGGGCTTCTTCTGGGGGGCTTTTTCTCGATCATGTTTACAGCCCTGCACTACACCTCGCCATTAACGCTGGCAGCGCTGTTTGTGACCCAGCCTCTGTTTGCTTATCTGATTTCAGTCGCAGTCAAACTCGAGCCTATGCAGCTCAAGCGCCTGGCGACCCTGAGTGTCGCAGCGGTTGCTGCACTGGTGATTGTCAGCCGGGCCGAGCTGGACCGATTACTCGCATTGGATTTTGGCTTTGGCGAATGGCTTTTTCTGTTTGGCTGCGTCCTATCCGCCGGTTACAACAACCTGTCGCGCTACGCCAGCGATAAAGGGCTGATTCCGGCCAATCCGCTACGAACAACCTGTCTGAGTCTGCTTGCGGGGGGGATTCTGATCGGCTTGCCCGAATCCGTGTCAGGGGGCTTACCGGCTTTCGTCACAGAGATCGGGTTAAACGATCTTGCTGCGCTGCTCTATCTAACCCTGTTCACCACGCTGGTAACCTTTTGGATTCTTCAGCATGTGACGCTGAGGCTATCGCCCAGCATGGTTGCCGCCTATGGTTATCTGCCACCGATGATCGTGCTGTTTAGCGAACTTGCACTGGGGTTAACGCCCTGGCGCAGTGGTTTTTTGCTCGCGGCACTGCTGCTGTGTATCTCGATCTGGCGCCTGACCAATAATGATGGCCATACCCGACCGGCGCGTTAGGGTCATGCTATCGACGGACCTTGTGGTCGCTGCGACCTATCGAAGCTGGGCGGCCATTATCCATCCAACCCAATCGTCAGTCTTCCCTTGTCCAGTTCGGGACTGCAGAGCTGGATAAACCGATAGCCATATTCGCGCAGCACCCGCCCTCGCTTCAGGGCGATGGAGGTAATGTTCTCTTCAAACAGATGCGCGGTATCGAGTAGCAGCAGAGCATGGTCTCGGCTTGGATCGAAGGCCATGGCGGCGATGATACCGATGCCCAACTCCAGCTCGACATAGGACTTGATTACGTCCGCGTCTAGGGCCGACATGACGATATCCGGCTCGATTCCCTGTTGTCTGAACACCTTCTCCACTTTCGAGCGACCGGTAAAACCTTCGTGGTAGGTGATGATCGGGTAATCAGCAATTTGCTTCAGGGTTGGCCGATCCAGCCTGGTCAACGGGTGCCCCCTCGGCACGATAACCGCATGACGCCAGCGATAGAAAGGAAAGGCGGCCAACTCCGGTTGCCGGTCCAGCGCTTCAGTGGCGATGCCGACATCCACCTCGCCACTGCGCAGCAACTGGACGATCTCGTCCGGTCCGGACTGGTAGAGTTTCAGATGTACGTGTGGATAGAGCTGACGGAACTGCGAAATGATCGCCGGCAGGGAGTAACGCGCCTGAGTGTGGGTGGTGGCAATCGCCAGCTCACCGGTATCCTGCCTGCTGTATTCATCGGCCAGGCTTTTCAGATTGGCGGTTTCCTGCAGGATGCGCTCGACGATACGTACCATCTCCTTGCCCGGGCCGGTCAGACCCAGCAGTCGCTTGCCCTTGCGCACGTAGAGCTCGACGCCGAGTTCCTCCTCCAGATCCTTGATGTGCTTAGAGACGCCAGACTGCGAGGTACAGAGCGCGTTGGCGACCTCGGTCAGGTTAAAATCCCGCTTGACGGTTTCGCGCACGATACGCAGTTGCTGAAAGTTCATTTATATTCTCCCTGCCAGCTGGGTAAAATGGCGATATCAAAGCCCTCCGCCGCCCTCTGTTCACCATGGAATAACGTCCATGCAGGGCGGGCGATTAAACGCCTGCCGCTCGTATCTGACTCCCCGCTGCATTTTATCCCGAAGGTGTCGTTTAGCTTTAAATGTGATTAGCATATCTTTTATTATTATTTTTAGTTATTTATATGCCCGGTATTCTTGTCTTCTTTCCCACTGAAGGCAAGTAGCGATGGAATGGCAGGGCTGGTTATCTCTCACACTTATGGCATCAGCATTACTTGCGCTGATGCTTACCCCGATCAAACCTTATCTGGTGATGATGGCCGTGCTCACCATCCTGAGTCTGAGCGGCATTCTGGGCAGTGCCGAGGCGCTCGCGGGATTCGGTAATTCCGGGCTGATCACTGTAGCGGCGATGTTCGTGGTGGCCGCCGGCATGCACGCCTCCGGTGCCGCCGATATGCTGGTCAACCGGGCGCTCGGGCGGCCGCAGTATGAGCGCTCGGCGCTGCTGCGGATTTTCGGCCCCGTCTCACTGCTCAGCGCCTTCCTTAACAACACACCGGTTGTGGCCACCCTGATCCCGGCCATCCACAGCTGGTCTCGCAAGATTGGCGTTGCGCCCTCGAAGCTGATGATTCCCCTTAGCTACAGCGCCATCCTTGGTGGCACCCTGACCCTGATCGGCACCAGCACCAACCTGATCGTCAACGCACAGTACCAGACGCTAACCGGCGAAGCGGGCTTTGGCCTCTTCACCATCACCGCCATCAGCCTGCCGGTGGCGCTGGTGGGTCTCGCTTTTATCTGGCTGTTCTTCCCACGCTGGCTGCCCGATCACCAGAGCCAGGCCGTGTTCGCCAATCTGCGGGAGTTCACCCTGGAGGTCACGGTGGCCTGGGACGGTCCGCTGGTGGGCAGAAGCGTCGAGGCGGCCGGATTGCGGCAGCTGGAGCGGGTCTATCTGGTGGAGATCGAGCGCGATGGCAACGTGCTGGCGGCGGTCTCCTCGGAGGAACTGCTACGTGGCGGTGACCGGTTGGTGTTTGCCGGCGATACAGAGTCGATCGCCGACCTGTTGCGTATTCCCGGAATACTGCCGTCGGCGGAAAACGGCCATTCCCAGGCACTGATGACCGAACGGCCGGAGCGTTGCCTGGTCGAGGCGGTGGTATCGCCCCACTGTGCCGCCGTCGGTCAGGCGATCCGCGACGCCCGTTTCCGTGACCGCTATGGTGCCGTGGTGCTTGCAGTCGCACGCAATGGCGAACGGATCCGCGGCAGCCTCGGTACCATCAAGCTTGAAGCGGGCGATACCCTGCTGCTGGAAGCCAGGCCCGCCTTTGTCAGCCGTCAGCGCTATAACAAGGATTTTCTGCTGGTTAGCGACCTGGATACCGAGACCCCGCGCCACGACCGAGCCTGGCGGGCATGGGCCATCCTGATCGGGGTAATATCGCTGGCGAGTTTCGGAGTGATCAGCATGCTTAATGCCGCTCTGCTCGGTGCGGGGCTGATGATCATCAGCCGCTGCTGCTCGATCAGCCAGGCGGAGCGCAGCCTGGATCTTGAGGTGATCCTGACCATCGCCGCTTCCTTCGCCCTGGGCGCGGCCCTGGAAAAAACCGGCGTGGCCGGTTACCTGGCGACCGGCATCATCGACCTCAGTGGCGGCCACCCCTGGCTGCTGCTGGTCCTGACCTATATCGCGGTGTCGCTGCTGACTGAGGTGATCACCAACAACGCCGCCGCCATTCTGATGCTACCGATCGTGCTGCAGCTGACCGAACAGTCTGGACTGAACGCCGAGCCGTTCGTGTTCGCCATTATGATGGCCGCCTCGGCCAGCTTCGCCACGCCGCTGGGCTACCAGACCAATCTGATGGTCTACGGCCCCGGCGGCTACCGCTTTATGGATTTCGTCCGCGTTGGCCTGCCGATGAATCTGATTGTCGGGGCGGCGACGCTGCTGATTTTACTGGTGGGCTGGCCGCTGAACTAGGACTTCGCAGTAGAGCTCAACGACAGGGCCGATCTATCAACCATCGAATCCGTATATCCCGCAAAAAAGGCACAAAAAAAGCCGCCCTGGGCGGCTTTCTTCGATCAAGCTGAATTATTCGCCTGCTTTGGCGGCATCCTTGGCAATCGCTTTTTTCAGGTAGCGGCCACCCACAACGCCCATAACGATCATGGCGGCGACGATTACAATGCTCGGAGCAAAGGAGATCAGGCTGTATTTATCCATAGAACTGTCGTCTCTTGATTGTGGCACAGTGGAGCTGCGCTCTGTTGAAATTCCGGCGCATTATAATCATTGCCGGAATAAAAGCTATATTTATTGGCTATTTTTTAACCAACTTATTCTGAAGTATTAGTCTCCGCTCTCCAGCCGCTTAAGCAGGCTGGATGTATCCCAGCGACCGCCCCCCATCTGCTGAACATCCGCGTAAAACTGATCCACCAGTGCGGTTACCGGTAACCGGGCGCCATTACGGCGGGCCTCATCCAGCACCAGCGAGAGGTCTTTGCGCATCCAGTCCACCGCAAAACCAAAGTCATAGCGGTCTTCAAGCATGGTTTGGTGACGATTGGCCATCTGCCAGGACCCGGCGGCGCCGTGCTGGATCACATCAAAGACTTCTTCCCCTTCGAGCCCGGACCGCTTCAGGAAGTGTGTCGCCTCGGAGAGGCCCTGCAGCAAGCCGGCGATGCAGATCTGGTTAACCATTTTTGTCAGCTGACCGTTACCGGCATCCCCCAGGTGTTTGATCGCCTTGCCATAGGCCTGCATGATCGGCTCGCCTTTAGCGAAGCTCTCGGGAGAGCCACCCACCATGATACCCAGAACACCATTTTCAGCCCCCGCCTGACCACCGGAAACCGGCGCATCGAGGAAACCACAGCCCTGAGCCCGACACGCTCCATCAAGCTCCCGGGCAATTTCTGCAGATGCGGTTGTATGGTCGATGATCACGGCACCCGCTTCAGCCCCTTTCAGCAAACCGTTTTCGCCCAGGGTTACCTCATACAGGTCACGATCGTTCCCCACACAGGTCATGATAAACTGAGCACCCTCAGCGGCCAGAGCCGGCGTATCCGCACAGGTGCCACCATACTGCTCGACCCAGCGCTGTGCCTTCTCCGCGGTACGGTTATAGACACAGACTTCGTGCCCAGCCTTGACCAGATGACCCGCCATGGGGAATCCCATGGTACCCAGGCCAATAAATGCTACCTTTGCCATAGTCGCTCCTGCTTATATTGCTTGAGTACGTATAATCGCACTGGCACTCGCCAGCGTACAGAGTGAAAACTCAAGGAGATGACCATGCAACGCTTTATCGCAATTATGACACTGGCCTTAGCCCCGCTGCTGGCGACTGCCGCTCCTCAGGGCAATGAGCTCTACAACCTGACTTATTCGGAGGAATCCGGCCAGGAATACAGCTTCAGCCAACACCGCGGAGAGGTCCTGCTGGTGAATTTCTGGGCCACCTGGTGTCCACCCTGCATTCGTGAAATGCCGGCCCTTGACAGTTTAAACGAACGCTTTGAAAACACCCCCTTTCAGGTGATCGCTATCAGCGCCGGGGAAGCACCGGAGGAGATTGCGGAATTCCGGCGCCGGATCGGCGGCAATTTAAAACTACAGATACTGCTGGACCAGAGCGGCGACAGCTTTCCCCGGTTCGATCTGCTCGGACTGCCCATGAGCTTTCTCTATAACCATGAGGGTGAACTGGTTGAAACCATCGCCGGGGAGAAGGCCTGGGACACACCCGAGTGGCATAAGCGGATAGAGACTCTGGTAGAAGCGGCTTCAGACTGAAGCCGCTTTCTCGCTCAGACGTTTCACAATGGCGGTCACCATATCCGCGGAGTGTTTGGCCGCCGTCTCCAGGAACTGGTGAAAAGAGACGCCAGACTCTTTGCCGGCGATATCGGACAAGGCACGGATAACCAGGAAAGGCACATCAAACCGATGGCAGGTCTGCGCAATAGCCGCCGCCTCCATCTCACAGGCTTTCATGGCAGGAAACAGGGCTCTGGCCGCATGCACACGATCAGGGTTATCCATGAAGGCATCACCGGTCGCGATCAGACCGTTCACCGTTTTCATCCCCTGCATACTGCCGATGCACTGTTCGGCGATCTCCACCAACAGCGGATCGGGCGTAAAGGCGGGTGGCAGTCCCGGCACTTGGCCCGGCTCGTACCCAAAAACGGTCAGATCCACATCATGGTGACGCACCTCTTCGGAGATTACGACATCACCAACCTCCAGCTCCGCATCAAAACCCCCGGCTGAGCCGGTATTGATCACGCAGGTAGGTTCGTAGTGATAAAGCAGAATGGCGCTACCGATCGCGGCATTCACTTTACCAATCCCCGATTTAAGCAGCACCACCTCGGTACCGTCGAGGCGTCCGGTATAGAAGTCAAACCCGGCTATGGTTTCATGGGTACGGGAGACCAGCGCGCTTTTGAGCTGCTCTATCTCCTGATCCATCGCGCCGATTATTGCGACGCGCGGCGAGGCGATCTTTTTCAGCCGTTGCCCCAGTAACGGCGTTGAACTATTGGTCTTGGTGTCCACAAGAATTCCGTTGTTGTTACCGGCTTATCGCTGCCGGCTTAGTGTTTTGCACTGATTGGAGCCCGACGGCCCCTGCCTGAAAATAACGCGTTGCCATCCGCGGCGCTGCAAGTTAAGTACCAGAAAAATAGCGTTCTATCGCATCACGCCAGCCAAATCGGTCGAACAGCTCTTTCACCTCTGTATCCAGAGGCGCAGAAACCGTCATCGGTTGTTCGGTAACCGGATGCGTAAAACGTAAATGCGTGGCCATCAACAGCAAACGGTGGATATCAAAATGCTCCCGATAGAGCCTATTATGACGCCCCTCACCGTGCTTGGTATCCCCGACCAACGGATGAAATATATGTTTCATATGTCGGCGAATCTGGTGTTTTCGCCCTGTTTTTGGGCATACCTTTACCAGAGAATAACGGGACTGCAGATATCTGCCCACAGGAATCGGCAACTCCACCGTTGCCAGACGCTCAAACGCGGAGACCGCCTCCTGAGCGTCCTTGTCCGGATCGGCATGTTTGTCGGCAATTTTGTCGTGTATCGGCTTAAGTGGATAATCGATTAAACCACGCTCCGGAGCCCATCCGCGGGTCACACACAGATATTGCTTTTCGATAAGGCGGTCGCTGAACAGGTTTTGCAGGTTGTGAGCGGTTTGCTTATCACGGGCGAAAAGAATAATGCCGGAGGTCGCACGATCAAGACGGTGCACGGTGTGGATCGTCTCGCCCGGAAACTGCGCTTTTACCCATCCCACCAGATGCGGCGTTTTGGCGGGCGCAATCCAGCTGGGGTGCACCAGCAAACCGGCCGGTTTATTGACGGCTAACAGCCACTCGTCCTGATAGAGAATTTCCGGTGAGGCCGCAGGGGCGGGATCGTTGCACATGGAGCGAAAGCGGATGCTCGATAAGCCGTGCCGACTCGGCGCGGGCGGGTCAAAAGTGGCGGAGGGACAGGGATTCGAACCCTGGGAGCCTCTCGACTCGTCGGTTTTCAAGACCGGTGCTTTCAACCACTCAGCCATCCCTCCGTAATCGAGGGTGAGTTTACGTGGAATCTTTTCGTTGTCAAATGGTCGAAAGGCTTGAAAATCCCGTAAATACGCCCATTATGGCAACTGATCCATTTGAAGAGAGCGAGGAGCGCTATGGCGAACGTACAACCCCTGTCAAATCGAGAGCGAACGTATAGTTCATCGGTCGACACCAACAAGGTAATCCGCAACACCTACATGTTGCTATCGATGACACTGGTTCTCAGCGCTGTAACAGCTGGTATCTCAATGGCCATCGATCCACCGTTCCTGGCCTACCTGGGTAGCGTGATACTCAGTTTTGTGCTGCTGTTCGTTCTTAACCGCAAGCAGAACAGCGCAGCTGCACTGCCGCTGACCTTTGCCTTCACCGGTCTGCTCGGCTTCGGTCTGGGCCCACTGCTTAACCACTACCTGGCCCTGTCCAACGGCGGTCAGATCGTGACCACCGCACTGGGGATGACCGCAGTGACCTTCCTTGGCCTGTCAGCCTATGCACTGACCAGCCGCAAGGATTTCAGCTTCATGGGTGGGTTCCTGGCAGCCGGCACCATGGTCCTGCTGATAGCCATGGTTGCGCTGTTTATCCTGCCGATGTTCGGCGTTGATATCTCCGGTATACAGCTGGCGTTCTCCGCTGCCGTGGTGATGCTGATGGCTGGCTTCGTACTCTACGATACCAGCAACATCGTTAACGGCCATTACACCAACTACGTCATGGCAACCGTGAGCCTGTACCTGAGCATCTACAACCTGTTTGTACACCTGCTCGCCCTGGTTGGCGCCTTCAGCGACGACTGATCACGGCCTGACAGCTCACAACAGCCCCGCCCTCTGTTAAGATGGCGGGGCTTTTTTATTGCGCATCTTACTGAGTAGACAGGCCATCGTTCGGACCATGATTTTTTCTATTATCGTGCAGGCACCTCCGGTGCAAAGCCAGGGTGCCGAGACCGCTCTGCGTTTCACGCGCGCCGTGCTCGCGGCAGGTCATCAGGTACACCGGGTATTTTTTTATCGTGACGGCATCCATAACGGCACGGACCTGGCTTCCCATCCGCAGGATGAATCCAGTCTCCCGGCTCAATGGCAAGCGCTGGCTCAGGAGCACAATCTGGATCTGGTGGTTTGCATAGCCGCTGCGGTTCGTCGCGGAATCGTCAATGAGGGAGAGGCCAAGCGTTACCACCATGAGCACTGGAACCTGGCACCCGGTTTTGAGCTGTCAGGGCTGGGGCAACTGGTCGATACCTGCCTGCAGGCCGACCGCGTTGTGACCTTTGGAGGCCGATCATGAGCACGCACCGCTTTCTGGTGATGACCCGTAGCGCCCCCTATGGCACCTCCGCCGCCCGTGACGCATTGGAAACCGCCCTGACCTGCTCGGTATTCGAACAACCGGTGACCCTGCTGTTTCTGGACGATGGCGTGTTCCAACTGCTCAAGGGGCAGGCTCCGGCCTCCATCGAGCAAAAAAATCTGAATGCGATGCAGCAATCGCTGCCGCTATACGATATTGAGCGTCTTTATGTTAGCAAGCGCGCTCTGGAGCTGCGCGGATTATCGGCGGCGGACCTGATCCTGCCGGTAGAATTGATCGATGACGCGGCGCTGCCTGCCCTTCTGGCTCAACACGACACTGTACTGAGTATCTGACATGATCCTGCATACCCTAAACCAGGGGCCGGGCAACCCTGCACTGCTTGAAAACTGCCTGACCGCGATGACAGCCACCGATACCTTGCTGCTGATCGAAGATGGTATCTATTGGAGCCTTCCCGCGTACGCTGACACGCTGGCGCGTGTTCCTGGTCGTGTACAGGCGCTGGAATCGGACCTGACAGCAAGGGGCATCAAGACAGCACTGACAACCGTGGATGACACCGGGTTCGTCGAGCTAACGATCAATCACGACAAGGTAGTGAGCTGGTTCTGATGACGACACGTACAATCAACGGCTGCCCGATCCGCTTCGACAGTGAAGGTTACCTGGAGAACCTGGCGGACTGGACGCCCGGCGTTGCGGAAGTGCTGGCTCAAGAGGAGTCGCTGGTACTGACGGAGGCGCACTGGGAGGTGCTGAACCTGCTGCGCGAGTTTTACCGGCAATATGAACACTCGCCGGCCATGCGCCCGCTGGTCAAAGCGGTTGGACAGTCTCTGGGTAAGGATAAAGGGCGCAGTATCTATCTGATGCAGCTGTTCCCGGGCAGTCCTGCCAAGGTTGCCGCCCGCCTGGCGGGGCTACCCAAACCCGATAACTGTCTTTAGTAGCTTTAAAGTAACATTTCCCTATGTGATACTTGGGGCGGTTGCCTCGTTTTCTACCGAGTTCGCAGCTAGAATGGGAATCGGCACTTAACTGAACTGATTAAGGTACCTCGGATGAGTCTAGAAGCCGCAGCCGAACAGTTGCAGATGCTCAAGGCACTGGAAAAGAAGAAACAAGACACCAGCTCCCGCAAAGCCCAGCAGGAAGAGATCGTCTACCATCAGTGGGCCACTTTCCGCGTCGACAACGAGCTGTATGGCATCGATGTGATGCAGGTTAAGGAAGTGCTGCGTTTCAGCGAGATCACGCCCGTTCCCGGTGCCGACTATTCGGTCCTGGGCATCATCAACCTGCGGGGTAACGTGGTCACCGTGATCGACACACGCCAGATGTTTCGTATGCCTGCGGTTGAACCGGATGACGAGACCCGCGTGATTGTGGTGGAGTTTAACGAATCCGAAGTGATCGGCCTGGTAGTAGACAGCGTCGATGAGGTGCTCAACCTGCCACAAAATGATGTTGAGCGAGCACCTAATACCTCCGGTGACGAGAACAGCAAACGTTTCGTTCAGGGTGTGTGCTACCACGACGGTCTGCTGATCATTCTGCTGGATCTCTCCAAGATGCTGTTGACCATCACACCGATGACGGACGAAGAGATGAACGGCGGCCATTTCTAGAATCGACCGCTCTCTTTTCACTCGGCCCTGTCTATTTTAAAAAACCCGGCTCAACTAGCCGGGTTTTTTATGCCGTGCCGAGGCCGGTCACATCACGCGGTTGGTAGTCAGGTACTTGGATGCGGCATCCGGGCCCGTACCATCTGCGTAAAGAGTAACCCCGGAACGCAGACAGATGGAGAGATTCTGGTGCGACGCTTCGGTCTCGGCCGGCAATAGATGGTTCACTGCCGCCTTCTCCTCCAGCAATTCAGCTTCGGTCAGATTCATCATCTCGCGACTCCAGTCCGAGATTTCCAGGCCGCCGACGATCTGATAACGGCCGTAGTCACAGCGAACCGGGAAAGAATAAAAAATACCCTTTTCCACACCGTAACTGCCATCACTGACGATCCCCATGCTGACAATCTCGCCCGGGTCGGTTCCCAGGATCCAGTCATGCATGTGATCGACTATCGCCTGAGCGGCAGATGCGGCACTGGACAGACCACGGGCCGCAATAATTTCACCGCCTCGGTTCTGTATCTTGGGAATGAAGACCTCTTTGTACCACTGCTGATCAATCTGCCCCATCACCGGTTCATCCAGGACCGTGGCATGATGAAGATCGGGATACTGGGTCGGAGAGTGGTTACCCCAGATCACCACACGGCCGATATTGCGCGGATTGGCGCCGGTGTGATTCGCCAGAATACCCTTGGCGCGGTTATGGTCAAGCCGGGTCAATGCCGTAAATTGCGAGGGGCTGAGTTTGGGTGCATTGCGGCTGGCAATCAGGGCATTGGTGTTGGCCGGGTTACCCACCACCAAGACCTTCACATCCCGGTTGGCCACCTCATTCAAAGCCCGGCCCTGGCGAGTAAAGATCTCCGCATTCGACTCCAGCAGGTCGCGACGCTCCATGCCCGGTCCCCGCGGACGGGCACCGATCAGCAGCGCGTAATGGATATTATTGAACCCCTCTTCCACATTGTCGTGCAGCGTGATCGTATGCAGCAGCGGGTAGGCGCAATCTTCCAGCTCCATGGCCAAGCCACGTAAAGCCTCCATCCGCTCCGGCATCTCGATCAACTGAAGGATGACGGGCTGATCCTTTCCGAACATCTCGCCACTGGCAACCTTGAACAGCAGGCTGTTACTGATTGCACCGGCAGCACCGGTAACGGCAATTCGGACGGGTCTTCTCATGGGGATATCCTCGCAATCGTATTAGACTTTGGTCTAATGAATAACAGATTGCGAGGCGCGGGTCTTGTTCATTTACGAAAAAATAATATCCCGGGCACAAATCTGATCGCCCCGGATAGCCGGTAAACCCGCTTAAACAGAGCGCTCGACGGGTGTGGCACGAGAAAAGAGTCGGTAGAAGTTTTCCCGGGTGATACGGGCGACCTCTTCAACACTAACACCCTTGAGTTCAGCGATGCACTTGGCGACCTGCGGCACGTAGGTTGGCTCATTGGGCTTACCCCGGTAGGGTACCGGCGCCAGATAGGGTGAGTCGGTCTCAATCAACATCTGCTCAAGCGGAACCGCTCGAACCACATCGCGTAGCTCCTCCGCGTTTTTGAAGGTAATGATGCCGGAGAAGGAGATCATAAAGTTCATCTCAAGGGCAGCCTGCGCCATCTCCAGCGACTCGGTAAAGCAGTGCAGCACACCCGCCGTATCGCGGTCAGCATGCTGGTCAATGATATCCAGCGTATCCTGACGCGCCTCACGGGTATGCACAATGACCGGAAGCCCAAGCTCGCTACCCAACTTCAGATGTCCGGCAAAACTCGCTTTCTGCGCCCCTGCCAGCTCCTCGCTGTAGTGGTAATCGAGCCCCGTTTCCCCCAACGCAACAATACCCGGCTTTGAGGCGGCTGCGCGCAGACGCGCTTCGTCATAGGGACACTCTCCCACATGACAGGGGTGAATACCCGCAGAGGTAAAAATATTGTTGAACGGGGCGACCTGGTTATACATCGCATCGAACTGATTGAGGTCGATGGCGACGCAGAGCATCTGCTCTACACCGGCTTCGCCGGCGGCCTGAACAAGATTAGCAAGAGAATCCTCATGGCGGCTGAGATCCAGCCGATCCAGATGGCAATGTGAATCGATATACATGAAAAACCGAATGTTTAGAGGGTGTTGGTACGACGACCTGCGCTCAGTGCGCCCGCCAGATAGGTTTCAACCTTGTTCACCAGCTGGGTATCATCCGAGGAAAGCTGTATCCCTATACCCGGAACACGCCCGCCCTGCGCCGCTTTGGGCGTTACCCAGATCACACGCCCGGTCACCGGAATCTTATCCGGCTCCTCCATCAGCGTCATCAGCATGAACACCTCTTCACCGAGCTGATAGGAGCGTGTTGTGGGAATAAAGAGCCCGCCGTTATTGATAAACGGCATGTAAGCCTTCAGCAGCTCCTCCTTATTGCCGATGACCAGCGAGAGGATACCGTGACTGATTCTTGGAACTATGGCCATACAACAGCTCTCCTGCCTAGCGGATCAGCGCGCGCCAGTCGAAAAGCAGTTTTTCGACCAGCAGCTGCCGATTCGGATTATGTCGCAACATAAGGCTCTTGCGCTCTTCCTGAACGCGGTCAACCAATGCAAAGATTCTAACCTTGTCGGCTCGTTTAGCAACCGCTGCGAGCATTTTACTCATATCTACATTGCTAATGGCAGCATCTGCCGCTCCGGACTGAAGACGGGCGATGTCATTCAGGAGGCTCAACCACCAATCCAGCAGATGGATCAACTCACTCTTATGCAGCTTCTCGGCCAGCGTAATCGGGCTGACGCGGTCCCGTAGCAGATCCGCAAGCCCGGTGAGGAAAGTCCGCCGCAGCTCTAACAATTCCCCGCCATTCAGTTCTACTGCCGCCAGAGGAGCGCCCTGGGCGATAGCAAGCAAACGAGAAGCATCCTCAGCAGTTAGCTCAAGCTTACTCGCCAGCCAGCGTTCACCCTCCTCCGTGCCGGGGGGACGAAAGTCGATCCGCTGGCAGCGACTGCGTATGGTCGGCATCAGTTGGCCGAGTTGATGACACACCAGTATCAACAGCGTATCCTGCCCCGGCTCTTCCAGCGTTTTCAGCAGCGCATTGGCAGAAGACACGTTCATCGCCTCGGCCGGCTCCATGATCATGACCCGGTAGCCCCCCTGCTGAGCCGTACTGTGCAAAACCGTGGTCACCTCCCGTACCTGATCAACGCGAATGGCCTTACCTGCTTCTTCAGGGTGTAGATAAAGCCGGTCCGGGTGGTGTCCGCTGGCGATCAGTTCGCAGCTGCGGCACTGACCGCAAGGCTTTCCATCGAGCGGCTCATGACACAGCAGAAGATGGGCGAGTGCATTAGCAAACGCCGCTTTTCCCACACCCGGCGCCCCGGAGAGCAACAGTGCGTGAGGCAACCGCCCCTGGGCGCGCTGGGCAATTAACTTGTCCCATTGGTCCTGTAACCACGGATAGATCTGCTCATCACTCATCAACGCTTCTCCAGCGTATCGAGTAGTTGATCGATCTGTTTCTGCACGACCTCCAGCGCCGGAGCGGCATCAATGACATGCACCCGCCCGGGCTCGGCTGCGGCGCGCTGCAGATACACTTGACGTACCCGTTCAAAGAACTCGACCCGCTCCGCCTCGAACCGATCAGGCGCACTGCGTTTGCGTGCACGCTCCAATCCCTGCACCACCGGCAGATCAAGCAGAACAGTCAGATCCGGCCGCCGCTCACCCTGAACCAGCTGTTCAAGCTGAGCGACAGGGGCTGAATCAAGCTGGCGACCGCCGCCCTGATAGGCGAAAGTGGCATCCGTAAAACGATCGCACAAAACCCAGGCACCGCGTTGCAAGGCCGGCTCAATAACCTGATTCAAGTGCTGGGCACGGGCGGCAAATATCATCAGCAGCTCGGCCATGTAATCGATCGTTTCTTCGCGCGGTGTCAGCAACAAGCCACGCAGCTCCTCGCCCAAAGGCGTGCCGCCCGGCTCACGGGTGACGACGACCTCACGCCCGGCGCGCTCCAGCCGGTCACGGATATAGTTGAGGTTCGTTGTTTTACCGACACCCTCGATTCCCTCGAGCGTGATAAAGAAACCTGGCATTGTCATCCACCCGGGCTGGAACGATAGTTTTGTTTACGCTTTAACTGGTATTCAGCCACAGCCCGATTGTGCTCGGCCAGTGTTTTTGAAAACTGGTGACTGCCATCGCCCTTGGCAACGAAATAAAGCCACTCCCCGGCTTCCGGGTTCAGTGCCGCATGGATCGCATCAGGCCCCACCAGCGCTATCGGAGTCGGAGGCAGGCCATCAATGGTATAGGTGTTGTACGGTGTGGGTTTGCGCAGGTCACTGCGGCGAATGTTGCCGTCGTAGGCCTCTCCCATCCCGTAGATCACCGTCGGGTCGGTTTGCAGCCGCATACCTCTCTCCAAGCGGCGCACGAAAACACCGGCAATTCGGGGTCGCTCAGCGGGTACGCCGGTCTCTTTTTCAACAATTGAGGCCAGGGTCAACGCTTCATAGGGGGAATCCAAAGGCAGTTCGGCACTGCGTTCAGCCCAGGCCTTATTCAAGGTCTGTTCAAGGTGATCATTGGCACGTGCCAGCAGCTCCAGATCGGTCATTCCCGTCTCGAACTGGTAGGTCTCGGCGAGAAAGAGCCCCTCGGGACTTGGAGCCTCCAGTCCCAGCTCCTCCATCAATGCATCATCACTCAGCTCGGGCAGACGCTGCACCAGTCGCGCTTCGCCGGACAGCGCCATACGCAGCTCCGAAAACCGCGTGCCTTCCACAATCGTGAAGTGATGCTTCAGCGTGTCACCGCGGCTGAACTTGAGCAACAGGTCGCGGACACTTTCACCGGCGTTAAGCCGGTATTCGCCCGCTTTAATCTGCGTAAGCCCCGGCTCCAGGCGGCTGGCAATCCGCAGATAGAGCGGCTTATCGATGATCGATTCCTGTTCAAGTTTATCCGATAACGACTTGAAATAGGTGCCCTTTTCGATCTTAAAGACCTGTTCATCCTGAACATTGGCGGGACTGCTCATAAACCGCTGATAGTCATTCCAGCCCCAGTAAAACGCACCGGCAACCAGGACAGACACAACCAGCAACACGATCAGCAAACGCTTGATCAGCACGCACGATACTCCTTATCCAACTGCTGTTGTAAAAAACGCGTCATTTCACCCACCGGCCAACGCCAATCTTCGAGCGCAACCACCGGCCAGAGACCAATCAGGCTGTTACAGACAAACACCTCTTCGGCGTGGGCAAGACACCCTGGCCGGAAATGACCGATCTCCACACTTACCCCCTGACTCGAAGCAATTTCAATCACCCATCGGCGCAGGATACCTGTCACACCGGCCCCCTCAAGCGCCGGGGTATGGAGCGTTCCAGACTCAACCCAAAAGAGGTTGCTCATGGTCCCTTCAACGACGAAGCCAGCCTGATCACAGACAAGCCCCTCACGGAACCGGCTATCCGTCCACTCCCCCCGTGCCAGCACCTGCTCCAGGCGATTGAGATGCTTTATTCCAGCCAGAAGCGGCTGAATGGCAAGCTTCGTCTGACAGGGGTAAAGGGTAATACCGCTGGTTGCGGGTTCCTCCGGCCAGACAGGAAGATCAGACACCTGCAATATCCAGTTGGGTTTCAGGTCAGGATCCTGAACCGCATAACCACGCCCACCGCTGCCCCGGGTCACAATCAGCTTGACCGCCGCATCGTCCCCGCTCAGCCGCCCAAGCGCCTGAACCACGTCAGACTCTATTCGATGCAGGGGAATATTCAGACGATCACACCCCAGGCGCAGCCGTTCCAGATGCCAATCCAGCAACTGCAAGCGCCCGTGGGCCACCAGGAGGGTTTCAAACACGCCATGGCCGTATGCAAGCCCCCGATCACCGAGGTCGATTCGGGTGTCGGGTTCTCCGTTGATCAGCGTCATTCGAACCATGCGGCAGTGAAGGCGTTGAAGACGGGGCTCAATAACCCCGCCTCAGCTTAGAGCTTGTTGAAAATCAGAGTGCCGTTGGTACCGCCAAAGCCGAACGAGTTCGACATGGCTGCATCGATCGGGCACTCCTGAGCGGTGTGAGCCACGTAGTTCAGATCACAGCCGTCGGATGGGTTATCCAGGTTAATGGTGGGCGGCGCAACCTGATCTCGTAATGCCAAAACACAGAAAGCCGCTTCCACCGCACCTGCGGCACCCAGCAAGTGGCCGATCATCGATTTTGTGGAGCTCATCCGCACATTTTCGGCAGCACTGCCGAGCACGCGCTTGGCCGCATTGGACTCCGCTATATCACCGGCGGGCGTGGACGTACCATGGGCATTGATATAGTGGATTTTATCGACTGCCAGTGCCGAGTCGTTAATGGCGTTCTGCATCGAAAGCGCAGCCCCGGACCCGTCCTCGGGCGGCGCTGTCATATGGAAGGCATCATCGCTCATGCCAAACCCGGACAGTTCGCAATAAATGCGGGCGCCCCGCGCCTTGGCGGATTCGTACTCTTCCAGCACCAGAACACCGGCGCCATCACCGAGCACAAAACCGTCACGATCCTTGTCCCAGGGACGACTGGCTGCAAGAGGATCCTCGTTGCGCGTAGACAGTGCGCGAGCGGCAGAGAACCCCGCCACACCCAGCGGGGTGGTCGCCATCTCGGCACCACCGGCAACCATTACATCAGCATCACCATACTGAATCATACGCATGGCATGACCAATGTTATGCGTGCCCGTGGTACAAGCGGTGGTGATAGCGATATTGGGGCCGCGGAACCCGTACTTGATCGCCAGATTACCGGAGATCATATTGATAATACTGCCCGGTACGAAAAACGGCGAAACCCGACGCGGGCCGGAACCGTTCAGCACGTCATGGGTTTTTTCGATCATCGGCAAACCGCCGATACCAGACCCCAGAGCGCATCCGATGCGGGGTGAGTTTTCTTCGGTGACTTCCAGACCGGCGTCTTCTACCGCCTGAATAGCAGCCGCCATACCGTATTGGATAAAGAGATCCATCTTGCGCGCCTCTTTGGCGCTCATGTAGGGCTCGATATCAAAATCCTTGACGGATGCGGAGAAACGGGTGGCATATTGGCTGGCATCGAAATGCTCGATATCGGCCGCGCCGCTTTGACCGGCGAGTATATTGTCCCAGGTCGCCTTGACGGTATTACCGACCGGAGTCAGCAGACCCAGACCCGTAACCACCACTCTTCTGCGAGACATTACAATCCTCCAGCACTGCAGGCTGTCAAAAGAAAAGCCGCACCATATTCGCGATATAGATGCGGCCTTTCAATCAATTCGGGTGGGATTGATTACTGGTGAGCGTTGATGTAATCGATCGCCAGCTGAACAGTGGTGATTTTTTCAGCTTCTTCATCAGGAATTTCAGTTTCGAATTCCTCTTCCAGCGCCATCACAAGCTCAACAGTGTCCAGAGAGTCGGCGCCCAGATCCTCAACAAAGGAAGCTTCTTTGGTAACTTCTTCCTCTTTCACGCCCAGCTGTTCCGCGATGATTTTCTTAACGCGCTCTTCAATGTTGCTCATATCTCTTCCTATTGTCTTCTCAACACCATCACATCCCAAGATGCGTGACGGAATTTTAGTAAAACCCGAAACGCCATAGCAAGCGTGACGGCCTGGATTTTATTTCTCGTCAAGCTGACGGCCAATTATCCTCAAATCGGCGAAAAAAACAATTCTTTCTATCCGCCGAAATTACCTGACTACGACAGCTTTTTCATGACCTGGATCAGGCCATGTACATACCGCCATTCACCTGAATGGTTTCGCCGGTGACATAGGCACCACCTTCACTGCAGAGGAATCCGATAACCGCGGCAACCTCTTCCGGCTTACCCAGTCGATTCATCGGAATCTGCGACTGCAGATTAGCCTTGTGCTCCTCCGGCAAACCGGAGGTCATATCCGTATCAATAAAACCTGGCGCCACGCAGTTCACCGTTACATTGCGCGAACCAAGTTCCCGTGCCAACGCTCGGGTAAAGCCCTCCATGCCCGACTTGGCTGCCGCATAGTTAGCCTGCCCGGCATTGCCCATGGAGGCTACCACGGAGCTCACGCTGACGATACGCCCCCAGCGCGCTTTGGTCATCCCCCGCAGACAACCTTTTACTACACGATAGACGGAAGTCAGATTGGTATTAAGTACCGAATCCCACTCATCATCTTTCATTCGCATCATCAGATTGTCACGGGTGATGCCTGCGTTATTCACCAGAATCTCGATTGCGCCGAAGTCGCCTTGAATCGATTTAAGCACAGCATCCACAGAGTCAGCACTGGATACGTCAAGCACCAAGCCTTTGCCGCTGTTGCCCACCGCCGCGAGGTATTCACTGATCGCCGCTGCGCCGCTCTCACTGGTTGCAGTGCCGATAACGACAGCGCCCTGCGCGGCCAGATTCTCGGCAATTGCTTTGCCGATCCCCCGGGTCGCGCCCGTTACCAGCGCGATCTTGCCTTCAATGCTCATTCAAGTGTTCCTTGTCGTTCTCTCTTGTCGATTGGCTCACTCGGCCAGCAGAGCCAGAGCCTTATCCAGTCCCGCGGGGTCGTTGATCGCCACTACATTCAAGGCGCGATCCACCTTCTTATTCAAGCCGGCCAAGACCTTGCCCGGGCCACACTCAATCGTGGTAGTCACTCCGCAGGTTAGCATGTTCTGAACACTACGGGTCCACAAAACCGGACTGTAAAGCTGTGTCAGCAGGTTGCGCTTAAGCTCATCAACGTCACTGGGCGCTTCGGCCGTCACATTCTGAATCACCTGGATCATCGGCATCCGCAGGTCGACCCCCTCCAGCGCCTGTGCCATCTGATCAGCGGCGGGCTTCATCAGTGCGCAGTGAGATGGGACGCTGACCGGCAGAGGAACGGCGCGCTTGGCGCCCGCCTCTTTACAGGCTTCGATGCCACGTTCAACAGCCGCTTTTTCACCGGCGATCACAACCTGACCGGGGCAGTTGAAGTTAACTGCGGAAACCACCTCTCCCTGAGCCGCCTGCTCACAGGCAGCGACAACAGCGGCGTCATCCAGCCCGAGAATTGCCGCCATACCGCCGGTACCCGCGGGAACCGCCTCCTGCATATAGCGACCGCGGGCCTGAACCAACCGCACACCGTCGGCAAAATCGATCGCGCCACCGCAGACCAGCGCGGTGTACTCGCCGAGACTGTGCCCAGCCAGCACGGAGGGCGTAGCGCCGCCCTTCTGTTCCCAGAGGCGCCACAACGCGACGCCGGCTGTCAGCAAAGCGGGCTGGGTATTGTGAGTAGCGTTAAGCTCTTCCTCGGGGCCCGATTGCACCAGCGCCCATAGGTCGAAGCCCAGCACATCGGAGGCTTCCTGGAAGGTCTGTTCAATGATGGGGTAGTCAGCGGCGAGTTCCTGCAGCATTCCCAGATGCTGCGAACCCTGTCCGGGAAATACAAAAGCAAGCGACTGCGACATGGCGTCCTCTATTACTTTCCGTTCTTATCCGGCTGTACCAAATCGTTTGATATCAGCGTTGTGGGCGGCGTAGTTTACAGGATTGAGCGGCTATTACAGCCTTTTCCGGCATTAAAGTGAAGCAATCAAGCTTCGCAACGCGCCATCTCTTCTCGTACCCGTTCACCAATCAGCGCCGGCACGTTGAGCCGCGCTTCCTCCAGCGCCTGGTCGATAGCGGCCTGAAAGTATGCGCGATTGGCCCCGCCATGACTCTTTACCACGACACCGTTCAACCCTAACAGCGTAGCGCCATTGCGCCTTCCCGGGTCCAGCTGAGCCTTGAGCTCACGCAAAACCGGCGTGGCAAGCAACGCCAACAACCTGCGATAGGGGTTCCGGCGGAAGCTGGCCTGCACTTTTCTCACCAGAAGTTTAGACAGGCCTTCACAGCTTTTGAGTGCCACATTTCCCACGAACCCATCGCATACCACCAGATCGGCGCGCCCCGCGAAGAGATCATCCCCTTCAAGATAGCCAATAAAGTTCAGCCCGGGGTGGGCTTCGATCAGACGACTGGCTTCGCGCACCATATCGGTACCCTTGTGCTGCTCGGACCCCACATTCAGCAGCCCGATACTGGGACGCGTCTGCTGGTCAATCGCTTCGAGCATAACAGACCCCATGATCGCAAACTGGAGCAGGTTTTCTGCACTGCTGT
Organism: Marinobacterium litorale DSM 23545; assembly: GCF_000428985.1. GTDB lineage: Bacteria > Pseudomonadota > Gammaproteobacteria > Pseudomonadales > Balneatricaceae > Marinobacterium_D > Marinobacterium_D litorale. The sequence goes on along the minus strand of NZ_AUAZ01000017.1, from coordinate 19,397 downwards.
CCACATTCGCGCCCAGATCGAGCATCTGGCTATAGCCTTTAAGGGTGGGAATCGCGGTGGTTATCGCCGGGCGCTCTATGCCCGGCAACATACCCAGCAAACTACGCCCCAGCGCCATCAAGGCTCCGGTATTACCGGCACTGATACAGGCCTGGGCCGTACCTTCGCAGACCAGAGACAACGCTTTGCCCATGGACGAATCGCGACCGTGGCGTAGCGCCAGGGAAGGCTTGGCAGTACTATCGATCACATCATCGACGTGAAGAAAATTGAGGCGCTGAAGTTGTTTGCCGCGGCAGCGGCGGAGGTAAGGTGTTACAGCATCGGACTGGCCGACCAATATAATCTGTAGGTGCGGATGACGCTTGAGCGCCTCACTGGCCGCAGCAACAGTAACGCGGGGACCGAAGTCCCCGCCCATTGCATCAATGCTGATGCAATACGAAGCCGTCAAGCTTACTCGTCACCCTTGGGTTCGATAACCTGACGGCCACGGTAGAAACCGTCAGCGCTGACGTGGTGACGACGATGAGTTTCGCCGGTAGTCGCGTCAACAGACAGAGTCGGGTTACCCAGCGCGTCATGGGAACGACGCATGTCGCGACGTGAACGAGACTTTTTGTTCTGCTGTACTGCCATGGTGTGTAGCTCCTAAATCAACTCTTATCGGTCTTGCCTTTCAGCTCGGCCAATACACTGAATGGGTTGGGTTTGTTTTCCTGCGTCCGGGCCGCCTCATCAGCATCTCCGAATGAGGTCTGAATTGAGCAGTCTTCGTGATACGCCACCAACGGAAGGCTCAATATCAGTTCATCCTCGATCAAAGACAGCAGCTCGACATCTTCAGCCTCGACGATCAGCGGATCGTAATACCGGGGCAGATTTTTAGCCTGTTCTTCGTTAAGCACCATTGCCAGATTGACCTTGGCCTCAACATCCACCGCGACCGGTTCCAGACAACGCTGGCAGGTTTGCATAACACTGCCATGTGCCGAGCCAGTCACGACTCTTAAACGCTGCTCATCCACCGCAAACTTCAAAGACACATGGATCTCTCCATGACTGTCGACAAGGAGCGAGCACAGACGCGGCATTGCGGATACCTCTGCAATCCCCGTAATTTCTGCTTCTCGATCCGCCAGTTTGCGCGGGTCAACTTTTTTCGGTAAAGGACCGTACGACATAAGCGCGCAATTCTAGGCGCGAACCCCCGAGCTGTCAAAGGGAAGCTTAATAAAAATCGCGCTATCATGGGCGCGGCCATTCAACCACCCCCGCAAGCAGGAGTTTTTTGATGCAACCGGCCCTGATTCTCGCCTCCAGCTCCCCGTTTCGGCGCGCTCTGCTGGAAAAGCTCGGTCTTACCTTCTTAAGCGAATCCCCGGATATCGACGAGTCGCAGCATGCTGATGAGAGTGCCGAACAGCTGGTCGCCCGCCTCGCTCTGGAAAAAGCGCGAACGGTTGCCGGCAACCACCCCAACGCGCTGGTAATCGGATCCGACCAGGTGGCCTGCATCGACGGAACAGTCCTCGGCAAACCCCACACAGAGCCACGTGCCATCGAACAACTTCGAGCCGCATCGGGGCGACAGGTTCGCTTCAGTACCGGACTCTGTCTCTATAACAGTGCAGACAACAGCTACCAGTTGGACGTTGTTCCCTTCGACGTCCATTTCCGGACACTCTCGGATAAGCAGATCCGTGCCTATATTCAAAGAGAGCAACCACTCAACTGCGCGGGGAGTTTCAAATCGGAGGGTCTGGGTATCGCACTGTTTGAAAAGCTGGAGGGCGATGACCCCAACACGCTGATCGGCCTGCCTTTGATCCGGCTGATCGCCATGCTGGAAAAAGCCGGGCTGGATGTGCTACTACCGGACTGAACATCCGGTAGTAGCATGGTTTGACGTCAATGTAGCTGCAGCGGCTGACCCACGCCAACCAGGCTCGCCAGGTGGCTGGCCATGCTGACCCCCAGACGATCAATTAACTGTTCGAACGGGCTATCCTTGGCGCTGTAGTCCACCAGGGTTTCGACACCAATGACCTCGCGGGCCACGTAGCTGGTGCTACCCAGCGCGTCCACCAAACCCAGCTCCACGGCCTGCTCGCCGGTCCAGACCAGGCCCGTAAACAAACGCTCATCATTTTTCAGCCGGTCACCACGCCCCGCTTTCACCTGATCGATAAACTGCTGATGGGTGGTGTCGAGCACCTGCTGCCAGAATTCACGTTCGTTGCTCTCCAGCGGCTGGAACGGGTCCATCAAACCCTTGTGTTCGCCGGCCGTCAGCATACGCCGCTCCACGCCCAGCTTTTCGATCAGATCGACAAAACCAAACCCGGCGGAGACCACACCGATCGATCCCACAAGACTGGCTTTATCCGCGTAGATCTCATCCGCTGCGGCCGCCATATAGTAGGCGCCCGATGCACCGATATCGGTGATAACCGCATAGACTTTTTTCTGGGGATACTTCTCGGATAAACGGTTGATTTCGTCGTAGACGTAACCGGACTGTACCGGGCTGCCCCCTGGGCTGTTGATGCGCAGAATAACAGCGAGGCTGTGCGGGTTCTCGAACGCCTTGCGCAGCGACCAGATCACCGAGTCAGCGCCGGCTTTTTCACCATCGGCGATGGGCCCTTCGACCCTGACGACTGCCACATGGGTTCGGGATGACTCGGACTGAAGTTCCGGTTCCTGGATATACCAAAAGCTACCCAGCAGGGCGAACAGGTAGATAAATGTCAGTCCCTTAAAAAAAATCCCCCAGCGGCGGGTGCGCCGGTGCTCCACATGAAGGCTACTGACCATCTTTTCGATCAGTCGCCACTCTTTAGTGCTACGCTTTTTCGCATCCCGTGTTTGCGCTGGACTTGCCTGAGTTTCGTCGCTTTGAGGTGGGTTAGAGTTCTGTTCGTCTTCGCCCCAGGGGTTATTGCTCACGCTAATGTCCTCACTTCAGATTCGTCCTTGAGACTGTCGAGCCACAGCTCCAGTTCCGGAAAATGGTGAATCTCCGTTACCGGTTTGAAACGACGCAGGCGTTCCAGCTGATGCGCGCCATAGCTGACAGCCACTCCATCCATACGAATACGCTGGCTCATCTCCAGATCGTACTCGGTATCACCAATCATCACCGCATCGGACGCAGTCAGCCCGGTTTCGGCCAGAATCTCCGCCAGCATGCGCGGGTCCGGCTTGGAGCAGGTTTCATCGGCACAACGAGTAATCTCGAACAGCTCACCCAACTGGGTCTGCTCCAGTACTCGATCCAGGCCTCGACGACTTTTACCGGTTGCGACCGCAAGGCGAAAGCCTTTTTCACGCAGGTTGACCAGGGTCTGGCGTACGCCGGGGTAAAGCTCGGTCGGCGTTTTATTCTGAACCAGAAAGTGATGCGCATAGCGTTCACGCATCCGCTCGGTCCCGTCCGGGCAAATTTCAGGGATAAGTGCGCGTATCGCTTCAGGCAGACCGAGCCCGATGATGTTGCGGACCGCCTCCGGACACAGGGGATCGTGCCCCAGCTCATCGGCTGCCGCCTGCATGCTGGCGATAATACGCGCCTGGGAATCAATGACAGTGCCGTCCCAATCGAAGATCAGCATTTTGTACACGCGGGACTCCTTGGCGGATCGTTGCGAAAAAACACCATTCTACATGAGAGATGATGACGACGCAGAGTCCGCCAGTGGAGGCCGAGATTAAACTGCCAGATGGCGGGCCAACAGTTCCGCCAGATGCACGCTGTCGGGACCACCTAAACGTGCCACCTGCTCACGGCAGGAGAAACCGTTTGCCACCAACTCGGCATCCGGGTTTTCGGCGAGTGCCGGCATTAGCGCCAGCTCGGCCATGGCGCGGGAATCCTCGGCGTTTTCCGCCTCAAAGGCAAAACTGCCAGCACCGCCGCAGCAGGAGGCTTCAATAAAGTCGAACTCCAGCTCCGGTATAAGTTTAAGGACTTTACGGACTGACTTCATCGCTCCCACCGCTTTTTGGTGGCAATGACCATGCACCAATACCGGCCGCGTATTGGCAATGGCTTTTAAAGGGAGCTCGAGACGCCCCGCCGCAATCTCTCGAGCCAGGAACTCCTCAAACAGCAGCGCGCTCTTGCCCAGCTGTTCAGCCAGTTCGCCCAGCCCCAGTGTCTGAAATTCGTCGCGCAGCATCAGCAAGGTTGACGGTTCGAGCCCGATAACCGGTCGCCCCGCATCCAGGTGAGGTTTGAGCGCTTCCACCAGTTCAGCCGCTTGCGCCCGCGCCTTGTCGATCATCCCCTGAGAGTATGCGCTGCGGCCACCACAGAACTCCCGCTCCAGCAACTTAACCGAGAATCCGGCCGCCTCCAGTACACGCAGGGCCGCCTCGGCACTGTCCGGCGCATAATGGCGACTGAAGCTGTCCACCCACAGGAGAACTTCCGTGGCTCCCGCTTTTGCGACAGCCGGTGTCAGCTGGGGCGCCGGCAAAGGCCTTGGAATTGGATGCTCCGGGTTTAACCCCAAACGCTTCACCAACCAGGGTGAGTGATTAACAACCGCGATAGAGAGCTTGGTCAAGCGAGGGTGACGCAGCATGTTGGGCAGCTCTGCAAACAGCTTTTGCCGCAGGCTGGGCCCCTCCGCATTCACACGCTGGGCCAGATATTCGGTTCGAATGGTCGCGATATCCAGGTTAGTGTCACATTCACGTTTACAGCCTTTACAGGCGACACAGCAATCCATCGCCTGATCCAGAGTCTGCTTTTCATCCAGGCCGATCTCACCATTGAGAAGCTTCTTGATCAGCCGACTACGCCCCCCGGGCGAATAGGCCACATCATTATGAATACGGAAACTGGGGCACATCACCCCACGATCGATGGGTCGCAGACACACCATGCTGTTGATACAAACCGCCACCGCCTTGGCATAATCACCGCCGGTTTTGGGAATATCGGCGTAGGCGTCACCCAGCCCCGCGTTTTCGTAAGTCGACCAGTCCAGCTCCGGTTTCATACCTCTGCTCCTTCTACAACCACATCGCCACCGTCCTCATCGAGGAAACGCTGGGCGATGCCAAGAAAATTACTGCCGCCGATCTCATCGGTAGGATCCAGTTCCAACAGTTTGCTGAGTACTCGATGCGCCAGAACCACCCGACCACGACGCAGGCGGATGACGCCCAGCGCCTTGAGGCTGAACAGGTAAAGACGTGCCACGCTCTGATCTTCCAGCCAGGGGGCGCTGTCATTGGTGAGTAAACGGTAGTTACGGGTAAACCCGCCCTGCCGCGAGGCTTCATTCAGCGTTCGCCACACCTGCTGCTCCGCCTCTCGATAGCGGGCGGTACGGAAGTAGAGTTTGTAGAGCGCGATATAGGTATCAAGCGCTTCGGGCCAGCGCTCCAGCGCCTGCTTAAGCAGCTTTTCTTTTTCAAGAGGATCGGTTTTGGCAGACGCCTGATAAAGAACCAGCCCCAGTTCGTCGGTTAAATTGTCGGAAAAGTAACGCTGTTTACCATCCAGCAAGGCGATGTTATCCATACCCGTCCTGTCAGCTAAGCTACATTCGAAACGGGCCGCAGCCCGGCAGACGCGGGGTTTGCCGGAGCTGATCGTTACTGCAAGGGGAAAGGAGGAAACAACAGCCCCGACCAGCTCAGGCACACCTGCAACAGACCAGCTGCAAGAAGTGAACCACGACGGGTCGGGCGTGTCAGTGAAGCTTGAGTCGGGGACGGATTACACGGTTGATTCGAGCCACCAAGGCCACCAGAGCAGTCTTGATATACCCAAACAGGGCAACCTGATGCATACGATAGAGTGATACATAGACAAGCCGCGCCAGATGACCCTCAACCATCACGCTACCTTTGGTCAAGTTCCCCATCAGGTTCCCCACGGTGGAATATTTACTCAGCGATACCAGAGAGCCGTAATCTTTGTACTCATAACCGGGGATATCCTCGCCCTTGAGGATCTGACCAAAATGGCGATAAAGATGACTGGCCATCTGATGAGCAGCCTGGGCGCGAGGTGGCACAAGCCCACCCTCCCCATCCCGGCGTTCGCAGGCTGCGCAGTCCCCCAAAGCGAATATCCGCTCGTCCCGGGATGTCCGCAGATCCGGACCCACGACCAGTTGATTACGGTTATTGGTTTCCAGTCCATCCAGTTTTTTCAAAAGCTCAGGCGCTTTTACACCCGCGGCCCAGACAATCAGATGCGCCTGAATCTCTTCGCCATTGCCGGTAATCAGAGCACCATCACGCGCCTCAACCACCTGGGTATTCTCGCGCACATCAACACCGAGCTTACGCAACTCTACTTTGGCGGCGTTGGCAATACGGGGGGGCAGCGCACCCAATATCTGAGGACCTGCCTCGATCAGCGTCACTTTCATATTGCGCGGATCAACCTTGGACAGGCCGTAGGACATCAATTCCTGTGCTGCGTTATATAATTCCGCCGACAGCTCGACCCCCGTCGCCCCGGCCCCCACGATCGCCACGCGTAGGAACCGTTCGCCCTGAGCGCGCTGTCCGCTGAGTTTAAGGCAGGTATCAAGCAGACGGTGATGGAAATTATCCGCCTGCTCACGGCTATCCAGAAAGCAACAATGCTCCTTCACACCAGGTACGCCAAAATCATTGGTCTGACTGCCGACAGCTATAACCAGGTAGTCATAGTAGAGCGTGCGTTCGGGTAGCAGGCGTTCGCCTTCAGCATTGAACACCGGCGCGAGGCGCACGCAGCGCTGGGGGCGATCCACCGCTTCCAGCTGGCCGATCTGAAAGCTGAACCCCGCCTGACGCGCCTGGGAGCGATAGCTGACTTCATCAATACTGGGATCAAGACTCCCGGTAGCGACCTCATGCAGCAGCGGCTTCCAGACGTGGGTCGTCTCCCGGTCAACCAGCGTGACCTTCAACCCCTTTTTGCCGTAGCGCCGACCCAGGCGGGTTGCCAATTCCAGCCCCCCGGCACCTCCGCCGACAATCACCACATGCTGATAAAGGCGCTCCGCGTTTGCCATTTACTACCTCCCGAAAGCCGATCTGAATTTCGGCCCTATAACTTACGTCCCCTGCGGCGGTGTAACCGGCTCCAGCAGGTGACTGATCAACGCACGTAGTTTACCGGGCTTCACTGGCTTATTCAGTACGGCAAGCCCCTGATCACGAAACAACCGGCGAGTCTCACCGCTCCGGTCTGCGGTCAGTATGGCCGCAGGAATACGCTGAGCAAAATGGTCACGCAGGCGCGCGATGCAGTCGATCCCGGTATCTCCGTCATCCAGATGGTAATCCGCCAGTATCAATTCCGGCACCGGCATCGTTTCGAGAGCCTGCGCGTCATACCCGGTCAGGGTTTCCACGTCACAGCCCCAGCCCTCCAGCAAAGCTCGCATACTGACCAGAATCTCAGGCTCGTTGTCGATAACGAGCACCGATGCCCGGTCAAACTCCGCCTGCGCCGGTGAAGAGGACTCGAAGCGCTCCACCTCGTTGGGCTCCCCGGCCAGCGGAACATGCACTCTAAACCGCGAGCCAACACCTTCCCTGGATTCCAGTTCAACTTCAAATCCGAGCACTCGGGCGATTCTTTCAACGATAGCCAGGCCTAACCCCACGCCTCCGCGCTTACCCGGTGTTTTACCCAGCTGTTTAAACTCCTGAAAGATCTCTTCTCGCTTACTTTCGGGAATGCCTGGGCCCGTATCCCAGACCTCCAGAGCGACGCGATCACCCCGACGACGCAGCGCCACCAAGACGGTGCCCTCCTCGGTGTAGCGAATTGCATTGGCTATAAGATTACGCAATACACGGGACAGAAGACGCAGATCGGAGCGCAGGTACAGGTTCTGAGCACGAATTCTGAACTCTAACCCCGCCTCCGCCGCCAACGATTGAAACTCCGCCTCAAGCGAGCGCAGTAACTGGCTGACCGGAAAGGTCTGCAGGTCGGGTTGCACCGCGTTCTGGTCCAGCTTGGATATGTCCAGTAGATCCGACAGCAGATGCTCCGCGCCGGAGAGCGCCAGATGCACGCGCTCGACCAGATCTCCTTCATACACCGGCATATCCCGCTCTCTGAGTGCAGAGACCAGCAGACGTGCCGCATTTAACGGCTGTAACAGGTCGTGGCTCGCTGCTGCCAGGTATTTGTCTTTGCTTCTATTGGCCTGTTCCGCCACTTCCTTGGCCCGGGCCATCTCCCGCTCGGCCAACTTACGCTCTGCCGCCTCTTCACGCAGTCGCCAATTAAGCTGAGTCAGCTCGGCCGTGCGTTCGCTCACGGCACGTTCCAGCGCTTCATTCACAGCCAGCACCTGGTTCTGCATCTGCATACGGCGGGTAATGTCAGCAATAAAGCCTTCGATGATAGGCTGATCCGGGTCCGGCCTTAGCAGCAGGTTCATTGAGACATCAACTAACGCCCCCTGCGCCTGGCGAATGCGGGTCTCATAGAGGAATTGCTGCCCCTCTTCCAGCAAGCGGTCGCGGATCAGTTCAAACTCCGCCTTACCGCCCTCAAGAAAGGTGGCCAGGCGTTCACCCTGCTCCAGAACCTCCTGATCACTAAACCCACACAGTCGCGCAAGGGCAGGGTTGGCCCGCTCGATCACACCCTCGACACTGGCCTGAAAAATGCCGTGAAAAGCATTTTCGAAAAGCCACTTATAGCGGTTGCGCTCGGCCTCGAGCTCTTCGATCTTCCGCTGCAGGGCCGGGTAATAGCTTTTTCGAGCTGACTGACCACCCAGACCTATCAGGTCGTCAATCGATACAGCCGGTTCCGAGGGTTTCTTCATGGATCAGAGGGCTTCCTCGTAAACAAGCTCCACATCGCGCAGGTTTGAGCGGCGTGGATTGGTCAAAATACAGGGATCTTTGATGGCGTTGGCGCTCAAGTAGGGAATGTCCGCCACCCGAACACCATATTTACCGAGCGAACTGCCCAACCCCACATCTCGCTTGAGCGCGGCCACATGGTTGCGCAGGCGCTTGCGAATCTGGTTACTGGTTAAGCCCTTGGTCTCAATACCCATGGTTTGCGCGATAACCGCGAACCGGTCCTCGGCGGAACGATAGTTGTAATCGATCACGTGCTCTACCAATACCGCGTTACACAGCCCGTGGGGCAGATCGAGATAGCCGCCCAGACTGTGCGACATTGCATGCACGGCCCCCAGAATGGCATTGGAGAATGCCAGCCCGGCCTTCATTGACCCGAGCATGATCTGCTCGCGCAGATAGCTATCATCCGGTTGTTCAACAAGTAACGCCAAGTGGTTGTTAATCAAGCGTATTGCATCCAACGCATGCATATCTGTCAGTGCACCACTGCCGGTGGAAACGAACGCTTCAATGGCATGCACCAGTGCATCGATACCCGTGCACGCGGTTAAAAACGGCGACATGGTACTGGTGGTATCCGGATCGATCAGTGATACATCCGGCACCACGGATTTACTGACGATAGAAAACTTTACCCGGTCCTGCTGGTCGGAAATGATGGCAAACTGGGAAACATCGGCAGAGGTACCGGCCGTGGTCGGAATAAACACCAGCGGCGGAATCGGATTATTGATCTGATCGATCCCTTCGAAACTGCGAATCTGCTCACCATGTGCGCTGACAATGCCGATACCCTTAGCGCAATCCATGGGGCTGCCGCCACCCACAGCGACGATCACATCACACCCCTGCTCGCGATAGATTTCAGCGCCTCGCATCACCTCTTCACTGCGCGGATTAGGCGACACATCGGTAAAACGCACACAACCGAGACCCTGCTCCAGCAGCAGCTGCTCGATCTCGATAACCCACCCCGCGTTCACGACGCCAGGATCAGAGACCAACAACACCTTATGCGCGCCGAAAGTTTTGGCGTAGTTCGCTACCATTTTGCGCGCGCCGCTGCCAAAGATTATCTCCGGCGCAACAAATTTTCTCAGACTGGAAATTTCCTGGGACATGCTGTTTTCGCCTCTCAACGGCGCTGAACCTCACCCAATGAGTGACTCTGGCACCGCTTTTTATTTTTATCATTCAACCGGGGAGCGAGTATGCGGTAATTTGGTCGTAATATCCCTGCCTCTTTGGTACTGCTCCCTGTCTTGCAAAAACGTTCCCAGGTCCCGACAGAACCCCTTTAGAATTAGTTATTTCAACACATAAATCAAAGCGTAAATACACAGTGGCTGGAATAAACCCAGGGTATCACCCGCACGGCAACCCATCGCACCGACGCTGTAGCAATTGCTACCGCCCCGGTGGCCAGCCTTCGTAAGCGGGTAAATGATCGTACTGAAGCCATTCCCTGTCCTCAGACGTCCAGATATGCTGAGCGGGCCGGCTACCCGGGTCCTCATCAAGGGTTGCAACACGCACAATCACATGAGGTTGGCCTTCCCGTTCAGCCACCAGGTGTGAGCCACACTTGGAACAGAAGTGGCGCTGCTTACCCGGCGATGACTCAAAGGCTGTGCGGACATCATCTCCACTGACCCAGCGAAAATGATCACGCATCACGCCTGCGGTGGTCGCAAACGCGGCGGCATGGGCTTTTTGACAGGTCCTGCAGTGGCAGTGACCAATCGGCTTGTCGATGCTGTCAATTTCGTATCTGACCGCGCCGCATAAACAGCTGCCTTGCATTTTTGTCGCCCCCTTTTAACGGTGCCCGTCGTTACTGTTGTTGACGGGAATCCCGGCAAGCCCGATGAGTAAAAGCCGAACCGGGCTGGCCGGAACGCAAAACAAACGGTTTATTCTTCTGTTGCTGAAACCTGCGGTAGCAGCTTGTCCAGCTGAGTATAGTTGTTACGCAACCACACTTTCATCCGTTGACGCTCCGCGATATTCATCAGGTCGCGGTTGTTTGCCGCCGCCCAGAAGCTGGCGTTGGCGAAATCCGCTTTATGGGTGAGTTTGGGGTGGAGTTTGCCCAGTTTGAATACGGAAGCCCCGCGCTCGATCGCCGCTTTGTAGGCATCGGACGCCTCAAACTGGCTGAAGTCACCGCCCCGGCCATGATTCTCCACGACAACCCACTTAAGAGACGGTGCCGGATAGCGCGCCAGCGCCCCCTCCAGCAGATCGACCGAGTCCTTACCATCATCCATCACGTGCCAGAGGTAGACCTGATGCCCAAGCTCCTCAAGCAGTCCGAATACGTCAGTTTCTTCAATCCATTCACCCAGCCGGGTTGAGGTCTGAGCGGCCAGATCGATCACCAGGTCCTGATCAGGCTGGGTTTCACAGGTTTCAAGGATGCTATCAAGGCTTTCGTCGTCTCCTACCATCACCGGGGAAGCGAAATCACCATAAAAACGCGAGAATGTGCTGTGCGAGGCGTCGGAGTCGAAGCCCATAAACGGACGGTTAGTATCAATGTAATACTGGGCCAGCAGACGCGACGTCATTGACTTGCCGACACCGCCTTTTTCACCACCGATAAAATGCACATTAGCCATGCTTTAGTCCTTTCTATTCAGGCCTTTCTTTAGGGAGCGTATGAGCGCTGCTCACGCCCAATCACTGTAGCAATCCAATGGGACAATCATATGTCTTTTAACCGATCTACACCGCATTTTTAATTGAGCGCGGCCAATGCACGTTCGTAGCCCTCAAGATCCGACTGGCTGAACAGCACAAAACGAATACGCTTCACCGATTTCAACGAAGGTGCCTGCGCTTTCACCTCATTGACTGCGATCTCGGTCGCCGCCTCAAACGGGAACTGGAACACGCCGGTGGAGATGGCCGGAAAGGCCAGAGACTCGACCCCGTTTTTCTCAGCCAGCTCGAGCGCCTTGCGATAACAGGATGCTAGCAGTTCATCGGAAGGCTCATCACGGCCATATACCGGGCCCAGGCAATGGATGACATACTTGTTTGGCAATTTATACCCGCCACTGATAACCGCCTGCCCCGGCGAGATCGGCGCATACGCCTGACACTCCTTCGCCAGCCCTGAACCGGCAGCCCGGTGAATTGCCCCGGCTACCCCGCCGCCGGGTGCCAGCTCAGCGTTAGCGGCATTCACAATGGCATCCATATCCGGCTGCTCGGTAATATCGCCCTGAACGCACTCAACCCTGACGTCGCTGATCTCTACTTCAGCCATCGCACACCTCCTAGCATTCGATCTGGTAAAAAGCGTAGCTGGTTGAACTAGACGTTGCCCACTCTGGCAGCTTGCGGCACTCTCTTATTGCATCTGTTGTACAGTTACCTATTCAAACCCAGCGAGGAAACTCGGACATGCCCGCGCCACCTCTGTTGATTCTTGCCCTGCTTCCCTTCGCGATTTCGGTAAATGCCAGCGACCTGGAAACGCCCCACTATCAGGTTCAGATCGAAACCCTCTGTGCAGAGGGTAATGTGACCTGTGATCAGGTCATCTACCGGGGTAAGAGCAAAGTAAGCGGCAACAGTATCGAGCTGACCGGCGAAACCTGGCACACCACCTGCGCCGATGGCGTAAGCCCCTGTCGTTTCCTTGGTTACCAATTTCGTAACGGCAACGTGATCTACTACGTACACGAAACCGGTTATCTGGAAGTGATCCGTAATAGATCGGAAACACTGGTTAGCGAGCAGGGCCAGTGGCAGTACTGAAGGAGGAACTCTCTCATATGTATATCGGGGAGCTATGCAAACGAACAGGCGCCTCTCGCAAGGCGATTTATCTTTACGAGCAACTGGGACTTATTCCAACGCCTCCACGTCAGGGTAGCTACCGCGTGTACTCCACCGATATGGTGGAGCTCGTTAAGACGATAAGATGTGCTCAGTCACTGGGCTTTAAGCTCAAGGAGCTGACAGCGCACCTTCTCAATGAAACCGGTAACAGAGCTAACCCCGAAGCGCTGATCACTTTGATCGAACGCAAGCAAAAAGACCTTCGCCATCAGCTAGAAATCACTCAACATCAACTGGTTGCAATTGAACAGCTAAAGCAGGACCTGGCGCAGTCGCCGGATATATGGACCTGTAACCGATAAGTGTTGACCCTGCCCCTAAGGGAAAGGGTTAACCTGATTGCTCACAAAGAACGGAGTCACTATGAGCAAACGTATTCTGGTTATTCTTGGCCATTCATCATCGCAAAGCCTTTGCGCCGCATTGGCGCAAGCCTATGTCGAGGGCGCCTCATCAGCGGGTCATGAAGTGCGGACATTACACTTGGGCGAGCTCGACTTCGACCCAATCCTCCATAACGGCTACAAAGAGATTCAATCTCTGGAACCCGACCTTGTCGAATCGCAGGAGGCGATCCTGTGGGCACAACATATTGTGATCGTATACCCCAACTGGTGGGGCGCAATGCCTGCCCTGCTCAAAGGCTTCATCGACCGGGTATTCCTGCCGGGATTCGCCTTCAAATATCAGAAAGGGGCTCTGATGCCCGATGCCTTGCTCAAGGGCCGAAGCGCCCACCTATTGGTCACCATGGACACCCCACCCTGGTTTTACCGCTGGGTCTACAGAATGCCGGGGCATAACCAGATGAAACGCACCATCCTCGAATTCTGTGGCATCAAGCCGGTGAAGATCACCTCATTTGGGCCGGTGCAAAGCGCTAAGTCTGAAACGCGGGAAAAGTGGTTAGCCCGTGCAAACGGGTTTGGTGTGAACGCCTAAGCCGGGTTATCGATTTCCCGGCAATAGAAAGCATGTTCCAGTTCAAGGACAGACGCCTGGTTCTCGGCCTTCCGAAAGCCGTGCGCTTCGTCCTCAAAATAGTGGGATTCCACCGGTACACCGTTATTCGCAAGGGTTTCGGCCATCTTCCGGGTCTGTTCAGGAAGGACGACCTTGTCCTGCTCACCCTGAAAGAAGATCACGGGGGCGGTTATCCGGTGGGCATTGAACAGAGGTGAGCGGTCCCGGTATCGATCCGCCTCTGTTGCAGGATCACCAATCAGCCAGGAGAGATAGCGAGACTCGAACTTGTGGGTCAGCTCATTCAGGCGGGCCGGGTCCGACACGCCATAGAGGCTGGCACCTGCGGTGAACAGGTTAGAACGCGCCAGTGCCGATAGCGTGGTGTAACCACCTGCGCTATTACCACGGATAAACACGGCGCGAGGGTCAGCCAACCCCTGTTCAATCAGCTGGTTTGCCACCGCCTCCACATCCTGAACATCGGTGACACCCCACTGCCCCGCCAGCATCGTGCGATAGTCGCGACCAAAGCCTGTGCTGCCCCGGTAGTTCACATCCGCAATCATAAAGCCGCGCTGAGTCCAGTATTGGATCGCCGGCTTGAATGTGGGAGCCGTCGCTGCAGTGGGGCCGCCGTGGGTGTAGATCACCAACGGTAATGGCGTGTGTCCATCGATATGGGTCGGGCGATAGAGAAAGTAAGGCACTTCGGTGCTTTCCCCATTTGCCTCTGATCTTACCGCCACGTAACCACGCTGTGGGACGCTGACCGGATAGGCCGGCTGCTCACCACCGGTCAGAAGTGTGCAGCAAGCGGTTTCTGCAGTGGGTGCTGCTATATCGACCGTCATAACAGCTGGCAAGCGATTATCGAACTCGACCACGCAGGCCAGTTGCTCATCTTGAAGACTGAGAGCGTGTAGCCGACTCACGGGCGTTCCTAATTCGACGTTGCGCCAGCCCTGATCATCGAGGGTCAGTAGCTGCGAATTGCCGTTAACCTGGCCCAGGGCATAGAGCTGACCCGCAGACGTCCAACCATAGGTACTCAAACCAAACTGCCAGGGCGCCGTTGTAAACTCGGTGCACTCCGGCCCATCCAGCGATTCAAAACGCTCGCCATCAAAGCGCTCTATCCGCCACCAGCTATCCCGGTCTACCACCACATGCAGGAGGCCATCGGGCGAAAACCGTGGCTGCGCCCACGCCGCCTTGATATCAGACAGCTCCTGCACGTGCCCGGGCATACCGCCGGTATCCAGATTGACCAGACACAGGCGTGTCGAAAGCCAGGGCTGACTCGGGTGATTCCATTCGATCCAGGCCAGCTGATGCCCGTCCGGGCTCAAAGTGGGTGATGAGTAGAAATCAGCGCCCTTCGCCAGCACCGCCACTCGCCCTCGCTGATCGACGGTGACCAGCCGGTTGGCGGGCTCCTGCTTTAACCCAGGGGCATAATGGGTTTCGCTAATGGCAATTAAACGGTTGCGGCCCTCATCAAACAGCAGATCGGCAAATCGGGTATTGGGCAGATCCGTATGCTGGATGGGCTGCCCGCCGTTACCATCGACTCGCCAAATCTGCTGGTCAACATCGTTTACGAAGAAAAGTTGCCCATTAGCTCCTGGACACCAAGCGCCACCTCCGTATTCATGGACCCGGCTGCGAACGCTGAACCCTTCCGGCAACAGCGAGATCGCCTGCCCGTAGTCAAACCGGCACAGCCGGTTCCGGCCGCTCACCGGGTCAAAACGGACACCAATCACCTCACCCCGGTGCCAGCGCAGCATCGCGTAGTCGTGGACGGCGGCGACGGCATTGGCAGCGCTGATTGGCTCTTGCAATGCGCAAAAGCGGTCAGCTAGAGCGGGCGAAGACCCGTTCATCGTCATGCTCGCGCGTATTGAATCGCGTGTTGAGTCGAGAGTTACGCTCATTGCGAAACAGGATCTGTTCCTCATTATGATCCAGCTCTGAACTGGCACGGGCGTCCAGTATCTTTTGATGATCCGGTGATTTGGCACAGACAGGATCTGCGGCGTTCATATCGCCGGTCATCAAGTACGCCTGGCAGCGACAGCCACCGTGGTCGTTTTCTTTCTCATCGCAAGAGCGGCAAGGCTCCTTCATCCACTCGTCGCCGCGAAAGTGGTTGAAGCCATTGGACTCATTCCAAATCTGTTCGAGAGTCTGCTCTTTCACGTTGGGAAACTCGATCGGCAGCATACGCGCGCTGTGACACGGCAAAGCGGTACCGTCGGGTGTAACCGTCAGGAAAATCTCTCCCCAACCATTCATGCACTTTTTGGGACGTTCTTCGTAGTAGTCCGGCGTTACGAAGATCAGTTTGATCGGGTTGCCCTGCTCGGCCAGTTTGGCGCGGTATTCATTGGTGATCCGCTCCGCCCGCTCAAGCTGTGCCTGTGTCGGCAGCAGTTGCTCACGGTTTTCGTATGCCCAACCGTAGTACTGGCAGGTCGCGAGCTCCACATAATCGGCTTCCAGCTCCACACATAGCTCGATAATGCGGTCGATCCGATCGATATTGTGCTTATGGGTCACGAAGTTAAGCACCATGGGATAGCCTTGGGCTTTTACCTCACGGGCCATGGCCAGTTTCTGCGCAAACGCCTTTTTTGAGCCGGCCAACATATTGTTGACCTCCTCATCGGCGGCCTGGAAGCTGACCTGGATGTGGTCTAGCCCCGCTTCACGAAATGCGGCAATACGCTGCGCATTCAAGCCGATGCCTGAGGTAATCAGGTTAGTGTAATAACCCAGATTACGGGCCTCAGCAATCAGTTGTTCCAGGTCGCGGCGCACCAACGGTTCCCCGCCGGAGAACCCGAGCTGTGCCGCGCCCATCTTGCGCGCCTGGCGGAACACATCGATCCACTGGTCGGTGCTCAGCTCCTCACCGGTTTGGGCAAAGTCCAGCGGATTGCTGCAGTACGGGCACTGCAGCGGACACTTGTAGGTCAGTTCAGCAAGCAGCCACAGCGGTTGGCCGTGCGCCTTTTTCTCACGGGCTGCCTCTTTCGCCAGCGTACTAGCCGTAGTGGATCCAACGCTGCTCATGGGCCACCTCCATAAACTCCAGGATATCGCGGCTCAGGTCTCCGGCGTTGGGAAACTTCTGCTCCAACGCCGCACAGATCTCGGCCACCGAACGCGTGCCATCGACCAGGGCGAGAATTTCACCGGCACTGTCGTTCAGTTTAACCATCCCTTCCGGGTACAGCAGTACGTACGCATGTTGCGCCTCCTCCCACTGGAAACGAAACATCCGCTCCAGTGCCGGTACCGCTTTCAGGATGTCCGGTTGGTTGGTCGCCGCATTCATTGGAACAGCCCCCGGTGATAGACTTTCTCTTTGGTCACCGTATGATACGGCGGACGTTCCAGTTCATACGCCATGCTCATGGCATCCAACATGCTCCAGAGCACATCCAGCTTGAACTGAAGAATTTCCAGCATCCGATCCTGCTGCTCTCGGGTCTTGTAGAAATCCAGCGTAATGGTCAGGCCGTGCTTCACGTCACGACGCGCTTCCGTCAGGCGATTACGGAAGTATTGGTATCCCTCTTCCTTAATCCAGGGATAGTGCGCAGGCCAGGTATCCAGCCGTGACTGGTGAATGGTGGGAGCAAAGAGTTCTGTCAGTGAGGAACTGGCGGCCTCCTCCCAGCCAGCACGGCGGGCAAAGTTGACATAGGCGTCCACGGCAAAACGCACACCCGGCAGCACATGCTCCTGGGACAGGATCTCTTCACGGGTCAGCCCCACTGCTTCACCGAGTCTTAACCAGGCCTCAATGCCGCCTTCGGCACCGTCGTAGCCATCATGGTCGAGCACACGCTGAACCCACTGACGGCGCACATCGCGATCCGGGCAGTTGGCCATGATTGCGGCGTCTTTCAGCGGAATGTTGATCTGGTAATAGAATCGGTTGGCCACCCAGCCCCGGATCTGCTCCGGTGTGGAGCGGCCCTCGTACATGTCGACATGAAACGGGTGGTAGATGTGATACAGCCCGCCCTTGGCACGCAGTGCCTGCTCAAACGCCTCGCGGCTCATCGGTTCCAATGTACTCATGACAGACTCCTAGAGTTCGATGCTCATTCCATCGTGAGAGACTTCGATCCCATGCTCGGCCAGGGTGGCACGCTCGGGAGAGTCTTCGATCAGGATCGGATTGGTATTATTTATATGAATCAGCACTTTACGTGGCTTATCTAAGGTATCGAGAAAGGCGATCATACCGTTCTCCCCCGATTGCGGCAGATGCCCCATATGGACACCGAGCTTGTCGCCAACGCCCGCATGGATCATCTCGTCTTCACGCCAGAGTGTGCCATCCACCAGCAGGCAATCACTTTCAGCCATCATCTGTGGCAGGTGAGATTCGATTTTGCCAAGACCCGGCGCATAGAACAGCGATTTACCGGTGACGGTATCGCGGATCAGCATACCGATATTGTCACCGGGATGCGGGTCGTTACGGTGCGGGGAGTAAGGCGGCGCGCTGGAGATCAAAGGTACGGCGGTAAATTCAAGGCCCGGCGCACACTCTATGGTGAAGCGATTGACTGCTTCGTCGACTCGAATGCGGTGACGGTTCAAACCACCATTCCAGTGCTCGAGCATGTTGAAGATCGGAAAGCCCGTGGTGAGGTCCTGGTAGACCATATCGGTGCACCAGACATCCAGCGGACAGCCTTCACGCAGCATCAGCAAGCCTGTGGTGTGATCGATCTGGCTATCCATCAGGACGATGGCGCCGATGCCGGTATCACGCTTGGCGCGGCCTGGCTGCATAGGGCTGAAATCAGCCAGCTGAGCCCGAATATCAGGCGACGCATTAAAAAGAACCCAGTCCGTCCCGTTGCTGGATACGGCGATGGAGGATTGAGTGCGGGGCTTGGCGTTTAGGGTGCCGTTTCGGACGCCTGTGCAGTTATCGCAGTTACAGTTCCACTGCGGGAAACCACCGCCGGCGGCAGAACCCAGAATCTGAACTTTCATTGTTATTGTGTGCCCAGAGTTATGTCGGCGGGACCGACGATTGAGGGGATAGCGATCCGGGCTGGAGAGAAGCTGCCGGCCCAAACCGGCAGCCCCACTCAGAGCGGGCTATCAGCGGTTGGCGAAGTACATGGTGACTTCGAAGCCGATGCGCAGATCTGTGTAAGCAGGTTTAGTCCACATAACGAATACCTCGTTGTTATTGTTAAAGACACCTTGATCATAGGAGCCGGGACGCCCTGGCCATATGGTACTTTGGAACTAAAATTCTCGCGAAATCGTAGGGGCCTGAAATACCAGAGCCCCGGCATCCGCCTTACAGCTCCTACCGGGCTACAGACTCCAATCGAGTAGGAGGAGGTCTTGCGACCTCCGTCCTCTCACACCACCGTACGTGCGGTTCCGCATACGGCGGTTCATGATACACATTTAAGCCGATGATACTGATCCATCAGCGATACCAGTCCGATGCGATCAAACACCTTCTTCGGCAATGCCTGATTCAAGTGCGAGGCGCATGAGTTCCACCAAGGACCACGCCCATTGGTCGCACTGCGCCAAGCCCTGTCTTCAGACAGACCCAGTCGCATCAGCATCTTGACCCGGGTGAACGGCCGCTTCCATTGACGCCAGAGGATTTTGCGCAGATGCCGGCGGATCCAGCCATCCAGCGCCTCGAAGCTCCCTTTCACATCGCT
>NZ_AUAZ01000016.1 GCF_000428985.1 Marinobacterium litorale DSM 23545 | reverse complement strand
AAGAACCCCGGTACCGCAAGGTATCGGGGTTTTTTAATGTTCGGAGTGGTGAGGATCTGCTGTGCACTACCTGGCCCATGTGACCACGCGTGTACCGAAGGTACGGCGGGGAGGCGCCGCAGGCGTCCGAAGGATCGCAAGCAGCGCTTGCGACCTATTGCAGGTCATCGTCCCGTCGGTATAACCCGGGCTTGATCATTACAGGTCGTCCCGTCAGCACACGCCGAGTCTGATAATTGTAGATCATCGCCCCGTCAGCTGATCCCGAGCCTTCTCAGGTAAACTCCCCCTCAAGCCCCCATCTGTTCGAGAATCTGTTCTTTCATGTTCAGATAGTCGATATCGACGATAGACAGGTAACTCAGGGCAGGTTGAAGCCGTGAAAGCTCTTCATTGCGGGCTATGCGCCAGTAGTAACGGTATTCAGAGCTGATGTCCTGAGCCAGAACGAGCACCGCGAGAAGGTGCCGGGTACGTTCATCTGTCTCGATCTGATCGTTGAGTACTGCTTCCGTAGAGGGTTGTAAGCGGATTGCGTCGGACAGATGCTGCGGGAGAAACCAGCGCTCTGCCATGCGTGCGCCTATCTGATAATGGCTGAAACCAAAGCGCGCGAACTCCTTCTCTGCTAATAGAGCCGGCTCGATATTGCCGCAGTCACGCAGGAAGTCGCGGTATTCAGAAAACGCCTGGACCATCAGTGGAAGTCCGCAGTCATGTAGCATCCCCAGCGTGTAGCTATCGTCCTGGTCCAGTTTGGTGAGACGCTCTGCGAGCGTCATGGAAAGCTCCGCTACATCCCGAGCTGAGTCCCAAAACCGTTCCATACGCCCGGTTTTTTTCAGTGTATTCCTCAGCACGGTCAGGCGAATGAGGCTGAATACACGCTCAAAGCCCAACAGGCTCAATGCCTTTTCAACGGATGTTACCGTCACAGCCAGCCCGTAGTAGGGGCTGTTAACCGCTTTCAGAACTGTCGAGTAGAGGGATACATCTGCTTTAACGAGTTTTGCGACCCGCTTCTGATCCGGATATTCGGCTTTGAGCTCTTTTGCCAGCTCAACCAGGATTTCA
This sequence comes from Marinobacterium litorale DSM 23545, assembly GCF_000428985.1. GTDB lineage: Bacteria > Pseudomonadota > Gammaproteobacteria > Pseudomonadales > Balneatricaceae > Marinobacterium_D > Marinobacterium_D litorale. Next base: position 102,699 of record NZ_AUAZ01000016.1, on the reverse strand, counting down.
GGTTGGGGCGGTATCAGGGTGCTGAAATCACGTTCCATAGCAGATTATGTACTCGGCTTGTTCAAATTGAAAAAGCCAGTATAGTGCCCTGCACTTACACTTTCAGTAGTTACTATGGCTAAGATCGAAAATCCACCCCGTAAACCCTTTGTCGCGCGAGGCTCATCGATTGAGCGTTGTCCTCAGTGCCGCGTAGCGCTGGATGCCTGTATTTGTGAGCATCGTGGAGAACGTTCAAAGCCGAGCTGCGAGTTTTGGCTGCTGATGCACCACAACGAATTCTACAAACCTACCAATACGGGGCAGCTTATTCGCGATGTGATTGCGAATACACGGGTGTTTGAATGGTCACGTACCGAACCCTGTGATCAGCTATTAACACTGCTTGACGATCCAGACTATGCGCCTTGCCTGGTGTTCCCCGCGAGTGATGACTACGTTGATCGAATGGTGGATACACTGCCGGCGGATGGCCGCATACCGGCATTTATCATTCTGGATGGGACCTGGCGGCAGGCAAGGAGAATGTTCCGACTGAGCCGTTATCTTCAGGCTTTGCCGGTTATTGAGCCAAAAACGGACCGTCTATCAAACTATCAGCTGCGTCGATCAACGGTGGCTGAACACCTGTGTACTGCGGAGGTCGCGATCGCTTTGTTAGAGCAGTTCGGAGAGCAAAAGGCGGCTGATCATCTGGAAGGGTATTTCAACCGTTTCAATCAACAGTATATCGAATCGCGCCGTCGGTGGGACAAGGCGCTCCGGGACGTATAAGGCCCGGAGCGACCTGCTGAATAAACGCTTAGTGCGTTTCTTTCTCTTCTGCGGCCTTCTGCTGAGCCTGCTGTTGCTGTTGAGCATACAGGGCATCGAAGTTGACCGGGGCCAGCATCAGCGCCGGGAAGCTGGCTTTGCTGGCCAGGTTGTCGATCGCTTCACGGGCATAGGGGAATAGAATGTTCGGGCAGAAAGCACCCAGTGTATGTTTGGTTTCCGCTTCACCGAGGCCGGACAGCATGAAGATACCGGCTTGCTGTACTTCGACCAAAAAGGCGGTTTCACCGTCGTTTTTGACCGTAACGGTCAGTGTCAGTACCACTTCGAAGTGATCTTCATCCAGGGGGGTGCTGCGCGTGTTCAGGTCGAGGTTGACCTCGGGCTGCCAAGCCTTGGTGAAGACCTGGGGCGCCGCTGGAGTTTCCAGTGAGGCGTCTTTCATGTAGACACGCTTCATGGCGAACTGGGGTTGTTTCTGGTTCTCAGACATCCGAAATTTTCCTTTCTTGATCGCTCGTTAATCTTCCAGCATGGGGTCCAACTGGCCCTGGCGTTCCAGCGCGAACAGCTCGTCACAGCCACCCACGTGGGCTTCACCAATAAAAATCTGGGGCACGGTATGGGCGCCACCAGCCCGCTCCTGCATGACTTTGCGCAGGCTCGGGTCGGCGTCCACATCGATGGCGTTATAGGCAACACCTTTATGATCCAGAAGCATCCGGGCTCGGGTGCAGAAAGGGCACCATTGCGTCAGATAGATCTCTACGGGTTTCACGCTTTCACCACAGGCATGTTTTGGCCGCGCCACTCGTTCATTCCGCCTGACAGGCGGATCGGGTTATTGAATCCGGCGGCCTTCAATTTTTTGGTCGCAGCACCAGCAGTCTGGCCCATATTGCATACGACAATGATCGCCTTATCCTCTTTGCCCTTGAGCTCAGCCAGACGGCGATCCAGGTCATTCAGAGGGATATGCGTCGCGCCGGTGATATGGCCGGTGTCCCACTCTTTCTTGGGACGAATATCGAGAACGACAGCCCCTTCCTTGTTGATCATTCGGGTGGCTTCAGCCGGGCTGACCGACTTGCCCGATTTGCGGCTTTCGTTCCAGATCAACATGGCGAGGGTCAGCACCCACGCAGCGACCAGGTAATAATGTTGAGTGGCAAATTCAATTACACGATCCATAAAACATCCGTACACAGGGCTGTTGGAGTAGGGCGGACAGTATACATTGCTCAATAGCGAGGCATAAGGCTTGAGGCTAATTCCGGGCCCAGGTTGTGGACTTTGCGGTTCGCTAATTCAGGGTGTAATCAGTAAAATAAGAGGCTAGCGATTAACCAACCGGACAATTAGCTGACGATGACTGAAACACGCGCACCCAAAGCACTGATCATACTGGATGGCTTCGGTATCGAAGCCACCGCATCTTCGGCGATCGAGGCCGCGAGTACCCCGACGTGGGACAACTTGCTGGCGACGCATCCCAATAGCCGTATACACACCTCAGGTATGGCGGTGGGTCTGCCGGACGGTCAGATGGGCAACTCTGAAGTGGGCCATATGAACATTGGCGCGGGTCGTGTGGTGTATCAGAACCTCACGCGCATCAGCAAAGCGATCGAGGATGGGGATTTTTTCGAAAATCCGACACTGGTACGGGCGATCGACAGTGCGGTTTCCAAGGGAAAAGCGGTCCACCTGCTGGGTCTGCTTTCACCGGGTGGCGTACACAGCCATGAGGACCACATTTTTGCGCTGGCCAGGATGGCGGCCCAGCGTGGTGCCAAAGCCGTTTACCTGCACGCCATACTGGACGGCCGTGATATGCCGCCGCGCTCGGCGGAGCCTTCCATTGCCGCTGCCGAAAAATGTTTTCGGGAGCTCGGTGTCGGTGCAATCGCCACCGTGGTAGGGCGTTACTACGCCATGGATCGCGATAACCGCTGGGAGCGGGTCTCGCTGGCCTATGATGCGATGACACTGGGGGATGCGCCTCAGCGGGCGCAGTCCGCGCAGCAGGCCTTGGCCGAAGCCTATGCCCGGGACGAGAACGATGAGTTCGTGACGGCGACCGTGGTTACCGATATGGCCGGGCACCCGAAGGGGCTGATTCAGGATGGAGACGCGGTGATCTGCGCCAATTTCCGGCCCGACCGAGCGCGCGAGATCACCCGTTGTTTCGTTGAGGAACAGTTTACGGGCTTTGAGCGCCGCAAGCGTCCCGAGCTGGCCGATTATGTGATGATGACCGAGTATGCGGCGGATATTCCCGCCAGTTGCGCCTATCCGCCGCAAAAGATCAGTAACGGGCTGGGTGAGTATCTGGCGAGCTTGGGTAAGACTCAGCTCAGAATCGCCGAGACGGAAAAGTACGCCCATGTGACCTTTTTCTTCAATGGCGGCGAAGAGGCCGTTTACCCCGGCGAAGAGCGAATTCTGGTGCCATCCCCGCAGGTTGCGACCTATGATCTCCAGCCCGAGATGAGTGCGCCCGAGGTAACTGACAAGCTGGTCGAGGCGATCCGGAGCCGTAAGTTCGATCTGATTGTCTGCAACTTTGCCAACGGGGATATGGTGGGGCACACCGGTAAGTTCGATGCCGCCGTGAAAGCGGTTGAAACAGTGGATCAGTGCGTCAAACGAGTGCTTGAGGCGATGGCCGAGGTGGAAGGTGAAACTCTGATCACAGCCGATCACGGTAACGTGGAGCTGATGGTCAACCCCGACAGCGGGGAGCCGCACACCTCTCATACGAACTGGCCGGTGGCACTGATTTATGCGGGCCCCCGTGCCGACCGGATTCAGCTACGTGACGGAGCCCTTTGCGATCTCGCGCCGACCCTGTTGCAGCTGATGGATGTGGATGCGCCGGCGGAGATGACCGGTCACAGCCTTGTTGAATTGCGCTGAGAGGAGCGGTTTTGATGCGCGGGCTGTTAGCGATGGCCCTGCTGTTGATGTCCTTGGGTGTGGCCGCTGCCACCGAGGCTGAAAAGCAGGAAACCGAAGCCCGAATCAAGGCACTGCAGGCTGATATGGCTCAGCTTCAGGCGCGCATGGAGCAGCGGGCGGATAAGCAGCAGGCGCTGCGCCAGGCACTGAAGCGTAGTGAGCAGCAGATCAGTGAAGTGGTCGCTCGGCAGCGGACTCTGAATCAGGAGTTGGCGGGACTGGATACTGATCTCAGCCAGCTCAAAGCTCACGAGGCGGAGCTTGAGGCCGCGCTGGCCCGTGGCGCAAAGCGCATCCGAGAGCAGTTGCGAGCACAGTATCAGCAGGGTCGACAGCCCCGACTTCAACTGATGCTCAGCGAGAGTGATCCCGCCCGTGCCGAGCGGCTGCTGGCGTATTTCGATGCCTTGAACCGCACGATGGCCGAGCAGATCGATACCTACCGCCAGCAATTGATGGCACTGGATCAGACGCGCACCAGTGCCGCGCAGACCGTCGAAAACATGGCGGATACACGGCAGTCTCTGACAGAACAGGAAACGGCCCTGCAAGCGGCGCGTGCGGAACGTGAAAGCGCGTTGGAGAAGCTCAAAACAGCTCAGCAGGCAGACCGGGAGCGTCTTGCCCGGCTCGAGGGCGATCAGAAGCAGTTGCAAGCTTTGCTCAAAGAGATCGAAGCGGCACTCGAGCGGGCTCGCCTGGCCACGGCTAATCAAGCTTTTGACCAGTTAAAGGGAGAGCTGCCCTGGCCGATAAAAGGTCGATTGAGCCGGCGTTTCGGCGATAAAGTGAACGATCTGGCTTACGAGGGCGTATTAATCAAGGCCTCTGTAGGTGAAGAGGTTCGGGCGGTACATGCCGGGCGTGTGGTATTCGCGGACTGGCTGCGCGGTTATGGTTTGCTCTTGATCATCGACCATGGGGGCGGTTATATGAGTCTCTATGGACACAACCAGAGTCTGCTTCGGGACACCGGAACCTGGGTTCGTGCCGGTGAAGTGGTCGCCACCTCCGGCGAGAGCGGGGGTTATGAAGATACCGGGCTCTATTTTGCGATTCGTCACCGAGGCCGCTCCATCGATCCGGGCCAGTGGCTCGCCGGCCTCTAACGCACAAGGACTTTTTATGGCTATCCATGCTTCGATAAAACGCGCCACACTTGCCATCGGCACAGTGACATTGTTGGCGGCTCCCCTGGGGATGGCGGCGGAAGCTGACAGCCAGTCGCAGCCCAAAGCGCTTCCCCTGGATGAGCTGCGAATGTTTGCTGAGGTCTATGGGCGCATTAAGGATGCCTATGTGGAGCCTGTAGAGGATGACAAACTGCTGCAGGATGCGGTGCGAGGCATGCTGGCCGGGCTTGATCCGCACTCGACCTACCTGGAGCCGGAAGCGTTCGAAAGCCTGCAGGTCCATACCAGCGGAGAGTTCGGAGGGCTGGGTATCGAGGTGGGCCTGGAAGATGGTTTTGTTCGGGTGATTGCGCCGATTGACGATACCCCGGCCAAGCGGGCAGGCATTAAAGCCGGCGATCTGATTATCAAGCTGGATGATACGCCGGTTCAGGGTATGGGCCTGAACGAGGCGGTGGATATGATGCGCGGCGAAATCGGCAGTGAGATTCGGCTGACCATCGTGCGGGATGGTATCGAGAAGCCTTTCGAAGTCACCCTGGTACGTGATGCGATCAAGGTCGTCAGCACCAAGAGCCGGGTACTTGAGCCGGGCTATGGTTACCTGCGGATTACCCAGTTCCAGCTCAATACCGCCGAAGACTTGAGAAAGGCGCTGGCGGAGCTGGGCGAAACGCAGCCGCTGAAAGGGCTGGTATTGGACCTGCGCAACAACCCAGGAGGAGTGTTGCAGGCAGCGGTGGATGTGGCGGATACCTTCCTTGATGATGGCCTCATCGTTTATACCGAAGGCCGGCTGAGCAGCTCACAACTGCGTTTCAGTGCCGGGCGGGAAACCCAGGCTCCGGATCTGCCGATGGTTGTCTTGATTAATGGCGGCTCCGCGTCGGCGTCAGAGATTGTCGCGGGTGCACTGCAGGACCATCGTCGGGCGGTATTGATGGGTACGGACAGCTTTGGCAAGGGGTCAGTACAGACCGTGCTGCCGTTGGCCGGCGAGCGCGCGTTGAAGCTGACCACCGCCCGTTATTACACACCCAGTGGCCGCTCTATCCAGGCACAGGGAATTCACCCGGATGTATTGGTCGAAGAGGGGCGTCTGACCGAGGTTCAACACGACAATCTGATTAAGGAGCGCGATCTGGCCGGGCACCTTGAAAACGGTACTCAAAGCGCTGAAACGGCAGAAGATGCGGATCTGGCCCAGAGTGATTTTCAGCTCTATCAGGCGCTTAATCTGCTCAAGGCCCTGAATATCGTAGGAACACCCAAGGCAAAACAGGGCTAAACGCCCTGTTCAGCCATCGCTCAAGGTGCCGGCGCGCCCGGCACTGAGCCCCATGAAAAACTGCGCGATCTGCAGGATCAGCAGCAGAATCAGTGCTTCTTCCCAACCACCACGCAGGTCATGCAGCGCACCGACGACCAAGGGACCCAACGCCGCGATCAGGTAGCCGATCGATTGCGCCATGGCCGATAGTGCGACGGCCTGGGTGGTACTGTCCGAGCGCAGTGCGAACAACGTGAGCGCAAGGCTCAGTGAAGACCCCGCTCCCAGGCCGAGCATGGCGGCCCAGAAATAGGTCGCCGTCATCGGTGTTATCAACAGTCCGCCCAACCCCAGGATGCTGACGACAGCGACGAAAATAACCACCGGGCGCTGATCTTTCAGCCGGGTGGCGATCATCGGTACCAGCAGATTTGCGCTGATTCCCACTATATTGAGCAGTGAGGCGGTAAACCCTGCATCCGCTTCATTCATCCCATTATCGATCAGCAGGTTGGGTAACCAGGTGGCGATGCAGTAGAAATAGGTGGATTGCAGGCCCATATAGCCGGTGATCGCCCAGGCGCGACGGTTGCGCCAGAGCTTTATTTTGGGCGTCTGCGGCGGTTGATAGGTGCGGATATGCACCCGTAACAGGTAGAGCCAGGGCAGTGTGCAGACTAATGGCAGCAATGCCCAGAGTGTCATCGGTGCGCGCCAGTCCTGGTAGAGGTCGCGTACCGGAATGGCGATGTAAACAGCCATTGCGGCACCACCGGCCAGCGTCACGGAATAAAGGCCGGTCATGACGCCCGGATGCTCGGGGAAGTAGCCCTTTACCAGCCCTGGAATCAGTACATTCAGCAGCGCGATGGCGGAACCGAGCATCAGTGTCCCGCTCATGATCCAGAAAAACTCCGGTGTGATGCGCAGCCAGGCGCCCAGGCTGATCAGTGCCAGAGCACCCAACACCAGCATCGCAGGCCCAAAACGACGAGTGAGTAGCGGGACAAAGGCGGAGACCACCCCAAAGCAGATCAACGGCACGGTCGTCAGCATGCTGAACTGACTGGCGCTCAGTGCCAGGTCGCGGGTGATATCGGTAACCAGCGGGCCGACCACCACGAGACCGCCACGCAGGTTGATGGCGGCCAGTAACAGGGCGGCGATGGCGATGGCGCCAGCCAGGGGACGGCCATGAAAGGGGCCGCGAATCGGTTCAGACATGAACTCTTCCGGTTGAATAGCGAAACGGAGCATTGTACGAACTGGATGGTCTGTTGCAGAGTGCTGTTTCACGAAACAACGAAATCAGCCCCTGCAACGGACGTGCGACGCAGTGTCAGTGGCGGAATAGGCCCTGAGCCAGCCGGCTCCATTGCTCTGGCCAGAACTCGGTGGGGCGGCGTTTAAATTCGCTGCGTACAAACTGCCGTATCCGACCTTCGGCGGTCGCCAGTATCAGGTTCGCAGCAGAGCCCGCCGGTATCTCGGTACGCAGTCCTTCACGCACCTCGGCTTCCCGCATGATCTGCTTGAGCTGGGTTTCCAGCCGTTCAAACAGCTGATGCACACGGTCGCGCAGACGTTCGGTTTCGCCGGACAGGGCATCGCCGGTGAGAATCCGGGCCATGCCCGGATTTTTTTCCACAAACGCCAATAGCAGCGTGATGATCTGCTCACACTGGCGTTTGCCGCTGGCATCCGAGCCTACAATAAGAGTGACCCGGGAGAACAGCGTCTCCTCGATAAAGCCGATCAGCCCCTCGAACATCCGCGCTTTACTGGGAAAGTGGCGGTACAGAGCCGCTTCCGATACGCCAACCTCCTTGGCCAAGGCCGCAGTAGTTATACGGGCACCGGGGTTGACCTCCAGCATCTGCGCCAGGGCTTGAAGAATCTGCTCCCGCCGGGAGATTTTCTGCTCTTTTTGTTTTTCACTCATGCGCGCCCCTTAGCCCAGGCTGCGGTTGGTGATCAACGTACCCACACCCTCGTCGGTGAAGATCTCCAGCATGCAGGAGTGCTCCACGCGGCCATCGATGATATGGGCGCTGTTGACGCCGCTTTTCACGGCGCTCAGGGCACAACCTATCTTGGGCAGCATACCGCCATAAATGGTGCCATCCTCGATCAGGTCATCGACCTGCTTGGTGGACAGCCCGGTCAGCACCTTGCCGTCCTTATCCATCAGCCCCGCGATATTGGTCAGCAGAATCAGCTTTTCCGCCTGCAGTACCTCGGCGACTTTGCCCGCCACCAGGTCTGCATTGATATTGTAGGAGTCACCATTCCCGTCGACACCGATCGGCGCAATCACCGGGATGAAGTCGGAGTTAACCAGCATCTCCAGCACTTTGACATTAACGCGGTCGACTTCGCCGACATGGCCGATGTCGATGATCTCCGGCGCTTCCATCTCCGGGGTCTTATGTTTGACCTTGAGTTTTCGGGCGCGCAGCAGTTCGCCATCCTTACCGGTGAGGCCGATCGCTTTACCACCGGCGGCATTAATCAGGCCCACGATCTCCTTGTTGACCATGCCGCCCAGAACCATCTCCACCACGTCCATGGTCTTTGAGTCGGTGACACGCATGCCGTTGATAAAGTGAGACTCGATATTGAGCCGTTCCAGTAGATCACCGATCTGTGGCCCGCCCCCATGAACGACGATGGGGTTAATGCCGATCAGCTTCATCATGACGATATCGCGGGCAAAGCTGGCCTTGAGTTTCTCGTCCGTCATGGCGTTACCGCCGTACTTGATCACCAGCGTCTGGCCAACGAAGCGCTGGATATAGGGCATCGCTTCGGACAACACCTGAGCGGTGGATATGGCCTGGTTACGTGTCAGGGGCATGATCGTTTCCTCTTCTGATAATTCCTGTGTGCGCTTATTCGTGGGGGATGTTCAGCGCGGGGTCGACGCCGTGCAGGCGCTGCTGGAACTCGTCGCGGATTCGGTTAAGTGCCGCTTCGGTTTCCGCCTCAAAGCGCAGTACCAGTACCGGTGTGGTGTTGGAGGCACGTACCAGGCCCCAACCGTCCGGATAGTCCACGCGCACACCGTCGATGCGGCAGGCTTCGCCACCGGGGAAGTCGAGCTCCTGCAGGGCTTCGACGATCTGGAACTTGTTCTCTTCGGTGACCTCGATGTTGATCTCCGGTGTACTCATATCTTCCGGATAGGCGTTGAAGATCGCATCGGCGCTCTCGCTGCGTTTGGCCAGGATCTCCAGCAGACGTACGGCACTGTAGAGACCATCATCAAAGCCGTACCAGCGCTCCTTGAAGAAGATGTGACCGCTCATTTCACCGGCCAGCAGTGCGCCGGACTCTTTCATCTGGCGCTTGATCAGGGAGTGGCCGGTTTTCCACATAGTGGGCTTGCCGCCGGCCTGTTCGATCACCTTGGGAAGCAGACGCGAGCATTTCACATCAAACAGGATCTCGGCTCCGGGGTTGCGTGAAACCACATCCTCGGCAAACAGCATCATCACCCGGTCCGGGTAAACCACCTTGCCCTTCTCGGTGACTACGCCGACACGGTCGCCATCGCCATCAAACGCGAGGCCCAGATCGGCACCGGTCTCGGCTACCTTGGTGATGACATCCTGCAGGTTTTTCAGTTTGCCCGGGTCCGGGTGGTGGTTGGGGAAGGTGCCATCCACCTCGCAGAACAAGGGTATGACTTCCACGCCCAGCCGTTTTATCAGCTCAGGTGCCAGAATACCCGGGATACCGTTGCCGCAGTCGACTACGACTTTGAGCGGCCGACCCACGTGCACATCGCCGATGATCCGTTGCAGGTAGGCTTCCGCCACATCCTGTTCACGCAGGCTGCCCTTGCCTTCGGTGTAGTCGCGGGCTGCGATGCGCTGACGCAGGGCCTGGATCTCGTCGCCGGAGAGCGTATGGCCCGCCAGCATCATCTTGAAGCCGTTATAGTCGGAGGGGTTGTGGCTACCGGTGATCATCACGCCGGTTTGGTGGGCCTGCTGGTGAGCGGCAAAATAGAGCACCGGCGTGGGCACGTAGCCGATATCGATTACATCGCTACCGCCGTCGCGCAGACCTTCAGCGAAGACCTCTTTCAGGCGCGGGCCGGATAAACGGCCATCTGCGCCCACGACCACTTCCCCGATACCCTCTGCATGGGCGGCTGCCGCAAAGGCTCTCCCCAGATGATAAACCAGCGGTTCGGTCAGTGATTCGCCGACGATGCCGCGGATGTCATAGGCTCGGAATACGCCGCTATCAAAGGTGTCCAGTTCAAAGCTCATTACAGGCTCCTTAATCGCAATTCTTTCAGTGCCGACCGGAAGATCCAAAGCCACCGTCCCCACGGTCGCTGTCGGTAAACTCCTCGACCACTTCAAAGTCGGCTTGCACAACCGGTACCAGCACCATTTGAGCGATACGCTCGCCGGGCTCCACAGTGAACGTGGTCTGGCCGCGGTTCCAGCAGGAGACGAACAGCTGGCCCTGATAATCAGAATCGATCAGACCCACCAGGTTGCCCAGGACAATCCCGTGTTTATGCCCTAAACCGGACCGTGGCAGGATCATCGCGCACAGGTTCGGGTCTTCGATATGGATCGCAAGGCCGGTGGGAATCAATTCGGTCTGCCCCGGGTCCAGTTTCAGCGGTTCGTCCAGACAGGCACGCAGGTCGAGCCCGGCCGAGCCGTCGGTGGCGTAGGCGGGCAGAGGGATTTCATTGCCGATGCGCGGATTAAGAATCTTTACCTGAAGTTTTTGCTTGCTCATTGAAATATTCAGCTATGCGGTTGATGAGCTGGCGGGCCAGCTGCTGTTTCTGGGTTTGAGGCAGTACCTGTTCGCCTTGAGACGAGATCAGCGTGACGGCGTTTTCGTCGCTGTTAAAACCGATACCGGCCGCCGATACATCGTTGGCGACGATCAGGTCCAGGTTCTTGCGCTTGAGTTTGTCCTGGGCGTAGTGCACCACGTCGCGGGTCTCTGCGGCAAAACCGACGGTAAACGGTCGCTTCGGCGAGGCGGCGACGGTGGCTACGATGTCCGGATTTTTAGTCAGACGCAGCTCCATGATCTCCTCGGCACCTTTTTTAATCTTGTGCTCGGCCACAGCCACCGGTCTGTAGTCAGCCACGGCGGCAGCTGAGATAAACAGATCACAGGGGCCGAGCTCGGCCAAAGAGGCGTCGAGCATCTGTTGGGCGCTTTCCACCTGCACACATTCGACGCGGTCGGGCACTGCAAGGTTGACCGGCCCCGATATCAGACGAACCCGCGCCCCGGCATCGCGGGCCGCTTCCGCCAGCGCATAACCCATCTTGCCGGAGCTGTGATTAGAGATGTAGCGCACCGGGTCCAGCGCTTCGCGGGTAGGGCCCGCGGTAATAACGACGTAGCGCCCACTGAGCGCCAGCGTCTCGAACTGATCGGCACAGCGCCTGGCAATCTCGTCAGGCTCCAGCATCCGGCCCGGACCCGTATCGCCGCAGGCCTGGGCGCCACTGCCTGGGCCGAACAGGTGAATATCGATGCTCTTCTGAAGTCGCTCCAGATTCTGCTGGGTACGTGGGTCGCGCCACATCGCCTGATTCATGGCAGGCGCCAGGCAGATCGGGGCGTCGGTGGCCAGGCACAGGGTGGTGAGGAGATCATCACCCATGCCGGCCGCCAGGCGGGCGATAAAATCGGCGCTGGCCGGGGCCACCAGAACCAGGTCGGCCCATTTGGCCAGCTCAATATGGCCCATGCCCGCTTCCGCTTCGGGATTCAGTAACTGCAGATGCACCGGGTTACCCGAAAGCGCCTGCAGCGTTAACGGCGTAATAAACTCGGTGGCGGCAGGCGTCATGACGACTCGGACATCGGCACCGGCGGTTTTCAGCTGGCGGGTCAGCTCCGCACTTTTATAGGCGGCGATACCACCTGTGATACCGAGCAGAATCCGGCGGTTAGTAAGTCTGTGCATACCCTGTATATCCGATAAAATCTGGACTGTCGTTGGGGGTGTTAATCACTTAAGATACCACCTCGGACCCGGATTGCGTAGTCCGGGTGGTGGCAGACAGCCAAGGCCACAAGGAGGTGGAGCATGGCGATATCGGATTGGCCGGCGCAGGAGCGGCCTCGCGAAAAACTGTTGAGCCGGGGCGCGAGGGCGTTGTCGGATGCCGAGTTACTGGCGATTTTTCTGCGTACCGGTGTGAAGGGAAAAAGCGCCGTGGATCTGGCGCGGGAGCTGCTGGAGCGGTTCGGTGGGCTGCGCCCGCTGGTCGAGGCTGATCAAGCCCGTTTCTGTGCGGCGCTGGGGCTGGGCGAAGCCAAATATGTGCAGCTTCAGGCTGTCATGGAGCTTTCTCGACGGCATCTGGCTGCCACGCTTGAGCGTGGCTCTGCGCTTGAGAGTCCCCAGGCTGTACGGCAATTTCTGGCGGCACAGTTGCGTCATGAACGGCGGGAGGTGTTTGCCTGCCTGTTGCTGGATAACCGGCACCGCGTCATCTCTTTCGAACCCCTGTTCTATGGCACCATCGATGCGGCCAGTGTCTATCCGCGCGAAGTCGTATCACTGGCGTTGCGCGAAGGGGCCGCTGCTTTGATTCTGGCCCACAATCACCCTTCCGGTGTGGCAGAGCCCTCCAGGGCTGATCGACAAATCACACAGCGGTTAGTTGATGCCCTGGCGCTGGTGGATATCCGCGTGCTGGATCACCTGGTGATCGGTGATGGCGAGAGCAGTTCCTTCGCCGAGCGAGGCTGGATTTAGGTGTTTGGTGGATAGTCTGGTGAATAAATAAACAAAAGGCTGGTCTTGCAGGCAGCGAGTCTGTATTATACGCGGCCTTCTATCCCTTAATGGTACGGTATTCTGTCCGGGTCATTGGACGCTCCGCCTGAGAGAGTGGCGTTATCGCTCTCGATAAACATCGGATAGAGATTAAGAAGAAACCCTTTAAGATAAGGTTTAACACTATGTCTCGAGTTTGCATGGTAACGGGCAAGCGCCCGGTAACCGGGAACAACGTTTCCCACTCACATCGCAAAACCCGTCGTCGCTTCCTGCCGAACCTGCACTGGCACCGTTTCTGGGTTGAGAGCGAAAACCGTTTTGTACGTCTGCGTGTCTCCTCCAAGGGTATGCGTATCATCGATAAGAAGGGCATCGATTCGGTTCTGACCGAGCTGCGTGCCCGCGGCGAGAAAGTTTGAGGAGCTAAGTCATGGCTAAAGGCGCACGCGAGAAGATCCGACTGGTTTCCTCTGCCGGTACTGGTCACTTCTACACTACCGACAAGAACAAGCGTAACACTCCGGACAAGTTCGAATTCAAGAAATACGATCCGGTTGTTCGCAAGCACGTGATCTACAAGGAAGCCAAGATCAAGTAATTGGTCTCGCTTCTCAAAAAACCCGCCAACTGGCGGGTTTTTTTATGCCTGGAAAGAGGCAAAGTCGGTAGAAATAGACAATTATTCGGTAGAAACGGAACAGATTCGTCCTGGCGGTCGGCGGTAATATCCGCTATTCAGGCGTCTGCCTGATCCGGGCAGGGATGCGTGAAATACACCTATGAACTCAAGTTTGGTCCGTGGCCATGAAAATAAAGCACAAGCTGGCGTTGGCCTTCACCGCCACGACGCTGCTACCGGTACTGTTTCTTTCTGTGTACAGCATCACGCAGTCGCGAGAGCAGGCCGAGCAGCGCTTTAGCGAAAGCAGCGCACGTGCGCTGAAATCGATTGATCAGCAGTTCACAGCGTTTTTTGATGATATCGCCCGCAACGTAGAGTTTCTCGCCCGTGCTCCGGAGCTACGCCAGGCGGATAATAGTTTAACCACCTACTACGATCGCCCCGCCGGGGAAGTTGCAGCCGAGGACAACGGTGGCAATGACGCGGAAATCTTCCGCCTGTTTGAACGGTTTGCCGAGACCCACCCGGGATTCGCCTATGTCTATATGGGGACGCGCGATGGTGGCTATATCCAGTGGCCCCGGGGTCAGCTCACCGATAACTACGATCCGCGCAAGCGGCCCTGGTATCAGCGGGCATTCGAGTCCCCCGGCCAGATTGCGCTGACGGGCGCGTATTACTGGGCCGCCGACGACGCTACATTGATGGGCGTGGTCAGGACGTTCCGCAACCAGAACGGCGACGACTATGGCGTTATGGCCATGGATGTTTCCCTGTCGGCACTGACGGATATGGCCCGGGACGTCCGCCTGGGTGAACGCGGTTACCTTATATTGGTTGAGGACAGTGGAACGGTACTGGTCGACGCGTCCAACCCGAAGCATAACTTCAAACCACTGGCTGATTTGGGTAGCGCATACGCTCGGCTGGCGGCAGCTGATCCGGGTGTATTGAATGTGGAGATCGAGGGTGAGACATTTGAAGCGCGCGTCCATAATGCCCGTGAGCTGGATTGGAAGATGATCGCCCTGATGCCGCGCAGCGAGATTTTGGCTCCTGCGCAGGAGATGATGTGGACCACGCTCGCAATCACCAGTGGGCTGCTGTTGGCGGTAATCCTGATCGCGTTTTGGCTCTCCGGGGTTCTGGTTCGACCGATCATGATGGTGAGCGAAGGCCTGCGTGAGATCGCCAAAGGCGGCGGGGATCTGACTCAGCGGTTGGAGATTGACAGCCGTGACGAGACCGGGCAATTAGCACAGTGGTTCAACCAGTTTCTGGACTCCATCCAGGCACTGGTCAGCCAGATCAACCAGAGTGCTCAGCATGTGGCTGAAGTCGCCGAGCAGGGGCGCAGCAGTGCCGCATCGGTGAACCGGGCCAGTGAGCATCAGCTGAATGAAGTGGAAGCGATGGTTGCGGCTGTTAATCAGATGTCTGCCACGGCTAATGAAGTGGCCCGCAGCTGTGCCCAGACCGCCGAGGCGGCTAATCGTGGACAGGCGGCCAGCGAGCAGGGGCAGGCGGTGATTGCCGAGACCGAATCCAGCGTCCAGACGTTGGGTGATCAAGTCTCCCGTTCGGTGGAACACATTAATGAGCTGGAGCAGGAGACGGGGCAGATCAACCGGATTCTGGAAGTGATCCGCGATATTGCCGACCAAACCAACCTGCTGGCGCTCAACGCGGCCATTGAGGCGGCGCGGGCCGGTGAAAAAGGACGCGGGTTTGCGGTGGTGGCTGATGAGGTACGAACGTTGGCACAGCGTACGCAAGAGTCCACCCAGGAGATCGGCAACCAGGTTGAGCGTCTGAACAGCCGGACGCGGCAGGTCGTTGAAGCCATGTCTGAAAGCCAGGCACAGTCGGACGAAGCGGTGCGCTCGGCGGTACTGGCCCGTGAAGCCTTTGTCGAGATCAAAAGTTCGGTGGATCATATCACCGACATGGCGGCGCAGATTGCCAGTGCGGCTGAACAGCAGCACCAGGTATCCGAGGGAATCAACCGTAATATTGAGGCGATTCACGGAGCGGCCAATGAAGTGAATCGGGTCTCCAGCGATGTCTCCGAAAATGCGGAGCGCCAGGCCAGTCTGGCTCAGGGGCTGACCGCCCGGGTCAATCAATTTAAGGCCTGAACGCGAAGAGCCCGGCGGTTGCCGGGCTCTTCTGTTTGAGCTGTGTGCTGTTTACCAGGCCCTTATTGGGACAGAGCAGCACTCTGGATCGCGACCAGCTCCTTAATCCCTTTGCTGGCCAGGGCCAACATGGCGTTCAGCTCGTCCTGGGAGTAGGGTTCGCCCTCGGCTGTACCCTGCACCTCCACGAAGCCGCCGCTGGCGGTCATGATTACGTTCATATCCGTATGGGCCTTGGAGTCTTCGGCGTAGTCCAGGTCCAGTACCGGTTCGCCTTCGTAAATACCCACGGATACGGCAGCCAGCTGATGTTTGATCGGATCGCCTTTCATGGCGCCGTTCTTGTCCTTCTTGAGGAAATTGACCGCATCCTGGAGCGCGACGAAAGCGCCGGTGATTGAGGCTGTGCGCGTGCCACCATCGGCCTGGAGCACATCGCAGTCGATGGTGATGGTGTTCTCGCCCAGCTTTTTCAGGTCCATCGCCGCGCGCAGGGAGCGGCCGATCAGGCGTTGGATCTCTACCGTGCGTCCACCCTGCTTACCGCGCGCCGCTTCTCGGTCACTACGGGTGTTGGTAGAGCGTGGCAGCATGCCGTATTCAGCGGTGACCCAACCCGAGCCTGAACCACGCAGGAAGCGAGGTACGCCACGGTCCACGGAGGCGGTGCAGATCACCTTGGTGTCACCGAACTCGACCAGCACCGAGCCCTCTGCATGTTTGGTGAACTGCCGGGTGATGCGAACCTCGCGCATCTGATCCGGTTGGCGGCCACTTGGACGGAGCTTGTTCAAACCCAGGTTCTGCAGCTGTTCGGAAAGCGTGGAGGACATTGATATACCTTAAGTTGCGGGTTCCGCCCCCGGCGATAGAGCCCTGACCGAGGGACTGTTAATATGTATCAGTGAACCCACCATTTTAATCGAGATCGCCCCATATGACACGTAGCATGACCGCATTCACCCGTCAGGAGGTTCAGCAGCCCTGGGGAACCCTGACCTGGGAGATTCGCTCCGTGAACCACCGCTATCTGGAGCCCCTGATGCGGTTGCCGGAAAGCCTGCGTGAACTGGAGGGCGCACTCCGGGAAAAACTGCGCCGCACACTGAGTCGAGGCAAGGTGGAATGCACGTTGCGCTTCGTGCCGGAAGCCGGTGCTCAGACACTGCAGGTGGATACCGAACGCGCCCGCGAGCTGATCACTGCCGCAGAAACCGTCAGCGGCCTGATGACCAATGTCGCCCCGCTGGATAGCCTGCAGGTCTTGGGCTGGCCGGGCGTTCTCGTTGAGACCCAGCTGGATATGGAGGCGGTACGCAAAGCCGCACTGTCCCTGTTCGATCAGGCGTTGGACGATTTGTGTCAGGGACGTGAGCGAGAAGGCAAGGAACTGACCCAGCTGATTCAGCAGCGTCTGGATTCAATCAGCGAGATCGTGACTGAGGTGCGTACATTGATGCCACGTATCCTCAAGGCGCAACGCGACTCGATGCAGGCTCGCATCGATGAACTGGACATTGAAGCGGACCCACAGCGCCTGGAGCAGGAGCTGGTACTTATCGCTCAGCGCGCCGATGTGGATGAAGAGATGGACCGTCTCGATACCCACGTGCAGGAGGTACGCCGGGTTCTGGGACAGAAAGGCCCCATAGGTCGTCGCCTCGACTTCCTGATGCAGGAGCTTAACCGGGAGGCCAATACGCTCTCCTCAAAATCGATTGTGGCGGCCACCACCCAGCGGGCGGTGGAGCTTAAGGTTTTGATCGAACAGATGCGCGAGCAGGTCCAGAACATTGAATGATGTTCTTGGGTGTTCGACGTTGTTCTTGATTGCATTATAAATCAAATAGTTATGTAATTTCGACGCTCATAGTGTTCGTGTAAGTTCTGCCAAGTTTGGGTAGTGATGGGTAGTAGATTGGGGAGTATTTTCTCGCTATATTATGTCGGCGAGATTGTACTCCCCAATTTTTTAAGGCAGGAAAGTGGGCAAGCTATACGACAAGACCGTCAAGAAACTGATCAAAGAGAAGCCATCCGTGCGGCATGCCGATGGCAATGGTCTCTACCTCATGACCCCGAAGCGCGGCGATGCCTACTGGATGCTGCGCTATACCACCCCAGCTACCAAGCTCCGGCGCGAATACACCATCGGCAAGGTGGACGACTGGTCATTGGCCGACGCCCGTGATGAGGCGGCGAAGCTGAGGTTGGCGATCAAGCGTGAGGGTGCTGACCCGGTTCAAGAGCGGCAGAAGGTCAACCAAAACCCCTTCAAAACGCTCAATGACCTGTACGCGGACTACTACGAGCTTCGCAAACGAGAAATCGCGTCTCACCATAAAGAGAAGAGCCTGTACGAACGCGAGGTGGCCTGGCGCATCGGGAAGGTGGAGCTGGAAAAGATCCGGCCAGTGGATATCAGTGAAATTCTGCGCGACGTGGCCAATGGCTATGACGACAATAAGCCCCGCCCAACCCTCTCAAATGACTTGATGCGTCTGTTGAGGAATCTGTTTGATCATGGCATCAAACTGGACGTCACCAGGTTCAATCCGGCCTCGCCATTCCGTCCCAGGGACGCCGGCGGAGAGGAGAAGGCCGCCAACTACCCAATGAATGAAGACGAAGTCACCGAGTTCTTTACCAAACTTAGGGTGATTCCGGCGCAGTTCAGTCGAGAGAACTACTTGGCCTGCGCGTTGCTGATAGCGACTTGTACGAGAAAGATGGAGCTTTTGGCCGCGCCTTGGTCGGAATTCGATCTGGAGAACCGTATCTGGTACCTGCCCGAGGAAAGGACCAAAAAGAGAAGGGCCATCGATATCCCGTTGGCGGAACCCGCCGTGGAATGGTTGAATGAACTGAAAGTACGCTCCTGTGGGAGTGAGTGGGTCTTCCCAGCTCGCAGGATCAGCAAAAAAGCACGGACTCCGCACGTATGCGAGAATACGCTCAACCATGCGCTCAAGAAGCTCTTTGAGAAAAAGCTCTTCTCATTTGACAAGCGCCGCGTCCACGATCTTCGCGGCACGGCCCGTACGAAACTGGGTAAGCTCGGCTTTGATGACAATCTGGCCCAGCGCTGCCTGAATCAGCTGCCCGGCAACCGGACTGACCGGGTCTATAACAAGCATGCGTATTTTGAAGAACGAAAAGAGGCTCACGAGGCGCTCTGCGAATGGTTAGCGCCCATCGTGAGAGGTGAAGTTAGTTCTGGAGAGTAAAAGGGGCCAAATCAAGCCCCTTGCTGTTCGATCCAAGCCAACAGATCCGATAGTCGCCACGCCACCGAGTTGCAGCCCAACTTGAGCCGTGCCGGAGCCACTCGCTTTCTTTCCAAAGTCCACCACTGCGTCCGACTGACACCCGTAATCGTTCGACGGTCCGACTCCCGAACCAGCCGCTCACACTGTCCAGAACGAGCCAGAAGCTTGGTGCGCACCTCTTCCGAAGGCGGACTGAAGGTTTTATCAATCATCCTCCTCTACCTCCGAATCACCAGTGGGAATAGTGGGAAACTGGGAAAGTCCATCTCCATCCGGTAGCGCTTCCCAATACGCCTTGATGCGATCAGGCCACAGGGCGAAAAAACGCTCCGATCGATCCCGCAGCTTGATTTTCATGGTGCCACGGCTCTGCTCATTGGTTTCCATGAAATCTCTCTGGATAAGCGGCTCAATTTCCCGAGTGTATCGACTACGAAGGCCAAGCTCCTTGATCAGAGTATTTTTGGGTATCAGCCACTGCGTCTCACCGGCCACTTTGCGTCGCAGACCAATTGCTCTTCCGTAATCCCCCCGCTCTATGTCAACAAGGCGGTGATTCCATTTGTAAATCGCATCGCGAAGGCGAGCCAAAATGCGGTGCTCCTCCGAATTGAAGATGTGACCTCGGCTCCGAAGCCAGGCTCCAACTGCTTGGTGTACCGCTCGAACTGACTCCGCTTCCGACCAGGGGAGTAGGTAGTTCCGGCAGGCTAGGCACAGAGCAGCGGTGATCAGTGCGAACCGCCTGATCACCCGGAGGACTTGCGAAGCCATATGAGAGGTCTTCCATTGGTCCGTCAACCGGGCGACCTCATTCTGGATATAGCCGGGCAAGTCATCCACATCTTCTGTGAGACGCTCAAGCCAGTGCCGGAACAGCGTGCCATGGTAGTGCCTGGTGCGGCTTTTCAACGCGTCCACGAACTCTTGGGGGCTGCTGAAGCCATGCACCTCGTCAAAGGCTCCAAATTTTCCAAAAACGGGGATCTCGACAAGACGATTCTCTTGGCCGGCTTTAACCGACTTTCCTATTTCCTGAAACACTTCCGACAGCCATACCTCACCAGTACTTAACGCCAGCGTTCGCCAGTGCGTTTGTTCAGCAAGATCCCCTGAGATATTCGCGCGCAGCTTACTGGCACCGGTCATTATGTGATACGTCGCCACATCGACATCTTCCGGCCGAGCCAGGCCAATCTCGTCCAACGCTAACAACATGTCGTTGTGCTCAGCAGCGACGGCTGCCAAGCCATTGGCAGTCGCTACCCAGTTCCGCACGAACGTTGGTGCTCCACAAACACTCGCGGCCACCTGCAGCAACGTCGTTTTCCCGGTGGAGCTATTACCAACCAAGTGAAAGGCCCCATTTTCAAGCTCCGCATGCTTTAGCAGGGGCGCCGCGAGTGCCACCCCGACGCTGAGGATCGCCAGCGGGTTGCCGCCACAGAGCTTCCCCACTTGATTCTGCCAGTCTTGAAGAGACCCGCTTTCCTGGAGCAACGGTGAGGTCGATAGCTGCCCTACAAAGTGGTGCTGCTCATCCGCCTGACCTGCCGTCCAGCTGCTCGTCGCGAAAATAGGCCCATGCCAGCCGCTGCGGTCGACGGTTGTGGCCGGAGGCGCCTTTGCCATTTCCTCCAGCAAATACCGCTGCAGTCGTGTCCAGCTAATATTGCCGGGTTCGAGCGGATAGCCGGTGTCCACCAACAGCTCCCGTATCTGTCGGGCGTTATCGCCGTTCAGGTTGCGCGCATACACCACCTCGCGGAGCAGGACGTTGTCCATATTTTTCCACTGCAGCAGCGCACCGTGGCCGTGTTTTTTATTGGAGAGGCGGGTTCGGGCAACAACCTCTATCCACCCGCCAACCCTCTGCCACTCTTCAGAGCTGTAGCAGTACAGCCCTGAGTCTCTCAATTGATATTTCATTCGCGCCTCCGTCACAGCCGGTCTAGCCAGTCACGAACATCCTGAATCCGGAACCTGACGGCCCTTCCTTGCGGGCTTGGCTTTATGGGGGCAGGGAAACGACCGGCTTTCACGTACCGTCGAAGCGTGGCTTGCGAAAGCTGGGTGACGGCACAAACCTCTTCATAGGTGAGCAAACGCTCGTTCGTCTCGTTGAAATACTGTCGTTGCATAATCCACTCCTGATTCGTTGTTTAACGGTCAGGAGTGATTATGAATAGTCCTGAATTCACACCAGAACCGTGGAATTGGCCAATTTGGGCGCAAAGAGAAAAAGATATTAAAACGCTGAATTTAAAGGATAAATTTTAGGGTTTAGGCGCTTTCTATGTGGCGGCCATCGGTTTTTGGATAAATTCTGGCGAAAATGTGAACAGTCTCCGCTAGCCGCCATCATCACGGCATCATTTTATGAAGCGGTAACTCCCGCTGACTTTCACATGTGAAAGTCAATGCTGGACGTGATCAAAACAGCCTCTTAAAGAGCCTTTTCGAGGCCCTGTTATTTTACGGGGCATGCCCGTATCACACCGGGGCTCCAAAAGGTCTCTTACAAGCCCTTTATAAGAACCCTGCGCAAGTAGCGGGAATTGTTGTAGCGACGACAGTCAGCCCGGTTACATCAAGCCACCGGATACCGGTGTTGTCACTGAGGTGGGAAGCCAGGGTCCCAAATAAATAATGGAGCGCGGACCCTTCAGTCCATGCGAGCTATTTCATGGCGCGTGGGAGCGCAGCGGCAAAGTCCCAAATCAGGTAGTCACGTGGACAGGAATTGGAAAGGTCCCATGGCTTGGAGGAAGGAATCTACCTCCGCCCCCGCCTTTGTGTCCAAAAAGGACAAAAGCACATGGCAGCTCAAAGCACTCGACTGATTACGATTGTTGGCAAATCCATAGCGAGGAGCCAGCCATGAGCAAACGAATGACTCACCAGGAAATCTGCGAAGAGTGGGAGGCGGTCAGCCGAGCAAAAAATGTGAACCACCAGCGTGGTACCAAAGCGGCCATCACGCAATGCCGGCAATTTCTGACGGCGATTCACCAGCAAGCAGACGTGGAGCAAGCCAGGTACCGCTATCTGGCGCAGCGTCTCTGTGATCACTTCTGGTCACACAACGTCGCGCACCGTACCGATAAGACACCCGGATATCCCGGGCATTTCGGCTGCCGCGTCCGACTCCGGAAAAGAAAGTTGGAGTTGTCCTGGTACTACAATCGCTTCGTCCCGAAGAAGAGCGGCGAGGGTCGATCAGTGTTCAGTGAGTACATCCGCAAAGAAGGTCGGTTCCGCTATCACAAACCAGCCTTCACGCGGGCCCAGGACTGGGAGCAACCGCTCATCACGGAAACTGAGGACGGTTTTGAAATGTTGCGAAGGCTCAATGCCAATCAGGCGGAGCTTTGTCGAATCGTACGGAAAAGCGAGCGCCTTCTGAGAGATCTGGAGGAGCACCTCGGTGGACTGAAGGAGGCTGCCAGCGGGAGTGCAAGCCCCTCAAGCGAGGAGGGATGAGGGCTGTTTGGCGGTAAAAGGCATGCCGCTCACACCGCAGGTGTTGATTGCGTGGGGCTATTGATGGGATCGCCCAGATTTCAGGTGGCTATATATGCCGTTCTTTGCTGGTCTATCCGGGTCAAATCGGTTGAATGCAGCGTGGCACCTCTATATATTGATCAGTCAATGTAGTGTAGGGCTGTTCCGCCCATCAGACCGTGCCGCCTCAGTTAAGGTGGCAACACCATCGCCCATAGGAAGCGAAAACATGGCCGAGATGGAAGATCGCTGGTTATCCGTAGACGAAATTGGCAAGCACCTCGGTGTCAGCAATGACACCGTGTACCGCTGGATCGACAAGCACGCAATGCCCGCCCACCGCATGGGGCGATTTTGGAAGTTCAAAAAAATCGAAGTGGATGAGTGGGTCAAGGGCGGTGGAGCCGCCGAAACGAGCAAGGGCGAGCGTTCCGAATGACCCAAGGCCGGTATCGCATCTCCTTCACGTCCGGCAGCTTGTATCACCGCGAATCGGTGAAGCTGGCCGAGCTGTACCTGTCGCTTCATGACTGGGAAGAGGTGCGTGTTCAGGCGCTACGAGACAATCTGCTACAGACCAGGACAGAGAGCACGGCAAAGCGAACTTGTAGAGAGGTGATTGTACGTCTGAAGACGTTGACCGAAAGCGAACTGACTTTCCTGGCCGAGGCAAACCACCAGGACCAGGCACATCTCCTGTGGGTTTCCGTGTGTCGCCTTTATCGCTTTATCGCAGACTTTGCGGTGGAAGTGCTCCACGAACGGTTTGTCGCGATGAAGCTGGATCTCAGTTTTGAGGATTTCGATGCCTTCTATAACCGTAAATCGGAATGGCATGACGAACTGGATAATGCCAGCGCCTCAACGCGCGATAAATTGCGACAGGTCCTGTTCAGAATGCTGCGGGAGGCAGGGTTGTTAGCTAAGGACAAAACCATAAACGCAGTACTGCTAAGCCCCAGGCTGATTGAGTTGCTGCGTAAGAACAATCCTGACGAGTTTTTCTACTTTCCAGTCTATGAATCCGATATCAGGGGGATGTCAGCTTGAGAAAGGACATTGCCAAAATGCCGATGCAGGAGCGACTACAGCACCTGTTCAGCGTGGTTTCCGGCCAGCGGTTCCTGAACAAACAGGGACTGGGTAATGAAGTGCCTTTCTTCATCTGCCCCTACCGGCCTGAAGAAGCGGTCGAGATGGAGCGTCTTCAGCGGCAGTTGGTTAACCGGCTGGAGCAGGCGGGCATCCGGATCCTGAGTATCAATCTGTACGACCTGGCCGTCGATATTTTGAAAGAAAGAGACATCTGGGAGCAGGTGTTAGAGCTCGAGCCCACGGTCTCAAAGGATCAGCTGAAAGAACTGCTACAGGGAGTGCTGGACCCGGAAGCCCATTTGGTGCCCGCTATTGCGGCAAAACTCCAGTCCGTTGAGTTTGACGTGCTGTTTCTCTCAGGGGTGGGCGAGGTCTTCCCCTACATACGCTCCCATAACGTGCTCAACAACTTGCAGAGCACCGCCAAAGACCAGCCAACGGTGATGTTCTTCCCGGGCTCCTATACCCACTCGCTGGAAACCGGTGCATCGCTGGATCTGTTCGGCAGGTTGCATGACGACAAGTACTACCGTGCGTTCAACATCTTTCATTACGAAGCCTGAGCGGACGATACGATTCGAGGCGTAATCATTAAGGGAAAGTACAATGACATTGAAGAATATTTTTCTAAAGCCCGTTGACCGCCCCATTGAAGGCGTTATCAAAGCCGACGATGAAGCCAGTCTTCGCCTCGAAATTGAAGAATACGTACTGACCAACGAAGTCGAGAAGCGTCTCGAAGAGTTCCTGGACGCCTACAATAACTACGAAGGGGCGAACGGGGTCTGGGTATCCGGCTTCTTCGGCTCGGGTAAGTCACACCTGCTTAAGATGCTGGCGCTTCTGCTTGAAAACCGCGAGATGGACGGTGCTACAACCCTGGACCTGTTCCTTCCCAAATGCAGCGAGAATGAAATTCTCCGGGGCGACCTGAAACGAGCTGTCTCAATTCCGGCGAAGAGCATTCTGTTCAACATCGATCAGAAAGCCGATGTCATCAGCAAAACCCAGATCGATGCGCTTCTGGCCGTGTTCGTTAAAGTCTTTGACGAAATGTGCGGTTACTACGGCAAACAAGGGCACATTGCCCAGTTTGAGCGCGATCTGGACGGCCGTGGCCTGTACGAACAATTCAAAGTCGAGTACGAGGCCATCGCCGGCCGCCCCTGGCAGAAAGGCCGGGAGCAAGCCCTTCTGGAAGGCCCGAATATTGCCAAAGCCTACGCCGCTGTGACCAGTGGCGACCCGCAGTCGGCAGCGGGCATTCTGGACAAGTACCGCAGCGAATACCGCGTTTCAATTGAGGACTTCGCGGACAATGTGAATGCCTATATCGAGAAGCAGGCAAAAGAGGGTGGCCACAAAGAGTTCCGCCTGAACTTTTTTGTGGACGAGGTCGGCCAGTACATTGCCGACAACACCAAGCTGATGACCAACCTGCAAACCATTGCCGAGAGCCTCGCCACTAAGTGTCGGGGCCGGGCCTGGATTATCGTCACCGCCCAGGAAGAGATGAAAAACGTGGTTGGCGAAATGGGCAAGCAGCAAGGTAACGATTTCTCGAAAATTCAGGCGCGTTTCAATAACCGCATGAAACTGTCCAGTGCCGATGTAGCGGAAGTGATCCAGAAGCGCCTGCTGACCAAAACCGAAGAGGGCGTTAACCAGCTGTCAGATCTTTACCACGATCAATCCAATAATTTTAAAACGCTCTTCGATTTTTCGGATGGTTCGGCTACCTATCGGAATTTCCGGGATCGCGACCACTTCATCCACAGTTATCCCTTTATCCCCTACCAGTTCGCGCTGTTCCAATCGGCGATCCAGAATCTGTCCCAGCACAACGCCTTTGAAGGTAAGCACAGCTCTGTTGGTGAGCGCTCCATGCTAGGGGTTTTCCAGCAGGTGGCCATCCACATCGGCAACCATGAGGTGGGCCAACTGGCCACCTTTGACCTGATGTTTGAAGGCATCCGCTCTGCACTGAAATCACAAATACAGCGGGCGATTATTCAGGCCGAGAACCACCTCGATAATGCCTTCGCCATTCGTCTGCTGAAGGCCCTGTTCCTGGTCAAATACGTCAAGGAATTCAAGCCCACGGTGCGCAACCTTTGCGTGCTGATGCTGGATGCCTTCGATCAGGATCTGCCGGCACTTCGCACCAAGGTCGAGGAGGCCCTGAGCCTTCTGGAGCAACAGACCTACATACAGCGCAACGGCGACCAGTACGAGTACCTGACGGACGAGGAAAAGGACGTCGAGCAGGAGATCAAGAACACAGAGGTCGAATCATCGGACGTGGCTGACGAGCTGGAAAAGATCGTTTTCGACTTTGTCATCAAGCAGCGCAAAATCCGCTATGACGCAGGCTCCTCCCAGAACCAGGGGCAAGACTACTCCTATTCGCGCAAACTGGATGATCGTCTGCATGGGCGTGAATACGAACTCTCGATCAATGTCATCAGCCCGTTCCACGAGCATACTGACAACGAGCAGATGCTACGTACAGCCTCGACCTACAAGGCGGACGAGCTGTTCGTGCTCATGCCGTCGGACGAGCGCCTGGTGCGCGATCTGCTCATGTTCAAGCGCACCGAGAAGTACATCAAGCAGAACATTTCCGTTACCCAGCAGGAAGCCGTAAAGCGGATCCTGAATGACAAGGGCTTTCAGAACCGTGAGCGCGAGGCCAGGCTCCGGCAGCAGGTTCAGACCCTCATTGGCAAGTCCAAGTTGCTCATTGGCGGGGCTGATGTGGAGGTCGCGAATGAGGACCCCCAGACCCGTATTATTCGGGGCTTCCATGAGCTGATTTCACGGGCTTACCCGAACCTCCGCATGTTGCGTGGCGTTTCCTACACGGAAAATGACGTCAGCAATTGCCTCAACCGTACAGACGATGGTCTTTTCGGTAATGATGCCACGGCCCTGGCGGAATCCGAGCAGGAAGTGCTGGCGTTCATTCAGAGCAACAACCGGGGCGGTGTCCGCACTACCCTCAAGAGCCTGCTGGAGAAGTTCGAACGCAAACCCTACGGCTGGTATTACGCCGCGATTCTCTGCACCCTGGCCAACCTGTGTGCCCGTGGCAAGGTGGAAGTTCGTCTCGACGGGAACATCCTGGAGGACAGCGAGCTGGAGCGCGCCCTGCGTAACACTCACGGCCACGGCAACGTGGTGCTGGAACCACAGATTGAGTTCACCGCCTCTCAGGTCCGAGCCCTCAAGTCGTTCTACGAGGACTTCTTCGACAGCCCGCCCCGCAGCAGCGAAGCCAAGGCCCTGGGTAAAGAGGCCGGCGAAGCCTTCCAGGACATGTACCACGACCTGGATCGGCGGATAGCGCAGGTCGATCAGTACCCGTTTCTCAATGCCTTGAAACCTGCCCTGGTGACGCTGAAAGAGGTCGCCGGAAAGCCCTACACCTGGCACTTGACGGAATTGGGCAAGCAGGAAGACCAACTGCTGGACCTGAAAGAGGATGTCATCGACCCCATCCGCAAGTTTATGGGCGGTTCACAAAAAGACATCTACAACCAGGCTCGGTCCTTCCTGCAGAGCCAGGAGCCCAACTTTATCTATGTGTCCGGGGATGAGATCGAGCAGATCCGCACCATCCTGAACGACCCCAACTGCTACAAAGGGAATCGCATTCAGCACCTCAAGGGCCAACTGGATAGCCTGCAGGAGCGCATCGACGAGAAAGTGCAGCAAACCCGAGCTCAGGCAGAAACCTCCCTGAAGACCATGCAGGAACGCATGCAAAGTATGGACGAATATCAGTCCCTGCCGGAACCACGCCAGGATGAGCTCAACAAACCGTTCCGGGATCTGGTCGACTACATCGGGCAGGAGCGCCTGATTGCCGTGATCAAGGACCGTACCCGGTACTTTGAAGAAGAGGGCTACCAGAAGCTGCTGGGCAAAATGGTGGCGCTGGCCAATCAGAAATCAGCACCGGCAGACGACCCCGATCAGCACCCAGGTAGCCAGAGTGAAGACCAGAGTGACGGGGGGACTCCCGAGGTCAAGGAATCGCCCGCCGACTATGTTCACACCCGCAACCTCCGTGTCGCGTTCGACAAGGCCTGGCTGGCCGACGAGGGGGATGTGGACCGCTATCTGAATGCCCTGCGCGAGGCCCTGCTGGTTGAAGTCCAGCAAGGCCGCAAGGTCCAGATCTAAGCGTGCCGAACCGTCTAATCGGTCAAAGTTGGGGATAGCCATGCACGAAGCCGAACAGGAAATCCAGGCGCTCATTCGCGGCGGCGAAAGCCTTGCCGTCGAGTTCAAAAGCGACGTCAAAAGCCTGCCGGACCGGGATCTGGTAGCTGCGGTGGTGGCCCTGGCCAACACCGAGGGCGGCGACCTGTTCCTGGGCGTTGAAGACGATGGCACCCCGACTGGGCTGCATGCCAATCACCGCAACCTCGCCGGCCTGCCCGCGCTGATTGCCAACAAGACCATTCCCTCGCTGGCTGTGCGCGTTGAGTCCCTGGAGCTGGACGGGCAACCTATTGCCAGGATCCAGGTGCCCAAGTCCCGGCAGCTGGTGTCCACTTCGGATGGCCTGCTGCAACGTCGGCGCCTGAGAATGGACGGCACTCCAGAGGCTGTGCCCTTCTACCCCCATGAGTTTGTTCAGCGCCAGTCAAGCTTGGGGGTAACGGACCCCTCGGCCTTGCCGGTGGAAAACCTCGCGGTTGAGGACCTGGACCCGATTCAGCGCATCCGCATCCGCAACGCCATCAAGAAGTACGGTGGCGACCAGAGCCTGATGCCCCTGGCGGATGATGAGCTGGACGGCGCCCTGGGGCTGACTGTGAGCGTGGGAGGCATGCGCCGCCCTACGGTTGCAGGCCTGTTGCTGCTAGGGAGTGAGATGCAGCTCCGGCAACACCTACCCTCCCACGAGGTAGCCTTCCAGGTGCTGCGCGGTACCGATGTGCTGGTCAACGAGTTCTACCGCAAACCGCTGCTGGAGACGTTTGAAGAGGTCGAAGTGCTGTTCCGCGCCCGGGTGGAGGAAGAGGAGATTCAGGTCGGGCTGTTTCGCGTGCCCATCCCCAACTTCGACCGTCGAGCCTTCCGGGAAGCCTTCGTAAACGCCCTGGTTCACCGCGACTACAGCGCCCTGGGTGCCGTGCACGTCAAACTGGACGACGACGGCCTGAGCATCAGCAATCCCGGTGGTTTTGTGGAGGGCGTCAACCTGGACAACCTGCTGGTGGCTGACCCTCGCTCCCGTAACCCATTGCTGGCTGACATCATCAAGCGCATTGGCCTGGCCGAACGCACTGGCCGAGGCATCGACCGGATCTTCGAGGGTATGCTCCGCTACGGGCGCACCGCCCCCGACTACTCCATGTCGTCCGCTCACACCGTCTCCGTGCGCATGAGCGCAGCGGACGCGGACGCCGAATTCCTGCGGATGATCGTCGAGCGTGAGGAACAGACCGGCGCCGCCATGCCCATCGACAGCCTGATCATCCTGTCCCGGCTGCGCAATGAGCGGCGCTTAAGAACGGCGGACCTGGCCAAATCCGTGCAAAAGCCCGAAACCGTGGTCCGGGGCACCCTGGAAAAGCTGGTGGAAGCAGGCATGGTGGAAGCCCACGGCACCGGCAAGGGCCGCACTTACACCCTGAGCGCCAAGGTTTACCGGGGGGCGGGACAGAAGGCGGCCTACGTTCGCCAGGCGGGGTTCGATGCCATCCAACAGGAGCAGATGGTGCTGAATTTCATCGATACCCACGGCAGCATCAAACGAGCGGATGCCGCTGATCTGTGCCATATCAGCCCTTTCCAAGCCACTCGGCTGCTCAACCGCTTGAAAGACAAGGGTGTGATACGCCCGGTAGGCCAGGGGAAGGGGACTCGATATGAGCGAAGCTGATAAAATACGTGCGGCGCACGAAAAATACGAGCGGATACGAGCGCCGCGCGTATTTCCGCGTGCAAGTGAGGGCAGTGGCCGACCGGGTGCTGGATCAGGGGATAGTGAACAATCGGGAAGTAATGATGATAGACCGGCTTGAACTCAAAAACTTTACGTCATTCGGTGATCTGAACATCGATTTCTCACCCAAGATCAACGTGATCATTGGTGAAAACGGTACCGGCAAAACACACTTGCTCAAGGCGGCCTATGGGCTTTGTGCCGGCGCATCGTTTTTCAAGAGCAAGCCGGATCTCGGTAAAGCCGAGCTCGAAGCGGCCTTAACTACCAAGTTCTTACGCCTGTTCATGCCTCTGGATGACAAGCTCGGGAAGATGCACCTCCACGGGGCCAGGGAGCACGCCAGTTTAACCGCACAGTTTGCAGAGGGGCAGAAGGTCAACGCGACCTTTTTCAACAACTCCTCTGAACTTTCGATCAAGGATTCGCAAAGCTACGCCAAGTACCGGGCTGAGCCAGTGTTCATCCCAACCAAAGAAGTGCTCTCTCTGGTCAAGGGTATGGCCGACGAAACACACGATCAGAAGACGGTTGAGCTGATATTCGATGATGGCTACGTCGATCTTGCCAAGGCCCTGACCAAATCCAGTGATGACGACCTGGACGTGCGAATCAACCAAGATCCGAGGCTGAGTTCGATCGTTCCGCAATTGGTCAGCCTGATTGGTGGCCGTTATCAGTGGGAAAACGGCGGCTTCTGCTTCCAGCCAGGTGAATATCGGGAAAAGCCCTCTCCTAAACGAACCAATTCCAAGTCCGCCCAAGCGTATCAGGACTCCACAGTGACGGAGTTCGTCGCAGAAAGCGGTCGTCAGTACTCCAGCAGCATGACAGCGGAAGGCTTCAGAAAGATCGGTATTCTGCACAGGTTGCTAAGTAACGGCGTGCTGTCTCCTGGTTCCAGTGGCCCCCTGTTCTGGGACGAACCAGAATCCAATATGAACCCCAAGCTGATGAAGCTGCTTGTTCAGGTTCTTCTGGAGCTCGCTCGAAATAACCAGCAGGTCATTCTCGCCACCCATGATTATGTACTGCTCAAATGGTTTGACCTGCTGGTCCGACCGGGCCAGGGGGATCACATTCGCTTCCATGCCTTGGTCAACGAGGGTGACCGAGTCACTATTCAATCAGCGGATAGCTATAAAGAGCTGGATAACAATGCCATAGCGAACACGTTCAATGATTTATACGACGAAGAGATCAAGCGCTCGCTCGGGGGAAAGGTATGACTCTTCTCTCCGAGGACGATCTGGAATTCGATTTCAGCGATGCTATTGAAGCCGTCCGCTTCGATGACGACGCGCTACATGGGCAAAGCACCATGAAGCGCGTTGATTTTATTGCAGAGTATGAGGATCGCTTGGTTTTTGTGGAAGTAAAAGACCCTGACAACCCTGTCGCGACCAATCCTGAAGCATTCAGACAAAAGCTCGTCAGTGGCAATTTGATACCCGAATTGGCGGGGAAGTATAGAGACAGCCTCTGGTTCCGAGCCCTCAGCGGTAAGGCGGGAAAACCCGTTCATTATATCGTCCTGCTTTCCATGGCCGCTCTCGATCCCGCATTGCTGCTCGCCAAACAAGATCAGCTGCACCGCTGCCTGCCGTTGAATCACAAAGACTGGTCTCTGCCGTTTGCACAGGCGTGCGTCATTCTCAATCTGGACCAGTACAAGAAACAATTTGGACCCCATACCGTCCGCAGAATAAGCGCGGGAGCCTAATTCATGGAAACATCGAAACTTAAAAAATTCGCCCAATTCGCTCGACGGAGCCTGCTCGAACAGGTTACAGCTAAGCTCAAACTGGTATTGGCCGAGGAGAGTCCTGCCCGGCGGGAAAGCCCGGCGGCGATCAAAAGGCTCGAAAAGGCGATAGCCGACCAGGACAAGGAACAGCTTATCGAGCGGGTAGCCTATATTTGGTTTAACCGCTTCTGCGCGCTGCGATTCATGGATGTGAACCGCTACAACCGCATTGGCATAGTTTCCCCTGCTGAAGGGCAGTTCCAGCCTGAGATTTTGGCTGATGCCAAAATGGGCCACATCAATGAAGAAATGGTGCCGGAACCAACCCGTCAAAAGATCTTCGCCCTGCTGGACGGCAAATCGCCCAGCCAAGACCCACAGGGAGAGGCCTATCGTTTGCTAGTCGTTGCCGCTTGCAACCACTGGTACGGCGCCATGCCGTTCCTTTTCGAACGCATTGACGATTACACCGAGCTTTTAATGCCGGATGATCTGCTTTCGGGCAACTCGATCCTGGCCTATACCCGTGAAGCCATGACACCGGACGCCTGCCAGGATGTTGAGGTAATCGGTTGGCTGTATCAGTTCTATATCTCCGAGAAGAAAGACCAGGTATTTGCTGACCTCAAGAAAAACAAGAAGGTTACTCCCGAGAATATCCCGGCGGCGACCCAGCTGTTCACGCCGCACTGGATTGTCCGCTATTTGGTGGAAAACTCTCTGGGGCGCCTCTGGATGCTAAATCGCCCTGATTCTGGCTTGATCGAGCAGATGGATTACTACATCAAGCCGGAAGAGCCCGAGACCGACTTTTTGCGGATCAGTGGCCCGGAAGAGATCAAGATCTGTGACCCGGCCTGCGGCTCGGGACACATGCTGACGTATGCCTTCGATTTGCTGTATGCCATTTACGAAGAGGAAGGCTACGAACCTAGCGATATTCCAGCCCAGATTCTGACTCACAACCTATACGGCATTGAGATCGACGAGCGTGCTGGAGAATTGGCCGCTTTTGCACTAACGATGAAGGCGCGGGCCAAGCAACGCCGGTTCTTTCGTAAGCCGGTTCAGCCCAATGTTTGTGTCCTTGGGAGTGTACATTTTGAAGATGGTGAACTGAAAGAATACATGGACTTCGTCGGGCACGACCTATTCACTGAGCCGATGCTCACTACCCTTCGCCAGTTCGAGGAGGCCGATAACTTCGGCTCTCTGATCCGTCCCGATATCACTAACGCCTCCGGTATGTTAAGAGTTGTCGAGTCAAAGGATGTCTCCGGGCAGCTGTTTATCAGCATGACTCATCAAAAGGTTCTGCAAGTCTTGAGACAGGCCGAATACCTGAGCCCTAATTACCACGTGGTAATTGCCAATCCGCCTTATATGGGCAATAGAAGCATGGCGGGGCGATTGCAAGCATTCGCAAAGAATAATTACCCAAGCAGCAAATCAGATCTATTTGCAATGTTTATCGAGCGTAATCTAGATCTGACTAAAAAGTGCGGTTCAGTTGCAATGATAACCATGCAAAGCTGGATGTTTTTATCTTCATTTGAGACCTTGCGCACCACTATTCTCGATAAATACACAATTGCTTCCATGGCTCATTTAGGCGCAAGGGCCTTCGATAGTATTGGTGGGGAGGTTGTCTCAACTACTGCGTTTGTAATAACTGATTCAAGAAGAACCAAATCCAAAGGGTCTTTTCTGAAACTCTCTGACGGTAAAAGTGAGGCGGAGAAGGATGCGAATCTTAGAGAACGACGCTCAAATCCTTTTCTCGCCTCAACAGAAGATTTCAAGAAGATACCGGGTAGTCCTATTGCTTACTGGGTAAGTGATACTGTTCGTCAAGTCTTCGCCAATGCTACTTTATTTGGAGAGGTTGTAAAGCCTAGAGTTGGTTTGCAAACAGGATCAAATGACATATTCATGAGAGCGTGGCATGAAATCTCTATAAAAGAGATTGGCTTTGGGCTCGCATCACGCGATGAGGCATCTGAAACGAGCTTAAAGTGGTTCCCATACAACAAGGGTGGCGACTGGCGTAAGTGGTACGGTAACTGTGAGTATGTCGTTGATTGGGAAGATGACGGAACCCGCATCCGAAATTTTAAGGACGAGAACGGCAAAGTACGATCCAGACCTCAAAATACGGAATATTACTTCAGGGAGGGAATCACATGGGCTGACATAACTACAAACTCATTCGCTGCGAGACACGCACCTAATGGTTTTATTTTTGACGTTAAAGGCTCTTCAGGCTTCCCAGAAAGAAACATGTTGAAGCAAGTGATCGGATTGATGAATAGCAAGCTAATGCTTGGGTTTATGCAAATTCTCAATCCAACCACCACGTTTCAGGTTGGAGATATGGCACGAGTTCCGTTTCTGCGCCCTGAAAATAGTAGGCAGCACTTGGATGCCAATGTTAATCGTTTGATATCCCTTGGTAAAATAGACTGGGATGCCTATGAGACATCTTGGGATTTCCGTTTGGCGGAATTGCTGCATCGAAACTACCGTCAGCCAACCTTGAAAGATACCTACCAGAAGCTTCGTGCACACTGGAGAGAGGTAACGCTTGAGATGCAACGGTTGGAGGAAGAGAACAACCGGATCTTCATTGATACTTACGGCCTGCAGGATGAGCTGACGCCCGAAGTCCAACTCAACGAGATCACCCTGACCTGCAACCCGCGCTACCGCTACGGCAACGACAAGAGCGAGGATGAACTGGAGGCGCTACTCTTGGCTGATACCATGCGTGAGCTGGTTTCCTACGCCGTGGGCTGCATGTTCGGCCGTTATGCGCTGGACAAGCCGGGACTGATCCTGGCCAACCAGGGTGAGACCATCGAGGACTACCTCAAGCAGGTTCCGGAGCCCAGCTTCCGGCCCGATGAGGACAACGTCATCCCTATGCTCCACGGCGACTGGTTTACTGACGATATCACAGAGCGCTTCCGTGAATTCTTGCGTGTGGCCTTTGGCGACGAGCATTACGAGGAGAACCTCCGCTTTGTTGAGCAGGCGCTGAACATCAAAGGCAGGCTGAACTACGGCATCCGCGACTATTTTCTTGGCGAGTTTTACAACGATCATATTGCCACGAATAAATCTTATCGAGCTGGTTATAAAAAGCGCCCCATCTACTGGCTGTTCACCTCACCCAAGGGCTCATTCAACGCACTGATATACATGCACCGCTACCGTCCCCATACAGTAAGCGTGGTGCTGAAATATCTGCGCGACTTCAAAGATGAAAAACTCCTTAATGAAAAAGAGCACTGGGAAGAGAAGAGTATTAGCAAAGATGCAACACCGGTAGAAAAAACCAACGCTATTAAAGAAATCGAGAAAATTAACAAGACACTAATCGAATTAGATGAGTACGAGCGGAACGTGCTTTACCCGTTGGCCACCAAACAGGTGGAAATTGATCTCGATGAAGGAGTGAAGGCCAATTATCCGAAGTTCGGCGAAGCTTTAAAGAAGATTACTGGGTTAAGCCAATGAGTGATCGTATTAACCAGGCTCTGAGCCGACTGTTCGATAAGCACCGCATCGTGTTCTGGTACGACACCAAGCAAGAGTTGCGCAGTGACTTCGAGGCGGTTTCCATCACGGACGTGGAGAAGCTGGAGATCGCGAACAACGAGTACGGCCTGAAATACCGTATTTTGCGAGAGTCACCGGAACAGAGGTTTCTTCTATACAAAGAAGGTCCGCAGCCGGAGGATCTGGATAACTGGTTGCTGGATGTGCAGTTGGCCCACGGCGAGTTCCGGAC
Organism: Marinobacterium litorale DSM 23545; assembly: GCF_000428985.1. GTDB lineage: Bacteria > Pseudomonadota > Gammaproteobacteria > Pseudomonadales > Balneatricaceae > Marinobacterium_D > Marinobacterium_D litorale. The sequence continues at coordinate 67,647 of NZ_AUAZ01000016.1, read as the reverse complement.
TGACCAGGTGGCCATCTGGCTGTCCGAACTGGAGCTGGGCCTGGAGTTCGCCGAGGTGGCCCAGGCCCACGCGGAATTTTTCCAGGCGATCAAGCGCAAGGAGGCGCTGAAGAAGTTGCTGAAGCTGGATGACACTGCCGGCCAGCTGCGCCTGAAGATGCTGGCCGTGTGTGCCGGTAGTGAGCCCCGTATGGACTCGGTGGTGGAAACCCTGCTGCAGCAACTGGCGGAAGAGCGCGATGATGGCATCAGGCTGATCGAACGGTGCGGCTTGGATAGCTTCCTGTGGGAACAACTGACCCGTTTCTACGGCTACGAGGCCAGTGAACCCAGCCTTCGCGACTTCGTGATTGAGCTGTTCAAGTCCTGCTACGCCATGACTGTGGGTGGAGAGCGCACCGATGGCGAAGTCAAACTGACCGGCGACGCCCTGGTGTTCCTCAAGCGCTGGAAAGACAGCCGGCAGTTCGAGCAGGGGTTTGAAACCCTGTCTGCCGAGTGTGCCGAGGTGCTGGGCATTGAGCAGGATCTCGGTAAGCGGGATTTCCGTGACCTGGTTGAGCTGGACTACTTCCGGCTAATCGACCAGAAGATTATCAGTGACCTGGTGCGGGCGGTGGTAGGCCGCACGGTCACCAGCGGTGATGTGGCACTGTGGGTGCGGCAGCGGCGCCAGGGCCATTGGTACGGGGAGTTCCGCCACCTGTATGAAGCCATTGAGTTTGCGGCCCGTTTTGTCCAGATGCTCGGTGAGGCTCGTCTCACCATGGACAGCCTCTCCGACGGCGTTCAGCGATACAGCCGCTCCTGGTTCCAATTGGATCAGCTCTATCGCAAGTTTACCTACCATGTGCGCATGTCTGGCCAGGCATCGTTGATGGGCGAGCTCAGTGAGCAGGTGGAGAATCTGTATTCCAACAACTACCTGCTCAAGCTGGGCGATGGCTTCCAGGTTCACGTGGACGCCGCGCCGCGTTGGGAGGCCTATCCGGTCGTTCAGCAAAAAGCCTTTTTCGAGCACTGGGTTCGCCCGTACCTGCGCAAGGACAAACGGATCTGCGTGATCATTTCCGACGCCATGCGCTACGAGATTGGTGACGAGCTGCTGGGCCTTATCCGGCAGGAGGATCGCTACAGCGCGGAGCTCGAGCCGGCTCTCTCAACCCTTCCCAGCTATACCCAGCTCGGCATGGCGGCGCTGCTGCCCAACAAGTCCTTGGCGATCGCCGACAATGATACCGGTACGGTACTGGTGGATGGACAAAGCTCACAGGGTACAGTCAATCGTACCAAAATCCTGCAAGCCGCCCTGGATGGGCGGGGCCAGGCCGTCAAGGCGGAGGATTTTATGCAGCTCAACCGGGACGACAGCCGGGAGCTGCTCAAAGGTAATGATGTGCTGTACATATACCACAACCGCATCGATCACACCGGCGACAAGATGCATTCAGAGGGGCAGGCCTTTGAAGCCGCAGAACAAACCCTGGATGACCTGATTCGTCTGATCAAGAAACTCACAGCGGCCAACGCCAATAACCTGCTGATCACCGCTGATCATGGCTTTATTTACCAGAACCGTGAGCTGGATGAGAGTGACTTCCTGGGTGATGCCGTTTCTGGCGATGATATTCGCTACCGGGACCGTCGGTTCGTGCTGGGTAAGGGGCTGTCCGCCTCTCCGGCGTTCCATCACTTCTCGTCTGAGCAGCTTGGGCTGGATGGCGATATGGAAGTGCAGATTCCCAAGTCTATCAACCGGCTGCGCCTTAAAGGCTCTGGCAGCCGCTTTGTGCATGGCGGCGCATCCCTTCAGGAGGTGGTGATTCCGGTCCTGAAGGTCAATAAGAAGCGCCAGAGTGATGTCAGCGCCGTTGAAGTGGACATCCTGCGTGGGGCCAGCTCGGTGATCACTTCCGGCCAACTGGCCGTCACCGTGTATCAGTCCGGGCCGGTTACCGAGAAAGTACAGCCTCGCCACCTGCGGGCCGGGATTTATACCCAGTCAGGGGAGTTGATTTCGGACAGTCACGAGCTGTCGTTTGACCTGACCTCGGAGAACCCCCGCGAGCGGGAGCTTCAGGTGCGCTTTGTGCTCAGCCGCAAGGCGGACGAGGCTAATGGCCAGGAGGTTTTCCTAAAGCTGGAAGAACAGCACGCCGGCACCTCCCACTACAAGGAATACAAGTCGCTCAGGTATTTGATGCGGCGGTCCTTTACCAGCGATTTTGATTTCTGAGGGTTATAGCCAATGAGCACGCTTGACCAAAAGATCAACGAGCACTTCCAAGGGTTGGTGGTCCGCAAAGACTTGGTGAAAACGGTCAAGGGCAACGCCATCGTCCCCTCATACGTGCTGGAGTATCTGCTCGGCCAGTACTGCGCCACCAACGACGAGGCCACGATTCAGACCGGTATCGAAACGGTCAAGGAGATTTTGGCCAAGCACTATGTTCACCGGAACGAGGCCGGGCTGGTGCGCTCGAATATCAAGGAAAAGGGGCGCTACAAGGTCATCGATAAGATCAGCGTGGCCCTGAATGAGAAGACGGATGCCTACGAGGCGCAGTTTTCCAACCTGGGAATCAAGAAGGTATTGGTGGATTCTGGGACCGTGAAGGCCCACCCCAAACTGCTGGTAAGCGGCGTCTGGTGCATTGCGGACATCGAATACGTATTTTCTGAAGACCAGAACGTCAGCCCCTGGATTCTGTCCACCCTCAAGCCGATTCAGCTATCTCACTTTGACTACGACGCCTACGTTGCCGCGCGGCAGCAGTTCAGCACCGATGAGTGGATTGACCTGCTGATACAGAGTATCGGCTTTAACCCGGAGATGTTTGGTCGGCGCAGCAAACTGACGCAACTGGTCCGATTGATTCCGTTCTGCGAGCGGAACTACAACCTTATCGAACTTGGCCCCAAAGGGACGGGTAAATCCCACGTTTACTCTGAATTCTCGCCCCATGGGATCCTGGTTTCCGGTGGTGAAGTCACCGTACCCAAGCTGTTTGTGAATAACTCCAGCGGCAAAATCGGCCTGGTGGGCTACTGGGATTGCGTGGCCTTCGACGAATTCGCCGGCAAGCAGAAACGCGTCGATAAAGCACTGGTCGACATCATGAAGAACTACATGGCCAACAAGTCCTTCTCCCGGGGAGTGGAAACCCTGGGCGCCGAGGCGTCCATGGTGTTCGTGGGGAACACCCGGCACACTGTTCCTTACATGCTGAAGCATTCAGACCTGTTCGATGAACTGCCGGACAAGTTCTACGATTCTGCCTTTCTGGACCGAATCCACTTCTACATCCCCGGGTGGGAGGTCGATATCATCCGGGGCGAGATGTTCTCCGACGGCTATGGCTTCGTGGTGGACTACCTTGCAGAAATCCTGCGCTCGATGCGGAACTACGATTATTCCGATCAGTACCGGGAGCACTTTACCCTTTCTTCGGATATCTCGACCCGTGACCGGGACGGTATCAACAAGACCTTTTCCGGCTTGATGAAGATCCTGTTTCCCCAGGGCGGAGCAACCAGGGATGAGGTTGAAGAAGTGCTGCGTTTTGCCATCGAGGGGCGCAAGCGGGTCAAGGACCAGTTACAGCGGATTGATACTACTTACGGCGAAGTCCGATTTTCCTATCAGGATCAGCAGGGCCAGGAAACGTTGGTCACCACACTTGAGGAAGAAGAGTATCCGGGTTACTACCATCAGACAGTGTCTACTCCTGATGACGGGGGATTAGAGCCCGAGCCAGCAGTAGACGTTAAAGGTGGCGAGCCCAAAGAGCCCCGCGCCCCTGAGCCTGCGCTGGAGGAAAAACACCTGACCTTCCAGGAGAACCAAAAAGGCATCTCATTCGACGGCTTGTTTGGCGCATACCTGAAGGGCGCCCGCAAGATCACCGTCACAGACCCCTACATTCGGCTTTTCTACCAGATCCGCAATTTCATGGAGTTTCTCGAGGCCATCGTGAAGAACAAGGCCGAGGAAGATGAAGTGGCGGTTCACCTCATCACCGTCCGGGACGAGTTCAAGGGGGATCTGCAAGACGAGAGTTTTGAAAAGATCCAGGAATCCGCTCGCACCGTGGGCATCGACTTCACCTGGCAGTTTGACGAAAGCGGGACCATTCATGCCCGTCATATCGTTACAGACCACGGCTGGAAGATTTCGCTGGATCGAGGGTTGGACATCTTCCAGCACTACGAGATGAATGAAGCCTTCGCGTTTGCTAACCGGTTGCAGCAGTTTCGGTCTAGCAAGGCCTTCGAAGTTACCTTCATTAAACAGCCATAGATCCACTCGGGAGTGCAATGGGATGTGGGGTGTCAGGTATTCAACTCCCGCTCCCACCATGACTGAAACAGCTCATCACCACCCGGCACATAGGTGTGAACCTCCCGGCCATTCCAATCCAGCGCCAGAACCTGCAACGCAGCCTGCTGCAGCTCGGTATCCAAGGCCCTCAGCCGGTTCAACTCGAACGGCCAGTGGCTGGCGTTATAAAGGCCAAGCAGGAATCGCCGGATATGCCGAGCCTCGCCACCACCGCTGTGAGCGGCGTCGATTAGTACTGTGAGAGCCGGACGCCCCGCGTCCTCTCGCTGCTGCCTCCGTTTTTCTTCCTGCTCCAATAAAAGAAGAAAGCTGTCGGGAAGCCTGGCTGTTCTGTCCTTCATGTGCATAACCTCATATCGACTTCACGATTATGCTGCCATGGACGACGCAGTAGGTACCGCTCTCAAACTGCCCGTTTTGGGCAAGAACACCGCTTTGCCCCGAATTTATTTCAGATCGCCATTGTGACGGTGTGATCTTTTTCGGAATTTACGCTCTACGAACGCTTCCAGACGGTCCGCGTTTCGGTAGGCGATAACGCAGATAAAAAGTACGACTGCGACAAAGCTCAGGAATGCAATCAGTGTGGCAGATAGGTTCAGCATATTCAGGTCTCCAATGGTTGATTGCCCTTTCAGGGCGCTTTGTTGGTTTCAGGCCGCAGCATCGGCCTGTCTTTGCTCTTTGGCGACAGACGCGATCAGGTGCCGGGAGCAGCTCAGAATCTCCTGGATCTCGCTGTAGCTGTGGCCGCTGCGCAGAAGGCTGGCGATGTGCTGCCTGCGTTTCTGATCTGGCTGCCGCCCCTGGTACTTGCCCTCCGCTTTGGCTTTGTGGATGCCTTGAAACTGGCGGCGTCGGCGGTCTTCGTAATCTTTGCGGGCCACGGCAGCCAGCATGTCGAGCATCATGGCGTTGACTGCCCGGAGAATAGAGTCGGTGAATCCGGTGTCGTCTTTCTTTTCTAGGGCGAGCCAACTGGTCGGTAATTCCGGGGAGACGATGGCTAACCGCTTGGCGGCCAGTTTTTGTTTGAGAGAGTCCCAATCATTCTGTTTGAGGCGAGCCAGCCGGTCGATCTGTTCGACCAGCACAATGTCGCCCTCGCCGGAATCTGCAATCAGCTTCATCAGCTCGGGGCGGTGTAAGGTGGCGCCGGACACGTTCTCCACATAGAAAGCCGCAATGCGCTGACCGTGGTTGGCTGCGAACTGTACCAGTGACTCCCGGGCTCGCTCCGCATTCTGTTCCTGCGTGGATGCCCGAAGGTAGGCTCGAATAAACATCGTCGGTTCCTCAGTCTGTTATAAGTGGTTCTCTCTGGCCGGTCTGGTTTAGGTGGTTCCGGTGGTCGTTACCGGGGTCGAACCCCTGGTTCTCCTGATCTGTACCCATAAGGAACCACCTTAAGAGTCGAGAAACTCCCCGAACGGATCGTCCGCTCGATAAATCTGGTTGATTCTGTCGTCATCGAAGAAACCCTCAGTACCGCCATCGCTCCCATTGCCGGAAGTTGCCTTGCTGCTCGCGCCGGTTGCCTCCTCACCACTGCCTCGACTAAACGACGCCATCTTTTCCTCAAACTCGGGAAACGTCATTTCCCCATCGGGTCCCTTGGCGAAAGCCGTCTTGTAGGCATCGACTGCGGCCAGGGCGAAGCGAGTGAACAGTGCGACCACCCAGAGCACGAACAATAGATACCATGCGTAAAGCGCAGCATCAGCCCCCCTAAAGGCGATCTCCACAACGCCGATTCCGGCGAGCCCCACTGCTACGAGTTTTGCCACTCTCACCACGGCCTCAGTCCCCGATAGTTCTTTACACTGAAGCTACCAGAACCTGAGAAAATGCAAGTTTTGCCCGGCGTCAGGCCGCTGCGGCTTGCCCGGCCAGCCACGGCAGTTTCACCTTGCTGTAGGCATCATTCGTCATCGCCCTCAAATCTTCCACGTTCAGGTGTGGAACCAGCAACGCCGTGCCTTGGTACCGAACTCGCGGGTAGTTGGATGGCTGGAATACACCATGAGGGAGGTCGTCCTCATCGCCCAGCCACTGTCTGAGCCGGAGATCGACACACCAGCCCTGTTCGAGCTCGATCCAGCAATGGGGAGCGGTGGTCATTCGGCTCAGTCGGTCCTCCGCGTATCCGATCCGGCATTGATGGAAGATGCCTCGCTCGCTCAGGGCATTGCTGATCACAAAAGTCATGTAGACGCTATCGACTCTCAGGTCCTCCAGCGGCAGCAGTGCCAACTCAAGTTCATCGTGCCAGTCACTCATGGTTGGGCTCCCTGAACATCAGCTGTTGGCCCTGTTCATACAGCACCGGATAGGGAAGCGGCTCGCCGTCCTGGATCACGGTGTTCGGTGGAAAGTACATCACTATCCAGGGAGGCATGCCGGCGCTGACAGCGCCATAGAATTCATCTACTGGAAAGGTGAGTTCATGGCCGGACTGCCGAAATACCAGTCGGGAGTACTTCTCGGGGTGGTTGGCAGCGATGTTGTAACTGGCTGCTTCACCGCCGATGACATAGCTTGGGGTCTTCCAGTGATTCGGTTGTTGGATGTTGTAGGCGATGAGGCAGTTGCTATCGGCACAGCCATATCGCTCCGCTGTCACCGACCACAGCATGAGCGGGTGCCCGTCAATTTCTGGCGTCTTCACGTCTGTGAGTTTCGTTGCCGTAATTGCCATCGATTCGGCGGCCTGGGTGATGGCCTCATCCACGACGGCAACATAGTGGTCATAGGCGTCATCCTCGTTTGCCGCCAGTGATTCCGGCATCCAGCCCATCAGGCTGGGTCGCGCCGAAGGGTTGTCCGGCGTCATCATGATGTCAGTGGCGTTGAAGAACAGCGTCTGGGTGCCAGTAAGATGACGAAGCGGCGCATCTAATGAAGTAGCCAGACTGGCCAGGTTGAGGGCGCTTACCAACAAACCCTTTCGATACGAGCGCGTCCCGTCTGGTGAGTCTCGAAGGTCCTGATCGTAGACGCCCCCGGCACGGGCCAGGTTCAGTGCGCGGGACGATTCGTCGTCATAGTGTCGAGGCGTAGCAGCGCAACCCGCGAGCGCGGCTGTAATTACAGCAAAACAAATGGTCTTCAACTTGGTCATTTTGAACTCCTGCGTTTTCTAAAATACTCGCACGAAGTTTCAAATATGCAAGAGAAAAAATAAAAAATAATCAATAAAATCAATGGTTTGTACTATCAGTACAAACTTCGCTGTATCAGCAGAGGTGCGCTGGGAGCGCCGCTCTTGCTAGACTTGCTGGCAGGTTTTCTTCGGTTGAGACGAGGTGACGGGAAACCGGAAAAGATCAGGAATTCCCAGTTTCCCACTTATCCCAGTTTATAATCATGAGTAGTAACTATGTGGGCTACTCAGAGATAAAGTTTCTATTCATGGGTAGTAAATTGGGTAGTACCGATCATTTATCACAAGAGAAAACGTTTTAATCACCTGTTTTTGAAGGGTTTTATATTTTTATTCTTCGAGCAGATCCAGAATATAGAATAACGCCCTGGCGTTTTCTGTTGTAGTTTGTTCGCAATCTGGCTGGGTTCTACATATACCGTCGGTAACTCATTCGGTCGCTTATGCTATTCGGTCAATAGAGTGTGAGCACCGTTTCGCCTTACCAAAGCATACCTGGTACGACAGTTGACCCCGGTCCTAGTCACATTGACAATCCTTCTACACTGCTCACACACCAAAGAGTAAGAAAAAGAGATACGCTATGCTTGTCTGAGTAGCTGGAGAGGGACCTATGGCGGAAAGCAGCAACTTCGAGTTTCTTCGTGAACGCGATCCTATCTGTGTGCAGTTGGCGTCCGCAGCGGAGCGCTCTTTCGCCTGTGATCCTAATACCACGTTTATCAAGTTACGGCAGTTGGGTGAAGCGTTCGCTCAGAATTTGACAGCTGAGAGGTGCGAGCAGAACGCTGAACTGATCGGTGGTGAAAACTCCGCCGAGGCGATGCTGGCGGGGATTCAGGCCAATGGCCGCAAGAAGACGATCGCATGACGCACGATGACTTGTTGATGATTCTGGACGAGCTCCGCGCTATGCCCGTGGAAACTGAATGGCTGGAGTTCAAGGAAGCCAAGCGTAACTACGACTTTGCCAAGCTCGGACGTTACTTCTCGTCTATCGCCAACGAAGCCAATCTCAAGGACCGCGAGTATGGCTGGCTCCTGTTCGGTGTCGAGGACAAGAGTCATGAAATAGTCGGTACAAGCTATCGTAGTGATCCTAAGCAGCTTGAGAGCCTGAAGAAGGAAGTGGCTGACAAAACGAGTGGCAGGATTACATTCCTCGATATTTTTGAGGTTTGGGGCGACGGCAAGAGAGTACTTATGCTCCAGGTTCCAGCCGCCTCTAAGGGGGCTCCTGTGGCTTGGGATGGTCACTATTATGGCCGGGACGGAGAATCGTTGGGGCCACTCTCTCTGGACGAAATCGAGCGCATTCGCCAGCAACGCCCACAGCCGGACTGGTCTGCAGTACCTGTGCCCGAGGCTTCGATAGATGATCTATCATCCGAGGCGCTTCAGGAGGCTCGCCGGCTCTACTGTGAGCGCAACCCACACTTGGAAGATGAAGTCGCTAGCTGGGATGATCCGGCCCTGCTGAAAAAGCTGCGGCTGATGACGGATCAAGGTTTGAATCGAGCTGCCCTGATTCTGTTAGGGAAAAGTGAAGCTGCGTCCCTGTTGCCCGAGAGCAATCTACAGATTAGTTGGATCGTTCAAGATCGCGATGGAATCCCTATCGATTACCGCCACTTTGGCCTGCCATTTCTGTTGAACAGTACCCAGGCGATTGCTGCAGTCAGAAACCTTACCTATCGCTATATGCCGGACGACTCTCTTTTCCCTACAGAGCTGCCGAAGTACGACGGCTGGGTATTGCGAGAAGCGTTGCACAACTGCATTGCGCATCAGGACTACAGCCTGGGCGGAAAGATCAACCTGGTTGAAAAGCCAGACGAGCTGATCTTCAACAATCTGGCAGATTTCATACCTGCAGATGTCTCAACGGTACTGAACCAGGATGTACCGCCCGAGCGCTACCGTAATCCCGCATTGGCACATGCCATGGTTGAGCTGAAGATGATGGATACCATCGGCAGCGGTATCAAGCGCATGTTCAGAGCCCAGCGGCAACGCTTCTTCCCACTGCCTGAGTACAACATCGATCGCGTAAGTAAGCGGGTTGAAGTGCATATCATCGGGCAGGTGTTAGACGAGAAGTACACGCGCCTGCTGAAGAACGGTCCGGACCTGCCATTGGATATGGTGATCTGGCTCGATGCTGTCCAGAAGAAGAAGTCGGTGCCGGAGAACGCTTTGAAGCAGCTTCGTAAGCTGAAGCTCGTAGAGGGGCGCAAGCCTAACGTGTTTCTCTCAGCTGCCGTTGCTCAGAAGCCCGAGGATCGCGCTACCTATACTAAGCACCGAGCTTTGGACAAGGACTACTACAAGCAGTTGATTCTTCAGCACCTACAACAGTTTGGTTCTGCTAGCCGTGCGGACATTGACCGGCTGCTGTATGACAAGCTATCAAGTGCTCTGACTGATGAGCAGAAGACGAATCAGATACGAAATCTACTGACCGAGATGCGGGCGAAGGATCATACCATTCAGAATATCGGCAATAACCGTACACCCAAGTGGGTATTAAGTGATTGTAAGTAAATGTTAGTAATACTTTCTGCGGTAGCTGAGCGGTTAATGCCTTATAAATCAACTAACTATAATTGCTAAGCTCGGTTGTTATGTCGCCGCTAGCGATAGGTTCTTAGTAATTGGTTAAGACTATACTATCGCGCTGCCCAAGAACAATTTAGGGTGTTGCTAGCCCCTCAGTCCAGCCCCTCAGGTTTTGTTATTCACAAGGAACGAGCGATGACGAAAAGAAAACCGGAGGCAAGCCGCCATTACGCTGTCTGCCCCCATGACTGCCCGTCGACCTGTGCTCTTGAGGTTGAAACCCTGGGCTCTCAGCGGATTGGGCGAATCCATGGCAGTAAAGCAAACGCCTATACGGGGGGCGTTATCTGCGCCAAGGTCGCTCGTTATGCCGAGCGGGTTCATCATCCGCAGCGTCTGTCTCAGCCATTAAAACGTGTCGGGCCCAGGGGCGTTGGATTAGAAGCCTTTGAGCCGATTAGCTGGGACGAAGCGCTGGACTGTATTGCCGAACGTTTTCAGCAGATTACCGATCAGTTTGGTACTGAGGCGATCTGGCCCTATTTCTACGCCGGTACCATGGGCTGGGCGCAAAGGGGAGCGACCGATCGTTTACGCCATGCCATGGGTTACTCCGGTCAAAAGGAAACGATCTGTGTAGCGATCTCAAACGCGGGCTGGAAAGCCGGTGTGGGTGTGGTGCGCGGGGTTGATGCGCTGGAGATTGAGGAGAGCGAGCTGATTCTGGTGTGGGGCGGTAATCCGGTACATACCCAGATCAATGTGATGACTCATATCGCCAAAGCTCGGAAGCGGGGCGCCAAGTTGGTGGTGATCGACCCCTATGAAACGCCGACGGCGAAACAGGCCGACCTGCACATCAAGCTCAGGCCCGGCACCGATGGCGCGTTGGCCTGCGCCATGATGCATCAGATCCTGGCGGATGGGCTGGAGGATAAGGATTATCTGGCGCGCTACAGCGACTTTGACGATGAGGTGCGCCGACACCTGAGTACAAAGACACCGGCCTGGGCGGCTGACATTACCGGCGTGTGCGCCGACCAGATCATCGAATTTGCCCGCCTTTATGGGCGCACCCGTAAAAGCTATATCCGAGTCGGCTATGGTTTCAGTCGCTCACGTAACGGCGCGGCCAATATGCATGCCGTCACCTGTTTGCCCGCGCTCACCGGTGCCTGGCAGTACCCGGGGGGCGGAGCGCTCTACTCCAACAGTGGGCTTTACCAGCACATCGACCGTGCGCCGCTGCAGGGGCTGTCATTGCGCAAGCCCGGTGTGCGGATGCTGGATATGTCGCGAATTGGACCGGTTCTTACCGGGAACAAGCAGGATCTGGGGGCCGGGCCGCCGGTGAAGGCACTGTTTATACAGAATACCAACCCCATGGTTGTAGCTCCTGAGTCGGCACGGGTGCGCGAGGGGTTTCTGCGTGACGATCTCTTCGTTGTGGTGCATGAGCAGATGATGACCGAGACTGCGGCCATGGCCGATATCCTGCTGCCCGCGACGACTTTCCTGGAGCACGATGATATCTACTCCGCCAGCGGGCATACCTCCATTCAGGTGAGCAAGGCGGTCATCGAGCCGTACGCTCAGTGCCGTAGTAACCATCGGGTGGTCAGTGAGCTGGCGCAGCGACTGGGCGTACGTGACCGGTTTTTTGAAGTGGATGAGCTCTCCCTGGTCGATCAGGCGCTGGAGGGTAGCGGTCTGCCCCGTGCTGATGAGATCCACCGACGGCAAGGCGTGGACTGTGGGTTGCCGTTTGAGACCGCACATTTTCTGGATGGCTTTGGTCATGCGGACAACCGTTTTCACTTCCGGGCCGACTGGCGGGCACTGGGAGACGCTGACGGGTGTTTACCAGAGTTACCGGATCATGTGTCGTTGATCGACAGTGCCGATGCGGACCACCCGTTCCGGCTGGTGACGGCGCCGGCACGCACTTTTCTGAACTCCAGTTTCACGGAAACACCGGGCTCGCAGCGCAAGGAAAATCGGCCGCAGGTCATGTTACATCCGGACGATGGTCGGGCGCTGGGTGTTGGTGAGGGCGATCTGGTGTACATGGGTAACCGTCATGGCCAGGTCCGTGTCCATGTCATGCTTTTCGAGGGTGTGCAGCCGGGCGTTGTTATCGTTGAAGGGATATGGCCGAACAAAGCCTTTGTGGATGGCCGAGGGATTAACACTCTGGTCAGTGCAGAAGCTGCATTACCCGCCGGTGGCGCCGTCTTCCATGATACCAAGGTCTGGATCAAGGCCGGTTAGATACTGAACCGCCTGCCCGCGCTTATGATCTAAGACCTTGTACAGTCTTCATGGGCCTGTCATCTAAAGCGTGTTTACTGATTGGTCGACTTAAACGAGCGGCCGATCATGTTGCACTTACCGGTAAACAGCCACGTTCATAAACCCCGTCCCTTAACCCTTGCGGGTTGTTGCTCCGCTCAATCAACGTTTGATCGTCAGCGCGGTGTTGCGCTATTGATGGTGTTATTCGCTCTGGCGCTGGTGGCGATTGGCCTGCCGGTGGTGGTGCAGCAGAGCCGCGCCGAGTTGGCCGCGTTACGGGAGCTGCATAATGCCCGCCAGGCCCGTGAGTTGCAGCGAGCTGCCCAGCTGTTGGTGCAAGCCGGGATGACGCAGCGACGTTGGCGGGAAAGCCCGCTGTTCTGGCAAACATTGCAGGGGCAATGGATGGATTTGCCGGTATCCGAGTTGGCGGAAGAGGGGCTGCCGTCCGCTCAGATACGCATCCGGCTGCGAGATCTGCGCGCCTGTTTCAACGTAAACCTTCTGCGAGGGGAATCGTCGGCCGAGGGGCAGCGGCAGCTCAGGTACTTACTGCGTTCGCAACGTTCGGCCGGTTTGTCGCCCGCTCAGCTTGTGGATCGCCTGACGGATTGGATCGATGCCGATGGACAGGCGCAGCCTCAGGGTGCCGAGGCGATCCAGTACACTCAGGCTAATCAGCCCTGGTTACCATCCAATGCCGCAATGGTTGATCTCAGCGAGCTGAATCTGCTGCCACCGGGTGACAGTTTGCGCGTCTGGCGCTACCCCGAACTCTGTGCCTGGCCGGATACCGGCCCCTGGCGGCTGAACCTGAATGCGCTGACGCTGGATCAACTACCTCTGCTGGAAGCGCTTTATGCGGGTGAGGTGCCGGGCTCGATTCTGCAGCGGTTGTTGTTGGGGCGTCCGGCCATCGGTTATGCAAGTGCAGATGAGGTTAAAGCGGCGTTGAGCGGTGTGGGCGAGGAGCAAACCGAGCGGATCCTGGATGGGTTGGTGTTGAATTCGGAGCGTTTCCGGCTGGAGACCGAGATTGAGTTAGATGATGAGACCTATGCCTTCAAGCAGGATTTTCAGCTTCAGGGTGTCTCCAAATGGGCCGCCAGAGTGCCGGCTCAGCGAATCAACTGGCTGACGCTACAGCGAGGGTTCTGAAGGTGTAGTCTCAGCCCGTTGGGTTGTTTGGCTGATAAAAGAAAAGGGGTGCGTTGCTGCACCCCTTTTTCATAGAGCAGAGTGATCGTTAGATCAGACGCCGATCGGGCCGCCGTCAGCCTTCTGGATAACCACTGTGGAGGCGCGCGGACGGACACTGGTACCGGCCGGAGTCACTTCAGTAGCATCCGCAGAGTACGGCCAGTTACCCGGGTGCTGGATGTTGACGAACATCGCAGTGTTGTCCGGGTTGAATGCCAGACCGGTCACTTCACAGCCGTTCGGACCCACGAAGAAGCGCTTGAGCATCTCCTGGTTTTCGGCGGTGATCGTGGTCTGGTTCCCTTCGGCATCAACCACGTTGGACGGTACAACACCCAGTACCTGGTCGTTGGTATCGTCGGCCACGTCGGAACCGTTATCCGTCTGGATCCACAGGATACCGCGGCTATCGAAGCCAAGGCCGTCCGGGCTTGCGAATTCGTTCAGGTCGGTCAGACCCGAGCGGTTGATTTCGGCAGAAGCGGAATCGTTGGAACCGAATACGAAGATATCCCACTCGAAGCCGGACATATCGTCCGCTTCGCTCCAGCGGATGATATGACCGTAGTCGTTATCGATACGCGGGTTGGCAGCGTTCGCTTCGGTGCGGCGGGTGTTGTTGGTCAGGGTGAAGTAAACGTCGCCGTTGAGCGGGCTGACAGCACACCATTCCGGACGGTCCATCGGCGTTGCGCCCATGGCATCAGCAGCACCGCGGGTGTTGAGGATGATATCGGACAGATCACCGAAGATAGAACCCAGAGTGCGGCCATCCTGAGCAACGGCTTCCGGAGTCAGCGGCAGCCATACACCGGTGCCGTTCTCATCGAAGCGCGCAACGTACAGAGTACCTTCATCCATGTACCAGCGGCTGCTGAGTCTGCCCAAGGTCGGTGCTCTGCTGGTACTGCTCGACAGTGCGCGACTGTCCCGGGCGCTGGCCATTCTGATGGGGAGCGGCGTGCCGCTACTGACTGCTCTGCGGGTCAGCGTCGACACCCTGGGCAATCGTATTCTGCAGGAAGCCTTGCAGGTGTCTGCTGAAGAGGTGCGTAACGGGACCCCGCTGCACCGGGCTTTGGGGGAGCGGGGTTACTTTCCGCCGCTGCTGGTCAACATGATTGCCAGTGGCGAGGCGAGCGGACGGCTCGATGAGATGCTGGAGCGCGTCGCGTCCCATCAGGAGCGAACATTTACCCAGCGTGTAGATACCACGCTCGCTCTATTCGAGCCACTGATGATTCTGTTCATGGGGGGGCTGGTGCTCTTTATTGTTCTGGCTATCCTGCTGCCGATCATGCAGCTCAATCAGGCCCTTAACTTTTAGTCCCGAGATCTGAACGGAGGTTTTGATGTCAGCATTTACTTACGCCAGACCGTCAAGAATGAGAGGTTTCACCCTGATGGAGATCATGGTGGTGATCTTTATCATCGGCCTGCTGGTCGCCATCGTCGCGCCCAATGTGCTGGGCAATCAGGACAAAGCGATGGTGCAAAAGGTCAAGGCCGATCTGTCCACGCTGGAGCAGGCGCTGGATATGTATCGTCTGGATAACCTGCGCTATCCCACCAGCGAACAGGGCCTGGCTGCGTTGGTTCAGAGGCCCAGTATCGAGCCGGCACCGCGCAGCTACCGAGATGACGGTTATATCCGTCGCCTGCCCGAAGATCCCTGGGGTGGCGCTTATCAGTATCGGGCACCCGGCGAGCATGGCCGGATTGATGTGTACTCGCTGGGGGCTGATGGCCTTCCCGGGGGCGAGGGTGCCGATGCCGATATCGGTAACTGGTCACTCTAAGGAGCCTTACGGATGAGGTTTCGGCGCGCTCAGTCGGGTTTCAGCTTGCTGGAGCTGATGCTTGTGCTGGCGCTGATCGGATTGATCAGTGGTCTTGGCCTGGCAATGCTGGGCGGCAATCCCGGGCGCCTGTACGAAGCGAGATTGGAGCAGTTGGCCGCACGCTTTGAGGATGCCCGGGCACGGGCGCGTTTGCAGGGCTGGGTGATCGGTTGGGTGTGGGATGAGCGAGGTTACCGTTTTGTGCGTCTGCGCGCCCTGTCGCAGGGCCTGCAGTGGGAAGCATTGGGCCGGGAAGGGCCCGGAGACAGCCCGGACTGGCCGGAACATATGCAGTTGTCAGCAGTGGCTCTGAGCGACGCATCTGCGGACATGCCGTTGTATCGAATCTGGATGCCCGGTGGAGAGCGCTTGGGGCCTGTGTTGCAGTGGCGCTGGCCTGAAGGACAGGCGCAGATAGATCGAGACGGCCGGCTGGCGATGAGTGTCCGTTAGATGCATCGGGATCGGGGCTTTACGTTGATCGAAGTGCTGGTGGCGCTGTTTATTGCCGCGGTGATGTCACTGGCGGTTAGCCAGGTGGTGGCACAGCGGGTTGATGTGCATGTGATGGGTGCTGTCCGCACCCATGCGGCGCTCTGCATCCGGGAGCTGTCTGCGGTGTTTAGGGTGGAAGCATACTGGCCCGCGCCGGGGCGGCAGACGGGCGAGATCAAGCAGGGAGAACGGACCTGTTACTGGCAGGCGCAGATCAGCGCCACCGGTCTGAGTTCGGTGCGCCGGGCGGAGTTGACGCTATACAGCGACCCTGCCCGGGAGAGGCCGGTCGATCACTACAGTCTATTCCTTGCGGCTCCCTGATGGCTTTATACCCGCATCGGAACGCTCGACAGCGCGGCTTGACGTTGATCGAGCTGCTACTGGCGCTGGCCTTGACCGCGCTGTTGGGTGTCATGCTGGCCGCCCAGATCGACCTATGGGTGGGGCTTAAAACGGGTACGAAGCTCACTGACAGCCGCGATGCGCAGGTGCTGGAGCTTTGCAGTGCGCTGGATAACCGGTTTGCAGCGCTCGTCGAGCGACCGCTGCACACACAGGGGTTAGCGCTCTACAACGAACGTCTGGAGTGGCTGCCGGATCAACAGCGTCTGGAGTGGGTGGCACTGAATGGTCCGGCCCTGGGCGGTCTGTTTGCGGAAACGGATGATCAGCTCGCTTCAGTACCGGTCCGACAATACAGTGCGCTGCAGCGCCAGGCACTGAGTTGGCAGCAGGAGGGCGGGTTGGCGCTGGAGGTCAGTGCAGATCTGGACAGTCCACGGGCGACACGCTGGCAGCCGCTTATCGAGTTGACCGGCGTCGATCAGGTGCAGGTTGAGTTTCGAGTTGAAGAGCGTTGGCAGTCTTTCCCATCGGATGGGCGGGTTGCCACTGAGGCGGTCAGGGTGCTGTTGATGTTGGATGAGCAGGCGCCGCAAGTTGCGCCTTACCGGTGTACTTTCACGTTGCCCGCGCAAGAGGTGTAGCGCAGTGACCAGAGTTGAACAACGAACGGCGGGGAATCGCCGCCCGGTCCCCGGACAGCGGCTGTCGGCGTTAGTGAGAAAGCGTCTGACGAAGGCCGGACGTGGTGGCGAGTTGTTGCTGCGCCCGCTAAAGCCCGGCTCGCCAGAACCCTTAGGCAGCGGTGGTGATGGGCACAGTGCAGGAGTCTGCTGGCTGTTCCGGCAGCCAGGGCAGGACACGCGATGCGGTTATGGCCTGCCGCCCATGGCGTTGCGCGATAGCCCGGCAACGCTGTTTTTGAATAGTAGCGATTACAGCCTGTTCGATGTTGAAGCGCCGCCTGGAATCAAAAGAAGTGAGTACTCACTCCTATTGGAAGATTTGCTGCTAGGCGATGTCTCGCAGCAGCAGATCGTATGTGTTGGTGAGCGGTGGGGACGTCTGCAACTGGTGGTGTGTGCCCGGCCACTGATCGATGAATGGCAGCAATGGGCGTTAAGCAATGGAATCGATCTCCGGCGGATCCTGGCGGATTTTCAATACGTGCCCGATGCGGAGCAGCAAACCGTCCTCTGGCGACAGGGGGAGATGCTGACACTGGTGCGACCGGTATTGCCGGACAACCCGGGCGGCGTGCTGGCGTGGCCCGACCGGGAGCCGCCCCCCTTGCCTTCCGGCTGGCAGGCTGAGGTCGAGTTCGAGAGTGCCAGTGAAGCTGAGGCGCTGGAGCTGCTCGCAGCGCAGTATCGTAGTGCCGGGACGTCCCTTTTGCCGCGCCAATCGGCTGATGCTGCCCGGGTTCTGGATACCATCTGGCACCGCCTGGCAGATGAGCTGACCGTGTTACGTAAACCGCTGGCCTGGGCTCTGCTGGCTATGGTGGGTTACGGCCTGCTTACCTGGGTTCAAGCCCAACAGGCGCAGGCCTATTACCGGGAGTCGCTGGCGCAGCGACTGGGGCACAGTGCTGCGTTGCCGCTGGAGCGCGTAAGACGCCAGTTGATGCAGCAGCTCCATGCCCGGCAGGAGCCGCTGCTTGAGCTGGCGGACAGCGAGGATCGCTATCGTCGCGTTGAGCAATGGCTGCGGCAGAATCCGGGCTGGCAGCTCGAACATCTTGCGCGCACCGAGGCGGGCGAGCGTCTGCGCTTGAGCTGGCGTGGTCCAGAGACAGCACCGGAGCTGAGCCAGTTACAGCAGGCGTGGGATGAGCAGGTCGGCGGTTTACGTTGGCAACAGTCGGTTGACGATGGCCCTGCCGTTTACACCCTGTATCGCGGAGAGACAGCGGATCGCCCGGAGAGCGGACAGAAATGAGTGTTATTCAGCAGTATTGGCAAAGTCGGCCCCGGGCAGAGCGGCAGCGTCTGACGGTTGCTTTGATCATCAGCGCCCTGCTGTGCGCCTGGCTGGGTGCTCAGCAGTGGTTGAAACAGCAGCATGCTCTGGAGCAGTGGTGTTCGCTCTATCAGCTCAGTGGACAGCTGGTGGAAAGTACCGAGCTCGATGCCCAGAAACTGGGCCAGCTAGCGCAGGCTGAGGGGGTGCGCTTGGCGCGTCTGGAGCCTGGAGACGGGGGATGGGCATTGCAGGGTGTCAGCCCTCAACTCGATGGACTGAGAGACTTGATGGCGGTGCTGGCAACGCAGGGCTGGTATCCCCATGCCTGGAATATCGATTCACACCAGGGCCGGTTTAACTTTGAGCTGGTGATTTTGCCACTGCAAAGCCGGGAGGTTAGGCGTTGAGACTGAAGTCGATACTGTGGAGCGGGTGTTGTCTGGTTGCGGGCGGTACCGTGTTTACCGGCACCCTGTTGGCGGGTGTACCCCTGTCCTACTGGGCGGAGCAGCTAGAGTTACCACGGGATCTTGAGTTGGAGACGCTGCAAGGCAGCCTGATTCAAGGGCAGATTGACCGTGTAGCGGGGCCCGGCTGGCAACTCGAGGATGTGAACTGGTATCTGGCAGCAGACTGGCCGCTGACTGCTCGGGGTGGGTTTGCGATCTCGGGTCAACGTTGGCAACTGCATCTGAGTGGCTGGCCCTGGCGCTGGCGGGCTGATGTGGTCCCGCAGCCCGGTCAATGGGTGTCCAGGGGAGCTTCACAGTCGCCGTTTAGCTGGGCAGGGCAGTGGCAGGGGGCCGTGCAGCTGGAAGGCCGTGCAAACGGCTGTGCTCAGGCGCAGGGGGCGTTTGTAAGTAATAACTTACGGTTGCAGACGCCACTGGTTGCGCCCTTTGGTCAGGTGACATTAACCCTGGATTGTCAGGCGGGCCTGTTACTGAGGGCACAGACGCGGGGTGAGGGGCAGCAGCTGAACTTTGTTGCGGATCTGGCCGCCCGGCGCAGTCGCCTTAACGGCCATATCCGCGCTGGCAGCCCGCTGGCAGAACCGGCGCGAACCATCGGTCTGAACCGGGGCGGTGGCGAGCAGATTCAGCGCGGCTGGCGTTGGTAATCGTTTAAGCGGTTTCGGCTTCCGGACTGCGGATCATGGCGCGAGCCATCAGGATACCCAGCTCGAACAGCAACCACATCGGTATCGCCAGCAGGCTCTGCGAAATCAGATCCGGCGGTGTCAGCAGCATGCCCACCACGAAGCAACCCACGATCACATAGGGACGCTTACCGGTCAGGTCCTGTACGTTGGTTATGCCTGATCCTACCAGTAGCAACGTCGCCACCGGGATCTCAAACACCACGCCAAAGGCGAAAAACAGCTTCAGGACAAAGTTCAGGTAGCTGTCGATATCGGTCATGACCGCCACGTTTTCCGGCCCGACGCTGGTGAAAAAACCGAAGATGATCGGGAATACCACAAAATAGGCGAAGCTGATGCCGAAATAGAACAGCAGGATGCTGGAGAGCAGAATCGGCACCGCCAGTCGCTTTTCATGGCTGTACAGCCCAGGGGCGAGGAAGCCCCAGGCTTGATGCAGAATCAACGGCATCGCGAGAAACAGGGAGAGTACCAGCGTGAGTTTAAAGGGGGCGAAAAAGGGTGAGGTAACATCGGTCGCGATCATGCTGGTGCCCTCCGGCAGCAGCTGCGACAGAGGAGCCGAGATCCAGGTGTAGAGCTCATTGGCGAAATAGAACAGCGGCATGAAGATTACGATGACGGCCAATACGCAGTAGAGCAGACGCTGACGTAGCTCCACCAGATGGGCGATCAGTGGCTGAGAGGATTCTGTGTTTGGGCTCATGTCATCTCTTTACTGTCGGGCGCGCCGCTGCGCGTTGTGTCAGCCGAAACGTCATCCGACCGGTTTGAACCGAAACTCCGCTTTACCGGCCCCAGCTCCTGCTCCAGGGTTTCCCGTTTGCGAGCCGCGGCCTGCTTGAGCTCCTCAACCTTCAGCTCCTCCCTGATCTCCGATTGGATGGAGCCGACGGTACGACGGATGCGGCCCAACCAGAGACCGCAGGTCTTCGCGGCAATGGGTAAACGGTCCGGGCCAAGGACCAGAAGCGCCACAACTGCGATAATCAGCAGTTCGGAAAATCCGATATCCACCATGCGCCAGTCGCTTACTTGTGAGTTACGGGATCGGCTGCCTGGGACCGGGTATCGGTGCTATCGAACCGGGCATCCTGAGCGTTTTCCAGCTTGCCGTTGTCGGACAGAGCTGCATCACTGTCACTGACCGCTTTCTTGAAGCTTCTGAGGGCGCCGCCAAGATCACCGCCCAGGGTACGCAGCTTTTTGGTACCAAAAAGCAGAATAACGATCGCCAGTACGATGACCAGCTGCCAGATACTGATATTGCCAAGCATGGAGTTGTCCTCAGTTCACAGGAATTCGGCTGCGGATTAAATCAGAACAACGTGATCACTTTATGACAGCAGTGCGTGAACCCGGATTTAACAGGGCGCTTTCACTGTCCCCGAGGATTGGTATACTCGGATTTTTCTGGCTGGAATCGCTCCTGGATCAGAGGGCACTGATGCAAAAGGACAGGATACGCTGGGTAGCCGCAGTGGCGGGATTACTGGGAATAACAGCCGCTGCTGGTGCCGAGACGTTAACGCTGCTCAACTGGGAGGAGTACCTGGACCCGGCGGTGATCGAGCGCTGGGAGGTCGAAACCGGTATTCGTATTGATCAGGTCTACTTCGACAACGACGAGCGCCGAGACCAGATTCTGGTGGATGTGGGGCGCCATGACATTGATCTGGTCGTTGTCGATGAGGTGGCGTCCCGTCTGTTTGGTGAGCGCGGCCTCATTCATGCACCCACGCGTGAGCAGGCGCCCAACCTGCAGCATCTGGAGCCCGAATTCCAGGCCCAGTGCAGTCAGTACGCGGTACCTTACATGTGGGGGACGTTAGGGATTGCTTACCGGGCAGACAAGGTAGCGAAGCCCACCAGCTGGGCCGATATAATGGAGCCCCCGGCGGCGCTTTATGGACATATCGGTATGATGGACGATATCACTGATATGCTCGCGCCCACTCTGTTGTTGAACGGTCACTCTATCAATACCGACGACCGTGGCGAGCTTGAGCAGACCTTTGAAGCTCTGCGCCAGCAGGTCCCGGCGGTGCTCACCTACGACTACGCCATTACCTACCTGCAAACCTCAGCCCAGGCTGATGAGCTCTATATGGCAACCGTCTACAGCGGTGACCAGGAAGTGCTTAACGCGATCAGTGGTAGTGAGCAGTGGCACTATGTGGTGCCTGATGAGGGCACGATTCTGTGGGTCGATTGCCTCTCGGTGGTGACGGATTCCCCTCAAGCCCGTTGGGCAGAGCGGTTTATCGATTTCCTGAACCGTCCTGAAATTGCCGCGCTGAACGCCGAAGCGCTTTGGGTGGGTACACCCAACCGTGCCGCGCGGGCGTTGCTTGGCTCCGAGGTGCGCGCAGATCAAACCGTTTACCCACCGGAGTCGGTGATGGCAAAGCGCCAGCTGTATGAGCCGATCTCCGATGAGAATCTGTTGCTACGTCAGCGTATGACCCATGCCATAAGAAAGTTGCATGAATCTCAGTAAGCGCGCCGCCTTTCTTATCGTTCCGGTACTGCTGGCCAGTTATGTGCTGGTCGCCGTGGCGGTCTACTATGCGGAACGTTCATCGGTTGAACGGCTGGAGCAGGCGCGGCTGAGCAACAAACTCACCGAGTTGCGCTCCACCTTCTCGGTGTACGCGTCCTTTGCCGACAGTTATCTGTTTGCCCTGTCGGAATCTGAAGCACTCCACCAATTTCTGCTGGAGCAGGATAACAGCTACCGGCAGCAGGCCCTGGGCAGCAAGCTGGAAGCCGCTCTGGGTAATTTGACACGGCAACGCTCTGACTATCTGTCGTTTACGGTATTCGGGCCCGCGGCGGTGCCCGAATTTTACTTTGCCAGTACCGATAACCCGTTCAGCGAGATCAGCAACGTAGAGCTTGATCAGGCGCGGCAGGCCTGGCTGAGTGGCGGGCTCAGCGGTGTAAGCCTTGAGCGTACGGAAACCGGTGACTCACTCCTGATTCATCACAAGTTGATCGACCGACGAACCTTTGCCGCCCCCTTGGCCACTCAGCGTGAGAACAGCGTTTTGGTGCAGATTGCCGTGGAGCTGAATGCGTTTGATCAGCAGCTGGCCGAGCTGGTGGAGGCCTACGATGCACGCGTGACCTGGAGTGAAGAGAGTGGGCCCAGGCCTCGGCTACTGGAGCACGAGGTTCGGTTATTGCCTTCCCTCTACCTGCGCGTGGAGCCGGATGAGCGGTTTGTTGCCAAGCAGTTGACGACCCTGGCTCAGGGGCTGACGATCGGTGCTCTGGTGCTGAGCGGGTTATGTGCGCTACTGCTGACTTCACTGATGCGGCGCTTTATTACGGAGCCGGTGGCGGAGCTGGAGCATCAGCTGAACGATGTGATGCACGGACAGCGCAACCGTATCGATATCCAGAGCCGAGACGAGATCGGGCGGCTGGCGCAGCGCTTCCAACAGCTCTACGGCCAGTTATCCGATGCCTATCGGCGATCACGGGAGTTGGCTGAGCGCGATACACTCACCGAGCTGCCCAACCGCAACCATTTTTATGAAATGGCGGTTCGTGAACTCAAGGCTGCGAGCGACCACGGCTACCATGTAGCACTGCTCTATATCGATCTGGATCACTTTAAGTTCGTCAATGACAAGTACGGCCACAGTGTGGGTGATGCCCTGCTTAAATCATTCTCTCAGCGAGCCGGTGTGCTGGTGAAGCAGGAGACCGAGCGCTCACCCAGAGCCGGCCAGGCGATTCTGGCGCGTCTTGCCGGTGATGAGTTCGCGGTACTGCTCTATCGGTATCAGGATGAGAACCACTGCGAGCGTGTGGCCCAGGCGCTGTTGGGACTGGTTGAAGGGGGCTATCGGTTTGAAATGGGCAGCTATCCGGTGACCTGCAGTGTGGGCATTGCGCGTTATCCACAGGATGGCCATACCATCACTCAGCTGATCTCCAACGCGGATACCGCCATGTACCAGGCCAAGAACGGCGGTAAGAACCAGGTCGCGTTTTATTCTCAGGAGCTGGCCCGTCAGGCGCGTTGGTCGCTGGAGATCGAACATCAGCTCAAGGCGATCGATTTTGATGAAGAGTTTTTCCTCACCTATATGCCGATTCTGGACGGAAGAGGTCGGATTGCCGGGTGTGAAGCGCTGCTGCGCTGGTACTCGCCGGTGTTGGGCGCAGTGCGACCTGATCAGTTTATCCCCATTGCTGAGCGCACCGGTCTTTACAGTAAGCTGGACCGGTGGGTGATCGCGCAGGCGTTGTCTGACTTCGCCGCACTGAGCAACATGATCGGCCGTCAGGTGCAGCTATCGATCAACCTGTCGTCGGCAGAGCTTACCGGCGGCGATGTGGATCGGTATATCGGTGAACAGATCCAGTTGTTGTCGGTACCGGCCGACATGATCGAAGTGGAGATGACCGAAACCGTCGGGGTCGACGCCAGCCGTCAGCGCGACCAGTTGCTGCATCGCCTGCGCGATCTGGGTCTGCAGATCGCCATCGACGACTTTGGTACCGGCTACACCTCGATGATGCAGATGCTGGAATACCCGGTGGACAAGATCAAACTGGATCGCAGTTTCGTCGAACGGCTGATGCTTCCCGGAAACTTCGCCCTTTTGGAGCCGATAATCTCTCTCTGCCACGCGCGTGGTCTCAAGGTCACCGCCGAGGGTGTAGAAACCGAAGCCCAGGCCCAGGCGCTGATTGACAGCGGTTGTGACCTGCTACAGGGCTTTCTCTACGGTCAGCCGATGCGCCTGGCGGAGTTTGAGCTGTGGCTGCAGAAGCATCAGCGTGATACACAGAGTTGAACAGGCGTTTGCCGTTGCAGACAATAGGCCGCTGTTGAGTATACTAGGGCGTCGTGTCCACAGTCGGGCAGTGAGTGGGAGGTTGTGTCCTCCCGGCGGGCATTAACAATCAGAGGTTTTACAGGTGGCTACAACAGGCAAGGATATCGACGGGGGCGCCGAGGACATTCAGGTTCTGATGGCTCGCCAGCCAATCTATACCAAGAGTCAGGATGTGGCGGCGTTTGAGCTTTTGTTCCGGGACCCAAAAGGCAGTTTCGTTGAGGGGCTCGCCGATAAGGATGCGACACTGGGCGTTTTGCAGGGCACATACTCCAGCGTCAGCCAGGGTGGTGAGGTGCACAATCTGCCCTGTTTTCTGAAAGTGACCGATAGCTTCCTGCTTGATCATGATATGCCGGACCTGCCGCGTCAGAGCTTCGTGATCGAGATACTGGGTCATTCCAAGTTCAGCCCGGCCCTGGTCGATCGGGTCAAGGATCTGGCGTCGCAGGGGTACCGTCTCGCATTGGCGGATTATGATCCCACCGATGAGCGTTTTGCACCGCTTATGAATACGGTCCACGTGCTGAAGATTGATATTCAGAAGTTGGGCCTGGATAACCTGCCCGCCATTTTGCAAAAGCTGCGTCCCTATCAGCTTGAACTGCTGGCCGATAAGGTAGAAACCAAAGAGGAGTTCCGTCTCTGTCTGGAGATGGGCTTCGAGCTCTATATGGGCTACTTCCTCAGCAAGCCTGAACCGGTTAAAGGTAAGAAAATCACCGGCAACAAGGTGGTTTTGATCCAGCTGCTGGCGGAACTGCAACGCCCCAACGCCACGGCACAGTCGGTGGAAGAGATTGCGCTTAATGATCCGCAGCTGACCTATCGGATCCTGCGTGTGGTTAACTCCGCCGCGTTTAATCTACGCCGGGAGATTACCTCCCTGTCCCACGCTATCGCGTTGCTGGGAATGGATCAGATCCGCCGCTGGGTGATGCTGTTCATGGCCAACAGCGATGGTAACAAGCCGGATGATCTGACCCGCAACATGCTTCAGCGTGGCCGGATGTGTGAACTCGTGGCCGAGATGACCGAGCGGGAAGAACCGATCAACCACTTTATCGTAGGTCTGCTCTCTCAACTTGATGTGATGATGGATATCGAGATGAAAGAACTGATGGATCAGGTCCCGCTGCGTCAGGATATGAAGGATGCACTGGTGAGCCGTACGGGCTCCATGGGGCAGATCCTGCAGGAAGTGGAGCACTACGAGCGTGGCGAGTTTGAACATCTCCAACGCCTGCTTGAACGCCACTTCTATGAGATGGCTTATCGCCATAGTGTGGCCTGGTCCACCCAGGTGATGCAGGCGTTGCAGGCGGCATGATCTCATTGCTGCCACCGGATCTTTCGGTGGCGCAAGCTATCCTGCTGGTCTTGACCGCGGGGTTCACCTCCATGATGACCGCTGCCATGGGAATCGGTGGCGGTCTTCTGCTAATCGCGGTGATGGGGCAGGTTGTGCCACTGAATGCCCTGATTCCGGTTCATGGCCTGGTTCAGCTGGGCTCCAATGCCAACCGCGCCGTGATGATGCGCCGTCATATCGATTGGCGAATGGCCGGTTTATTCGCCGCCGGCGCCGTTCCCGGCGCGCTGTTGGCCTCCATGATCGTGGTGCAGCTGCCGCTGGCGACGATACAGCTTTCCATTGGTCTCTTTATTCTCTGGCTGGTGTGGGGCCCCAAACCCTCACGCCGCGAGTTGTCGCGGTTATCGCTGATACTGATGGGATCGATCACGACGGTGCTAACAGTGTTTGTCGGTGCCACCGGGCCGCTGGTGGGCGCGTACATCCATCGCAACAGTTTTGACCGGTTTCGCACCGTGGGGACTTTCGCCACCTGTCTGTCGATCCAGCATATGCTCAAGGCTGCCGTTTTTACCTTTATCGGCTTCAGCTTTATTGACTGGCTGGGGCTGTCACTGGTGATGATCGCCAGCGGTGCGCTGGGGACCTGGATCGGCCTTCATCTGCTCAAAAAGATACCGGCCGATCGCTTCAGCCTGATTTTCAAGACGCTGGTCACGCTGCTGGCGGTACGCCTGCTGTGGTTGGCGTTGACCGCCCTGATGGCGTCCTGACGGGCCTTAGAACTCGTAGCTCAGCTCGAGCCCATAGCGCATATTCCTGCTGTCAGCACCGTTCAGCCAGTGCTCGGCCTGCAACTCCAGCTCGAATCCCGGTGCAGGAGACTCGTACTCCAGCCGCAGCGTTCCGATCCACTGCTCTTCATCCTCCCACTCCCAGGGATCTCCCGGGTGGCGGTCGGCTTTCTGTTCCAGCTGCCAGGTGGGTCCGGTGGACAGCTCCCAGCCCGGTACCGGGGTAATCCAGCTGATCCAGAGCTGCGCTTCGTACTGCAATTCCTGTTCTGCTTTCTCGCTATCCTGCTGGGCCGTGTCGGTCCAGGCGCTGAACTGCTCATGCTTGAAGCTTAGACGGGGAAGCAGGTAGAGGCTGTATAGCGGTGTCCCGTACTCGGCCTGAAGGCTGATTTTGGTTTGAAACCCCTCGCCCCGGCCCGCTACAGGCTTGGCATCGTCGGCCAGTTCCGTGGCCTTATAAGCCACATCCAGATAGCGATCATGACTCAGGTGTAAAGACCAGCCATAGCCTCCCAGCGCACTGTCCCAGTCCCGGCGCAGTCCGACCCCAACAAAGGGATACTGGCGCCACTCGGTTCGGGTTTTATCCTTTTTCAGGGAGTCGTCTTCGCGGTAGTTCCGTTTACGATCCAGTGTGCGTCGCAGGTTATAGCCCAGCCGTGCGCTCCACTGCCAGTTTTCATCCGGGGTCAGTCCCAGGTCCAGCAGCGTCTCACTTTCCCAGCGGCTCTTTCGCTCATATTCCCGTTTGTCGAACTCGCCGTCATCAAAGTCGATCACGCTGTGACTGGTGCCGTCGGTGTATTTGATGTCGGTTTTGAGCTCAACGCCCGCCCAGGCGGACGAGGTCATCAGGAGCAGGGGGAGTGCAGGGAGCAGTTTCATGTATTCAGCGGCTGTTGTTCGGAGATGAGTTTAAGCAATTGTGCCTTTCGCATGGGTCGGGCGAGACCGAATCCCTGGCCGTAATCGACGCCCATTTCCATCAGGCGCTGGTGTTGTTCCGGTGTCTCGATACCCTCGGCCACGGTTTCCAGTGAGAGGGAACGGGCCAGGGCGATCATGGCTTCGATCAGAGGCTGGGAGTGTCCTTGCAGTAGATTGTTGACGAAGGAACGGTCGATCTTCAGACCATCAATGGAGAGGTTGTTGATGTAAGCCAGCGAGGAATAGCCGGTACCGAAATCATCAATCCAGATCTCGATGCCCGCGGCTTTCCAGCGTCTCAAGGCCTGTTCGCAGCTTTCCAGGTGGCTGATCATGCTGGTCTCGGTGATCTCGATGCACAGCCTGTCATCAGGCAGGGCGTGTTTTTCCTTCAGGTCACAGATGTGCTGACACAGCTCGGGTTGATGCAGTGCCGCCCCGGAGATATTGATCGAAAGACCGAAATCGGGCTGCTGCTCCAGAATATCTGTCAGGTCTGCCGTGGCATGTTCGGCCACCCAGCGGGTGACATCCTCGATCAGGTCTGACTCCTCGATGATCGGAATGAAGCGGCCTGGTGAAATTAAACCATGTTCCGGGTGTTGCCAGCGCAGCAGAGTCTCGGCGCCAACAATATGGCCGGTTCTCATGCTGAATATGGGCTGATAGTCCAGGTAGAGGTAGTCTTTGCCAATCGCTTCCCGAATCCCCTGCTGAATCTGCAGGCGTTCGCGAATCTCTTCGGTCATCTGCGGCTGGAAGAAGGCGTACTGGTTTCGTCCATGCTGTTTGGCCGCGTACATGGCCACATCGGCATGTTTAAGAATCTCGCTGCTGCTGACGCCATCATCGGGGAAGATCGTGATGCCGATGCTGCAGGAGATGGAGAAGTACTGACCGGTGAGCAGGAACGGCAGCGCCAGTGAGGTGGCCAGGGTCCGTGCGACCTCTGCGGCATCCTCGGAGCTGTCGATCACGGGTATTAATACCACGAACTCATCCCCCCCCAGACGCGCCAGTTCCGGGGCGGGTGTACGCTTATGCTGGTGGCAGCTCTTGAGAGCATTGGTCAGGCGGCGGCCCACCTCCCGCAACAGTTGATCGCCCCGTTCGTGGCCGGCCGTATCGTTAACC
Organism: Marinobacterium litorale DSM 23545; assembly: GCF_000428985.1. Classification (GTDB taxonomy): domain Bacteria; phylum Pseudomonadota; class Gammaproteobacteria; order Pseudomonadales; family Balneatricaceae; genus Marinobacterium_D; species Marinobacterium_D litorale. Next base: position 39,251 of record NZ_AUAZ01000016.1, on the reverse strand, counting down.
TCCTTGAAGTGGTCCAGATCGACGAACAGCACCGCGAATCGACTGCTCAGCCCGGCGCTACGGTGCATGATGTCGTGTAGTTTCTTCTGGAACCAGTGGCGGTTGGGTAGCTGGGTCAGCGCGTCTTCAAAGGCCATCTGCTGGACCTGGTCATGACTCTCTTCCAGGTTCTGGCGCATTCGCTCCAGAGCCGAACCCAGCCTTGCAAACTCATCATGGCCACCCAGCTCAAAGTTAATATCCCGATCACCCTGTGCGTAACGTGTGCTGCGCTCCGTCAATACTTTCAGCGGTGAGAGGTAACGGCGGGTCAGCCAGCGGGCGCAGAACATGCAAATGGGCAGCAATATGATGAAGGTAATCAGGAATGCCTGCCGCATTTCGTGGAACAGCGTGTTTTCATCATTTTCCAGAAGCTCTGTCTGATCGCGGGCCGCTTTGATGGCGGTGCTGAAATCGAAACCGGTGGCCATGGTCGCCAGTGTCTGATCGGCCATCCGGATTTGGGTGCGAAGATGCAGTGTGTCACCATCCCACAGGGTGTCCGGCGCCAGGGGAGAGGTGGGTAGATATTTTTCGACCGCATTGCCGTAGCCAGGTACCGATGGCTTGCCATCATGGACTACCCGGCCATCCAGGTCGTAGATAAAGAAATACTCCAGATTACGGGTCTCATTCAGCCGTTCAAACGCTTCCTGAATCGCACTGAGGTCCCGGTTGTAGATCTCTACATTGAGACCGTCTCCCAGCGCCTGCATCAGCAGACGGGAGTCCCGCTCCAGGTGGTCTTGAATAACACGGCTCAGGTAAGCCTCATTGGTGGTGGACGATTCGCGCTGGAAGCGCTTAAGCGAGTCATCAAGTGCCATCATCAAGATCAGCATGATCGCAGCGGCCAGCAGGGTCAGGAGCAGTGACAGTCGGGTGATGACGGACAGGTGACGAACGGGCGTCATGGGCGGGCTCCTTCGCTCAGGAGCTGCTCCAGGAATAGATGGTCCCGGGGGGCGACCGGTTCAAATCCTTCCGTATCCTCGTAGCGTAATAGCAGCGACCGTTGAGGGCTGCCCATCGCCAGCAGTGTATCCTGAAGACGCTGGGCGGCAGCGTCCGAGAGGGCGGGGGTTGCCAGTTCGAACGCCCGTGGGTAAAGCGCGGAGCGGTGGATCACGCGCAAATGCTCTCTGACCGAAATGGGAACCCGCTCAGGATTTTGCCAGTCGCCATTGTTGAGGGCGCCGGCCTGAACCAGTCCCTTGTCGACCCAAAGCACATTGTTCTTCTCGTTACGGCTGAACAGATAACCGATGCGACCTTGGGGTACGGGATCGCTGTGGTGGTCCAGCTCAATCAACTTGAGCCCTTGCGAGGTGATGATTTGGCGGGGCAAAAAATAGGAGGAGAACGAGGCTGTGTGCTCAAAAGCGATACGTTGATTGACCAGGTCTGCCAATGTACGGAACGGAGAATCGGCACGGACATAGATCAGGGTTTGATATTCGCGCTGACCGTTCTTGAGCTTTTTGACAATCGCCCGTGCCTTGGCTTCACGTATCAGTCGAGCCGCGGTGTAAGGTGTTTCGGTGATCCAGTGAACCTGTCCCTTTTGAATAGCCTCAATCAGCGCATCTACAGAGGGGAACAGCCGGACCTCGCCGCGATCGAAGCCCAGGTCCGCCATTCGGCTGGCCATATAGTCCACCATCGGACGCAGCTGTTTGAAGTCTTTCTTGGGGCGATCGCTGACCTGTGCGATGACCAGGGGGACAGCGTTTGCTCGGGGTCCCGAAAGCAGGCCCATACAGAGCGCAATCAGAAGTGGATATAGCCAGGAAGTTAGCGTTTTCTGCATGAACGAGTGCACGCGGTTATAGCCGTAGTGAACCACGGAGAATAACGTAAAAACGTTACCAAGCACCAGCACGGTGCCGCTCGCACCGGGCGATCGCATGGCGGGCTAGATTTTGTTGGAGGCCAGATTGGGGCTGGCTGCCAGGGCGGCGGGCAGTAGCTGGGCCAGCAAGGTTTCAATCTCAGTATGGACCTGCAGCAGGTCGCGACAGCCGGGCCTGATAAATCCCTGGTTGAGCGTGTGATTCAGGAACTCCAGCAATGGATCGTAGAAGCCCGCCACATTGAGCAGGGCGATCGGCTTGCTGTGGTAACCCAACTGAGCCCAGGTCCAGACCTCGAACAGCTCTTCGAAGGTCCCGATGCCGCCGGGCAGGGCAATGAAGCCATCGGCCAAAGACGCCATGCGTGCTTTGCGGATATGCATATCGGGCACCACCTGCAGCGCACTGAGCTGGCCGTGGGCCACTTCCGCCGATGAGAGGGCCTCCGGGATAATCCCTGTGACTTCGCCACCGGCTTCGAGGGCTGCATCGGCCAGCGTGCCCATCAAGCCGATGGAGCCACCGCCGTAGACCAGTCCGATCTCTTGTTGCGCCAGCGCCTGGCCCATTTGCCGTGCAGCTTCAGTAAAGGCGGGATCAGTTCCCTGACTGGAACCACAGAAAACGCAGATTCGGGTCGGCATAGCTTAATCCTCGGCGGGGTCCTTCAGTACCATCGGTATACGAATGGTAAAGAGGGTACCCTGACCGGGTGTGGATTGCACATCGATTGTGCCCTGCAACACATGGTGGACCCATTGATGGACCAGGTGAAGTCCGAGGCCTGTATGCCCCTGACCTCGCGAGCTGGTGACGAAAGGATCGAATAGATTGGTGAGGAGCGTTGGCTCTATACCCCGTCCATCATCGACCACCTGCAACTCGAGTTGATCCGGAACAATCTTATGTGCCTTGAGATCGATCTGGCCGGGCTGGTCGGTATGAAAGGCATGCCCTACAGCATTCTCGATCAGATTCTGAAGCACCTGAGAGAGAATGCCGGGGGATGATGTTAGCTCCAGATCCGCCTCGATCTCCGTTCTCAGTTTGACAGGACTTTGTTTTAACCGGGGGCCGAGGCTTAGTTCCAGATCATGAATCATGTCATGAAGCTGAAAGTGGCGAATATCTTCGTGAGCGCGGTCGATAGCCAGGCGTTTAAAGCCGGTGATCAGACGGTTGAGTTGGCTCAGGTTACGCTTGGCTAACTCCAGCCCTTGTTCGATACGGTTGATTTGGGGTGAGAGGTCGTGACTGTCCGTATGCTGACTGATTCCTTTTCTGAGCTGGTCGAACTGCTGGCCAACGCTGGATATCACCATCAGCGCCCCACCGGTGGGTGTATTCAATTCATGGGCGACGCCGGCAACCATCATCCCCAAAGAGGAAAGTTTGCGACTTTCCACCAGCTCATCCTGCAACAGCTGTTGGTTGCTATGGGCCTCGGCCAGAGCCTGGTGGCTGAGGTTAAGGTTGCGATGCTCCTTGTCGAGCTGTTGGTAAAGGCGGCGTTGCAGTAATTCGGCCGCCATGAACCGGTAAAGCAACCAGAGACTGCTGAGCCAGGTCAACAGGGCAACAGCCAGTGTTGTCGGAAGCAGGTTGGCTTTGAGGGCCGGGATTGTCTGTGCGTCACTGGATGTGACCAGATAGATGGGATAGCTGGACGCGATCACTTCATCGGCCAGCGGCAGCTTGCTCCAGCTCCAGTAGCGGTTATTGTACGCAATCATGGGCCCCACAGGCTGATCCTGGATGCGTTGCCAGAGCTGTGGCGCCTGTTTGGCCAGCGTACTTTCAGGATTATCCAAAATCTGGCCCCAGGGCTCGTTCTCGTCATCTGCCAGTAACCAGTATCCTTTGGGACCCAGAAGTTCCAGGCGGCTTTCTGCACTGTGTCTGGTCCGCAAGGCATCGAACAGCGGGCGCAGGTCCAGGTTGATCACCAGCAGTCCGTCGTGTTGTCGGTCGGACGGTGAGGTTCTCAGAGTGGCGCGCAGGGTCGGAACCAGTGGGATTTCGATCAGCCCATGCTCTTTATTGAGATCGATGGGGGAGAGGTAGACGCTGTCCGGCTCTTGAGCGAAGCCTCGTGTTACGTAATAACGGTGCTGTTTGGACTGTAACTCTTCGCGGTCTGCAACCCTCGCCTTACCCTGATCGAAATCGACCCGTACCTGTTCCTGGCCCTGGTCATCGAGCCAGCGGATCTGGGAGATGAGGGGACTGTTATCGCCGAAGCGAGAGAAGGCGTGGCCGAGGAGAAAATGATCCACCGGTTGGTACTGACTCAGCGCTTTACGCACCCGGTCACTGTGACGCAGTATCTTGATCAGGTTACGGATTTGGCCAAGCTCAGTGGTCAACAACAGGGTCGCGTGGCTGATATCGGCGCTCTGCTGGGCCTGAATCGGTTTGCTTTGCAGGCTTAATACACGGTGATAGCCGAAATAGGCGGCCGCTGAAATGGCGCCGCTCAGGCAGAGAGCCACAGCAAGAGCGATCAGGCGAACGCGGGTCTGGTAGGAAAGCCGGGTCTTCCTGGCCATGGCAACTCCTCTCAATCAGCGTTATTGCGGCAGGTTTAACCCCTGTTTGAGCATCGCCAGCGTCGCTGAGAGAGGCTGGGGCTTGGCGAACAGATAGCCCTGCCCAACGGGGCAGCCTTTATCGCGCAGGCGCTGATGTTGTTCCTCGGTTTCGATCCCTTCGGCCACCGTATTAAATCCGAAGCGCGCACTGATGCGCAGAATCATCTCCACGGCATGATCCGCATCGCTACTCTGACCCAGTTTGCGCACGAAGCTCTGGTCGATTTTCAACGTGGTGGCGGCCAGGTTGGTGATATGGGCCAGGGAGGAGTAACCGGTCCCGAAATCGTCGATACTGACCCCCATTCCCATCTGGATCAGGCCGCGCAGTTGCGTCTCGATCTGCTCGTAACTCTCCATGGCCTGGGTTTCGGTGATCTCCAGCTCCAGCAGCGAGGGAGGCACCTGCTCCTCTTCAATCAGCGTCTGCAACTCACTGAAGTACTCTTCCTGAAACAGCTCGTTGCCGGAGGCATTAAAGGCGATCGGCAGGTTAAAGCCTGATTCGCTGAGCTGTCTGACCGCCCGGCACGTCTGGCGGAGGATATTTGCGTCCAGTTCCTTGATCAGGCCGGCCGCTTCCGCAAGTGGAATAAACTCGGAGGGAGGGACTTGGGTGCCATCTTCAAGCTGCCAGCGTGCCAGGGCTTCAAATCCGATCACCTGGCCATCGCTCAGCCTTACTTTGGGTTGCAGCGCAATCTGAAGCTGGTTGTTGTTCAGCGCCTGTCGCAATTGCTGGAGCAATAGTAGTCGCTGACGAATATTGTGGGAAAACTCCGGTTCGTAGTCCAGATGTGGACGATGCAGTTGTCGGGCGGAGTCGATGCAGCACTCCGCCATACGCAGGATGTCGGAAGGAGCCGCATCAGGGGTTTCGGCAAGATCGAGGCACGCGGTTGTAAAGGTGATATCGTGCTTACTGTTATCGATCTCAAAGGGTTGTGCCAGCAGGCAACGCAGAGGCTCCGCGGTGGGTGCCTGATGCCGGTCGCTGAGTATGGCGAAGGAGTCACTGCCGATACGTACCAGCTGTTGAGTGTGCTCTAAACCATGCCACAGGCGCTCGTGTACGGACTTTAGCAGCTGATCGGTAAACCGGTTGCCGAAGGTTACCTCGATCTCTGCGAACTGATCGATATCCAGCACAATCAACTTCAGCTCGGCACGGGCCGCTTGGCTCAGTCGTCCCAGCTCCCAGCACAGCCAGTTGCGGTTGTGGGCGCCGAGCAGCGTATCTCTGTAGGCTAGTTCACTGAGGCGGTTGGTCAGTCCCAGGTTGGCAAAGCCGCTACTGACCTGTTCGGCAAATACATGCAATAGGCTGATATGAAAATCGGAGAGTGGTTCGGCGGCTTTTACAACAGTCAGGTACTCCTGCGCCGAGATTTTCCCATTGTGAAAGTAGAGGATGGTTTGGTTGGGCCGAAAGATATGCTGTCTGCTCTGGCGTGCTTTGATCAGGTCATCTTGGATAGGCGGCTCATTCAGTTGCTCAAGAGTTTCTCCGTACAGGCTTGAGAAACAGCCACTGGCCGCCATCACCTGCAGATTATTCAGCGGCTCCTGATCCACAGAAATTGCGCTGACGATTCCCCCCTGTTCTGCACCGATTAGCTGGCTGATCTGCTCCAGAACCAGTCGGCTGAAGCTGGGCAGATCCGATTGGCCGCTGATGGCACGGCTGGCATCCACCAGCATCTGCAATCCGCGTCGGGCACGGTCCAGCTCAGTGATATAACTCCAGGTGCGTAGGTTGGCGGTCACCAGGGTAATCAGTTTGTCGGTGGCCAGATCCGCCTTATTCCAGTAATCATCGATATCATAGCGGGCCATCACATCATCCCGCGGGGCCATACCGGGCTGCCCGGTGACCAGAATGATGCGCAGTGAGGCGTTGCCCTGGCGCTCACGAATGGTGTTGATCAGGCGTAATCCGGCATCGTCTTCCTCCATGACGACATCAAGCAGGACCACGGCAATATCCGGATTTTCGGCCAGGATGACGCCGGCCTTGGCTGCAGACTGTGCGGTGAGAACTTGAACCGGCAGGCCTTCAAACTCCATGCCCTCCAAGGCATAAATCAGGGAGGCTTGGTATATAGGGTCGTCTTCCACGCTCAGCACTTGCCAGGCACCGGATTTTGGTGCCGACGGCTGTCGGTGTGGAACCGGATTTTGATCGGTTAACTGCTCGACTCCCATATTCATCGGATGACCTCCCGAGATCCCATTCCATTGGTTACTAAAAGATAGCAACGAAAACCGGAAATAAAAGAAATTTACTATGACATTAGCGTCATTAGTGACAAATTACGTGATATTTTTATCAGAATTTTGATTGCCTGGTCAAAAAATAATGACTCTAATAATAGACAGTAAGTATCCCGTTCGCATTCGTGCGCATTGTGGGTTACAGGTGGAGCCGTTCTGGCCGTACAATAGGCAGATCACGCAAAGAGAACCGATCAGAGAGAGACTGGCATGACCGAAATGCAGCAACTGGATAAACAGCTCCGTGACCTGACAGGCTGGCAGCTGGTTGCGTTCAGCGCTGCCCTGAGCGAGCGGATGTTTCCCAATTATCAGCTGTTTTCGCGTCTGGTCGGTTTTGGCGATCACAAACAGCTGAGAAGCGTTCTTGACGGGGTCTGGAACCAGCTGGCCGGTAAGGGGGCGCGGATTAATCCCGAGGTTCAGCTGGATAATGTGGAAGCCAACATCCCCGATCTGGACGAGTACGATATGTACGGTGCCATGCCCGCCTACGATGCGGCGGTGGCGCTCTACTCCACGCTTACCTGTGTCAGCGAAGGGGAGGTGGCGGAAGCGCTGGAGGTGGCCAACCTGTCGCGAGAGTGCGTGGCAAACTTTATTGAAGTCACCGAGGCCAATGACCAGATGTCCGATGAGGAGCTGGTGCGCTTTATCAACACCCACGATCTGATGCTGGACGAGGATGCGTTCAGGGAGGAGGTGATCGCCCGATTGCTGGCCCAGAAACAGCCCAGTGCCGCCTTTATCGAGGCGCTGCGAACCCTGTCCGAAAACGAAGGGGTCAGTAATATTGGCATCAGTGGTGAAGAAGACTGATGCTGAGAGTGGGTTTACTGTTGCTGGTGGTGCCCCCGCTCATCTTGATGGGAGCCTACCTGATGGAGCAGGCCGGCGTGGACAGCTGTCTGGATGCAGGCGGTGCCTGGAACTATGCCCAGGCCCGTTGCGAGTCTGAAGGTGAGTTTCCCTTTGTGCCGTTTATGGTGCGCCATCCCCTGATGGTGAATGGCGGCATGCTGCTGGCGGTGGTTGGTTTGGTTTTCTGTTTGATCGGCCTCTACCGGGGGCGCGGCTCGGAGCAATAATCTGTAATGATCAAGAAAAGTTTACTGGTGCTGCTGGTACTGGCTCTGGCGGGCAGCGCTTACCTCTGGCTCAATCGTGAGTCATTCGTGGCCGAGTTCAACCAGGAACGCGCGCAGGAAGCGGTCCAGTTCCGTAACGCAGGCCTGGAGTTTGGGCGCAGCAACAATCAACAGGCGTGCCTGGAAAAAGCGCTGACCGATTTCGATACCCAGTGCACCGGTTTTTCCTGCACCGTCCGCTACGGTCGTTTCCTGAATGCCTGCCTGGAAACAGCAGCCGAGGAGCCCGCGTTCTGCGATGGCGTCCCGGCCTATCAGGAAGAGATCAGCGAGGAGGAGAAGGCGTGGGCCCGTGAAGCCTGCTGGGCCCGGGATATTCGTGGCGAAGGCTGCCGCTTGTTGTTGCGCCAGCAGCAGCATTTCTGCACCAACGGCGTGAATGCAGCGAGCACCGGCGGTTAAGCGCCGGTCTCGATGGTCAGTACAGTCTTGCCACGTTGATGGCCGCTGCTGCTGAGTTGATGGGCTTCGGCGGCCTGTTGCAGCGGTCGTGTTTCGGCAAGCGTCAGTGACAGTTTGCCCTGTTCGGTTAATGTGGCAAGCTTCGCCAGCTGCGTACCGTTGGGCTCAACCCGGATACCGAGCGCCCGGCAGCCCGCTTTTTCTGCGGCTTCCATCACCTCGCCGGCGGTGACCGAGGGCAGGGTCACCAGTGTGCCGCCGGAGCGCAGACAGGTCAGTGCTTCAATGGCGGTTTGACCGCCCACACCATCGATAATCACATCCACATCCCGCACGCTGACGGCCAGGTTGGCCTGACTGTAGTCGATGCACTGGTCACAACCCAGCGCCTCAAGAAAGGCTTGATTGGCGCTGGAAGCGGTACCGATTACGAAAGCACCCGCTGCCTTGGCCAATTGCACTGCCAGGTGCCCCACTCCCCCGGCTGCGGCCAGAACCAGCACCCGCTGTCCCGGTTTGACCTGCGCTTTGTCGTGCAGCGCCTGCCAGGCGGTCAGTCCGGCCAGCCCCAGTCCGGCGGCGGCGTTCACATCCAGCGCCGGTGGACGCTTGGCAATTTGGTTGCTCGGTGCACAGGTATACTCGGCGTAACAGCCAGCGGCTTCCGGGAAGCGCAGAAAGCCGAAGACCTCATCTCCGGGCTGGAAGTCGGTGACGCCATCGCCGACGGCCTCAACCGTCCCGGCGCATTCCCAACCGGGGATGAAGGGCAGCTCGCCAATAAAGGCGCTGGCACCGCCACCGGCGCAGGTTTTCCAGTCTATCGGGTTAACGCCTGCGGCGCGGTTTCGGATGAGCACTTCACCGCGTACCGGGGTCGGGCGTTCAATCTCGTCCAGTTCCAGGTTTTCGGGGCCGCCGAAGGCATGGAGTCGTATCGCTTTCATGTTAATCTCCACCGCTGTCGCGACGCGACCTAGTGTCGGCGGCGACAGTACTATTGTCATGCAGTCTATGAGGGGAAGGCGTGGCCACGAGCGGGCCGCGCACGATGCTATAAAGCGTTGCACCCCTTGGGCTCAGAATCAAGCGCAGTATAGAGGGTTGTCGGCGATGGGTTGACGGCAACGCTAATCAAGGAGGCTTTTATGAGCGCCAATCCATTTACGGGCGCAGGTTATTTCTTACGGGGATTATCGATGCTGCCGCAGCCAGGATTGCGCAGTTTTGTATTGATTCCGCTGTTGATCAATGTGCTGCTGTTTGGCGGCGCGATCTGGTTGCTGGTGGAGCAGTTCGACGTCTGGATCGATCAGTTGATGCGTGCCTGGCTGCCGGATTGGGGGTGGCTGGATTTTCTGCGCTATCTGCTTTGGCCGCTGCTGGCTTTGGTGATTCTGGTGGTGGTGTATTACAGCTTTTCGCTGGTAGCCAACTTCATCGCAGCGCCTTTTAACGGCTTTTTGGCCGAGCGGGTGGAGCGGCAGTTGCGCGGCGTTGTCGTGGCCGATGAGGGCTGGTCGGAGCTGGTACGCATGGTTCCCCGGTCGCTGATGCGCGAGCTGGCCAAGCTTCAGTATTACCTGCCTCGGGTTCTACTGTTGCTGGTGTTGAGCTTTATTCCGGTGATTAATCTGGTGATGCCGCTGGTCTGGTTTGTGTTCGGTGCCTGGATGATGGCCATTCAGTACTGCGATTATCCCATGGATAACAACAAAGTCAGTTTTTCCGAGATGAAACGGCTGCTGAAAGCGCGCCGTTTTACCGCCGTGGGGTTTGGGTCGCTGGTGCAGTTTGGCATGCTGGTGCCGGTGGTAAATCTGATCATCATGCCGGCGGCCGTCGTCGGTGCCACCATCTACTGGGTGGAAGAGTATGCCGGTCCGGGGCCAAATGCGGCGGCTAATACGACGCAGCCTGTGAGGCGTTAAGCGGTATCACTCTGACGCTGGGGAACGGCCATACGCCTCAGCATTTCGGGCGGGAAGTGGCAGGTGAAGGTACTGCCCTTGCCCGCATGGCTTTCGATCGTCAGGTGCGCACCGTGGCGCATCAGTACATGTTTGACGATCGCCAGGCCCAATCCGGTGCCGCCGCTGGCTGAAGAGCGGCTCTCATCGACCCGGTAGAAGCGCTCGGTCAGGCGGGGGATATGGATCGGGTCGATACCGATGCCGTTGTCGCGCACCGAAAAGTGCCCCCCTTTCTCGTCCACAGACCAGCGGATCTGGATCAGCCCGGGGCCGGGGGTATAGCGCACGGCATTGAACACCAGGTTGGAGAACGCGCTTTGCAGCTCCAGTTCCTGGCCCATCAGGTCGTAGTCCGGGTTGATCTCCAGCTCAAATTCATGGCCGCGCTCGCCGGAAAGGTCTTTGGCATCGCGGTGGATCTGCTCGATCAACTCCTGAATATCGACCGGCTGTTCATCGTTGATGTGCTGGGTGGATTCCAGCCGGGACAGCAGCAGCAGGTCAGCGACCAGACTCTCCATGCGCTTGGACTGGTGCTGCATCTGGGTCAACCCCCGTTGTAACGGGCGGGGTGGCTCCTGCTCGAGGAAGGTTTCCAGGTATCCGCGAATCACGGTCAGGGGGGTGCGAAGTTCATGGGAGGCGTTGGCAACGAAATCGCGACGGGTCTGCTCCAGCTTAACCAGACGGGTTACATCACGGGCGACCAGGACGCGATCCCCCTCCCCAAAGTGGTTGACCTGGTATTGCAGATGGATATCGGAATTCACCGGAGAGGGTAGGTTCAGGGTCTCCTGGAACTGGTTTCTCTGGTAGTGGCGGATAAAGCGGGGATCACGCAGTAGATTAAAGATCGATTTGCCCCGATCCCGGTCCTGAATCCCGATCAAGGTGACAGCGGCTTTGTTCCACCACTCCACGTTGTTGTGCTTGTCGACGATGACGATGGCGTCAAACAGTGCGGCCGTGCACTGCTGAAAGCGGGTGATCACCGACTGTAGTTTCTGTTCCCGGGTCTGAGCCCGTTTGTGGTGCCGGTCCAGTTGGTCCAGCAGGTCGCCCCAGGGGCCGGTGCCATCAGGCGGGATGCCGGTACTTTCTTCCGATAGCCATTTCATAACACGGCTGAAGTGGCGCGCCTGCAGAAAGCCCCAGGCCAGAACGGCCAAAGCCGTCCCCCAACCGGGATAGGACAGAAGCGCACCCACGCCACCGCCAGCGACGGCGGAGCCTACCAGAGTGAGTATCATCGGATTTGCAGATTGGTACATAAAACCTCTAATCCGATGGTCGCCCCGGACGTGTCAGGCGACCTGAGAAGAGAAACGGTATCCAGTGCCGCGTACGGTTTGTACGAGGTACTCGTGGCGCTCGCCAAGGGCCTTGCGCAGACGGCGGATATGAACATCGACGGTGCGTTCTTCGACATACACGTTGCCGCCCCATACCATATCAAGCAACTGGCCTCGGGAATAGGCGCGGTCCTGGTGAGTCATGAAGAACTGCAGCAACCGGAATTCGGTGGGGCCCAGTTCCACGGGCTGGCCATCGGCGGTGACCCGGTGGGATACCGGATCCAGCGTCAGTCCGTCAACGGTGACCGGCTCTTCAACACCCTTAGGGGTTGCCCGGCGCAACACGGCCTTGAGGCGTGCTACCAGTTCGCGGGGCGAGAAGGGTTTGATGATGTAGTCATCCACACCGGCATCAAGCCCTTTGATCTTGTTGTCCTCATCGGTCTTGGCGGTGAGCATGATCAGCGGGATATCCGCGGTGACCTCATCCTTGCGCAGCCTTCTTGCCAGATCAATGCCGCTGGTTCCGGGCATCATCCAGTCCAACAGGACCATATCCGGTTTGCGATCCAGGATCATAGCGTGAGCCTGCTGGGCGTTCTCCGCTTCCAGACACTCATAGCCGGCCATCTCAAGGGCGACGGCGATCATTTCCCTGATCGGTGCTTCATCGTCAACGATCAACACGCTTTTTGATGCAGACATCGGGTTTCTGCCTCTAACTTTTCTGCTGTTATAAACCGCGACTATTACAAGACGTTTGGGTTACATAAATATGACAATAGTGCAGAAACTCGGCAAACCGTACTCTCAAACTGCGTAGTCGGTGATAATCCCGACCAAGACCAGCAGCTCGGCCCAGTGGTTATTGAGAAATGCTTTGAGACAGGGCATCCGCTCGCGATGGCGAATCAGCCACTGCTGGTAGATAAACAGGGTGGCGGCACCGGCCAGTCCCAGGTGGAACCACAGGCCCAGCCCGGCCACCTCGCCCACCGCCAACAGCAGCAACAGCGCCGTTACATGAAGCGTCCCCACGATCAGGCGATCGTAACGGCCAAACAACACCGCTGACGATTTGATTCCGATCTTCAGGTCATCATCCCGGTCCACCATGGCGTACATGGTGTCATAGGCCACGGTCCAGGCCAGCTTGGCGAGGAAAATCAACCAGGCGATGACCGGCAACTGCTCCTGGATGGCCGTGAAGGCCATGGGGATCGCCCAGCCAAAGGCGGCACCGAGTACGACCTGGGGCAGGTGTGTATAGCGCTTCATAAACGGGTAGACAAACGCCAACGCAAGCCCGGCGAACGACATCAGTATGGTCAACCCGTTAGTGAATAACACAAGCCCGAACGCCAGCGCCATCAGTACGGCAAACAGGGTCAGTGCTTCGCGCTCAGTGACACGGCCGGTAGCCAGGGGACGGTCTTTGGTGCGCTTGACGTGGCCATCGAAGTGGCGGTCGGCGTAGTCGTTGATGACACAACCGGCGGAGCGGGTTAGCCAGACGCCCAGTGAGAAGATGACCAGCAGGTGCAGGGGCGGGACGCCTTCCGCAGCGATCCAGAGCGCCCAGAGCGTCGGCCAGAGCAGCAGATAGGTGCCGATGGGGCGATCGGCCCGCATCAGGTGAATATAGGCGCTCAGCTTGTCGGATTTGGAGTTATTGGTCATCGACATCGCCATTGGAGTCCTCCGGTTGGTCAGCGCGGGTATTGTATGCCTTCCAGTGGCGGTAGAAAAACTTCACAGACCAGCAGGGGTTTGTTTTCCAGATAAAACAGGGAGCGGCGCGCCCACAGGGGCGGGTTTTGACCGTTGGCGATACGGGCGACCTGAAGTGGGGCGCGGCGCATGCTGGGCTCGCTGAACAGCAGAGAGCCCAGTGAGCGGGACCCGATCAGGCGCAGGGTGCGTTGACGGCCGGTCAGCGTCGGTGTCGGAATCACGGTGCGGGCGTAGACCCAGGGCTCTTCGTCAGCGCACAGCAGGACCTCCCGGATCAGCGCGTATTCTCGGCTGCGCATCCCCAGCGTCACCCGCTCATTGGGGCCGGGCAGGGCATAGCGTTGACGCTGGACCCGGACCGAGAATCGGCCCTTGCTTGCGCGTTGCAGCAGGCGCGTGAGCGAACCCTGGTCCGTCAGCCAGCGGCGCAGGGCCAAGGGGGCATTAATCGGCTGGCGCAGTGTGCGCCAGTGCTGGACGGCTTCAAGCGCCGGGTGTCTGGTCTGGTCGTTCACGTTGGATGAGTACTGCTATTGGAGCGAGGCAGTGTAACACCGCCGGGTATTGACTGTAGAGAGTGGAGAGCGGTGGTAAACTGCACCTCCTTTTCCAGCCCGATATGGAACGATCATGACGCAGCCCGCTGACAAACAAACCCAAATCGATACGGCTCGCCGTTTAACCCGTGACTGGGTGGAGCGGATGGTCGTGGGATTGAATCTGTGCCCCTTTGCCGCGCCCGTGGTAAAAGCCGGTACGATCCGTTACCACGTCTCTGAGGCGGAGGATGAGGATCGGCTATTGCGTGACTTTCTGGTCGAGCTGTCCCGTCTGGTGGAGACGCCGGAGTCGGCGTTATCCACAACACTGGTGATCACTCCCTGGCTGGTTCGTGATTTTGACGCCTTTCTGGATCTGGTGGCCGATGCCGAAGCGTTGATCGAACAGGCGGGCGTTGAGGATCTGTTCCAGATTGCGAGCTTCCACCCCGCCTATCTGTTTGCAGAGGTGGATGAGGACGATATCAGCCACTGGACCAACCGCGCACCCTTCCCTACGCTGCACCTGATCAGGCAGGATGAGATGAGTCGCGCACTGGCCGGATACAAGGACCCGGAATCGATCCCTGAGCGCAATATCGCCCGTCTTAAGGCATTGGGGCGGGCGGGTCTGATTGAGCAGTTCCCGCCGTTAGCAGACTACTGGTCCGAACGGTGATCGGCGGACGCTAAAGAGGTGGATTACTCCTCCTCTCCATCATCGTCAGCGGTCTCTTCGCGAACCGTCTTCTTCATGCTTTGCAGGCTCTGGTGGCGTACATCGGTGCCGCTGACCTGATAGATCAGGTGTTCGGACAGGTTACGGGCATGGTCACCGATACGTTCCAGGCTGCGCAGTACCCAGATAACACTCATGATATTGGAGATCGAACGCACATCTTCCATCATGAACGTGACCAGCGTGCGCATCGCCGTGCGGTACTCCTGATCCACGTTGCGATCCTGCTTGGCGACGCGGTAGGCCATCTCCAGATCGTTACGGGCAAAGGCCGTTAATACGTTCTTGACCATATCACGCACCAGGTTGCCGATATGACGTACTTCCTGGAAACCGTGCTGGGTACGTGAACCTTCCGACATTTCGATCGCCTGCTGAGCGATGCGGCTGGCTTCATCGCCGATACGCTCCAGATCGGCCACGGCGCGACTTATGGAAATAATCAGGCGCAGATCGGAGGCCGCCGGCTGGCGACGGGCAATGGTGGTGGTGCATTGCTCGTCGATGGTCAGTTCCATTTCATTGGTCTGTTTGTCGATCCGGCGCGCCTGCTCGGCCAGCTCTATATCCGATGTCAGCAGTGCTTCGATGGCGTCGTTGACCTGGCGCTCGACGATGCCGCCCATGGTCAGCATCTGGGTGCGGATCGCTTCCAGTTCTTCGTTAAACTGGTGAGAAATATGATTGGAGTAACTATCCTTTTCGAGTTCCACGGTCTTGTCTCCGTCGTGGTTTGTGCCCGTCAGCAACGTGTGTGTCTTTATAGGTATAGGCGATTGGCCATTATAGAAGATCGCACCCTACATTGCGCGTATGACAGTTTTGTGAAATTCGGGCCTGTGCATCATTGCACGGCCCAGGTTGGCTCTAGATTCGGCTCTGTGTCCTCGGGTGCTGCGCGGCAACTCAGGAGAGTGCCGCTTTGCTGTCACCGGTTTTGAAGCGGTCCACCAGTTGATGCATGGAGGTGGACTCCTGACGCAAGGCATCGCTGACCGAGCGGGTGTTCTGTACACACAGGGCTAGGGAGTCGGCGCTCTCTTTTAACGCTTGAGCCCGTCGGCCGATACGTCCGCTTTCATCGCGTTGGGTGGCAATGGCGCCGCTGATCCCTTCACTGTGGCGTTCCATTTCCACAAACTGTCCTTGCAGCTGCTCCAGAAACGCCTGCAACTCAATAATCTGTGATCGATTCTGGTTCCCGGCGCTGCGCATGGATTCCAGCTGTCGGCCCACGCCGTCCACGCCCTCTGTCAGATCGCCAACCCACTGGCGGATGTCGCGGGTGGATTCGGCAGTGCGCTGTGACAGCACGCGGACTTCATCGGCAACCACGGCAAAACCGCGGCCCTGCTCGCCGGCCCGGGCTGCCTCTATGGCTGCGTTCAGGGCGAGCAGGTTGGTCTGCTCGGCGATATCGGCGATGATGTCGATGACCTTGCTGATCTTGGTGCTGGACTCGGTCAGCGTAGTGATCGAATCACCCACCCGGTTGATGATTTCCACCGTGTGTTCGGCGGCCTGCGCACTGCTGACGATCCCCTGTTGCGCTTCGGTGTTGGCCGAAATCGCATCGTTCACCGTGGCAACGGACTGGGCGATGGCCGTCTCGATGGAGGAGGTTTGTTCAACGATATTATCCATTGAGCGGTTTACATCGCCGATCAGGCGCAGGGTATCATTCGAGGTGTTCTGCAGCGATTCCGCTTCTGCATCGAGCTGAGATGAGCGCTGACTGAGGCCGGTGGCGGCTTGGCGGATATCAGCGATGAAGTGGCCAAAATGCTCGACGAGGCGGCGGATCGCCCGCCCAACTCCCGCGACTTCATCTTTTCCACGCAGGTTGGGTGTCTTGCGCAGGTCTGCGTCGCGAGCCATCTCACTCAGTCCCAGCTCCATCCTGAGAAGTCTGCGAATCACGGTGTGGTGCAGCCAGAGTGTCATTCCGACCACCATGATCAGAAACAGGGCCGAGCCGATAAACAGGAAGTTCTGTTGGTGAGCGAGGAAGCCAAGCAGCCCCTGGGCGGCACTGGAAAGCGCCTCTCGTGTCAGCTGCTGGCGCTGTTGAATGGCGGTCAGCATCGGCTCCATGGCGTGAACGAGATCGAAGTCGACAACCTTGCCCACTTGATAGTAACTCTTTTCCGCCATCTTTGATTCAAGCCGTTCGATCAGGGCTGTGACACGGTCAAAGTCGGCTTGATGCTCTTCGGCCCAGGCGCTGAGCTGGGGGTTGTTGGCGACCGCTTGCCAGTGACTGGGCAGGCTCTCCTGCAGCTCGGTAAACACCGGGGTGATTTCGCTCCAAAGCAGCAGCTGTCCCTTGGTTTTGTAGGCCAGATCCTGCAGACGGCGGTGGTCCTGCGCCAGGTCGCTTAGCAGCCAGGTTTCCTTGAGCTGATACTGAATCAGGTTGTTGGAGGCGGTTTCCGCTTTCAGGATGATACTCCAGGAAAGTGCGGCCAGACCGGCGAGGGCGAGCAGGCATAAGCCCGCAAAAAACAGAATGCGGAAACGCACGGTAGAAAACATAACAACTCCTGCAGGATATGACAGGGGCAGGGTAGAAGCGATGTGTTACATATTTATGACGGGAAAGGGTGCCCTGAGCAGGGCACCCTTTGGGTCGTGCTTAGCCGAAACGACCGGTGATGTAGGATTCGGTCATTTCATGTTCTGGCGCGGTGAACACGGTGCTGGTGTCGTTGACTTCGACCAGGTGGCCCAGGTGGAAGTAGGCCGTGCGGTGGGAGACGCGCGCCGCCTGCTGCATTGAATGGGTCACGATCACGATGGTGTAGCTCTCGGACAGCTCCGCAATCAACTCTTCCACCTTGGCGGTGGCGATGGGGTCCAGTGCCGAGCAGGGCTCATCCATCAGGACCACTTCCGGGCTTACAGCGATCGTACGCGCAATACACAGGCGCTGCTGCTGACCGCCCGACATGCCGGTAGCGGTGGCATCCAGACGGTCTTTCACCTCATCCCAGAGGCCGGCTTTACGCAGGCTGCTCTCAACGATGTCATCCAGCTCGGACTTGCGGTTGGCAAGACCGTGGATACGGGGGCCGTAGGCCACGTTGTCGTATATCGACTTGGGGAAGGGGTTTGGCTTTTGAAACACCATGCCCACCCGTGCGCGCAGCTCGACGACATCCTGACGTGGGTCGTAGAGATCCTGGCCGTCCAGCTCCAGGGTGCCTTTAACCCGGCAGATATCGATGCTGTCGTTCATGCGGTTGAGGCAGCGCAGGAAGGTGGATTTGCCGCAACCGGACGGGCCGATGAAAGCGATGACCTCGTTGCTGGCGATATCCAGGCTGACACTTTTGATCGCACGGCTCTCGCCGTAAAACACTTCCACGTCGCGCAGCTTGAATTTGGCATCGTCTGCGTAGGGCGTGCCGACGGTCTTGCCTTCGACAATAGGGCCGCTTGCCGCCGTCTCCTCAACCACCGGGATCTGCGGCTCATTCTCGTCGTGCAGTTTCTTTTCAGGCACAGTTGTAGGAATACTCGTCATCTTTGTTCTCCTCACCACCGGCGCTCAAGGCGTTTACGCAACCAGATGGCCAATGCATTCATACTGATCAGGAAGCTCAGCAGCACCATGATGGCGGCTGAAGCGCGTTCTATAAAAGCCAGCTCGGGGCTGCCTGCCCAGAGGAAGACCTGAACCGGCAGGACGGTGGCTGAATCCAGGAAGCCATCGGGCACATCGACGATAAAGGCCACCATGCCGATCAGCAGCAGCGGGGCAGTTTCACCCAGCGCCTGTGCCATGCCGATGATGGAGCCGGTGAGCATACCGGGCAGCGCCAGAGGCAGTACGTGGTGGAGGACCACCTGCATCTTCGAGGCACCGATGCCGGATGCCGCTTCACGGATCGACGGCGGCACACTCTTAATCGCAGCACGGCTCGAAATAATGATTGTCGGCAGGGTCATCAGGGTCAGTACCAGACCACCGACGACGGGCACCGAGCGCGGCATGCCGAACAGACCGATAAATACCGCCAGGCCCAGAAGACCGAAAATGATCGACGGTACGGCAGCCAGGTTATTGATGTTGACCTCGATAAAGTCCGTAAGCTTGTTCTGAGGCGCAAACTCCTCAAGATAGATTGCGGCCGCGACCCCGATCGGGAACGACAGAATCAGTGTTACAAACATGGTCAGCAGGGAGCCGACAACGGCCCCCATAATCCCGGCGCGGGAGGGGTCACGTGAGTCACCGCCCTTAAAGAAGGTGTCGTTGAAACTCACTTCAACGATGCCTCTTTCAAGCAGGCCATCAACCCACTCACGCTGCTGTTCGCTCAGCTTGATCGAGTAGGCGCTATCGCCGGCGTGTTTGACGTAGACATCCACATCGGTATGGGCGAGCAGGTTCATCTCACGGGTGCTGCCGAGCCAATCCGGGTTGTTGACCAGCGCTTCGCGCAGGTCGGTGGACGCATAGGGGTTAATCAGCTTGCGTACGGCATCCCGGTCTGCCTCGGTGGCGTCCGGAATCTCTTTCAACAGCGCCTGTACCAGCGGCTCGACGAAATCGGCCATACGCAGCTGCTTCTGGTCAGTGGCATCATCCAGGAACATCATCTCCTGGTTGAGCTCGACCTCGAGATTGAGGCTGGTTTTCATAAAGCCGGTGTAGCCCTTGCCGATGATATCGGTAAACAGCACCACCAGTGCGGACAGGGCTATGGCAATCGCTAAAATGCCGTAGGCGCGGAACCGCTTCTCCTTGCGGTAACGCTTTTTCAGGGACTGGCGGACGATCTCCGCTTGCGGTCGATTAGTCATATTGTTCCCGGTACTTACGCACGATATGCAGAGCGATAATGTTCAGTAACAGGGTGGAGAGGAACAGCATCGCACCCAGGGCAAATGCCGCCAGGGTCTTGGCACTGTCGAACTCCTGGTCGCCAGTCAGCAGGGTGACGATCTGAACCGTTACGGTGGTCACCGTCTCCAGTGGGTTGGCGGTCAGGTTGGCCGCCAGGCCTGCAGCCATGACCACGATCATGGTTTCGCCGATGGCGCGGGATACCGCCAGCAGAATACCGCCCATGATACCGGGCAGGGCAGCCGGGAAAATCACCTTTTTCATGGTTTCCGACTGAGTGGCACCCAGGGCCAGGGAGCCGTCACGCAAGGACTGCGGTACGGCGTTGATCACATCGTCAGACAGCGATGAAACGAACGGGATGATCATGATCCCCATAACGGCACCGGCCGCCAGAGCGCTCTGTGAAGAGGCATTAATGCCAAAGCTGGCAGCGAAGTCACTGATAAAGGGCGCCACGGTAAGTGCCGCGAAGAAACCGTAAACCACGGTGGGAACCCCGGCCAGCATCTCCAGCATCGGCTTCACGATGTTACGAATCTTCGGATTGGCATATTCAGACAGGTAGATGGCCGACATCAACCCGACCGGTACCGCCACCAGCATGGCGATCGCCGAGATCAGCAGCGTACCGGTGAACAGCGGGATCATGCCAAAGGCGCCTTCGGCAGCGACCTGGTCAGCACGCAGGGCGGTCTGCGGGCTCCAGTGGGTGCCGAAGAAAAAGTCGATAAAGGAGATCTGCTGGAAGAAACGGAAGGTTTCGAACGCAACAGAGAAGATAATCCCGACAGTGGTCAGGATTGCCAGTGCGGCGCAGGAGAAGAAGATCCACTTCAGGATCGCCTCGACCTGAACACGGGCGTTCAGAGTCGGGCGGATGCGCACCCAGGCTATAAACGCAGCAAGTACAGCCACCGAAACCACCAGAGCTGTCATGTACATCAGACTCTGCTCACGCAACCGGACCAGCAGCTCAGCTGCCTGGACGATGGCTGGGTCGGCAAAGTCCTTTGCCAGTGCGCCTGACGCGATGTTGCTGATCTTGCTCAGCAGAAGGCTCGCTTCGCCTGCATTGCTCGGCAGCAGGTTCTCCGGCAGGGTGCCCACGACCATCGTCTGGATCACCTGACCCTGGAACGCCGCCCAGAGTCCTAGAACGATAAGGGCCGGAATACCGCACCATAAAGCCGCACGGGCGCCATAATAAAAGGGAAGCGACTTAAGGTGTCGGATCCCACCCAGGGGCATTGCCAGTGCACGGGAGCGGAAGTATCCCAACCCGTAGGCCACGGCAGCAAATGCCAGCGTGATAAGAAGCAGGTTTGCCGGTTGCATGTATCTACCTGTCTGCGATGTTTCTGTTGGGCCCGGATTGTACCTTTTAACCCGGGCACCTACACGGCCAGTAGCGAAGTGATTTGGTCACTCCAGACGTGCAAAAGGGTGTGGCCCTCTAAAGGACCACACCCCGGAGGATCGGGCTGATCCTGACCGATTACTTGAGCTCGTCGAGCGTCAGGTTAGTCAGGTTCTCAGCCTTGTCCATCAGGTTAGCCAGCTGCTCACGCGGCGGGATGATCAGGCCCACGTCTTTCAGGTAGCCGTTCGCACCCAGAGCGCCATTGCTGGTGAACTCGTTGACGTACTCCTGAATGCCAGGAACAACACCGATGTGTGCTTTCTTGACATAGAAGAACAGAGAGCGAGCAACCGGGTATTTATCGGCAGCGATATCTTCAGCAGTTGGAACCATGCCGTTCAGCTTGGCAGCCTGCAGACGGTCAGCGTTCTCTTCCAGGAAGCTGTAGCCGAATACGCCGTAGAGGCCGTGGTCGCTGATCAGTTTCTGAACGATCAGGTTGTCGTTCTCACCGGCTTCGATGAACGCGCCATCTTCACGAACGCTTTCGCAGATCGCTTTGTGGTCGTCCTTGCTCAGGCTTTCGGATTCCGGCAGCTCTTCACAACCAGCACCCAGCGCCAGTTCGTTGAAGGAGTCACGGGTACCGGAGGTCGGCGGCGGGCCCATTACACGGATCGGCTTGTTCGGCAGGCTGGCGTCAATGTCGCTCCAGTTTTTGTTCGGGTTAGCAACCCACTTGCCATCAACCGGTACCTTCGCGCCCAGCGCCAGGAACAGCTGTTCCAGCGTGATGTCCAGGTTTTCAGCTTCGTTGGAGCTGGCGATCACGATACCGTCGGAACCGATACGGAATTCAGTGATCTCGGTAACACCGTTCTTCTGGCACAGTTCGAACTCAGAGGTCTTCATGCGACGAGAAGCGTTGGTGATATCCGGGTGCTGAGTGCCGATGCCAGCGCAGAACAGCTTCATGCCACCGCCAGAACCGGTAGATTCCAGTTTCGGAGTGTTGAAATCGGTGTTGGTACCAAAACGCTCGGCAACGACAGTCGCGAACGGGTAAACGGTGGAGGAGCCAACGATGCTGATAGTGTCGCGAGCAACAGCAGCGTTTGCCATGCCAAGACCGGTAGCAGCGGTCATCGCAATCGCAAGAGCACGGGTACGCAATTTCATTCTGTATCCCTCTTTAGCTGGATCGTTTGAGTTGAAGCGGTTTATGGGCGGCACTATAGGATTAAAAAGTTACGGGTTTGTTACAGTCTGAAATTGGGTACGTTGATTTTTTCAAGGCAACGCTTGGGTTCGGGTTCGAATCGATTATGATGCAATGCCGGAAAGCCGTGGAGCCCAGCTTTTGCTGGCAGATCGAGTCGCTGCACTGCATCATAGAGGCTGTCGTTTCAACAGGAGGTCACATGGGAACTGTCGATAGGAGCCGTGTTCTGCAGCCGGAAGGCGAACTTAGCCTTCAGCTACCGGCCGGTCACGATGCCGTCAATATGTTTGGGGATGTGTATGGGGGCTGGGTCAGCGCGCAAGCGGTTTTGGCCAGTGAAATCCGTGCCGGACAGGAAGCGCAGGGCCGTATCGCGACAGTCTCTGTGGGACAGATGACCTTCATGTCGCCGGTTTTGAAGGGCACCGTCCTCTCTTTCTACACCCGCGTACTGGAGCGCGGCCACAGCTCGTTGCGTATTGCGGTGGAGTGTTGGGGGCAATGTCCTGACGGGCGGGCGCCACGCAAGGTGACGGTGTGCGAATGTGTTCAGGTCGCAATTGATGGGGAAGGGCATATCCGCCGGTTGCCGCCGACGGATAGCCTGGGGGGATGACCGTTACAGCATCATCATCGCGGCACCGGTAATAACGGCAGTCATTGCCGCATTCAGCACGATCCCGGCACGCATCATCTGCGTCTGGGGGACGGCTCCGGAGCCGTAAACGATCGCATTGGGCGGCGTTGCCACGGGCAACATGAAAGCACAGGAGGCTGCGATGGCGATAACGGCAGCCATGACCACCTCCGGCATCCCCATCACACCGGCAATTCCCACGAAAATCGGCACCAGCAGTGCGCTACTGGCGGTGTTGCTGGCGATTTCCGTGAGCATGACCACGAAGCCGGCCACCACCAGGATAAAGAGCACCATCGGAGCGCCTTCTAACAGGCTGCTGACAGACTCCGCCAGAAACAGGCTGGCGCCGGTTTCTTTCAGCAGGGCCGAGAGGGTCAAACCTCCCCCGAACAGCAGCAGTACACCCCAGTCTGCCGACTTCTCCACCGCCTTCCAGGACACCAGCTTGAGCATGCACAGCATCAGGATGGCCGCGACAGCTATCAGGGCATCAAAACCTTTGGTCACACCCACCAGCTTGGAGATTGGGGCGCTGAACAGCCAGAGTGCCACGGTGAGCGCAAATACCGCCAGCGTCGCCCACTGAGTACCGGTCAACGGGGCATGAGCTTCTTTGGTTTCGAACCGATGGCCCAGCTCCGGGCGCATAACCAGCCAGAGCAACAGAATCATCAAAGGGAAGGAAACCAACACGATCGGAAAGCCGATCTTCAGCCAGTCCAGAAATGTCAGGCCTACGGCCGCGGCGGCAATCGCGTTGGGTGGACTGCCCACCAGCGTGCCGATACCACCGATACTGGCGGAGTAGGCAAGACCCAGCAAGACAAACCAGTAGGTTCTTTTGTTCTCTTCGTAGGGGAGCTGTTTGATCAGGCCCAGCACCAGGGGCAGCATCATGGCGGTGGTCGCCGTGTTTGAGATCCACATGGAAAGACCGGCCGCTGTGACGAACAGCAGAATCGCGGCAACCCCGAGCCGGCCCCGGGCCAGGCGAACCACATGGCTGGAAATGTAGCGGTCCAGCCCCTGTTCACTGAGGGCGGCAGCCAGTGCGAAACCACCCAGAAACAGGAAGATGATCGGGTTGGCAAAATTTTTCAGTGCGTCGGCGACCGAGAAAACCCCGGTCAGTACGGCCAGTACTGGTATCAGCAGGGCAGTGACCGTGATGTTAAAGGTCTCGGTCATCCAGAGAATAGCGACCAAGGCTAATACCGAGAGTCCGGTTTTCAGGGTGGGCTCCAGCGGGGCAAGCAGGTAGATGGCTGCTGCCACCGCAAGGGCGAGAATGAAGCTGACTTTACTGCCCGGCATGTTTTCAGGCTCCTTTTAGACGAAAGTCGCGATTTTACGGCTCTCGCCGCGCTGTCGCCATCACCTGAAAACAGAATAGCAGCTGTTTAGGCCACCGGAGGGTTGTTAAAGGGCCTCAAGTTTGGCAAAGCCCACAACCAGCCACTTGCTGCCCACGTCATCGAAATTGACCTGGACGCGAGCTTTGGGTCCGCTGCCTTCGAAGTTGGTGACCAGCCCTTCGCCAAATTTCGGGTGCATCACCCGCTGGCCCAGTGCCAGGCTGGTTTCGGGAATGTCGCTACCGCCCAGGCTGGAGCTCCCGAACAGAGAGCTCTCCTGTGACTGGCCGCTGCTGTAGGGACGGCGCACGGTGGCATTCAGGCGAACCTCTTCCACCAGCTCCATAGGGATCTCCTGAATAAAGCGGGAAGGGCGGTTATAGTTCTCCTGGCCGTGCAAGCGCCGGGCTTCGGCGTAGGTCAGGTAGAGCTTCTGCATGGCGCGCGTGATACCCACGTAGCAGAGTCGGCGCTCCTCCTCGAGGCGGCCGGGCTCCTCGGCGGACATGCTGTGCGGAAACAGCCCCTCTTCCATACCGGCCAGGAACACCAGCGGGAACTCCAGTCCCTTGGCCGAGTGCAGGGTCATCAGTTGCACGCTATCGGTATGCACGTCGGCCTGGGCATCACCGGCGTCCAGCGCGGCTTGGTCGAGGAAGGCTGCCAACACCGAGTTGAATCCCTCCGGTGTCTCATCCGCCTGCCACTGACCGGCAAACTGCCGCGCAGCGGTGACCAGCTCCTCCAGGTTCTCGATGCGGGACTGTGCCTTTTCGCCTTTTTCTTTCTCGTGGTGCTGAATCAGACCAGAGTGTTTAACCACATGCTCAGTCTGTTCGTGCAGTTCGGTTTCTTCGGTTTCGCTATCCAGCCGGTTGATCAGATCCAGGAAGGCTTGCAGGGCATTACCGGCGCGGGCGGTTAGTTTGCCGTATTCGATGATCTCATTGGCGGCGCGCCACATGGAGACACCTTCGGCACGGGCGTGTTCGCGGATCTGCTCGATGGTACGGGTACCGATGCCCCGGGTGGGCACATTGATCACCCGTTCCATGGCGGTGTCGTCATCGCGGTTGGCGAGCAGGCGCAGGTAGGCCAGGGCGTTTTTGATCTCCAGTCGATCGTAGAAACGCTGACCACCGTAGATGCGGTAGGGAATACCGGCGCGGATCAGAGTTTCTTCAAGTACCCGGGACTGGGCGTTGGAGCGGTAGAGTATGGCGCTCTCGTCGCGGCGGTTGCCCTCATCGATCCACTTGCTGATTTGATCGATGATAAATCGAGCTTCGTCCTGCTCATTGAATGCCGCGTAGAGGCTGATCGCCTCGCCATCGCCGAGGCTTGTCCACAGCTCTTTACCCAGGCGGCCGAAGTTGTTGCGGATAACGGCGTTTGCAGCGCCCAGAATGGTACCTGTGGAGCGGTAGTTCTGCTCCAGGCGGATGGTTTCGGTGCCGGGAAAATGGTCCGGCAGGTGCTGAATATTTTCGATCCGGGCGCCTCGCCAGCCGTAGATCGACTGGTCATCATCACCCACCGCCATCAGTTTGTCATCGCCCTCGCAGAGCAGGCGCAGCCAGGCGTACTGGATCGCATTGGTGTCCTGGAACTCGTCCACCAGTACGTAACGGAAGCGCTCGCGGTAGTGCTTGAGCAGTGCCGGAGCCCGGTCACGGAGCAGTTCCAGAGCGCGTAGCAGCAGTTCGCCGAAGTCGATCATTCCACCGCGATCGCAGGCCTCTTCGTAGGCTTCATAGACGCGCACCATTGTGTCCTGGAACAGATCACCGGTACGTTCGATATGGCGGCTCCGCAGGCCTTCATCTTTCTGGCCGTTGATGTACCACTGCATCTGCTTGGGCGGCCAGCGGTTCTCGTCCAGGTTCATCTCCTTGCACAGCCGCTTGATCAGACGTAGCTGGTCGTCACTGTCCATGATCTGGAAGTTGTCGCGCAGACCTGCGTCCTGCCAGTGAGCTCGCAATAACCGATGCGCAAGGCCATGGAAGGTCCCGACCCACATGCCGTGGGTATTGAGCCCCAGCAGATGTTCGATCCGTCCGCGCATCTCCCGAGCCGCCTTGTTGGTGAAGGTTACGGCCATGATGGAATAGGGGGAGATGCCTTCTGCTTCGATCAACCAGGCGATGCGGTGCACCAGTACCCGTGTTTTGCCGGAACCGGCACCGGCCAGTACCAGCAGGTTTTTAACGTCGGCGGTTACCGCCTGACGTTGGGCGTCGTTGAGCGAGTCGATGATGTGGGTAACGTCCATAGGCCTTTCGCAGAAATCGTGTGCGGTGGTTTTTAGTTCGCAGGGGCCAGAGTATAACGGTTTCGGGTGGGTACTGGAAAAGTATACAGGTAGAAATCAAACCGCTGGGAGTAGGAGTGGATCGCATCAGAAAACCCAACGCGATCCACCCGGATACGCACGGTACTCAGAGGACAGCCGGCTGAGCAATGCGAGCCAGCAGAATGCGCTTCAGCTCATCCGGATCCTTGAGCTTCATCTCGCCACCCTGGCGTGAAGCCTGGGAGATGCCGAGCCAGGGAATCAGGCGTGAGAGCCAGAAGCGCATGGCGGCGGTGCGGCACAGTTGAGGCCAGGTCTGACGTTCGACATCGGCAAAGGAGCGTACCTCGGCATAGGCATCCAGCAGTGCGCGCTCCCGGGCCGGGTCGATACTGCCATCCGGGTTAACGCACCAGTCGTTCGCCACAATGGCCAGGTCGAACAACCAGAACGCGGTGGCCGCATTGTAGATATCGAGGATCGCTTCCACCTCGTCACCGACAAACAGCGCATTGTCGTGGAACAGGTCGCCATGGATGATGCCGCGGGGCAGGGACTCACCATGGGTCTGGCGCAACTCGTCAAACAGGCGTACCTCTTCGGTGAGCAGGCCGGCATCCTCATGACTGAGTCGCGGAGCGATATTTTCGCTTTCCCGGCGCCACCAGAACACGCCACGATGGGCCTGACGGGTCAGGAAAAAGTCCTGTCCGGCCAGGTGGAAGCGCGCCAGAGCGCGACCGATACTGGCGCAGTTGGTTGGTGTCAGCTCCTGCTGATCGCGGTGACCACCAACAAAACGGGGCTGCAGGAAAGCCGGGCGGCCATTGAGCTGTTTCAAGCCGATGCCGTGACGATCCTCAATGGCATAGGGGACCGGCACCTGGCGCTGGGCGAGCCACTGCCCCAGCTCGACGAAAAAGGGCATCTCCTCATAGCTGAACTCCTCAAACAGGGTCAGCACATACTCGGTCTGCTTACCGTCCTGCTCCAGCGTGACGAAATAATTGGTGTTTTCGATGCCACCTTCGATCCCTTTGAAATCGATGCAGGTGCCAAGGTCATAGTCGGCCAACAGCGTATCGAGCTGTGCCGGGGTAACGGGGGTATAGACTGCCACGGTGGATTCTTACCAGCGAAAAATAACCCATTTAGGGATTAGGAGTTGAGACTCTTCGGCACGGATGTACTCATCGGAGCCTTGGGCGGGGACCAGGTAATAAGGCTTGCCGACCTTGGGCACGACCTTGATTTCCCTGAGCTGTCCGTTGATCGAATACTCGTAATACGTGGCCTCGCCATCATGGGTGATGGTGATCTCCGGCTCCTGCGTCTCGGTATTGGTGACGATCTCGGCCTGGGCCAGCGGTGACAGGATCAGTGCCCCTGCCAGCAGAAGCTGTTTAATCATTGCTCTCTTCCCATTTGGTTGAGGCGCGCCTGTTGGTCGAAGCGGCCCGATTTGTCTATGATTGTGGGCCTTTGCGGCGGACCGAACAAGCCCGAATCCGAACCCACCAGCCGATGGATGCACCGATGAGCGAACAGAAACCTCCCGTTATTCTAGTGGACGGCTCCTCCTATTTGTACCGAGCCTTCTTCGCCTCCCAGCAGGCGGACCTGAGAACGGCGGATGGATTTCCGACCGGCGCGGTGCGGGTGGTGACCTCCATGCTGCGCAGTTTGCTCAAGCAGTATCCGAAAAGCCCGGTGGCGGTAATCTTCGATGCCAAGGGGAAAACGTTTCGCGACGACCTGTACGCCGATTATAAAGCGCAACGACCGCCTATGCCGGATGATCTGCGCGACCAGATCGAGCCTATTCACGACATTATTCACGCCATGGGCATCCCGCTGTTTGTCGAGGAGGGGGTCGAAGCCGATGATGTGATCGGCACTCTGGCGCGTCAGGCGGAGGCTGCCTGTTGCGATGTGGTGATATCCACCGGTGACAAGGATATGGCGCAGCTGGTGGATGAGAAAGTCACCCTGATCAACACCATGACCGATACCGTGATGGATATGGAGGGGGTAAAGGAGAAGTTCGGTATTCCGCCGGCGCTGATTATCGACTACCTCGCGTTGATGGGGGACAAGGTCGATAACATCCCCGGTGTGCCGGGCGTGGGAGAAAAAACGGCACTGGCCCTGCTGCAGGGGATCGGCAGTATTAAAAGCCTGTACGAGAATCTGGACAAGATCCCGGATCTCGGTTTCCGTGGCGCCAAATCGATGCCGAAGAAACTCGAAGAAAACCGCGAAATGGCGGAACTCTCCTATTTGCTGGCGACGATCAAAACCGATGTGGAGTTGCACGTGGGCCTTGGCGATATCACCTTGCCCGCTCCGGATAGTAGCAAGTTGATCGAACTGTTTAAGCGTTTCGAGTTCAAGACTTGGGTGCGTGAACTGGAAGAGGGCGGCGGCGATGCGGCGGCTGAAGAGGTGGTGCAGCCGACCCTAGAGGTCGAGTACGAAACAGTTCTGGATCAGGCCAGCCTTGATGTGTGGTTCGAACGGCTGAAGCAGGCTGGCTGTTTTGCCTTTGATACGGAAACCACCAGCCTCAACTATATGGAGGCGGAGCTGGTGGGGGTCTCCTTCTCCGTGGAAGTGGGCAAAGCGGCGTATGTACCCCTGGCGCATGATTATGTGGGAGCACCGGATCAGCTGGATCGCAATGCCGTTCTCGAGCAGCTTAAACCGATCCTGGAAGATGAGGGACTAAAAAAAATCGGCCAGCACATCAAGTACGACATGAATGTACTGGCTAAATACGGAATCGAGATCCGAGGAATTGGCTCTGACACCATGCTGGAGTCCTATGTGCTGAATTCCACCGCCAGCCGCCATGATATGGACAGCCTGGCCCAGCGCTACCTGAATGTGGAAACCGTCAGTTTTGAGACCATCGCAGGGAAGGGCAAGAAGCAGCTCACCTTCAACCAGATCGACCTGGAGCAGGCCGCGCCCTACGCGGCGGAAGATGCCGATATCACCCTGCGTCTTCACGAGACATTGATGCCCAGGCTGGAAGCCGAGGGCGATCTGGTCAACGTGTTGCAAGAGATCGAGCTGCCGCTGGTGCCGGTGCTATCGCGAATGGAACGAAATGGTGCGTTGGTGGATGCAACGCTGCTGGCGCAGCAAAGTCAGGAGATCGAAAAACGCCTTGCCGAGCTGGAAAAGGAAGCGCACGAGCTGGCCGGCGAGCCGTTTAATCTCGGCTCCACCAAACAGCTGCAGGAGATCCTGTTCGAGAAACAGGGGCTGCCGGTGAAGAAGAAAACGCCGAAGGGAGCTCCCTCCACTGCTGAAGAGGTGTTGCAGGAGCTGGCGCTGGATTATCCGCTGCCCAAAGTGATCATCGAGAACCGGGGGCTGAGCAAGCTCAAGTCCACCTACACCGATAAACTGCCGCAGATGATCAACAAGGCCACGGGCCGGATTCATACCTCCTATCATCAGGCCAACACAGCCACCGGACGTCTCTCGTCGTCGGACCCCAACCTGCAGAATATCCCTGTGCGCACGCCGGAAGGGCGTCGTATTCGCCAGGCATTTGTTGCTCCCAAAGGGTACAATATCGTCGCGGCAGACTATTCACAGATCGAGCTGCGGATCATGGCTCACCTGTCCGGTGATAAAGGCTTACTGGACGCCTTTGCTCATGGTGAGGATATCCACAGGGCCACTGCGGCCGAAGTATTCAAAGTCGCGCTGGATAAAGTCTCCGCGGATCAGCGCCGCAGTGCCAAGGCGATCAATTTTGGTCTGATCTACGGCATGTCGGCGTTTGGTCTGGCCAAACAGATCGGTGTGGGTCGAAAAGACGCCCAGACCTACATCGACCACTACTTCGAAACCTATCCCGGCGTACAGCGCTACATGGACCAGACTCGCGAGCTTGCGCGGGAGCAGGGCTATGTGGAAACAATCTTTGGCCGACGCCTTTATCTGCCTGAGATTAATGCACGAAACCCCATGCGCCGGCAGGCGGCCGAGCGCACGGCCATCAATGCGCCGATGCAGGGGACTGCCGCGGATATCATTAAGAAGGCGATGGTTGCTGTAGACACTTGGTTGCGGGAGAGCGGCTTCGATGCGCGCATGATCATGCAGGTGCATGACGAACTGGTTTTCGAAGTGTGTGAGTCTGAGGTTGATGCCTTTTTAAAGCAGGTGCATCCGCTGATGGAAAACGCCGCGAAACTGGACGTGCCGCTGCTGGTGGAGGCTCAGGCGGGGGACAACTGGGAGCAGGCCCACTAATTTTTTGTCGGTCGGGTGAACTTTGACGAAAAAGGGGCGTCAGAGTTTATAAGATCGCAGCTGCCCAGGATGCAGCCGAGAGGAAGAGGCGGTCTTAATCTGTCATGACAAAGATGCTGACCCCGATCGCCGTTTCCTTCCCCTTCACGGCATCGGGGTTTTCTTTTGCCCGGTGTAAGCGGGGCTTATGCTTCCTGATCAGCCCCTTCCGGGGGGAGTAGCCAGCTATCCAGTCTTGCACGTAACTGATCCACACCGGTTTTCTTCAGAGCCGAGAAAGTCTGTACCGATACTGCATCGCCCAGAACCTCGGTCAGGGCCTTGCGCAGAGACAGTAGCGTACTTTGTGCCGGGCCTTTTTTCAGTTTGTCTGACTTGGTCAGAAGAACATGCAGAGGAACGCCGGTGGCGGCACACCAATCCACCATCATCTGGTCGAACTCTTTCATCGGGTGGCGAATATCCATCACCAATACCACGCCACGTAGACACTCGCGGTGTTGCAAATATGCATCAAGGTGTTTCTGCCAGTGCTGTTTGAGGGCCAGCGGCACCTTGGCATAGCCATAACCGGGCAGGTCAACCAGGCGCATCCCTTCCAGATTCAGGTCGAAGAAGTTGATCAGCTGCGTTCGGCCCGGTGTTTTGGACACCCGGGCCAGTTGATTTTGCTGGGTCAGCGCATTGATTGCACTGGATTTTCCAGCGTTGGATCGGCCGGCAAACGCGACTTCGGCCCCCTCATCGGGCGGGCACTGGTCGAGCTTGTTGGCACTGGTGCTGTAACGTGCAGAATTGTACTGAATAACCGGTTCGCTGGAGGACATGAGAATCCGTTGTCTGACCCCCGACTAACATATACGTTCCAGTTTGTGGGGATATTGGTTTATAATGCCGCCAATTTTACCCGCGATCTGGTTTGCGCTCCAGTCAGGGAAAGCATGACTTCGGATGTTTTCGCCGCCACAAGCGGCGGAAATAACACACTTTTTAGTCTTACAGGGGTCTGGGTTAGTCAATGAACAAACTACTGATCAGCTTACTGGTAAGCCTCGGCATCACCGGCGTTGCACATGCAGCGGGCGATGCAGCGGCGGGCCAGCAGAAAACTGCCGTTTGCGCGGCTTGTCACGGTGCCGATGGTAACAGTGCAGCGCCGAACTTCCCGAAACTGGCGGGCCAGAACGCCAGCTACCTGCTCAAGCAGTTGAATGATATCAAAAGTGGTGCGCGCAGCATCCCTGAGATGACCGGCATGCTGGATAACCTGAGCGACCAGGACCTGGCGGATATTGCAGCGTACTTCGCCAGCAACAATGTGGCTGTAGGCCAGGCGGCGGCTGATCAGGTTACCGCGGGTCAAGAGATCTACCGTGCCGGCATCGCCGACAAGGGTGTTGCGGCGTGTACCGCCTGTCACTCTCCAAACGGCCAGGGTAACGAAGCCGCGGCTTTCCCGGCCCTCAGCGGTCAACATGCCGGTTACGTGGAAAGCACGCTGAAGAAATTTGCAGCGGGTGAGCGTAACAATGATCCGTCAGGCATGATGCGTGATATTGCCGTGAAGATGAGCGAGTCTGATATGAAGGCGGTTGCTCAGTACGTGCAGGGTCTGTACTGATTCAGTGCCCGGTCTTCGTGCTTTTCAAAGGCAGCTTCGGCTGCCTTTGGTGTCTCTGGGGTTCGCTGAACTTTTACGGGTTTTTGCGGGTCTGTTGAGGGACTGATTGTCTACCAGGAGTGTAATGTAAT
Organism: Marinobacterium litorale DSM 23545; assembly: GCF_000428985.1. Lineage (GTDB taxonomy): Bacteria > Pseudomonadota > Gammaproteobacteria > Pseudomonadales > Balneatricaceae > Marinobacterium_D > Marinobacterium_D litorale. The sequence continues at coordinate 6,909 of NZ_AUAZ01000016.1, read as the reverse complement.
GAAAAAATGGCTAGTTGCCGTTGCAGCAGCGCTGATCTCTTTGTCAGCAGTAGCTGCGGATGAGCCTTACCGTGAGGGTGTTCAGTACGAGCGAATCGCTCAGCCGGTACCGACAACAACCAAGGGGGATGCGGTTGAAGTGGTGGAGATGTTTGGCTATCTCTGTCCTCACTGCAACAGCTTTGAGCCCCTGCTGCAGCACTGGAAAGCACAACAGTCTGATGATGTGAAACTGGTGAACATTCCGGTGGTGTTCGGGCGCAGCTGGGAGCCGATGGCGCGCGCTTACTACGTGGCTGATCTGCTGGATAAAGTCGAGGAAACGCACCAGGCTATGTTTGATGCGGTTCATGTGCAACGTAAACGGTTCCGCTCTGCGGATGATCTGGCGGATTTCTACGCAGATTATGGCGTTGATGCCGACACGTTTAAAAAACAGTACAACTCCTTTGCGGTGGATATGAAGCTCAAGCAGGGCGAGTCCAAGGCGCGGGGTTATGGAATTACCGGTGTCCCTTCGATGATCGTTAATGGTAAATATCGCGTCACCGCTGAGTCCGCCGGTGGACATGAGGGGATGCTGAAAGTTGTCAGCTATTTGGTAGAGAAAGAAAAAGCGCAGAACTGATCGCGCTTTTTGATCCCCGCCCAAAAACCGCTCATATCGAGCGGTTTTTGTCTTTTAACCGGCCCCCGGCATGATATATTTCCCTGACAATGATCAGAATTAGACCCGCTGTGTCGAAGAGTTGAACAGCGCAAGCCGTAGTTTGGAGCGGTTCCCGTGGCGTTAGAGCAGGACGACTGGAAGCAGAAGTACAAAGAGCTGGCGCAGGAGTGCGAGGCCCTACAGAGAGACACGGATAGTACCGCTTCCCGGGGCCGGGCGCTAAGCAGCCAGCTGGCGCTGGGGCTTCGAGGGCAGAGTGCTGCGCTGGATGCAGAACTTGATTTATTGCTGCAGATGATGCGCAAGCCCGATATCAATGGTCAGTTTGATCGTGTACTGGGTCGGGTCGAACGACAGATCAAACTGCTTGATGATCAGCGGCTGTCGGTGAGTAAGGATATTCGTGTTGGCTTTGAGCGCTGGATCAACCAGCTCCGTTCAATCAATCAAAGCGAGCCCTTCACCAACCTGCTCAACGCCAGTGAGCGCCGGGTGCCGGAAGCGGCCGAGCACTTTTACAAGTTGGCTGAGTTGCTGCAGGAGTTGGTCGAACTTCAAAAAGGGCTGCTGCCCGCTCAGGCCGAGAATGAACACTCTTTCGCACTGAGCGCCTCCGACCCCAACGATGTGGTGGATCTGGAGATGCTCGAGAGCCGCATCGCCACAGAGATGCTGAACCTGATCGAAGCGCTTAATATCGAAGCCTCGGGTCTGGCACTTGCTCGTGAACTGATCGCGCGGATCGAAAAGGGTATCCCGGCGGCAGACCTGCCCGATGTGATGGCCTCGCTGGTCAAATTGGCCAGACTGTCTACGGGGCTTGAGCATCAGGAATTTGAAACTTACCTGCTGAGCCTGAATGAGCAACTCACCTATGTGCAGGATTTCCTGTCACAGAGTCGTCAGGAAGAGAGTCGAGCGTTTGAGGCACATCAGCAGCTGGATCACAAGGTTCGTCGTGATGTCAGCAAACTCCATCAGAGCGTCAAATCCTCCAACGATTTACTCTCCCTGAAAAAAGCGGTGGCCGAACAGCTAACGTCCATCGTTCGTACCATGGACCGCTACAAGGATCATGAGAGCGAGCGAGAAGGTCGGATGCAGCAACGCTACGATGCGCTGGTGGAAAGGGTTGAGCAGATGGAGGTTGAGGCCGGTCGCGTTCGCTCGAGAATGGAAGAGGAGCGGGTCAAGGCCCGGACTGACCCGCTGACTGGCTTGCCGAATCGAGCTGCATACGATGATCAGCTTGCCACTGAACTTGAACGCTGGCAGCGCTATAATACGCCGTTTTCGGTTGCGGTGGTCGACCTGGACCGTTTTAAGCGGATTAACGATGAGTATGGACATCTGGCCGGTGACAAGGTGTTGCGGCTGGTGGCGAGGGTGTTGCAGCGAAACTTGAGGGGAAGTGACTTTATCGCTCGCTATGGCGGAGAGGAGTTCGTGCTGCTCTTTCCTTCTACCGGTAAACGTGATTCTTTGGTCGCGGCTGACAAGCTCAGAGAGGCCGTTAAAGCAAGCCCGTTCAACTTTAAGGGCGAGCCGGTTATGGTGACCGCGTCCTTCGGCGTTGCCGAGGTTCAGCCCGATGATGATGCCGAGACCCTGTTTGGGCGAGCGGACTGCGCGCTGTATCGAGCCAAGGAGGGGGGCCGGGACCGCGTTATCGGATCCGAGTGATATCTCATCGTTTTTCTGTTCTGTTCCTGCCCCGCCCCTTATCGGAGTTGATTCGTGCGTACGGTTTTCCGCCTGTTAAAAATTGCTCGTGTGGTTGCGCAATACCGCTTGGATACCTTCCTGCTGGAAGCGCCGCTGCCCGGCTATCTGCGTTTTTTCCTGCTGTTTCTGCCCTCGCGCTGGTTTATTCGGGTACACGAGCCCCGTGGGGTGCGGCTTCGTTTGGCATTGGAGGCTCTGGGCCCGGTATTTATCAAATTCGGGCAGATGCTTTCGACCCGCCGGGACCTGCTACCGGATGATCTGGCGGTGGAGCTGGCGCGATTACAGGACCGGGTCCCCCCCTTCGCCAGTGAGCAGGCGCGGATGATTATTGAGCGTTCGCTGGGACGGCCGGTGGGCGAGCTGTTCGCTGAGTTTTGTGTGGATCCGATTGCTTCGGCATCCGTCGCCCAGGTTCATGGGGCGCGGTTGCATGATGGCAAAGCCGTTGTCGTCAAAGTGATTCGTCCTGGAATCGCGTCTGTGATCCGTCAGGACGTTGGGTTGCTGTACACCCTGGCTCATATGGTGCAGAAACTCTGGTCGGAAGGGCGCCGTCTGCGGCCCGTGGAAGTGGTTGCGGAGTATGAGCAAACCATCTTCGATGAGTTGGACCTGCGCAAGGAAGCGGCAAACGGCTCCCAGTTGCGTCGTAATTTTGATGGTTCAGAAATGCTCTATGTGCCGGAAGTATTCTGGGACATGACCCGGCAGAATGTGTTGGTCATGGAACGAATCTACGGCATCCCCATCGCTGATGTGGAACAGTTGCATCGCCGTGAAACAGATATGAAGGTGCTGGCGGAACGGGGTGTCGAGATATTTTTTACACAGGTTTTTCGAGACAGCTTCTTTCATGCCGATATGCATCCGGGCAACATTTTTGTATCCCCGGATGACCCGAGCAATCCCCGTTATATCGCGGTGGACTTTGGGATCATCGGAGCCCTGACACCGGAAGATCAAAGCTATCTGGCCCGCAATATACTGGCCTTCTTCAAGCGTGACTACCGTCAGGTTGCACAGCTGCATATCGACTCCGGCTGGGTGCCGGCCGATACCAATGTGAATGCATTTGAAACCGCCATCCGCAGTGTTTGTGAGCCGATTTTTGAGAAACCGCTGAAGGATATCTCTTTTGGAATGGTGCTGCTGGGGCTGTTCCAGACAGCACGCCGCTTCAACATGGAAGTACAGCCTCAGCTCGTACTGCTGCAAAAGACGCTGCTTAATATTGAGGGGTTGGGGCGTCAGCTCTATCCGGACCTCGATCTTTGGAAAACGGCCAAGCCGTTTCTGGAAAAGTGGATGCGTGAACGGATGGGGCCGCGCGCAGTCTATAGAAAGATGAGGCAGCAGGCACCGGATTGGCTGGACAAGCTGCCTCATATGCCGCAGCTGATCTACGATGGATTGCAGCAGATGCGCCGTCTGGAGGATACTCAGCGGTCTTTGGTTGAGCTGCGGTCGGAGGCGTTCCGGCATGATGCGAGGCGGGGCCGGCGTTCTCTGGTGCTGGGCGGGTTGTTGATTCTGTTGGCGGCGATGACCACGCAGCCGGAAGTAAGGTCCGCTCTTGATAGTATGCCCTGGTATGGCTGGCTTTTTAGTCTGGCGGGTGTGGCAGCGCTCTGGCGTGCCTGAGCCTCGCTGTGTGGTTAGACCCGGTGTGATCGGGTATTCTTGCGCTTTGCTACGAACCAACAGGCTTTGAGATAACGGGATGACAGACGACTGGCTTGAACAGATAAAATGGGATGGGCAGGGGTTGGTGCCTGCCATCGCGCAGGATTTTCGCTCCGGTCGCATATTGATGATGGCCTGGATGAATGCCGAATCGCTCAAGCTCTCAGTCGAAGAAGGGAGAGCGATCTATTGGTCGCGTTCCCGCGGTAAGCTTTGGCGTAAGGGAGAAGAATCGGGGCATGTGCAGCGGCTTCATGAGGTGCGGCTGGACTGTGATAGTGATGTCGTCCTGCTGCAGGTGGAGCAGCTGGGTGAGATTGCATGCCATACAGGCCGTGAGAGCTGTTTTTATCGTCGTCTGGACGCTGATCGGACGTGGCAGATTACCGATGATGTCCGGAAAGACCCGGAATCGATTTATGCAGGTAAGGGGGAGAAGTCATGAGCGACGTCTTGGCTCAATTGAGCGAGGTGCTGGAGCAGCGTAAGACCGCTTCACCGGACAGTTCCTACGTAGCCAGCCTGCATGCCAAAGGTTTGAATAAAATATTGGAAAAGGTGGGCGAGGAATCGGTTGAGACGATTATCGCGGCGAAGGACGCGAAGCTCTCCGGCGATAACAAAGACGTGATCTACGAGACGGCGGACCTGTGGTTCCACTCCTTGGTCATGCTCTCTCATCTGGGCGAAAAGCCCGATGTGGTTTTGAATGAACTGGCGCGACGTTTTGATCTTTCGGGGCTTGAAGAGAAAGCCTCACGTGGCGGCAATTAAGTTTAACTAAGATATCTGCGGGGTAATCGCCTCGTTGGGAGTGAATACATGGGCTTTGGTGGAATCAGTATCTGGCAATTGGTTATTGTCCTCGGCATCATCATCCTGCTTTTTGGTACCAAGAAGCTGCGTAACCTCGGAGGCGACGTGGGTAGTGCCGTCAAGGGCTTCAAAAAAGCGATGAATGACGACTCCAAGGATGAAGAGGATAAGTCTGATAAGGCGCTGGATAAAAAAGAGGATGCTCAATTTAAAGAGCCCGAATCGAGTGCCGCTAAAAGCGAGCACAAATCTGACGGTCGTTAAGCGCAGCCGCTGTCGATGTTTGATATCGGATTTGCAGAACTCCTGCTGATCGGCGTTGTTGCGCTGCTGGTTCTTGGGCCTGAAAAACTGCCTTTGGCTGCTAAAACCTGCGGCCTGTGGCTGGGGCGGCTAAAGCGGTCGGTCAGCAGTATCCAGCGAGAGATCAATGAAGAGCTTCGCGTCGAAGAGCTGCGTCGTACGACAGCCATTGAGAAAGAGAAGCTCGATCAGGAGCTTAACGATATGCGGCGGCCGTTTGGCGCCAACGAATCGGACCCGGTAAATAGGGAGCAGAAAAGCCCGGCGCCGGAGTCGCAGGAAGTCGACATACCCAAGAGCGATGGCGAAGCCGCTGGCAAGAAGTCTTCAACACATGAGTGATTCCCATTACGATCCTGAGCAGCCACTGATTTCGCACCTGGTCGAGCTGCGTCAGCGTCTGCTTCACAGTGTCTTTCTGATACTGATTATTTTTCTTTGTCTGTTTTATTTCGCCAACGATCTGTACGAATGGTTGTCCGCGCCCCTGACCGCGATGCTGCCGGAAGGCACGAGCATGATCGCGACGGATGTAACCTCGCCGTTTTTTGCCCCTTTTAAGCTGACACTCGTTGCAGCAATTTTTCTGGCGATCCCTTTCCTGCTACATCAAGCTTGGGCTTTTATCGCGCCCGGCCTCTATCAACATGAAAAGCGGCTGGCTGTCCCCCTTTTATTGTCCAGTATCCTGCTGTTTTACCTCGGTGTCGCCTTCGCGTATTTCGTTGTCTTTCCGCTGGTGTTTGGCTTCTTTACCAGTGTTGGGCCCGAGAATGTAGCGATGATGACCGATATAAGCAGCTACCTGAACTTTGTGTTGAAACTGTTCTTTGCCTTTGGTGTCGTCTTCGAAATACCGGTTGCGACCCTGCTGATGGTGTGGTCTGGCATGACCGACGTCGCATCGCTTTCGGCTAAACGCGCTTATGTCATCGTGGGCTGTTTCGTGGTCGGGATGCTGCTAACGCCCCCTGATATCATTTCCCAGAGCTTGCTGGCGGTACCGATGTGGTTACTGTTTGAAGTGGGGTTGTTGATGGCTCGCCTGACGGGCCGCAAGAAGACCGAAGAAGAGTCCGGTCCGGCGTAAAGGGTCGTTGGAAGAGCTGGAGTGTCACCTTTTTGTAAATTTTTTCCAAATGGCTGTTGACTCCCTCAGTCAGCTCTGTAGAATGCGCCTCCTCGCTTGAGACGACAGCCCCTTCGGGAGCCGGACGGAACAGCGAGGCGGTTTTCTAACCTCTTGAAATCATTAAGCCTTTTGGTTGATTCGAGAAAACGAAAATCGCAGTGAAAAGCGAAATAAACGCTTGACACTGAAGGCGGAGGCGGTAGAATACGCACCTCCTTATGAGGCGCTGAAAAGCGCGCCTCGCTTGAGACGATGGGTACAGCCACTGCGGTGGCAAGCATAAGTCGCTCAGCACGCTCTTTAACAAGTCGATCAGGTAATTCGTGTGGGCGCTTGTCAGGATCTAAGCACACAAAGCTTATATCTCAAGACAAGCAACCTATATGTGAATTCATTTAGCGTTGTTTATACCTTGAGCAGGATGGCGAAGAGATAATTCCTCTCTTTAGATTCCAATTAAACTTTTAAACTGAAGAGTTTGATCATGGCTCAGATTGAACGCTGGCGGCAGGCCTAACACATGCAAGTCGAGCGGTAGCAGGGGGTGCTTGCACCCCGCTGACGAGCGGCGGACGGG
>NZ_AUAZ01000015.1 GCF_000428985.1 Marinobacterium litorale DSM 23545 | reverse complement strand
CAAACACCCCGCATTAGCGGGAGCGAACACCAGCGAGTTGTTATGCGAATTTAGAGGATTCAGAGATGACGACAATTGTTGAAAAATGCCCGGCTTGTTCTGGCGATGCCGTTGATAGAAGTGGCCATTGGCAATCTGTTGCGCCAAATGGTGATGAGCTGAACAGAAAGATATATGCCATCGAAAAGGCCGTGACGAAATACTATCTCGCACTCGACAATAGAGAGCATGGCGGGGTAGCTGAAAACAAGGCGTTTAATGAAATTCAGGAAATTCTCGGGATGAGTTGGAAGCGGGGAGAAACTGCTGCATTTTTGGAAGCGCACCCGAAGCTGAAACCGCTATACGCCTAACCCCCGTTTAACGGGGCGAGAAAGCGGAGCTTTTTAGCTCTCGATTGAAATGATTGTTAAAGGGCGAAACCATGAAAGTAAACATACTCTCCGATGGCCCAATTAAAAACTTCACTAAAGGCTGGGCTTTGATTCCTTTCAAGTCTGGAAAGGCGCACTACTACCGAGACACTACCGGGACTGCCGCAATAATCGGCGATGGTGGTCGTATCCGTGAATTGACAGCGCTATGTGGCCATCAAGGATACGTGGACGATAAACGCCCACCTCTTGGGGCGGGAAATTTCGACCGGTGCCAGCGGTGCCAGAAAGCCCTTTAACACCCCAATTAAGGGGCACCAGATAGAGGCCGCACAATGAAATGGGAACGTATCCGAAATACCGTATGGCGGTCTGATCATGGCCATACCGTCATTAAATACAGAATGGCACAAGGGGTAATTGAATACCTGCTGTACGCACCTGGCGAACCGCGAGAGGGTGGAGACTATAGCTCTCACGGTAAACTGGCCGATGCGAAAAATGCAGCACTTACGGGAGAAACGGCATGACTGAATTACGACCAACAACATGTAAAAACTGCGGTTCGCCGCACCTGGCTCCTGTAGACGGCGGCACCTGTAGCTGCATGGGCGGATTGGCTGATGTAACGCCTGAGCAGTTTATTGCTCGAGCACAGTCATGGGGCGGTTTCGTTGTTTATAACCCGGAGCGCGACCGGTTTGTCGCGGCCAGTATCGATGAATTGCCCGAGTATTTCCCGGGCGGTAAGTGAAGATGAGGAGGAACTGCTATGCAGTGGCTAACTCTACAAGAGTGGGATGAGCGGCGTTACGCCAAGCCGCACTCGCCCGTGACATTGCGCAAGTGGGCCAGCAAGGGTCTGTTCCAGCCAGCGGCCCGCAAGGTGGGGCGCGAGTGGCTTGTCAGGGAAGATGCCACGTATTGTCCGCCTGACAACACGACAGCTAACCTGCTGCGCCGTGCTGAAGCTATGATTGATCATGACGCAGATACCAGCGATCTGGATCCGCGAGTATTGGAGATATTGAGCGATGGCCGCAGCGCCGCGTAAACAGCGATTCACGAGCGTTCCGAATCTGTACGTGAAACGGGACAAGCGAACCGGGAAACTGTCGTGTCAGTATAAGGATATCCGCACCGGCAGGTTTCACGGCATCGGGGGTGACTTGGTTAAGGCTGAGGCCAGGGCCCGGCAGTTAAACGCAGTGATCGGCCAAGCCATCATCGAGGCAGAAACGCGCAAGATTCTAGCCCGGGAGGATTCGATCGATATCAGCGTCGGCGCATGGATCGATAGCTATCACGCACTACAGGCGGAGTACGTAGCTGGGGGTCAGATCAAGCAGTCGACCGCAGATCATCGCCGGTACATGCTAACCCCGGTCAAAAAGCGCTTCGGCAAGCGCAAGCTGGTCGACCTGGATACACGCTCAATCAGCGCGTTGATGAAAGAGTACGTTAAACAGAACAAGACCCGGACGGCGAACAGCATCCGCACAGTTCTGATTGATCTGTTTGCGGAGGCTATCGGTGCCGGGCATTTCCCAGCCGACAAGCCCAATCCGGCAGACGTAGCCAAAGCCCCGCGCAACAAGGTCAAGCGGGCCCGGTTGATGATGCCGGTATTTCTGGAGGCGCTGGCGTGGGCGAAAGAGCACCAACAGCCCTACCTCTGGCGATCCTATCTGCTCGCCCTGCTAACCGGTCAGCGGTTGGATGATGTGGGCAAGGCTCGGTTCAAAGACGTGCAGAAAATCGACGGCGTTGAATACCTGGGGTTCGTGCAGACAAAGACCGGGACCAAGGTTCTGGTGCCGCTGGATCTCGGGTTGCCATCTATCGGCCTGACAGTGCGCGACGTTATCTCAATGTGCCGTGACGGCGTTGTCAGTCCCTACCTGTTCCACCACTGCCGCTCTGCTGGCATGGCCAAGCCTGGCTCAAAGATCCGCGTCAAAACTCTCAGCAACGGGTTTGCCGAAGCCATCAGAGCGGTACGCCCAGCACACACCTGGGGAGACTACGACCCGCCCCCATTCCACGAACTGCGCTCCCTCGCTGAGCGTGAGTATAAAACGCTCGGTGTCGACACCCAAAAGCTCCTCGGTCACAAACATCAGAGCATGACAGAGACCTACGCAGACGTGCGCGGTCATGACTGGATTGTGGTGCCGCTGACCGCCTCAAACTGACCCGTTTACCCGGAGGGGGTTTTGGGGGAATTTTGGGGGAATTTTGGGGAACGATTTTACACCCTGTAAAATCAACGACTTACGATCAGTGCACCGTACAGACCATGCAGGGGTCGAAACTGCGCACAATATGCTGCACCGCCACCGGGTCGGTTTCTCCGTCCCGGATCGGCGCACCCTCCAGCGCCAGCTCCAGCGCGCCAGGCTGACCTTCCGCATCACGCGGGGAGAAATTCCACGTGGTCGGCGCGATAATCTGGTAGCGGCTCATACGGCCTTTTTTAACCTCGATCCAGTGTCCGAGGCTGCCCCGCGCCGCCTCGATCATTCCAACGCCCTCGCCGTCTGACGGGGCCTCACCGTGGTTGCAGAACGGCTCACCCGGTTCGATCTGCTGTGCCCACTGCTGCAGCCTGGGCAGGGTACGAGCGAGCTCCATCAGGCGGGCCAGCATACGGGTATGCACTGTCCCGCCCTGCTCAGATACCAGCGCCGTTAACAGCCCATCACCCGACACCAAGGCGCGCGCCAGGGCCCCGGTTTCGACCACCTGCCCATCCAGCCGAGGGGCTTTACACCAACTATAGGCATCCGCCTTTTCCGCCACCGGCTCAGTTTCGCCCCGGCGTGGATGCAGCGCCTGCGCATCACGCATCCAGGCGTGACTGACATCTTCGCTGATCAAGCCGGTATCCAGAGTCGAAACCCCGCCCTGCGCTGTCCAGATACCCCGGGGAACAGCAAGCTCCCCCTCCAGTGAAAAGTTTCCGACGCTCATAAATCGGTCGGTTGCGCGACCAAGCTGATCCAGGCCCAGAGATTGCGAAAGATGCAGAAACGTACGCAGATCATCATGCTGCCAGGGTTTCTCAGCCTGCCACTGTGCCAATTGCTCCGGTGTGCGAAGCGCGGCCACACGCTCAAGGTCATCGCCAAACACACGCCGTTCCAGAAAACGGCGAAAGCTGCTCAGGATCGCCAACAGACGCAGTCGCTCCTGACGCTGTACCGGTCGGGTACTGCCACCGGGCTGGATACTCAGGCTATGCGGCCATTTACCGGCCAACAACCCCATCAAATGCAGAAACTCGGCCCGGGCCGGAAGCACCTCCCTCGCCGCGTCACCTTTCACCGCCTTGAATCGTGCCTCCACCTCATCAAACCACGGCTCTCGGGCGTAGGTCTCACGGGCAAAGTCCGGCATAAAGAAAAGATAAAAGTGGGTCAGCAGGTCCGTCAGCGATTCATTGGCCAAAATCAGGTTTCGGCACAGCTCTCCATTGCGGGTTGGCGTGATGCCCATCACGTCAGCCAGAGCCTGTGCACAGGCCACCGACTGGCTCACCGAACAGATTCCACAGATCCGTGGGGTATAGACCAGCGCATCCAACGCCGGCTTACCGACCAGAATCTGCTCAAATCCGCGATACAGGGTCGAGTTAACCCGTGCAGCCGTAACCGAGCCGGCCGCCACATCCAGGGCAATATCCAGGTCACCCTCAACGCGATTGAAGGGCCCCACCAGTATTCGACTCATTAACTCGTTCTCTTGTGGACTCTGGGCGGATAGATCAGCTGCTCTGAATGCGCGTTCTCGCGCAGGCGCTCCGGTGTAGCGGCCTTGGAGAGCGAGGCCAGCGCCACAAACCAGGCCTTGGGCATATCGGTGGGTAATCCAACAGGAATGCCGGCAATCTTCGGCGTCTCCATAAAGGCGTGGCTCGGCTCCTCGAACTCCGGCGCCGTACAGTTGATGCAGGCATAACCACCGCGGGTGCAGGAGCCCTCGCCATTCCAGGGTCGGGTATTACAGTCCCCGTGGGCCTGCGTGCCGAGACAACCCAGATGCTCCATCATGCACCCCTGCTGGCCCGGGCGCTCGGCACTCGCCTTGTATTCGTAGTATTCGTTGCGGGTGCAGCCATGGTGTACCAGCTGATCGGCATAGAGACGGGGCCGAGCCAGCGCATCCAGATGCTCCTCATCCCCCTCACCCAATGCAAGCTCGATCAGAGTCTCCGTAACCCAGTTGGGGTGTACCGGACAACCCGCCACGTTCACGACCGGCAATTTGCCCTTGGAGCGGTAGTCGCTGCCAAGGAGCCCCCCGCTGAGCTCACCCTCAAACTGCAGTCCCGTCGCATCCGTGTGATTATCACCCGCCGTGGTAATACCGCCAAACGCCGCACAGGAACCGATTGCCAGCGTATAGCGAGCCCGGGCGGCCAGTTGTTCCACCCAGTGGATCATCGGAATCCCCGTACCACCAAACAGGTGAAAACGGCCGGTTCCATTGGGGCCGCGCATCAGAGATCCCTCGATACAGAGCAGATCCAGGCTCAGCTCACCATCAACGATCCGCTGCAGCAACTCACGGACCTCGGTACCGGTCTGCTCGCTGAGCGAAGGGTGCCAGAGCAGATCAATGCCGGCGCTTTCCAATGTTGTCATCAGTTCGGGGCTTTCCGCCCCCAACAACGACATGGAGCAGCCCCCGCAGCCACCGGATTGTAGCCAGAGCATATTAGCCATCGATCTTGGACTCCCTGTTCACTGGTAGCGTAAGACGTGCGCGGGCACCGCCATCCGGATGATTATCGATCGTCAAGGTGCCCCCGTGCTCATTGACGATACCGTAGCTGATCGAAAGCCCCAACCCGGTGCCCTGGCCGGTTGGTTTGGTGGTGAAAAATGGATCAAACAGATGGGGCAGGTTTTCCGCGGCGACGCCCGGACCGTTATCCACCACCTCCAGCCACACCATCTCCGCTGTTTCACCGGCACTCAACGCCAGCCTCGGTTGAGGTTGATCCATCACTGCATCCGCCGCATTCTGAATGAGGTTAACCACCACCTGATGGATCTGACCGGAGTGTCCCTCTGCTTCCAGCCGCTCCGGCAGCACTTCCTGTACGTCGATCACGACCCGGCTCTCCTTGATAATCCAGTGAAGGGCAGAGCGGACAACATGGATCAGATCGAACGGCACCTTTTCACTGCTCTGCGTGGACGAGAACTGGCGCAGGTCATTGACGATCTCCCGAACCCGGTCGGCCCCCTCCATCGTACCTTCCACCAGCGAATCCAGATCGGAAATAACCCGGTCCAGCCGCAGCGATTCACGTAAACGACGCAACTCCTCCCGACTGGCACCGGACTGGACCAGATCGAAATACTCAACCAACCTGCGCGTATAGCGCTGCAGTGCATGCATATTGCCGTACACAAAGCTGATCGGATTGTTCAGCTCGTGGGCCACGCCAGCCACCAAACGGCCCAGCGATGCCATCTTTTCAGCCTGAATCAGCCGCTCCTGGGCGAGCTTCAACTCCGCGTGCGCCTGGTTGAGCTCATTAAAGGCACGCTGCAGCTCTCCCAGGGGACGACCCGCGACTACAATGCCAACCAAACGGCCACGATGGTTAAACCGGGGCGAGCAGTTCAGTGCCAGCGGTACCGGACCATCGGCGCCTTCAATGTCGATCTGCTCATCCCTGACATCCTCGGTTCGTATCCTTTGTAAACAGTCAACCAGGCGCTCCCGACTTTCGCCACTGCACAAACTTTCCATGGGCTGTCCGACCAGCGATGACAGCGCGCGCCCGGTGAGCTCCTCAAAAGCGCGATTAACCTGCTGAATCCGCCCTTCATGATCGCAGGCGATCAACACATCGCTCATCGCCGCCTGAACACTGTCGAAAAAGCTGTGCGCTTCGGCCAGAGCATCGTTCTGCTCTTCGACTTGGACCTGATAACGCACCAGGTCCGCATAGGCCTCATCCATCTTACGGATGACACTGACCCAGGCCTCGTCAGTGGCGCTGTGTTCCCGACTGTCGGTATGTAGATTCTGTGCTGCCATCGGCTGCAGTCCCGGTAATATGTAACGGAAGCCTAACCTCCCCGTCAGCCTTCGCCAAGTCAGTAACAACTTTCCAGCTAACAGCCAAATCGAAAACCCTGTGATCGGGTAACCCGGCCCAGGGGATCTCCCCCTGTCAGTAGGCGAAGATCATGCCCACTGCACCGCGGGTGCTTTACAGGGAACCAGAGAAAAACGGCAAAATGGCACCTACTTTGCTTTGCCTTTAAACTAAAAAGCCGAGATGTTTAACGGATTAACCAGAGTAGGACAGACCAATGAAAGCATACACGATCGCTTTGACCACCCTTTTGGCCCTGGCCCCGGGCGTCGCGCTGGCGCACACCGGTGGAGAAACAGGCCTGGCAGCCGGTTTTCTGCACCCGCTGACCGGGCTGGATCACCTGCTGGCCATGTTCGCCATCGGCATCTGGGCAGCTATGCAGCAGGGCAAGATGCAGCTCGCCCTGCCCACCGTCTTCGTGTTTGCCCTGCTCGCGGGCTTTGGCGCCGCAGTGGCAGGCTTAGCGTTGCCCATGGTCGAAACCGGCATCGCACTCTCGGTGGTCGTGTTAGGTACCGTCATCTTTGCCGGCTCCCGTTTGCCTGCCGCAGCCGTTCTGGGTTTCGGTGCTATCTTCGCCGTCTTTCATGGCTTCGCCCACGGAGCCGAGGCCAGCGGTTCTCTGCTTAGCTTCGGGGTCGGATTTATCGCAACCAGCGCGGCTCTGCACCTGAGTGGGGCGTTGGTAACGCGAGCGCTGGCCAAGCTGCCCATGCTGATTCGCAGCGCAGGTGCCGCGATCGCCGCCAGCGGCGTGCTGATGTTCGCCTGAACATTCTTTTTTCCGCGCAGTAAAAGCGCGGCAGACCGGACCGGGCTCTACGCCCGGTTTTTTATGCCCATTACCCTTTAAAACAGAAAAATATCCTAACGCTTACCCAAATCCACTCCCTGGCCCCGCATTATCAATTTATTTCAGCAAACATCCCTACTAAAACCTAGACAATATAGTTTTAAATTCTTTAGCATTGCGATCGTTCAACAGCAAACACTGGCTAATTTTCAGCCAGCAACAATAATAACCATGATCAAAAGAAGTGTTCGACATGATCACTTCAGTAACTGCGGAGACCGAACAATGGCTGCATTAGAGTCTTTAATATCCAGCATCAATGGGGTTGTGTGGGGCCCACTGATGCTGATCCTCATTCTCGGCGTGGGCTTCTTCCTGTCGCTGGGGCTCAAGCTTATGCCGATTCTGAAAATCGGCACGGGCTTCAAACTGCTCTGGAGCGGACGCAAAGCGTCAGCCGACGATGAAAGCCAGGGGGAGATCCCCCCGTTCCAGGCGCTGATGACGGCACTGTCCGCCACGGTCGGGACGGGTAACATCGCCGGTGTCGCCACTGCGATTTTCCTCGGTGGCCCGGGCGCGCTGTTCTGGATGTGGATCACGGCGTTGATCGGTATGGCCACGAAATACTCGGAAGCCGTACTGGCCGTCAAATACCGTGAAACGGATGAGCGCGGCAACCACGTGGGTGGACCGATGTATTACATCCGTAACGGCCTGGGTAAAAAGTGGGCCTGGATGGGCGTCGCTTTCGCTATTTTTGGCGCCTGTGCCGGTTTCGGTATCGGCAACACCGTTCAGTCCAACTCGGTAGCCGATGTACTGAATACCAACTTCGGCATCCCTGACTGGGTTAGCGGGCTGATCATTATGGTACTGGTCGGTGCGGTCCTGCTGGGCGGCATCAAGCGTATCGGCAGCGTGGCCGGCGCACTGGTCCCATTCATGGCGATCTCCTACATCCTGGCCGGGCTGGTGGTTCTGGCGATCAATGCCGCGGAAATTCCCCACGCCATCGATCTGATCCTGACCCATGCTTTCTCACCGGCTGCGGCAGAGGGTGGCTTCGCCGGCGCTGCAGTCTGGGCCGCTATCCGCTTTGGTGTGGCTCGCGGCGTATTCTCCAACGAGGCCGGCCTGGGCTCTGCACCGATCGCACACGCGGCGGCGCAAACCCACAATCCAGTGCGCCAAGGCCTGGTAGCCATGCTCGGCACCTTTATCGATACGCTTATCGTCTGCTCCATCACCGGTCTGGTTATCGTTACCTCCGGCACCTGGACCAGCGGTGCAGAGGGTGCTTCTCTGACCAGTGCCGCGTTCGCCGACGCGCTGCCCGCGTTTGGTAACTACCTGGTTGCCATCGCCCTGGCGATCTTCGCGTTTACCACCATCATCGGCTGGTCTTTCTACGGCGAGCGTTGCGTAGAGTTTCTGTTCGGTGTGAAGGCGATTGTTCCCTATCGCATTCTCTGGATCCTGGCGATTCCGGCCGGCGCAACACTGAGCCTGGATTTTGTCTGGCTAGTGGCCGACACCCTGAATGCGATGATGGCGATTCCCAACCTGGTCGCCCTGGCACTTTTGAGCCCCGTGGTATTCAAGCTCACCCGCGAATACTTCGAAAAGCAACAGTAACCCTGCCCCGGGGAGGTCGCCACACGCGACCTCCCTCTCTTCTCTTCCCGACACTCAGGCTATACTAGCGCCCTTTTCATCAATGGGGTTTGCCATGCAGCGCCTGGACCTATTACTCGTCGAACGAGGCCTCACCGACAGCCGAGCTCGCGCCCAACGCCTGATCAAGGAGGGCCGGGTGCAGCTGGAAGACGGTCAGGTCACCACCAAACCCGGTCTAAAACTACCTGCTGACGCTCAGATTCAGGTGGAATCCCGCGATGAGGATCGTTATGTGTCCCGCGGTGCGCTCAAGTTAATTCCCGCCCTGGAAGCGTTCGCTCTGCCGCTGGAGAGCAAGATTGCCATCGATGTGGGTCAATCCACCGGTGGTTTTACCGACTGCCTGCTTCAACACGGTATTCAGCAAGTTGTTGGTATCGAAGTGGGTCATGAACAGTTGGCTCCCCGATTAAGGGAAGATTCGCGTGTTATCTGCCTGGAAGGCTACAACGCCCGCGAGCTCAAACCCGAACTACTCGATTACACCGGCGGTACCGGCTTTGACCTGGCCGTTATGGATGTGTCCTTTATCTCCCAGACTCTGATTCTGGACTCACTGGCCCCACTGCTGCGCACCAACGGTCTGCTGATTACCCTGGTTAAGCCGCAATTTGAAGTCGGCCCCAGTCACGTGGGAAAAGGCGGCATCGTGCGCGACAGCTCGCTTTATCCAAAAGTCCGGCAGCGGATTGAGCATCAGCTCAGTGACCTGGGGTTCGAGCCGATTGATTTCCGCGAGAGTCCTGTACTGGGCGGAGATGGAAACAGGGAATTCGTTTTGGTCGCGCGCAAGCGTGATAGCGGGGCGTCACAATGAAGATCGAGATCATCACCACCATCGAATCGGAGCAGGCAGGTACCAAGGCCACGGACTTTCTCGCCAAGTCATCCGAACTGTCACGCCAGCGCATCAAAGATGCCATGGCCAAGGGCGCGGTCTGGCTCAAACGGAGCCGTGGTCGCAAGCGACTGCGTAAAGCCACCGAAGTGTTGAAACGGGGTGATCGGATAGAGCTGCACTATGATGACGACCTGCTAAGCCGCACAGCCCCCACGCCCTTGTGTCTGCATGATGCCAAAGGCTACTCGATCTGGTTCAAACCGGCCGGACTACTCTCCCAGGGTAACGATTTCGGCGATCACCTGTCGCTGCTGCGTCTGGCCGAACAGATGCTGGAACCGCGCCGCGCGGCGTTTCCGGTTCATCGACTGGACCGGGAAACAGCCGGGCTGATGATCGTTGCCCATAAAGCCAACCTGGCGTCACAGCTATCGGCCCTGTTCCGCGAACACAAGATCGAGAAACACTACCGTGCCTGGATACTGGGCGAACTTCCCGACCGGGGGCAGATTGATGCCCGTCTGGACGGAAAGGCCGCCCATACTCGCTATCAACGTCTGGCTTATAATGCTGATCTGAACCAGAGTTTGGCCGATATTGAGATCGATACCGGACGCACACACCAGATTCGACGTCACCTGGCCGGTGTGGGGCACCCGGTTATCGGCGACCCACGCTATGGTGAAGGCAACAAGAACCGGGAAGGTTTACAGCTTTATGCCACCCAGCTGGCTTTCGAATGCCCGCTCCAGCGCCGCCCGGTGAAGTTTGAACTCTCCGATACGTTTCTCGTCGAGCACTGCGCCTACAGACAGCCGGCCTGATCAGGCCGGCATCTGCCGCTTCAGCTCCATCCGGCGCAGAAACTCCGCCATGATCTCGTGGTAGAGCGCTCCACCAAGTTGCAGATCCTCCACATCCGAGTCGATGCTTGGGTTGTCGTTAACCTCAATCACTACAACCCGATCGCCGGACTGCTTGATGTCCACCCCGTAAAAACCATCCCCGATCAATCGGGCTGCCTTCAGTGCCACATCCAGTACCTTGCGCGGCACCTCCCAGGTCGCCGGCGTATCGAAGCCACCGGAGTCAGGCTCGTTACCGCCCTCATGACGGTAGATCTGCCAGTGGTCCTGCACCATAAAATAGCGGCATGCATAAAGCGGCTTGTTGTTGAGGACCCCGATACGCCAATCGTAGTCGGTGTACATAAACTCCTGCGCCAACACCAGTGACGAGTTCTGACGCAACTGTTTGAGTGCCTGGGGCAACGCCTCTGCCGTTTCAACCTTGATCACGCCACGCGAGAAGGAACCATCGGGTATTTTCAGCACCACCGGCAATCCCAGTTCAGCAATCACGCTCTCCAGAGTTTGAGCACTGCTGTCACTCAGGATCTGTGTTTTGGGTGTGGGTACACGATGGGTACGCAAAAGATCCGCCAGATACACCTTGTTGGTACAGCGCAGAATCGAGGTCGGATCATCCATCACCACCAGCCCCTCTGCCTCCGCCTTGCGCGCAAAGCGATAGGTGTGGTGATCGATCGACGTGGTCTCGCGAATAAACAGGGCGTCGTATTCGGCCAGGCGCTGGTAATCCTGTTTACCGATCAACTGCACATTGATCCCCAGCCGTTTACCGGCCCGGACAAAACGGGCAATGGCGGTACGATCACTGGGCGGCAGCTTTTCTTTGGGATTGACCAGCATCGCCATATCGTAACGGTACTGTTTACGGGCCCGGGGTTTTCGCCATATACGGTTGCTGAAGCGATCCAAAGCCTGGGCGAAGATATCCTGCTCCTCCCCCTTCAAGTCCCGCAAAGCACCCTGGCGAATCCGTTGGATATGCCAGCCTCGCTCCCGCTTCAGGCGTACCTCCAGCAGCGGAATCGGGAAGCGATCAAACAGCTGTCGGGCCAGCGCCCCAAGTTGAGGCACATCACTTTCACCGAAGAAAATCTTTACGTCTATCTGTTCCCGCACATCCCCTTCGGCGAGGGCGAGCTTATCCAGCGCCGCTTCGACCCCCTCCAGCTCCAGCGACCAGAGCGATTTGCGTCGCAGATCATTCATCACCTGCACCGAGGGAATCACGTTATGACCCCGGGCCTCGGCCAACAGCGAACAGTAATATCCCCGCCCCAGCGCCCGGGAGTTACGGCAGCAGTTAATGACCCGGGTACGGCCTTTTCCCGCATCCTCGGGCAGCGCCATATACTGCTCGAACGAGATTACATCCCGACTGGGAAAATAGGGCGCCCAGTCTTCCAGATCATCTACCACCACGTAAAAACCAGCCATGCGTCGTCTCTCCTGAACAGTACCGGCCGCTGCAATTTTCGGCGCCAGTATGCGCCTGATACGCCAGCGCTCCTATCCCTTCTACAACATATTTTTTCTCTGTTTACCGCTGTAAATCAGCATAGCTTTTTCCAGCGACACCGGTGTAGCATCCGCAGAGAAGCCACCGCCGAAGATGCCATGAACACACTCTTGATACGCGCCGCACAACGGGAAGACCTGAACGCACTCTGCGACCTGGAACAAAGCTGTTTTTCCGGCGACCGACTGTCGCGGCGCAGCCTCAGCCATATGTTACGTTCGGAGCATGCCGAGCTGCTGGTAGCCGATAGCGGGGCTGAACTCGCCGGCTATGCGCTGGTGCTTTATCGATCGGGCACCAACCTGGCCAGGCTCTACTCCATCGCCATCCGTCCCCAGTGGCGTGGAAAGGGAGTGTCCGGTGCGCTGCTGGACTCAGCGGAACGCAGCGCACGAGCCCGTGAATGCGCATTTATGCGTCTTGAAGTCAGTGTTAATAACACTGCTGCGGTCAGGCTCTATGAGCGTTCCGGATTTCATCGTTTTGGTCGAATCAGTGCATATTACGAAGATGGTAGCGATGCCTGGCGCATGGAGAAGACAATCCGCCGCCAGGCCACGGGGCCCACGCCAAAGACCCGTTACTATGAGCAGACCACGCCATTTACCTGCGGGCCCGCCTGCCTGCTGATGGCGCTGGGCCGTCTCGATCCCGAGCGAGAAATGAGTCGCACAGAGGAGTTAAGAATCTGGCGTGAAGCTACCACGGTATATATGACGTCAGGACACGGGGGCTGCTCACCTCATGGGCTGGCACTGAGCGCCTGGCGACGGGGTGTGGACGTAAGTCTATTTGTTACACCTTCAGGCACACCCTTTATCGACAGCGTGCGTGACCCGGAGAAAAAAACAGTCATTGAGCTGGTACACGCGGATTATCTGGCTGAGCTGGAGGAAACCGACGTGGCGCTCAATGAGCGCGAACTGCCCCCCGTCGAATTGCTGGCGGCGTTGGCCGATGGCGCGGTGGGCATTACGCTGATCAGTACCTGGCGGCTGAACCGCAACCGAGCACCGCACTGGGTTATGATTACCGGTGCCGACGAGCGCTATATCTACATCAGCGACCCGGACTTCGAACGCGAGCCCTGGCATAGCGAGACCGATTACATTGATGTCCCGCTAACCCACGAAGAGTATAGAGCAATGGCTCGATTTGGACGCAGCCGCCTGCAGGCGACACTGCTGCTGTCCAACAGGAAGAAAAAACCCGCCTGAAAAATGCAGAAATCAGGCGGGAAACCTGGACGGTTTTTCAAACCGTTTCAGTTAGGTAGAGTGTCTTTTCAGTCCGCCTGACGACGCAGGAACGCGGGGATATCCAGAAAATCCATATCATCGGTACCGGTGCGCTTCACCTCCGCAGGTTCCACTTCGGGTTTCGCCGTACGCTCATCGCTCTGGCGGTTACGCATCACAGTGGGCAGCTCCATCTGCGAAAAATCGGTAGTTGAGCCCTGAGTTGCACGCGCCTTGGTAGTCGTGCCGCCATTGGCCACACGCACCTCTTCGGTACGCGCCTTGGCCAGACCGGTCGCCACAACAGTCACTTTCAGCTCTTCGCTCATATCCGGGTCGATAACGGTACCGACAACGATGGTGGCGTTTTCAGACGCGTACTCTTCAACCAGATCACCGATCTCGGAGAACTCGCCCAGCCCCAGATCCATACCGGCCGTGATGTTGACCAGGATGCCACTGGCTCCCTTGAGATCCACATCTTCCAACAGCGGGCTGTTAATCGCCGCTTCGGTGGCCTCGCGTGCACGCTCCTCGCCCCGCGCAGAACCTGTACCCATCATCGCCATACCCATCTCGGACATGACCGTGCGCACGTCGGCAAAGTCCACGTTGATCATCCCCGGACGGATAATCAGATCAGCAATGCCCTGCACCGCGCCCTTGAGCACGTCATTGGCGGTACCGAATGCCTGCAGCAGGCTGCAGTTCTTACCCAGTACCGGCAGCAGTTTTTCATTGGGAATGATGATCAGTGAGTCAACGCTTTCCTGCAGCTCACGAATTCCCTGATCGGCCACTTTCATGCGCTTGCGACCTTCAAACGGGAACGGGCGCGTCACCACAGCAACGGTCAGGATGCCCATTTCACGGGCCACTTCGGCCACGATAGGCGCGGCTCCGGTACCGGTACCACCGCCCATACCCGCGGTGATAAACACCATATCGGCACCGGAAAGTGCCTCGGCGATGCGATCACGATCTTCCAGCGCCGCCGAGCGCCCCACTTCCGGATTAGCCCCGGCTCCCAGACCCTTGGTCAGTTCACCACCAATATGAAGTACCGTACGGGCAGCAAGTTTGCTCAGTGCCTGAGCGTCGGTGTTGGCGCAGATGAACTCCACCCCTTCCACTTCCGAGCTCACCATGTGGTCCACGGCATTGCCGCCGCCACCGCCAACACCAACAACCTTGATAACTGCACTCTGCGGTACGCTATCAACCAGCTCAAACATTGCTCTTCTCCTTCCAGGTTTTTCACTGCCCGATCTATGCCGGGTCTTTCTGCATTTTTCTTGGGTCACGCCCAAAACGGGCGTTAAAAATCATTCTTTTAAAAGTTGCCCTGTAACCAGGCCTTCATCCGGCCGAACAGTGCCGGAAACTCCATGCCACGCCCGGCATCCAGCTCCTCGGGCGTGCGGGCCGCCAGCGGGTCACTCTCCACGGCACCTTCAGCCTCACGGGCGTAGTGCAGCAGACCAATTGCGGTGGCATAGATCGGGTTACTCAGCAGCTCTTCCATGCCGCGCACACCGCGGGGCCGCGAGAGCCTGACCGGCATATGGAATATTTCCTCGGCGAGCTCCACGGCGCCCTCCATTTTGGAAGTGCCGCCTGTCAGTACAATGCCGCCCGCCACCAGATCCTCGAAGCCGGAGCGGCGCAGCTCAGCCTGCACCAGGTTGAACAACTCCTCGTAACGCGGCTCAACCACTTCAGCCAATGCCTGACGGGACAGATCCCGCGCCGGGCGGTCGCCGACACTGGGCACCTTGATCACCTCATCAGCCTGGGTCAGCTGAGCCAGCGCGCAGGCGTACTTGATCTTGAGCTGCTCGGCATTAACGCTGGGGGTGCGCAACGCCATGGCGATATCGTTGGTAACCTGATCACCGGCAATAGGAATCACGGCGGTGTGTCGAATCGCACCGTGGGTATAAATAGCAATATCAGTGGTTCCACCACCGATATCCACCATGCACACCCCCAAGTCCTTCTCGTCATCGGTCAGCACCGCTTCGCTGGAGGCAAGCTGTTCAAGTACCACCGCGTCCACTTCCAGTCCGCAGCGGCGAATGCATTTCTCGATATTCTGAATCGAGTTGATCGATCCGGTAACCAGGTGGACCTTGGCCTCCAGGCGGACCCCGGACATGCCAAGCGGTTCGCGAATACCTTCCTGATTATCAATCAGGTACTCCTGGGGCAGGATATGGAGAATCTTCTGATCGGCCGGAATCGCCACGGCACGGGCCGCATCAATCACCCGCTCAAGGTCGTAGTCGTTTACTTCGCGATCACGCACAGCCACGATGCCATGGGAGTTCATGCTACCGATATGACTGCCGGCGATGCCAACGGTCACCGAATGGATCTTGCAGCCGGCCATCAACTCGGCCTCTTCCACCGCCCGCTGTATAGCCGCCACAGTGGACTCGATATTAACGACTACACCGCGCTTGAGCCCCTGCGAAGGCTGAGAGCTGAAACCAACGATTTCGATATCGCCACCCGGCGTGATCTCACCGACCAGACACACCACTTTCGATGTACCGATATCAAGTGCGACTATCATGTTGTTTGCGATCGTCATTGTCATCCGTGTCCGGGAATCAGAAATGACCCTGAGAATTAAGTTCTTCTGAATATCTAGCAATTTATGGGCCAGCCAGATAAAACAGTTCTCGACAGGTCGTTAGGAGCAAGTATTGCGCAGCACTGATTAAAAAATCAACAGCCACATAAGGGATGTTATCGGCAGCTATTTGCCGTTCTAAAGGGTAAAAACGTTGTATTTCAAAAAACTAGATTCCCCGAAGGTGAAAACTTTTGCCGCTCTCTAATTAAGCAGTCAAAAAACTTTCATGTCATTTTCTAAACAAAATATCAAAATTTAATTTTGAATAAAAAGCTAATAATCAATATTTAATTCTGATGATTAGTCAAATTATCATTTTTTAATTTTGATGATTCCCGGATATTTCAAAATTCAATTTTGATTTTATACGCTCGATTTCTTTCCCATTTTTCGCCTTTCACGTTCACCTCACAGAGCACGCCGTAGACTGTGTCTCTTTTCAATACAACCAAGAGTTATCTCCGGTGATCAAAGCTACTCGTTCGTTGCCCGCTGTTTCGCCGCTTGCCTACTCGGCTCTGCTGACTGCACTGCTTGTGCTTGTTTACAACGGCCCGCTCTGGCAACTGATTCTTGAACAACCCTACCCAAGCGACTTCAAACGCTGGGGGTTTGCAATCGCCTTTTTCAGCTTTCTGTTTGCCGTTTTGCAGCTTTTTCTCGGGAGCCTTAGCTGGCGTACGCTGATCAAGCCAGTGGCGCTGAGTCTGATTATCGGCTCCAGTGCTATCAGCTACTTCATGCAGAGTTACGGCATCGTCGTCGACAAGAGCATGGTTCAAAACCTATTTCAGACCGACATGGCGGAAGCGGGTGAGCTGATCAGCTCCGGACTGATTCTCCAGCTGCTGCTGACCGGCCTTCTCCCTGCAGCGGTTTTCGCAGTACTGCCAATCAAAACGGTCTCAAAAGGCCGGCTGGCCCTGCAGCAAATTGCCAATGTCTTCGCATGCCTCGCCATCATCGGACTGAATGCCGGCTTACTGTATAAGGAGTACTCCTCACTGTTCCGTAACCATCGCGAAATCCGCAATCTCGCCGTACCGTCCAACTATCTCTACTACGGAACCCGTTATCTGGCCGGCGCCTATGAGCCTTCAGATCGGCCGTTTGAGAGGCTGGGTGACGATGCCCACCGGATTGAGTCTCCTCTGCTGCACACCGACAAGCAGATGAAGCAGGACCTGATGATTGTGGTGGTTGGCGAAACGGCGCGAGCCGATCATTTTTCCCTGAACGGATATACCCGGGAAACCAATCCAGCGCTCGCACACGAGCAGGTGCTCAGTTTTCGCCAGGTGGAATCCTGCGGAACCAGCACCGCTGTTTCTCTGCCCTGTATGTTTTCATTGATGGGGCGCGCGCAGTTTGATGACTCGGCAGCCCGTTATCAGAGTAATGTGCTGGATATCCTTAAAACCGCTCACGTGAGCCTACTCTGGCGGGAAAACAACTCGGGTTGCAAGGGAATCTGCGCAAGAATCCCGTCCGAGGAGACGGCTCAGTTTGCCACGCCCGGGGACTGTCTGGGTCAGGAATGTTTCGACGCGGGCATGCTTAATGGTCTTGATCAGTTCCTCGCCCGCAGCCAGGGCCCTAAACTGATTGTCCTGCATCAAAAAGGCAGCCACGGACCGGCGTACTACAAGCGAGTGCCTCAATCGTTCAAGCATTTCACACCGGTCTGCTCAAGCAGCGAACTCCAGAACTGCGCCAGCGAAGAGATCATTAACGCCTACGACAATACGATTCTCTACACGGATGCCTTTCTGGCGCAGGTTATCAACTACCTGAAGCAGAAGGACGAAAGTTACAACACCGCCATGCTCTATCTGTCCGATCACGGTGAATCATTGGGCGAAAACAACGTTTTCCTGCATGGCATGCCCTGGCTGTTGGCACCGGAGGCGCAAAAGCACGTCCCGATGATTTTCTGGTCATCCCGGGATTTCAGGCGCAGCCGTGGCATTGAGCAGAGCTGTCTGAACGAACAGGTCAATACCCCGCTGAGCCAGGATAACCTGCCCCACTCGATTCTGGGACTGATGAACGTAGCGACTCAGGTCTACCGCCCCGAGCTTGATCTCTTCGCGCCCTGCCGGGAGGGCGACAGTCAGCTGGCTTTGCAGTCTGCCGCTACCGATCCCGCAGGCTGAAAAACAAGCCGGGTGCGATAGTGCCCGGCCTCCTCCCCGGCTTGATACTCACAACCGGCGCTCTCACACATCTGCTTAACAATCTGCAAGCCATACCCGAAGTGACTGGTGTTCAGCGATCTCTGCGCAACCCGGTTATCCAGCCGGAGCTCTTGTACTTCAGCATCCAGTTCAACCACACCCTCACCGTGGTCCAGGGCATTACGCAGCAAATTATCGAGTATCACCGAGAGTACAAAGGGGTCGATACGCCAGCGGATCGGTGTACCGATCCTGACCTCCAACCGCGCCTCCAACTCCGGATGCAAACTGATGATCTGGTGGACCACTTCATCAAGCGTGGCACTATCAACAACTCTTTTCGGGTCATTTCCAGGCTCACGGCTGAGCCAGAGAAACGCCTCCACCAGTCTGGACATGCGCTCTACGGCCATATCGATGCGACCCAAAGCACGCTGCTGTCTTGGATCATTAGCGCCCGACTCGCGTAACAGGTCAACGGCGCTGCGCATCGCCATCAGCGGTGATCGCAGCTCATGGCTGGCAAAGCGGGTGAAATTGCGCTCCCGGTCGATAAACCCGGCGATACGGCTCAGTAGATCCGAGATTTGGCGCGACATCCGGCCCAGATCGTCATCACGCGGCAGGGGCTCAATCCCCGGATTGGCGGGATCCACCGCCGCAACAGCCTGCGTCAGCTCCCGGACCGGGCGCGTCTGAAACCACACCAATGTGAGCGTTAATCCCATCGCGCCCAGCGTAAACAGCAGAATCCCGCCGACAACCAATGCCGCTTCGAAAGCGCCGGACTCTTCCGACACCAAAACCTGATCCAAGTGCTCAATATGAACGAAGTAGGGCTCGCCGGTTCGCGGCGACGCACGGATCATCAATAGCTGCTTTGGCTCAGGCTCATAGACCCCCAAAACAACCGGATCGGCGTACCGGCGCAGTGATTCGGGCAGTTTATCCGCACGGCTATAAAGCGTGGCTATATCCATGAACTGAAGTGATTCCGCGGGCAGCTCCCCCGCCGCCACCATGTCGAAACGTTCAGCCATATAGTCCAGCACCCGTTCCTGGTGCCCGCTCTCGAGCTCCTCGACATAGTGCCAACCGATCAACCAATAAAGACTGGTTATCACCAGCGTGGAGATACCCACGGTACTGATCAGACGGCTGGTAAAGCTACGCTTCAACGGTCATCTCCCGGATTATGCAGACAGATACCCTGCCCCCGTCGCGTATTCAACATTGGCTGAGGGAAGGGTTTGTCCAGTTTTTGCCGTAACTGATAAATCAGAGAGCGAAGTGCATCACTTTCCGGCGGCTCATCGCCCCAGAGCACATCCTCCAGCTCCGCCCGGGAGATCAGCCGGGGAGACTGGGCGGCCAGGTAATGCAGGAGCTGAAAAGCCTGAGGGGTCAGATTGAGCCGTTGGCCCGCACGCACTGCCTGCTGGGTATCGAGATCCAGTTCAAGTTCGCCGACGGCCAACCGACGCAACTGCTGACGCGACACACGCTTACTGAGCGCCTGGATCCGATAAAACAGCTCTGCCATGGCGAAGGGTTTAACCAGGTAATCATCGGCTCCCGCCTCAAACCCCAGAACCTTATCTTCCAGCGTATCCAGCGCTGTCAGGAAAAGTATCGGTGTCGCGGTACCGTCACGGCGCAGTTGTTCACACAGGGCTCGTCCATCCAGCCGTGGCATCATGACATCAAGCACCAACACGTCGTACCGATTATCACGGCACAGATTAAGCGCCTGCTCTCCGGTCCGCGCGCAATCTACAATAATGTCACGCCATTCCAGATAATCGACCAGTCCTTCAAGGATTTGCGGGTCGTCATCGGCCACCAGTACTTTCAGTCTGTTTGACAAGCTGGAATCCATTGGCACTGCGCTGCTCACCGGTTTCAATGCGCCGGCACAACATAACCCGCGCTAACAGCGCCGAAGCGTACCAGCAAATGATAAGACTCCAGAGATCATGCGATAAAAAGTGAGCGCCACGCAATTGCTGCGTTACCCCAAAGAGAACACCAAGTAACAATGCACCGCCCAGACAGCGCCACTTCCATACGGGCTTCAGCTCGAGGGCGGCGAAATACAGAGCCACCCAGGCATAACCGGCACTGGCATGCCCGGCCGGAAAACATGCACCGTCGCCGTACTGAAACAGCGCCTGCAAGAGGGGAATATAAGGTTGATCGCCACCGTAAACCGACAGATTCCAGGGACACTCGACACCCGTTAACTGCTTGAGCGAAGAAACCAGCAAGGTCGCCGTTAACGGCGCGAAAACCAGATAGCCTAAAGCTCTTCTCCACGGGCGCAGGCCTTTGATATAAGCGCTGCTCAACCAGGCGAGACATATCAATCCCAGAAATGCCTCACTGATCCGGCGACCACCGGTGTGCAAAACCTCGGAAAACAGCCAGTGATCACGCAGCAACCATTGCTTGCCCTCCAGCGAAAACAACGTGTCAGCTAAGAGGCGATCCAGATTTAAAGCACTGATAAGTAACTGTGCACCGATAGCAACGATTAAGGGCAGGTAGATCGGTGCAGGAGAAACGCGTTTAGAAAGAGCTCTTGGCATGAAGCGATCGACTCACTGGGAGGGATGGATGCTGAGCCTGTCACTCTATCCAAGACTGTGTGAGTGCTGAGTGAACGCTTATCCGAGCAGTTTTTGCCTCAGCGAAGACGGAATCAGGTCCGGGCGCTGCTCCAGTAGATAGGTTCTAATACGGGTGGTGCCATCGGCCAGATAGCTGGAATCGAGGAAATTATCCAAAACCTCGTCGCCATGAGCGGCCGCAGAGACCAGACAGAACTTGAGGTAGCGTGGAAACGGCAGGATATCATCACGCCAGATCATGCCACGGTAGTGACGGCCAACCCGATGGTGGTACTCATCCTCGGTCACGCACTTGTTGAGTCGATAATCCAGATCGGTACTGCTGGTACACATGCGCGCTTTGGGCTGTGCTGTACCATCGAGTCCCACAGGCTCCACTTCGATCCAGCGGTAGCGATGTTCACGTTCGTAGAGGTGCTGAAACTCCTCCACCGGACATTCAAACTGCGCCGCGATGATTTCCGTCTGATGGCAAGGTTCAGTTGAGCAGGAAGATACTTCGTGACTCTCGGACGACTGGCCGTGGTCAGAAATAAAAACGATGCCAACCTTGTTAAAAATACGCTTAAATCCCGGGACTCGCACCAAACGATGGTTAACCAGACCTGGCACCGTTTCGCGCGCTGAACGTTCGGATAACAGGGATCCGAAACCCACCACGGAAATCATTTCAATCTCCCCGGACATCACCAGTAATAATAGAGAGAAACAGCGGCCACCAGGACCAGCGGGAACATCAGCGCCAGGTTACGCAGATCTCCCAAAATTCGCTGGAAAAACACCAGATGAATCACCGGAAAGGTGATAAACATGCTGGAGAGCGGTATCCACCACTGCAACTTGAGAAAACCGAATGCCATCGCGCCGAGCAAAGTAATAGCTCCCAGGTTGCCGGCCATAACCACCATGATCTGACCGTTACTGGACTGCATAAAAGCCGGTTTATCCTCGGGCGCCAGCTTATTCAATGCCCCCGCGCTGAGTGCGGCTGACATGGACACAATCCCGGCGAAAAGAAAGATGTAAAGTGGATCAACCATAACGCTCCTCCTGATAGTGGCGCCATTGTAACCACTCGGGGGCAGGATGGCATTCTCCAGCAACGCAGCAAACGGGCAAAACTGATAAAATGGCAGTTCATTCGTCAACAACCCACTGAACATACATGCCCGAATATCTAATCGACGAGGCGGTCGAAGATTACGCCTTTCTTAACACCTCAGCGGAACCGCCACTGCTGCAGGAGCTGATCGATCAAACCAACGTCAATATGGGCTGGCCCCAGAAGCTATCAGGCCGACTGGTCGGACGGACGCTGAAGATGCTTTCCGCTCTCACGCGCCCCAAACGTGCGCTGGAGATCGGCATGTTCACTGGCTACTCTGCGCTTTCCATTGCCGAAGGTATGCCGGATGACGGCAAGTTGACCTGCTGTGAAACCAATCCTCGCGCCATCGATTTTGCGAAGACCTTTTTTGAGCGCAGTGAACATGGCCACAAGATCGATGTAATCTTCGGTCGCGCCATGGAGACACTGGATACGCTCGAGGGGCCGCTGGATTTCACCTTCGTCGACGCCGACAAACGTAACTACCTGAACTACTATCTGCGCGTCCGGGAGATGACCCGACCGGGCGGACTGATCGTACTGGATAACGTTCTCTGGTCCGGCAAGGTGCTTCAGCCAGAGTCGGAAATCGATGACGTACTGGTGGAAACCAACCGCCGGATTGCGGAAGACCCCGGGGTAGAAAACGTATTCCTGACCCTGAGAGATGGGCTCAACGTGGTCCGCGTTAAAGACTGATCACAGTAAGGGGGCGGCATGCGTAAACGATACTGGTTACTCCTGCCTGCCCCGGTACTATTGCTTGCCGGCTATCTGGCGCTCCCCATGGTCGCCCAGCTGGTGATAGAAAGCTGGCTGCGCGAGCAGGGCTTCCAGTCGGTAAACATCCAGTTCAATCATCCCGGCTGGACACGCCTGAGCGTACCCAGCCTCGCTTTGCAGCAGCGCAGCGACGATTACCGGATCGAACTCGATAGCGGGTCCATCCAGATCGATTACGATCCTCTGGAGCTGCTGCTTAAGCGTCGTGTCAGCGAGATCAGGATCCCCCGGCTTACGCTGAATGTGACCTCACTGGAACCGGTTGACGCGCCATTGGACCTGTCGGATCAGGTTGACCTGAATGCGCTGCCACCGGCACTGATCTTCCAGTATGCCCCCTCCCAGAGGCTTGTGGTGGGCCAGATAACTCTGAACTACGGTGACCGGGAACTGCCGCCGATTCGGGTCCAGGGCAACCTGGACCTGACACCCGAGCTGCTGCTGAGCCGCATGCGGATCGATATCGATGACAACCTGTACCCTACGGAACCGGCCTGGCTTGACCTCCAGTTCAACCGGGATCAGTGGCTCGATCTCGCCCTGCTGCACGAAAACCGGTCCCTGCTCAAAACCAGCGGCCAGCTCAACACCAACACCGATCGCTGGGGCAGCAACCTGGAGCTTCAACTGTCGTTAGCACCGTTGCAGCGCTGGCTTCGACCTGTTTTGTCAGATATTCCGCCTGCCTTGCGAACCGGTCAGCTCACTGTTGCATTAACCGCTGACTGGCCCGCCCTGCTGCCACTGGAGCCTCTGCCCCTGGCCGCCCAGCTCAACCTGCGCAGCGCCTCACATCTTGAGGCCGGGCTGACCGACTTCACTCACCGGGATTTCAAGATTGGAGATTTATCCCTCGATCTGATGGCCGATTTCAGTCTGGAAGGGGGGCGTGCAGAGCTGACACTACAGCCCTCCAGCACGTTCAGGGCAAACAAAGTAGAGGCCAACCCACTGACAGCTGAGGAATCGACTATCCGGTTGCGGGAAGCGTTCTCAGCAAGCGCCCTGGTTACCGGCCCGCTGCTTGAGATCAGCCCGCTGCAGGTAACTCTGAGTTCGCGCCGGCTCTCTGCCCCCCCGCTGGACAGGGTTGAGCTAACGCCTTTACAGCTCACCCTAACCCCCTCCGCCGAGCTGGACCGGTTCAGCTACCAACTGGCCCCCACCGGTATCAGCGCTGTTTTCCAGGGACGAGCACTCCCCACCGCCGAGTTCACGGCTTCCGGTCACTGGACCCCCACCATACACACCGGTCACGGCACGTTGCGTGCGAAGCAATATGCCTTGGACTTTAGCGCAGACTGGCGCCTGGAGCCCGCGTCTATTCGTGCAGACTGGCGTTTCGAACCCATCGAGCTCACCTCGCTGCGTCCATTGCTCGCGCAGTGGCTGCCCGGCTGGCCCCTGGAGCTTCAATTAACTCACGGCCAGGCACACCTCCAGGGAATCCTGACCGGCCCCAGCGTTGACCGTACCCGTGCCGAAGCCCGCTTTGATATCCGCAACGCCGCATTGAGCTGGGACAGCTTCCTGGAAACCGATCAGCTCAATCTCAGCGGTGAAGCGCGCATGGATCCTGATGGCGCTCTGACGCTGGAGGGCCAGCTGGAGGATGAACTCATCCGCACGGGAGTAGACCTTCATGATCTGGCTTTCGATTTCCAGCTCAGTCACAGCAACCGCGGTGAGATGGAACTACAACTATCTCCCTTCGCGGTGCGACTGCTTGGGGGTGAGATGCGAATGCCTTCTCTCCGCTTTGACCCATTGGCGCCCAAATTTGAGACCCGTATCGACTTCGAGCGTATCGAGCTCAGTGAGATTCTAGCGCTTTATCAACAGCCGGGGCTGGCCGGCGATACCCCGCTACGTGGCTCTCTGCCGTTGGCGGTGGACGGCACCCAAATCAGGATCCGCAAAGGACAGGTGACCAGCATCTCACCCGGTTGGTTGCGCTATGAGCCCGATTCCTCGATTCAAGCCTCCGCCCGCGCCAACCCGGGCTTGAATCTTGCGGTGTCCGCCCTGAGTAATCTACAGATCAAACAACTGGACCTGGATGTGAACTACGCCCCGGATGGCTCGCTGGAACTGAAAAGCCGGCTTCAGGGTCAGAATCCAGACTGGCAGCAGGGGCGGCCTATCGACCTGACGGTCAATATCGAAGAGAATCTGGTGCAACTGTTCAGGTCCCTGCAGCTCTCGGACAGGATTGGCGAATCCCTTCAACAACGTTTTAATCGCTGAACCGCCGGTCAGACCCGGTTAAGGCGAGGATTGTTATTCTGCCCGCACGTATTCCGAGGAGGTATACCGACAATGCGCAAACATCTACTGCCAATACTGGGCCTATCCATGGCCACGCTCTGGCTGGGCGCCTGTACACCAACCGTGCAACTGGCGGCTCCCTCAGAGCCGATCACGATCAACCTCAACGTGAAGGTTGAGCATGAGGTCCTGGTACGGGTCGACAAACAGATCGACACCCTGCTGGAAGAGAACAGCGAGCTATTTTAAGGAACAGCACCATGACATCCACTCTAAAAGCACTCGGGATCGCCCTGCTACTGGCCACCAGCACGCCGCTCTGGGCTCTCTCGCTGGATGATGCCAAACAGCAGGGGCTGATTGGCGAACAGAGCAATGGTTATCTGGGCGTCGTCGTTGATAGCCCCAGCGCCGAAGTCCGTTCGCTGGTCGATTCAATCAACGAACAGCGGCGCTCGCTGTATATCGAGAAGGCAGAGCAGGCAGGCGTAAAGCCCCAGATCATGGAACTGCGTATGGGCGAGCGGCTGCTTGAACGCGCCCCCAATGGCGAGTTTGTTCGTACCCCTGATGGCCGCTGGGTGCGAAAATAACTGTGAAAACAAGACAGCTGCATTATCTGTTCGCCGGCTTGGCTCTGGCACCTTTGACGACACAGGCGGCCACTGAGGTGGATAAAGCCTGGACGTTAAACCTGTATTTTGAGAACGATCTTTTTACTGACTCAGACCAGCAATACACCAACGGTGTCCGCGCATCCTGGGTCTCGCCGGCCATCGACAGCTTTATCGATGACCCCGCCGTACCCCGCTGGATCCGTTCAATCAACAAGCGCCTGACGGTACTCGACCCACAGCCCGAACCTTTTGAAGACGGTCCTACACAACGCCTGGTCGTCACCGTTGGACAGCAGATGTTTACGCCGGAGGATCACACCCGTACCACCCTGGACCCGAACGACCGGCCTTATGCGGGCTGGTTATTTATGGGGTTCGGTTATCACACCCAGACCCGCCACAAGCTCAAGTCATTCGAGGTCAATCTGGGTGTCGTCGGGCCCTGGTCTCTGGCCGAAGAGAGTCAGAACTTTATCCATGATCTGCGCGGTTTTGATCGGTTTCAGGGCTGGGACAACCAACTGAAAAACGAGCCCGGCATTCAGCTCCTGTACGAACGTAAACAGCGCCTGGTCTACGGCGCGCTGATCGATAATGTCCAGCACGACCTGATCGGCCACCTGGGCGCCAGCCTGGGTAACGTGGGTACCTGGGTCAATGGCGGCATGGAGTACCGAATCGGCTACCAGCTACCCCAGGACTTCGGCACCTCTGCACTTCGCCCAGGCGGTGATAACAGCACACCGGGCCACGGCGATCCGCGCTTCTATGATCAGTGGGGCGTGCACGCTTTCGTCTCTCTGGACGGACGCTGGGTCATGCACGATATCTTCCTCGACGGAAACAGCTTTCGCGACAGCCACTCAGTCGACTCTCGGCCCTGGGTGGCCGATGCGGCCTGGGGGGTGGCAGCTACCTGGGATCGATGGAAACTGTCCCTGGCGCGCTATTATCGAACCCGACAATTTGAAAAGCAGGACAGCGCGCATAAGTTTGGCTCGGTAGCGCTCTCCTATTCGTTCTGAATCAACCTGAACGAGCGGACGCCTCTGCGCCCCAAAAACCAAAAAGGGCTGCCTTTCGGGCAGCCCTTATCAGGTTTCAGTCGCCGGTCATGCTTCTGACTCTACATCCCCCGGCTCTTCAACCTGCGGTGGAACCACGGTATCGAGCAAGCGTGCCATGTTGTCACGGTACTGGGTTTGTTGAGCGTCATCAGCACTGTTAAAGCGGGTATCCTGACTGACAAGGCCCGAGAACAGGTCACGCCCCAGCTGTCCCGGCGCCGACAGGAAGCCCAGTGACGGCGCCCCGAATGTCTCGGCCATATCTTTCATCATTTGACCCAGCCGTTTGCCCGGTTTATCGGCAGCCTGATCCAGACCCTGTACCTGTTCATAGCTGGAAGCACTGACGTACTGACGGGTATAGCTCATATCCAGCTTCATAGCCGACAGCTCCGAGGTATCAAAACGCAGGTCTGCGCTTTGCTCGAACGCCTTCTGCACGTCACCATCAAAGAATTCATCAGCCAGCGAAGAGACATCCTTGATTAAATTCTGCAGCGCGTCGATCTCGCCCTCATCCAATTCGCCTTTAACACTGAACTGGTACTGACTACTTTCGCTGCGGCTCAGGCTAAACTGAGCCAGGCTGTTACCCTGACCATCGCTGGCTCCGGCAAGCATACTCTCGGAGCTCTGCTGACGGGAGAAGCTGATCGTTACCCGGTCACCATCCCGGGTACGCACACTCAACTCCATGTCTTCTGCGTTGCTGAACCGTTCGAGCACACCCATCCGCATACTCGCCTGACTACTCCCGGCGGGCGTTGCACCCGGAGCGATCGCCGCCAGTGCATCGAAGGTTGCCGTTTCGGTCGCATCAACCTGCGCCGCGATATTGCCCTGCAACAGGTTCAGGTTATCCAGGATGTCACGCGCTTCGGCAAAGCCTTTTTCTACCCCCTTCACGGCCGCCTGGTACATCTGGTCCAGACGCTCCTGAGACGCACCACGTGAACGGGCGGCTTCAAGGCCCGAGGCCACGAATCCGCTGATCCGCTCGGCCACCTTTTCCGGCGTGTAGTCATTGGGGTCCAGCGCTTTGAGGCCATCGGCACTCATGCCCGGAATGTTTTGCGCCAGCTTGCCCAGCATTTCATCGCTGGCACGGGTCTGCTCGGCGGCGCTGGGGGTCGATGCTTTCGCTGCAGCACCGGTGCTTTGGCCGCTTTGCAGCGTGGTGTAAGACGGTGACGAGTGGATATTAATCACGACCGACTCCAGGAATTTAGGGTTTCTCGATACTGATATTCTAGCATTGGTTATCGGCCATCATCCGGACAACTTTAATACAACCGTTTAATGCGATGGAGAACCTCAACCCCTTGTCGCCAGTGCGTTTCAGCGTTAAGTTAACTCTTGAGTCAATTTTTAAAAAAGAGATGCCGATGCCGTCACGTCCCCGCAATATCGAGATTATCGAAGCCGATCTCGCCCTTCCCGAGCATGCTGACGCGATGAAGCTGTTGTTGAGCGAATATGCACTGGACCCCATGGGTGGCGGGGAACCCATTCCGGATGAGACGCTGGAGCGTCTGCCCCGTGTGCTGAGCCAGCGGCCCGGCAGCTATACGCTGCTGGCCTACGTGGAGGGGCAGCCTGCCGGACTGCTTAACGCCTTTGAAGGCTTCTCCACCTTCGCCTGTGCCCCGATCCTGAATATCCATGATATTGTCGTAACCCGGTCGCTGCGTGGCTACAAGCTCGCGGATCATCTGCTGGAGGCAGCGGAAGGCATCGCGCATCGTATCGCCGCCTGCAAGATGACCCTGGAGGTTCTGGAGGGTAATACACGGGCCCAGACTGTCTACCGTCGCTGCGGGTTTGAGGGCTACGAACTGGACCCCGCGACCGGCAAGGCCCTGTTCTGGCAGAAAAAGCTGACCGCACCCAGCCTTCAGTAAGGTGTCGCTTCCATCAGCCGGGGTGTGATTTCCGCACTTCCCTTTTCGCTGGTCAAAAAAACCTGCTCATCCTGGATTGTGCACTGGATACGCATCTGGCGCTCAGCTAACGCCTCCAGTGCCTCTCCTGCCGCTTCATCAATCCGCTTGATCACAAGATTATCAAACCGGGACAGAACCTTGCGACTGGACTGCCACCAGGGCTCCACCTGCTGATCGGAGCCATACACCAGCAACACCACCTCGGCTGACCGGGCACAGGCCTTGCGCAGCCTTTTGTCACTGGGCAGTCCAACCTCAATCCAACGCTCAATTTCGCCACTGGGCGCGTGTTGCCACAGATCCGGTTCATCATCGACGCAGAGGCCGCGTGTAAACGACAGGTTTTCATCGGCGTATAGCGCAAACGCCAGCAATCGCATCATCATCCGGGTTTCGGTTTCCGAAGGATGTAGCGCGAGCGTCAGTGGATACTCGGCGTAGTGATGGCGATCCAGATCGGAGATATTCAGGGTCGCCTTATAGATCGTTGATTTAAGGGCCATTTGGATATTGATCCCGGGCAATAGGCGGATAACAATAGATAACGGCGCTTACCGGCCGTGACTGCGCGAAAGGATACCCCCATGCCCCGGCTCTGGATACTGATTTTTACCCTGGTTCTACTTTGGTCCGGCTGGCAGCCGAAGGACTATATGACCTGGGGCCTGGAGGTCGCACCGGCGGTGATCGCCCTGGGGTTGTTATTGGCGACCTTTAAGCGCTTTCCGCTGACACCACTGTGCCTGTGGCTGATACTGGTTCATGCGGTCATTCTGATGGTCGGTGGTCATTACACCTACGCCGAGGTCCCCCTGTTCGACTCGATTGCACACTGGCTGGGGCAGAGTCGCAACAACTACGATAAACTGGGTCATCTGGCCCAGGGGTTCATCCCGGCAATCGTCGCTCGCGAGATCATTATTCGACGCCAGCTGGCCAACGGCAGGTTCTGGATTCACCTCTTCACGCTGTCGATCTGTCTGGCATTCAGCGCCTTCTATGAGTTGATCGAATGGTGGGTCGCGCTGCTCAGCGGCGAGTCCGCAGAAGCGTTTTTAGGCACCCAGGGCTATGTCTGGGATACCCAGTCCGATATGGCGATGGCCTTGCTGGGGGCATTGCTCGCACTGGTCACACTGCACGGTTATCATGACCGTCAGATAAGACGCCTAATTCAATCCGACCTTTCCTCCCGCGAGCCAGGCGAGCCATGAGTGAAGAGATAAGCCAACGAATCGAACAACTGATCCGCAACGAGGATGAGCTGGACGCCGAGGTCTACGCGGAAGTCTCCGAAGACCTGGAGCCGGATCAGATCGCCCTGCTGCTTGAATCTTTGCCGCGTGAAGCACGCGCCGACTGCTGGGCTCAGGTGCCCGTCGAGCAGCGCGTGGACGTGCTGGTCGAGATGCGCGCCGAAGCGCGGGCGACTCTGCTTAAAGAGTTCGACAGTAAATCGCTGGATCAACTGATCTCCGACCTGGATGCGGAAACGCTCATCGAGCTGGCGGAAACCCTGCCCGATAGCGTGGTCGATATCGCGTTGGCCCGAATGGACGAGCAGCAACGTCAGCACTATGAACGTTCAGCTCAGTACGGTGAGGATGCCATCGGCCGTTACGTGGATCACGACCTGCTAATCCTGCCCCAGAATAGCCGCGTGCGCGATGCCGAACGCCTGCTACGCCGGGAGGTGCCGGAGTACACGCAGCATCTCTGGCTGGTGGACCGCACCGGACGTTATCGCGGCGCCGTCGAAACCAATGCTCTGTTCGGCCAGCCGGACCACCTGTCTCTGGTAGAACTGATGCACGAAGAGATGGAGCCGATTACGGCCTCGCTTTCACTGCGGGAGGCGACCGAAGCGTTCGAGCATGGCGAATCCCTGGCCCGACCGGTGCTGGACGACAATGGTCTGTTGCTGGGGCGCATGACCCAGGGCTTGGCCCTTGAGCTTCTGCATGAGCATTACGAGGCACAGCTGATGGCCAGCGCCGGTCTGGACGAAGACGAGGACCTGTTCGCACCGGTCATGCGCAGCTCGCGCCGCCGTGCCACCTGGCTGGGAATCAACCTGCTCACCGCGTTTCTCGCCTCCTGGGCGATCGGCCTGTTCGAGGGTACTCTGCAGCAGGTGGTCGCTCTGGCGGTGCTGATGCCGGTGGTTGCCTCCATGGGCGGGATTGCCGGCAGCCAGACCTTAACGCTGATTATCCGGGGGTTGGCTCTGGGACAGATTACGGCGGCCAACATGATGCCCCTGTTGCGCAAAGAACTGAGCGTCGGCGGCCTGAACGGTGTGCTCTGGGCGATCGTGATCGGTTTCGTGGCGGCCTGGTGGTTCTCAAGCCCCGGTATCGGCATCGTTATATCGTTGGCGATTGTCGTGAATATCTCAGTGGCGGCCCTGTCGGGCGTACTGATTCCGGTGCTGCTGCAGAAGCTGAAAATTGATCCCGCCCTGTCCGGCTCCGTGATACTCACCACCGTCACTGACGTAGTGGGCTTTGTCGCGTTTCTGGGGCTGGGCTCTCTCTTTCTTCTATAAACGTCCCTGTTCAATCGCGGGGTTTAAGCGGCGACACATTGGAGATTCCTGCCTTGTGTCGGGCTTTCTGGCGGTACATCGCCTTATCGGCCTGGGCGACCAGAGCGTCCGCTGTCAGGTAGCCGTCCTGACCGGTCTCGATGACCCCGACACTGAGACGCAATGACTCGCCCGCGTCCTCCAAAGCGGCATGCAACCGATCGACGTAGATATCCCGCGCCTCCCTCTCCCGACAGCCGGGAAGGATGATGCAAAATTCATCGCCCCCGTAGCGAAAACAGGCGTCCTCATCCCGTGAGACCTGCCTTAAAGCACTACCCAGCGTCCGTAATACTTCATCACCACGCTGATGACCCTGGGTATCGTTAAAGTTCTTGAAGTCATTGATATCGACATAAACCAGGCAGAGCGTTTCCAGACGGCGCTCCGCTATGCGCAGGTATCGGGTCAGCGTCTCATTGAGGAATCGAACACTGAGCAACCCGGTCAAGGGATCGGTGCGCGCCATCTCTTCGAGCTGACGGGTTCGCTCACGCACTTTTTCCTCCAGCGAGCGTGCGTACACCTCTGACTTTTCCCGCGAGGTCTCTATTTCAGACAGGAGGCTGCGAATATAGGTTTCAAACACCAGCGTGATATCAAACATGAAGACCTTCTCCAGCGCCTTCAAGGTCTTTTCACGCTTGGACGGTTCCGTGATGCGCTGGCTCAGCAGTTCGCTCAAGAGGCTTTTCAGGGTGTAAACCGCGGACAGGTAGAGTTTGGTATCAACCCCGATTCGCTTGTGAACCAGCCCGATTCGAAGCCGGTTGTTCACATAATCGATATCATAAACACCGCTGAACAGATCAGTGATATAACGACGTTGTGCATTTTTAAGGCGTTCCAGCGTATCGGCATCGCCGATCAGCAGAGCAATCTCGGGCACACTGGTTTGATGATCATAAAACTGCCCGACAATCTGATCCAATGACGCTTCGACCAGTGGTTGGCACTCTACAATCAGAGCAATGTCTTCCTTATCGATGGCGAACAGATGCTGACGGTTCTCGATCTCAAACTCGGTAATACGCAGCTGTTCAAGCAGTGTCTGGTCCGTCTGCTTCATAGTGCTCTCCGCCCCTGGGTCTATTCCCAAGTTTATTACTCGGGTATACCACTATCGCCGCTGGAGTGCCAGCCTGCATAAAAACAAATGTACCCAAGGGGTAACATTTGTGCGCTTTTGACCTATTGTCATGAAACTCGCTCATCTACATGAACCGGTTTCACCTGCAGATCATTAAATTTCATCATATAACCAAAAGATATGAATCATTTTCTTGTTTATACTAGTTCCACTATCAAACAGTGATGGACGGAAGCACACCATGTCAGAGATTTTGCGTGAAAAATTTGCTGACCCCAGCCGTGGGGTCTACTTCATCGGCACGACACCACCCCGGGAGTCCACCGACGACGAGCAGATGCGCGAGATCGCTGAAAAGCTGCTGGCACGTCTCTCGACCCTCGAATATGACGGTGTCATCGTCTACGACATTCAGGACGAAAGCGCCCGTATCGATACACCACGTCCCTTCCCGTTCCGAAAGACACGGGACCCGCGTGAGTACTCCCGCCTGATTGGGGATATCTCCGGTAAGGAGACCATTACCTACAAGAGCGTGGCCCAGCGCGACCGCTCCGATTTCGAACAATGGTTGGAAGAGGCCTGGAACCAGTTCGAGCTGCGTAATCTGGTGCTCGTGGGCAGTCCCTCCTCCGACGGCGATATCCGCCTCTCGCTGCCTGAGGCTTACCAGGCCATTGGCGAAAGTCACCGCGATTTCCATCTCGGCGGCGTCACCATTGCCGAGCGCCATGCACTTAAAGGCAATGAACATGAACGCCTGATGGACAAGCAGCACAAGGGCGTTGATTTTTTTGTCTCGCAGGCCGTTTACAACCCCCAGGCGACCATCGATCTACTCGCCGGCTACGCCCGTTTATGCCGTGAGCAGGGGATCACACCCCGTCGGATCGTCCTGACCTTTACCCCCTGCGGCAGTGCGAAAACGCTGGAGTTCATGCAGTGGCTGGGTATCTCGATCCCGGCGGCCACCCGCTGGCGTATTCTGGATGCGGAAGATTCTCTGGCCGAATCGATCCGAGTTTGTCAGAACAGTCTCGAGCAGATTCTGGAAGCTTGTGTCCCTCTGGGTTTGCCGTTAGGGCTGAATATCGAGAGTCTGACCAACCGCAAAGAGGAGATCGACGCGTCGATTCGGCTCTATCGGTTACTCAAAGCCACACTGGATTTGAAACTTGCGGAACAGCAGCTTGATTAAAGCCACGGGTTCGATGACGAGAGACGATGTTCCAAAGCTGACATTCAATCCAATGTTGGAATCCGGACAGATGAGTGCGCAAAATAGAATAGCGATATTTTTCTGAAATTAGACAGAAAATAGGCGCAGATATAGAAAAATAGACTGTTTTTCTCGCAAAACGGTGGCTGGTCCAAGTTTTGCTCATGCATAGCGCAACTCATTACTTAGCCACAATAAGGAGACCGCTATGTCTGTCGCCGATATCAAGGCATTCGCTGATAAGGCAAAAGCTGATACGAGCCTGGGCGAGTCGCTCAAAGCCTGTGTCAAGATGAAGGAGCTGTTTGCGCTGGCGCGTGAGAACGGCTTTGACTTCGTGGAAGATGAACTCTATCCGCCTAATGAGCCGCAGTTTACGGAAGAGCAGCTATCCGAGCGCCTGGCAAAGGCGCTGCTGCGCGTCTGATCTGACGAGCGGGGCGATCTCGCCCCACTCTTGCCGGACCTTATGGCTTGGATAGCGACTCAATCAGCGCTTCAGCCTCAAGCTCCACTTGTGCCCGCAGTTTCTCTCGCTCCGCCTGAAGTTCTTCATACCGATCCGGCTCCCAGACCATGACGCTGCGTTCGTAATCGACGCGGTATTCCACCTGGCGCAGAAAATCCATGCCCAGCAGGCCATCGTGAGTCGATCGTCCCACCGGGTCGATTACCATGGCACGGGTCGACTCCACCTTGAACGGGCCCACCTCCATGCGGTCCAGGTTGATGGCATCCACGGGAATTTTGTCGCCGCTGGCCACGCGGGCTTCTCCGGCCCGATAGGTGGCACCATTAAGATTTTTCAACGCGTCCCGGTGAAAGACAGTGCCCGAAGCACCGGTATCCAGCAGCATCCGGGTTTCCACACTGCGGTTGCCGTACACCGCAGTCACGGGCAATACTATCCGATTGTCAGTGAGTTCCACCGGCGTTTCCAGTTCTGCGAGCGCCGCATCGATATCTTCAAGTGACCGATGGATCTCTCGTTTAATCTGGTTGATTCGGGGGTCGAGTTCCGGCCCGGGCTCGAGGCCGTTGAGCGAACGGGACTCCTCACGTACCTCAACCTGCTTGCGGTACTTGTGTGGAATCTGACTTTCCCGGTTAACAAAGACTTTCCTGCCCTTGTCATCGATATAGTGAAAAATTTCCGCCGAGGCGGGAAAAATAACCACTGTAAGAAGCAATGCTATGAGGCTACGCACCCCGTTCACTCCTTGTCACACATCAGGTGTGACAGATTTTTTGACGTCAGCCTCCGGCCAGCTTGACCTTGAACCCTTCGGATTCCAGCAACGCCTTGATCTGATCTCGATGATCCCCCTGAATCTCCAGCGTATCGGCTTTTAGCGCACCGCCAGTGCCACAGCGCTGTTTCAAACGCTTGAGCAGGGCTTTCATCTCCTTCTCGGGCAACGGCACGCCACTGATAGTCGTGACCCCTTTACCCTTGCGGCCCGCTGTTTCGCGGCGAATCCGCACAATGCCATCAAGCTGTTTCAAACGGGCCTGATCAGCCAGCTCGTCACAGATGCAGGCTGACAACTCCTCACCGCACTCAGGACAGAGGCGCCCTTTCTCGGTTGAGTACACCAGTTTGCCCAACTGATCCTGCAAAGACGCCATCGATTATACCTCTTTTGTTGCAAATTTCAGACAGCGATTCCGCCACCAATCTGTCGCGCCAGGTAGTTCGCGTAGTGATCGGTCATCCCCCCGATAAAATCCAGGGCACGGATGTAACAATCATATAGGGATAGATCCGGTTCCGGGGCATGAATTCCCATCAAATTCATGATTTTCTGGCTGCGATAACCGAGATCCTCCGGGGGCAGTGTATTAACCTCCCAGACCGCCTCGATAAAGGCATTCAGCAACACACCCAGGGTGGTGTAAGCTCCCACCTCCAGTTCGGCCTTCCGGGTGTCCGGGAACACCCGCTCCCGAGCCAGCTGTTTGGCCCGGGCTATGCCGTCT
Organism: Marinobacterium litorale DSM 23545; assembly: GCF_000428985.1. GTDB lineage: Bacteria > Pseudomonadota > Gammaproteobacteria > Pseudomonadales > Balneatricaceae > Marinobacterium_D > Marinobacterium_D litorale. The sequence continues at coordinate 77,734 of NZ_AUAZ01000015.1, read as the reverse complement.
CGGACCATGGGATCACCATCGGCGAGCAGCTCTCCTTTATACTCTCCCTGCATAATCAAGGGCAGATTATTCATAAACGCCTGAACGACCGAGTTGACCATGTTTTCCATCGCCTTGCCACGCAACGCCGAGATTTTGCGCCGGGAAGAGGCCTGGGTGGCAAAGATGGCATCATCGAACTCCAGATCGCCACACAGCTGCAGAAGAATCGGTTTGACCTCCTCAAAACTCAGCAGGTGCAGCTCGATGGCGTCTTCAAGATCCAGAATGGCGTAGCAGATATCATCGGCAGCCTCCATCAGGAACGCCAGCGGATGACGGCACCAGCTGTTTTCTCCCTGCGGGATCAGACCCAGATCTCGACCCAGCGCATTCAGAATTTCCACTTCCGTGAGGAAACAGCTGAACTTGCCTTTCTTACCGCCACGCTCCGCGGTCCAGGGATATTTAAGCAGCGTTCCCAATGTCGGGTAGGTCAGGCGTAAACCACCGTCAAACAGGTTATTTTCGATTCGCGTCACAACCCGAAAGCCCTGCGCATTGCCCTCAAAGGTTTCCAGATCGCGGCGCTGGGCGCCACTCAAGGACTGAAACCGCGCATCGTCACGGCGGCGACGAAACCAGTCCCGAATCGCGTATTCGCCCGCGTGACCAAAGGGCGGGTTGCCGATATCGTGGGCCAGACAGGCGGACTGCACAATCATCCCGATATCATGTGCGGTGACCCAGGGGGGTAACTGGTCCGCAATCAACTCCCCAACCCGGATTCCCAGGCTGCGGCCAAGGCTCCCTACCTCCATCGAGTGGGTCAGGCGGGTATGGATATGATCATTGAGCGCCATGGGATGTACCTGGGTCTTACGCCCCAAACGGCGAAAGGCGCTGGAGAAGATGATGCGATCATGGTCCTTGTGGAAGTGACTGCGTCCCACCTCCTCAGCGCCCTGTTCATGGCCATAACGCTTGGTCGTCAGCAGTTGATCCCACTGCATGATCTGTTGTTTCATCAGTCCATAACCTCACAGCTGACCCCCAGGTGCGCTCGCTCGGCGACCTCGTGGCAAAAGAGTTCCTGATTACGCTGCGGCAGGGTCAGCTGCTGTGTGACGGCTTCCGTGTAATCACTCCCGCTCACATCCGCTTCGAAACGCTTGAGCAGAGAGTCGATCCAGCCCTGCTGGTCGTAAGGGTAGCGTAACGTCAAAGACGCCATCGGCTCCCGCTCCGCCAGAGGCCATTCAGGCACCAACGCCTTTACGGCAGCGCCATAGGCCCGCACCAAGCCTCCTGCTCCCAGCTTGATTCCGCCGAAAAAGCGGGTGACGACAACGCAGACATCACCGATCTGCTGGCCCATGAGCACATTCAGCATGGGCTTTCCTGCCGTGCCTGACGGCTCACCATCATCGTCACTGCCTGCGGCTCTGGGATGAAAGGGACTGCCGATGATGTAAGCGGAGCAGTGATGGTTAGCACCCGGAAAACGCAGCCGCTGGGATTCTATAAAACGACGCATTTCACTTTCACTGGCGACCGGCATGGCGGTGGCGATAAAGCGGCTTTTCTTCACCTCGATTTCGCGCTCGAACACCTCGAGGGGTACCCGGTACAACTCTGACAAAGTCCGCTCCCATCTCTGCAAAACGGCTTAGATGGTAACCGGAAATGTCGATGAATTCACCGGTTGTAGTCGTCCAGCGCCGCCTGGCGCGACTGCCGGTAGTCGATAATCGGAGCCCGGCCTCCAGCGCCAGGCAACTGACGTTTCTTGCCAGCCGGGACCTGTGACAGCTCGGGCAACCAGCGACTGACGAACTCACCCTCCGGATCAAACTTCTCGCCCTGAGCCTGGGGGTTGAAAATGCGGAAGTAGGGTGCGGCATCCGCGCCCACCGATGCACTCCACTGCCAGCCACCGGCGTTGGACGCAAAATCCCCATCGATCAAATGCTGCATGAAAAAATCGGCACCGCGCCGCCAGTCCACCCTAAGCAGTTTGGTTAAAAACGACGCCACCACCATACGCAGCCGATTGTGCATCCAGCCGGTTTCGAGCAGCTGTTTCATGGCTGCATCAACGATGGGAAAACCGGTTTCGCCCCGGCACCAGGCTGCAAACGCTGCGTCGTTAGGGTGCCACTGAATACGGGCTTCGATCTCGGGCCGGAACGACTCATGTTTCGACAGGCCCGGAAAAGCCACCAGCAGATGCCGGTAAAACTCGCGCCAGATTAACTCGTTCAGCCAGGCCGACTCGCGCCAGTCACGCTGCCCTGTTTCGGCTCTGAGTGCGGCCATACACTGACGCGGCGATAGCGCCCCGATGGTCAGGTAGGGAGACAGAGCAGACGTGGCTGATCGGGCAGGGAAATCTCGCAGACGGTGGTAGTCGGGCTCCGACTCACACACAAACCGTTGCAGTCGCTCACTGACCGCGACCTCACCCACAGGCCAAAGGTCATCGCGATAACTCAACGGACGGTAATCCAGATCATCAGGTAAAGGGTCACTGGCCTGCGCCTGCGGCTCCATTTTTGCCGGCGGTGGCAATACCGGTTCGTCGAAATCGGACAACCGTTTAAGCCAGGCACGGCTGAAAGGCGTATAGACTTTGTAAGGCCCGCCCTGACCGGTCAACACCTGACCGGGTGGAATCACCAGTTCGCCATGGAAGGCGCGGGCGCTCAGACCCACGCCTTCGAAAGCCTCACAGACGGCTTGGTCGCGCAGGCGCTCGTTGAGCGGGTACTCATAGTTAAAACTGATCTCATCGGCATTCAGCGCTTGAGCCAACTCGAGCAACCGTGCGGCACAGTGCTTAAAGTGCCCGGCATTGACCACTTTGAGGGGGATGTTCCGCTGCTCAAGCGTATCTGCAACCGCTCGCAGCTGATCCCGCCACAGGGCCATTCTGGCCGGCGCTTCACCATGCTCCTGCCAGCTTTGTGGAACCAGTGTCACGACAGCCACCACCGGGGCCCTGTCGCGACAGGCGTGCTGCAATGCCGGGTTATCGGTGATGCGCAGGTCGTTACGCAGCCAGACCAGTCGGGTTTGGGTCATCTCAAATCCGTATCAGATATAGTTACGCAGCCCAAGCTCATGCGGGTAAGGGTTAAGGTAGGTCTGTTCGCAAATGTACTCGCTGCCATACCGTTTCAGGTAGTGTTTGAGCAGCGCCAGCGGCACAACCAGGGGTACCTGACCGAGACGATACTGGTCGATACTTTCAAGCATCTCCTGCTTGCAATCGGTGTCGATCGCTTTCTTCAGGTAGCCCAGCATATGCATCAACACGTTCGTATGGGTCTTACGCGTGGCCCGGTGCGTCATGTGACCCATAAACGCCTGGATATACTCAGCCATCGCCTGTTCCAGGGGCATCTCATGGGCTTGAGCCAGAAAGCGCCCCAGGCTGCGATAGCCTTGGTAGTGATGCGCCATCAACAGGTATTTCTGCCGACTGTGGAACTGGATCAGGTTGTGATAACTGGGCTCAACCTCCACGCTGGTCTTCCAGTCATCGTAGGCAAACACCCGCGCAATAAAATTATCACGCAACACCGCATCATTGAGGCGCGCCTCCTCCTCGACCGGCAAAACCGGATTTGCAGCTCGCAACGCCCGCACAAACACCCCCGAATCGGAGGTGTTGGGCATGCCGTTGGGATGATAAACCTTAACCCGCTCCATACCGCAGCTGGGGGACCCTTTCATCAGAATATAACCACGCAGGTGATTACGTTCCCGGGCGATACGCTCCCCGGCCGCCAACAGGGGCTCGGTCACATCGATACTGGAGTCCACGGTCCCCAGTGCCCGGGGAGTCTGGTCCGCTTCCCCCACCAGACGAATGGGCTCACGGGGCACACCCAGGCCAATCGCCATCTCCGGGCAGAACGGCTCGAAATCGAAGCACTCCGCTAACACATCAAGACAGTAACGCGAGCGCTTATGCCCCCCGTTGTAACGCACCTGCTCGCCCAGAAGGCAACTGCTGATCCCGACCGGAATCTTCCTTTCCATCTCGATCTTTGCACTGTTGGCCATACTCTCTCCCTTACAGACCGATAAACGGCTGGGCCAGACGCCCCATCAGTCCACTGAACTTCAATGGTGCGTCAGTGGCGATCAGGCAGATGCACTCTTCGCCGGTATCTACGATCGGTTGATGGGCCACATCGGTATCCACGTCAGCCACATCGCCGGCACAGAAGCGGCCCAGCTCATCACTGTAAGAGCCGCGCAGAATCAGCGTCAACTCATTGCCGCGATGACTGTGGTGAGGTACAGACACACCCGGCGCAATACGCAGCAAACGGGTTGCGCCAGGACCCTCCAGCCCCAGATCATACTGGTGGACACCGTAGCCAATGCGGCGCCACTGCAGCTGGTCAAGCGGACGCCCGAGCAACTCCGCCAGCGGAGCCGGCAGGCCTGTTTCCATCGCCTTCTGTGAACGAACCTCCGGCTCGGTCGAAGGGAGTCTTTGTGCCTCCGGCAGATCCAGACAATCCAGCATCTGTGCCAGCGCATCGCCCGACATCTCAACCGGTTCGATCTCTTCAAGCAGGGATCCACCCACCGCGTCAGCCTCGCGGGCACGGTCACGGCATGCTTTACACCAGTGCAGGTGGCTTCCCACCAGAACAGCCATCCCCTGGGGCAGACTGCCGCTGGCATAAGCGATTAAGGTCGCGTCATCGAAATGGTGGCTAATCTTCATGCCCGACCCTCCCAGTGCGTCTTAAGTTTGCTGAACGCCAGTCTGAGCCTGGATTTAACACTACCCAGCGGGATTCCCAGCTGCTCGGCAATCTCGGAGTGACTTTTCCCCTCGTAATACGAGAGAAAGAGCACCTGGGCCTGTGCCTCAGGCAAGGTATCGATCACGGTTTTCATCTGTGCTTCCAGAACCGCCTGCTCACCGTAATCCCGTGTATCAGGATCCACTTCGTCATCCGGCAGTTCATACTCTTGTGTTTTCTCTTTGCGCATACGGTCGATGCAAAGGTTCCGAGCCAGCGTAAAAATCCAGGTACTGGCACTGGCTTTGGCCGCATTGAACAAGTGCGCTTTGCGCCAGACCGATAACATCGCCTCCTGAGTCACTTCCTCGGCCGTAGCCGGAGGCATCCCCAGACGAATAATGTATGCTTTGACGCGGGGCCCAAAATGGGTAAAAAGTTGTGCAAACAGCTGCTTATCCCGGCTCTCGGCCAGGCTAGCCAACGTTCGCGTCCAGTTTTCCCGCTCAGCTTTTTGTTTACTCTGGGTCAGATCGGCTGCTGCTGTCACTTTCTTTCCCTCAGGCTCGTCTTCCAGCATTTCACCTCCAATACGCGTGGGTGCCCAGGCCGGATCAACGAGCCGTAGAAAAAAACCGGTGATCCGGCGCCCAACGCTTAAACGTATGGACCAACAAATGTCGGACCCTCACAGGGAATCAATTATGTCTGTCAGTATCATGCGCCCTTTAAATATTGCTGTCATCGGCTCCGGAATCTCCGGCATGGCCTGCGCCTGGCTGCTGAACCAGCACCACCGGGTCACGTTGTTCGAGAAAGACGACCGTCCCGGGGGCCACTCCAATACTTCGGAGCTGACGTTTGAAGACGAAACAGTGTGTGTCGACACCGGATTCATCGTTTATAACCCGGTCAACTACCCCAACCTGATCAAACTGTTTGACCAGCTGGACGTTCCCACGGCGGACACCGATATGTCGTTTGCGGTCTCCAGCGACAGTACACGCCTGGAGTATAGCGGCTGTGGACTTAATGGATTCTTCGCTCAGCGTGCCAATCTGCTGCGTCCCCGTCACTGGCAGCTACTGCGCGAGATCCTGCGCTTCTATCGCGAAGCGCCGGAGCTGACAGACGAGGCGGCGATTAAGCAGGAAACGCTGGGCGAAATGCTGACACGGCGCGGCTATTCCGAGGCGTTTATCAACCACCATCTTATCCCCATGGGCGCCGCGATCTGGTCAACGCCTGCCGATCAAATGCTGGATTACCCCGCCCTGACCTTTCTGCGTTTTTGTCAGAACCACGGTCTCGTGCAGCTCAAAGACCGGCCCCAGTGGCGCACGGTCGTGGGCGGCAGTCGGGAGTACGTAAAACGCCTGCTGGCACCGCTGGAAGGTCAGCTTCGCATGAACAGTCACATCCGGCGCATTCATCGCACGCACAACGGCGTTATTCTCGAGCATCTGCATGGCCAGAAGGAACACTTTGATCATGTCGTTCTCGCCTGCCATGCCGATCAGGCACTGGAATTGCTGGCTAAGCCGACCGCACAGGAGCAGCGCTTACTCAGCTGTTTTCCCTATCAAAGAAACCGTGCCATTTTGCACAGCGACCCCAGGCTGATGCCCAAGCGCCGCAGTGCCTGGGCAAGCTGGAACTACCTGAGTGCAGGACGCGGCTCCGGCGACCGGCTTTCGGTAACGTACTGGATGAACCGCCTGCAGCCGATCAACAGCCGACGAGACCTCTTTGTCACGCTTAACCCGATCGAAGAGCCTCGAACCGAGCGTATTCATCGCAGTTTTCTTTACGATCACCCCCAGTTTTCACTGGAGTCTATTAGCGCCCAACAACAACTGTGGACACTGCAGGGCCAGCAAAATACCTGGTTCTGTGGTGCCTGGTTTGGCTATGGCTTTCACGAAGACGGGCTGCAGTCGGGGCTGGCAGTGGCTGAAGCGCTGGGTGGCGTAAAACGGCCCTGGCAACTCGCTGACCCCAACAGCCGCATCCATGTGCATGACCGGGCACGCCCCAGTGGTGCCCAGACACCAGAGGCCGTGGCGTGAACTCTGTACTTTATGCCGGGCATGTCATGCACCACCGGTTTCGCCCGCACCGCCACCGTTTTATCTATCGCGTGGTTTCCTGGCTTATCGACCTGGATGAACTGGAGCAGCTCGATCGAAAACTGCGCTGGTTTTCACTCAACCGGTTCAACCTGTTTTCGTTTCATGAGCAGGACCACGGTGACACCGGTGGCCAAAGCCTGTCTGGACGGGTTCGCCAATTACTGCGCGAAAACAACATCGAGATTGGCCAGGGCAACATTCAGCTGCTCTGCTATCCGCGCATTCTGGGTTATGTGTTTAACCCCCTGAGCGTTTACTACTGCCATGACGAACAGGGCGTATTGCGCGCGGTGCTTTACGAGGTAAGCAATACCTTTAACCAGCGCCACAGCTACCTGATCGAAACATCAGACACAGAGACCGGCGACCTGATTCGGCAGAGCAGCAAAAAACAGTTCTACGTTTCCCCGTTTATGCCGATGGTGGCCGATTATCAATTTCGACTGCGGCCACCGGGAAAACAGATCGCGGTCTGCATTCGCCAATGTGACGACCAGGGCAGCCTTCTGCACGCCACGTTCACGGGTAAACGGCTCACGTTGACCGATGCTCAGCTGATCAAGACATTTTTCAGTTATCCGTTGATGACATTAAAAGTGATCGTCGGTATCCACTGGGAAGCGTTCAAGCTCTGGCGTAAGCGCGTTCCGATTCAACCGCGCCCCAGCCCACCGCAAACGACTGTTACGTTGATCCGTCCCCAGAGGGAGGTGAGTTATGAAACCGACTGAATATGCCCCGGGCCGCTCCCCGGCCGCACCAGTGGACAGCAGCTGGCTCAACCGGCGCTGCCTGCAGGCGATTCTAAAGCGTTTACCGCATTTTGATTGTGGCGTGCTCGACCTCTATCTACCGGACGGTCGCCATCTCCGGTTCGGTGAGTTTCATGAAGACCAGCCTCACGCGGAAGTGCGCCTGCACCGCTACCGTTCCGTTCGACGGCTGCTACGTGGGGGGTTGATCGGTTGGGCTGAAAGTTACATGGACGGCGAATGGGATTCACCCGATCTTTGTGGGCTTGTACGTTGGGCGCTGGAAAATGAAACCGCCATGCGCGATTTCATGAAAGGTCACCCGCTCCTGCAGCTGTTCAACCGTCTTTTGCACCTGCGCCGGAACAACAGCCGCAGCGGCAGTCGACGCAATATTGAGTATCACTACGACCTGGGCAACGCCTTCTACCGACTCTGGCTCGACCGCACGATGACCTATTCAGCCGCCCTGTTTGATACTGAAAGCTCACTGGAAGCGGCCCAACTCAATAAATACCGCCGAATCTGCAAAATGCTGAATCTGCAACCTGGCCAGCATGTTCTGGAGATCGGCTGCGGCTGGGGCGGCTTCGCTGAAGTGGCAGCGGCAGAATTTGGCGCCTGCGTCGATGGCGTCACGCTCTCCAGCGAACAGCTGGCATTCGCCCGCCGACGCGCCCATGAGCGCGGCCTTGATGCGCTTTGCCAGTTCAGCCTGACCGATTATCGCGACCTTGACCGGCAGTATGATCACATCGTTTCGATCGAGATGTTTGAAGCCGTGGGTGAGTCACATTGGCCAGAGTACTTTGAGACGCTGAAGCGCTGCCTGCGCCCGGACGGAAAAGCGGTCTTACAGATCATCAGCATTGCCGATGAGCGCTTCGAAAACTACCGCCGGGGTGCCGACTTCATCCAACGCTATATTTTCCCGGGCGGGATGCTGCCCTCCCCAAGGGTACTTGCACAGGCGATCAACCAAGGCGACTTGCGACTGACCGATTCGCTTCTGTTCGGTGAAGATTACGCGCGCACTTTGGCTATCTGGCATCGTAGCTTCACCGCTCACTGGCCGGAGATTCAATCATTGGGTTTTGATGAGCGATTCCGCCGCATGTGGAGCTACTATCTGGGTTACTGCGAGGGCGGTTTTCGTGAAGGCACCATCGATGTGGGATTGTACTGCATCGAACATCAATAGCGAGCCCGCTCAGCCCGCTGACATTTTCGCCTTGGCACGACGCAACAGACGCCCAATCACAGGGAGCCGCAAATAGAAGGGGCTGCTGTCCCAGAAGTCCAGGTGTTCAATAATGCGATCCTGCTCGTCGAACTGTAAGCGACTCATCCCCTCGATACTGAACCAGCCCATCACCGGAACGCGGGTTTCAAAACGCCATCGGATAAAGCCGCAGCCATCCGTAAGGTGCTTGTCCAAAACATGAAAGCGAGGGTTAGTACAGCGCTCAAACATATCGTGCAGTACCCGGCTCATCCCTTCCCAGCCCCGGGTATCATTGAATGGATCGCGAAAGTGGATGTCGGCACTGACCAGTTTACGCAAATCAAGAACGGTTTCCGGAGACAGGTTTTCAAACAAAGTGCAATAACGGTCAAATATCTGCTGACGTGTCATAAGCCGGTTTTCCGTTTGATAAGCCGGAAGTATAAGCCATAAGGAAGCAAGCGGAGCATTTTCATAATTAATGCAAACCGCCATGGAAAGGCAATCTCAAACCCGGGCCGTTGCATCCCTTTTACGATTGACCGGGCCGCCTCTTCCGGCTCAATCAAAAATGGCATTTTGAACTCATTTCGATCGGTCAGCGGGGTCCGTACAAAACCGGGATTGACCAGTTTTATATCGATATCACTGCCCTCCAGCTCGCAACGCAAAGCCTCGGCCGCGTTGATCACGGCCGCCTTGCTGCCTCCGTAAGCTGCGGCCGTGGGCAAACCGCGATATCCGGCCACCGACGCGACCAACACCATCGTGCCACAGCCGCGGCTGCGAAAGGCGGGCAGCAACCGTTCGACCAGCCGCATCATGCCCAGGTAGTTCACGTCAATCAGCGCCTGACAGCGTTCCAGAGAAAACTGATCAACAGGCATGGGCTGATGATTACCGGCACAAAGTATTGCGGCATCGGGTACACCCCATCGGGCACAGAGCGTACTGAAAGCATCGTGCACGCTCTGTGGCTCGGTCACATCGAGTGTCAACGGCGAAATCTGTCCGGGGAAGTGCTGGGCATCCTTCACAAGATCCTGCAACGGCTCCAAACGGCGACCGCTGACAACAACAGAGTGGCCAAGGCGGGCCAGTTCGAGTGCCGTAGCGCGACCGATACCACTGCCGGCACCGGTAATCCAGATTAGCTGGGACGAGCCAGTCAACATATTCACCCCCTTTTAGGGACGCATACGCTGACCGGCGCGGTGCGGTTCAGTTAAACCTTGAAGCGGTTAACCAGTTCACTCAAACGCTTCTCGATCTCGGCCATGGTTCCCGACATGCTGGACATTTCGCCCGCGTTTTTGGAGGAGCGCTCAGCAATATCGGCAATCTGCTGCACACTCTGGCTGATTTCGTCTGCGACCGCCGTTTGCTCTTCGGCAGCACTGGCAATCTGGGTGTTCATTTCCGTAATCAAACCTACAGAGCGCGTGATCCGGCCCAGTGACTCGTTGGCATGGCCCGCGGTTTCCATGGTCGAATGGCTCTGGGCCTGACTCGCTTCCATCACCTCCACAGCCTGACGCGCTCCGGACTGAAGCCGTTCTATCATGCGATGGATCTCTTCGGTGCTCTGCTGAGTCCGGGTTGCCAGCGTGCGAACTTCATCCGCAACCACCGCAAAGCCGCGCCCCTGCTCACCTGCGCGGGCCGCCTCGATCGCCGCATTCAAGGCCAGCAGGTTGGTCTGCTCGGCCACACCCTGAATCACGTTAACAACGGAACCGATAGCCTGCGTATCCTCGCCCAGGCGAGTGATCACTTCCGCGGCTCGATTGACATCATCAGCCAAACGATTGATGGAGCTGATAGTGTCCTGCACGATCCGCTGCCCGTCACCTGCTTCCTGATCCGCTTCATGGGCGGCTTCCGCCGCTTGGGCTGCACTGCCGGCCACCTGCTGCACCGCAGCTGCCATCTCGTGAATCGCAGCTGCGACCTGGTCGGTTTCCTGCTTCTGGATATTGGCATCGTCATGGGTGCGCCCCACCACCGCATCCATCTGCCGGGTAGATTGTGTCAGCGACCCTACGGCGCTCTTCACTTCACGCACCACATTCTGGATATTGCCGGTGAAGCCGTTGAAGCCCGTCGCTACATCGCCAACTTCATCCTGCGTATCAACCGCCAGACGCTGCGTCAGATCGCCTTCACCTTTACTGATATCGTTCAAGGCCTGCGCTGTGTTGCGCAGCGGTTTGATCATCATTCCCGCGACCACAGAAGAGAGTCCGGCAACCACCACCAGCAGGCCAAACGCGATGCCGGCAATGGTGATCATTGTGGCCTCTATACTGGCGCTCACCTCGGCGCGACGCGCAGCGACCGCCTCATCGATGTCATCAATATAAAATCCGGTACCGATCATCCACCCCCATTCGGAGATCTGATCGGCGTAGCTGAGCTTGGGCTTAACTGCGTTGACACTGGGCTTGTTCCAGTCGTACCGGACAAAGTCTCCGTTGTTCTTGGCCGCTGCGATCAGCTCCTGAACGATAACGACTCCGTTGGGGTCCGCAAGCTTCCAGCGGTTAGTGCCCTCTGCGCTGGGATCAGGCCTGTTGGCAACCACAGTTCCGTCGAACTCATAGACAAAAACATATCCATCATCGCCGTAATTCATCGACCTGAGCGCATCACGCGCATCTTCTTTGCGTCCTTGCTCACGAAGAGGTTCGATTGCCGAAAGAGAGAGCTCGATGTAGTTACGCAGCTCCTGGCGCTTGCTCTCCATCATCGATTCGCGCATGGCAATCACTTCCTCATTACCCACACGTGACATCTGGAAGTAAACCACGACCATGACCACTGCAGTGACCAGCAGCATCGGCAGGATAGAGAAGAGTGTCAGTTTGCCTTTAAGTTTAAGCTTTCCCATAGGTTCCGGCCCCCCTCCGGATATACCCCGGCAGGCCGGGGTGAAAATCAAGGAACGGGCATCCTTTGCCCCAGCAGACTCATATGCTGCGGTATAATAAATACGTTTTTTAGAAAGGGCTATTATACATTAGCAGAGGCTAAAAAAACCGCCACACCTGCCAAAAACCACTGCATATTCGCCTAAAAGGAAAGTTTTATGTTAGAAAAAATAACCAAAACAGCTGTTTTATTTACTTTTTTAGCACTATCCCCCGTGTATGCGAACGAACTGGTGAGACTGGAAACCTCGCTTGGTGATATTGAGATTGAGCTGTACCCCGAGCAGGCACCCAAAACCGTGGATAACTTCTTACGTTATGTGAGCGAAGGTTTTTACGACGGTTTGGTTTTTCACCGGGTTATTCCGGGATTTGTCATTCAGGCAGGCGGTATGACCGGCGACTTCAAAACCCGGGCAACCAACGCACCGATCATCAACGAATCCGACAACGGCCTCAGTAACGAGCGGGGAACGCTATCGATGGCCCGCACCCGGGAGCCTGACAGCGCGACCAGTCAGTTCTTTATCAACCTGCAACATAACGACCGCCTGGACAGTAAGCCGGGGCAACCCGGATATGCGGTATTCGCCAGAGTGACTGAAGGGATGGATGTGGTAGACCGGATCGCTCAGGTCGAAACAACGACACGGCCACCCTTTCGCGACGTCCCGGTGGTTCCGGTGGTGATCGAGAAAGCCACACGTGTAGAGCCGACGCAAGGGCAATGATTCGAAGCCGCGTCCTACTGGGTTGTGTCCGGCTGGCGCCGGATCGCCGCGTACTGGCCGGTCATCGTGAACGCCCGCTCTCCGGCACACTCAACATCCACCGATAATTCCAGACGCCCGCGCCCCCGTGTAGCCACACGCTCGATAAAAGCCTGACAACTGGCCGAATCCGGACGCGCTACACGGGCCGTAAAAGCACCGGTTACCGGCGCCTCAAAAAGCTGCTCGCTGCGGGCGATAACCACATCGCAATCGAGCCCTTGTTCACGCAGCTGCAGCGTTGTCAGACACCAGCCCGCCAGCGTCGCCAACGCGGCGATAGAACCGCCAAAACCGGTTCCCTTGTCATTGACGTTGGGACCCAGCGGCACAGTCAACGTGAGTGATTCACCGTCATAGTCCAGACGCTCAAGCTGCATCGCTTTCGTTAGCGGGATATTTTTATGCAGCCAGCTTAAAAACTGAACCGGATCAGTCGTCAGGTCAGTCATGGCTCGGCCAATCGCTGATCAGTGCATGAGGATCAGCATCAGGCGTCGGTTTCTCCTTGATGACGTTCCCCAGGTAGATAAAGCCAATCAGTTGCTCATGGGTGCGCAATCCCAAGCCCTTGGCAACCAGCGGATTAAACGCCAGAGCACCGGAGCGCCACATGGCACCCAGTCCCAGAGCACTGGCTGCTTGAACCACAGCGTGAGCGGCGCACCCGGCTGTAATCACCTGCTCACTGACCGGCACTTTGGGATGCTCCTGGGTAACCGCGATCGCAGCCAATATCAACGGCGCACGCCCCGGCATACTGCGCAGCTTTTTGAGTTGAGCCTCATCCAGCTCGCCCTGCTCGGCTCGGCTGGCTTCCACGAACAGTTCACCCAGCGCTTCGAGACCCTTTCCCTCAATACGCAGGAAGCGATAGGGCTGCAGAGAGCCATGATCCGGTGCGCGAGCGGCCGCCCGCATCAGAGTTTCAAGCTGCTCAGCCGACGGAGCCGGCGCCTTCAGCAACGGGCTGGAAGTACGATTAAGCAGCAGATCCAAGGCTTCCATTTCACTCTCCTTATTGACGCGCCAGGCGCGGATTTCCGGGTTCGTCGCTGATACTCGTTCGATAAGGATTGATATCCAGGCCGCCGCGGCGCACGTAGCGCGCATAAACACTCAGTTTTTGCGGCCGGCAGCGCTGCCAGATATCCATAAAGATGTTCTCCACGCACTGCTCGTGAAAATCACCATGCTCACGGTAGGATACGATATAAGCCAGTAGCCCCTTGCGGTCGATTTTGCCCCCTTTGTACCGGATCTGCAGGCTGCCCCAGTCCGGCTGACCGGTCACCGGGCAGTTTGACTTAAGCAGATGACTGACCAGGGTTTCGCCAACTACCTCGTTGCCAGCAATAAGCAGGTTAGGCTCTGGCGTATAGTGCTCGACATCGATCTCCAGATCATCGATACAGCGTCCCTCCAGTTGCCCGCCCTGAACAGGCAGATCCGGCCTGAAAAGCTTCACGCTGACATCGGCACCGGCGGCCTGGCTCAGATCCTGACGCAGGTGCGACTGCACCTCCGACTCAGAACCAAAACGGGTCAGGTTGTAGGAGTTCAGGTAGAGCTTAAACGACTTCGACTCGATGATATGGCTGGATGATGCCGGAATCCTGAACTCCGCCAGACGAACCACCGGCTTACCCCGGCTGTCGAGCCAGGAAAGCTCATAGGCGTTCCAGATATCCACACCGCGAAAGGGTAGCGTCGTACGATCCACTCCACGCGCCTGCCAGTTAACATCCCGGGCTATGGGGTAGAGCAAAGTCGGGTCGTACCGATTAACGTATCGCGTCCCCTGACCCAAAGGAGACTGCTTGATCGATTCATGTTCGCTCATCAGCTGCGGATGCCCTTACCAATCTTAAGTAGGTGAAGCGAGAACGTGGCCAGCACAGCGATAAAACCGATAATCATCGCAAATGCGAAACCCACGTTGATATCACTGACCCCAAGAATGCCATATCGGAAGGTGTTTACCATATACAGAATTGGATTGAGCTGAGAAACGCCCTGCCAGAACCCGGGCAACAGCTCGATACTATAAAATACACCGCCCAGATAGGTTAACGGCGTCAGAATAAATGTGGGCACAATGGCAATATCGTCAAACGTGGTGGCATAAACCGCATTAATAAATCCGCCGAGAGCAAACACGACTGAGGTCAGTAATACGATCGTCACCGTCACGACAAAATGATGAATCTGCAGGTCCGTGAAAAACAGTGATAGCAACGTGACGATAAAGCCCACCATCAGGCCCCGCGCCATACCACCGATCACGTAGCCGGCCAGGATCACCCAGTTTGGCACCGGTGCCACCAGCAGCTCCTCAATATTATGCTGAAACTTGGTACCAAAAAACGAGGAGACCACGTTACCGTAGGAGTTTGTAATCACAGACATCATGATCAACCCGGGCACGATATACTCCATGTAGCTGAAGCCACCCATTTCACCGATGCGCGAGCCGATCAGGTTACCGAAGATAATAAAATAAAGCGTCATCGTGATTGCCGGGGGCAACAACGTCTGCGCCCAGATTCGGGTGAAACGGCGTACTTCCTTAACGACGATGGTCCAGAAAGCTGTCCACAGCAACTGGCTATGCATGAAGCGACTCCTTATAGGTTTTTATCCACGAGCGAAACAAACAGCTCTTCCAGACGGTTCGCCTTGTTCCGCATACTGACCACCGAACAGTCCAGGGATGACAGCTGGGAAAACAGTGGATTCAGCCCCCGTGACTTCTCCACCTCCACCTCCAGCGTGTGGGCATCGCGCAGACGCACCTGATAACCCTCCAGCTCCGGCGCGGCCGAGATATCACGATCCAAATCCAGTACAAAGGTTTCTACGTTAAGTTTGGCCAGCAGGGACTTCATGCTGCTGTTCTGGATAATCTGACCGTGATCGATGATCGCAATATTGCGACACAAGCTCTCAGCCTCTTCCAGGTAGTGGGTGGTCAGGATAATGGTGGTGCCAGCGGCATTGATTTCGCTAAGAAAATCCCACATGGAGCGGCGCAGCTCAATATCAACACCCGCTGTTGGTTCATCGAGAATCAGCATTTTCGGGTCGTGAACCAGAGCCCGCGCAATCATCAGGCGGCGTTTCATCCCGCCCGAAAGCATACGAGCCCGCTCGTCACGCTTATCCCACAACCCCAGCTTACGCAGGTAGAACTCGGCACGTTCCCGCGCGTGTTTTGCGCCGATGCCGTAGTAGCCGGCCTGGGTAATGACGATATCGATCACACGCTCGAACGGGTTGAAGTTAAACTCCTGGGGCACAACGCCGAGACATAGCTTGGCCCGTGTCAGATCGCGGTCGATGTCATGGCCGAATACAGAAACAGCCCCACCACTTTTGTTGACCAGCGAAGAAACGATCCCAAGCGTGGTGGACTTACCCGCCCCATTCGGACCCAGCAGAGCAAAGAAATCGCCCTCCTGCACCTCCAGTGAGATCCCTTTCAGGGCCTCAAAACCATTGCCGTACGTCTTGCGCAGATCCTTTATACTCAGCGCCGCAGTCATAAAAATCCTATTGTCTGTTGGAACAAAGTACCGCTGCACCTAACTTTACAGCCACAGGCCACCGGAAGCGGTAAGTTCGAGAAGGCTCCAGACGGAGCGACAGGATAGTACGTTATGGGGACTCAACGGTTTCATTTCAACCTCGGACTTGTGATTGCCGCCGGCCATCCCCACAATTCCTGTTTTGAACATGCTGTTTGAGGATACCGTGACCGATTTCCACACCTACCACGTCAACCTGTTGAAACTTGCCTATAACAACCTGATCAAGCAGGAACCATTCAGTAACCCGGCACCCAATCCGATCGACCGGGAGTTCATGGAGCAGTTTGCGGAACTGGCGGAAGGGTTTGAGCAACATCAGGGATGGGCGTTCGAAGAGGGCCAGGCGGTGATGACCCGACTGGTTCGCGCCTACCCTCAGCTGGTCCACCTGGTCGCGCGCGACCTGTTCTGGCTGTTTGGCGGCGATTGCCTGCATCATATGGCCGATGAAGAGCTTGAACTGTTTGCCCAGCTTGACGAGGCACGTGCAGAAGCCGAACGGGAAAACCGCCCGTTTGATTACCTCGCCGAACGCACCCGGCTTTTCAACACGTGATAACCCATGCCCGGCGATGACGTCGGGCAACAAACCGCACCGCACATCTAACGCGCATCACCAGCGAATGAATAAAACTCTGAGTAGATCAAGAAGTGAGATTTGGAGCGGGAAACGAGACTCACTGGCCGGCACCCGGTCGTGACCCCAACGGATGAAAAGCAGGGTCGCTTTTATACGAAGTAGCTGAAGTTTAGGTTACAAAGAAACGAGATTTGGAGCGGGAAACGAGACTCGAACCGGCCGGCGAACCGGTCGTGACCCCAACCAATAAAAAGCGGGGTCGCCCTAGCTACGAACGAACAAAAATTCATGCAAAGGAGAAAATAGATTTGGAGCGGGAAACGAGACTCGAACTCGCGACCCCAACCTTGGCAAGGTTGTGCTCTACCAACTGAGCTATTCCCGCAACATCTCTAGAAGAGAATGGCGTCCCATAGGGGGTTCGAACCCCTGTTACCGCCGTGAAAGGGCGGTGTCCTAGGCCACTAGACGAATGGGACGTAGCCGATACGCTTTCGCGTTCCTCATCGAGGAGGCGCAAATAATACGTAGCGACCCCTCCCTCGTCAACACCCTGACCCATTTTTTTTGCTTTCCGATCCCGCTCGATAAGCCGTTGATATGGAAGCGTTTAAAAAATACACAGATCCATCCCATCGCGCCCGCTCTACGGCGAGGAAAACAGGGATTGGACAACTTTTTGAGTGCCTGGCACGACTATCCAAGTGAGAATAGAACTTGACTGGGGGGCGCCACAACGAGTGAAAAGCAGGGTCGCTTTTCTACGAAGTACTAAAACCTGGATTACAAAGGAGTGAGATTTGGAGCGGGAAACGAGACCAGAACCGGCCGGCGTTCCGGTCGTGACCCCAACCAATAAAAAGCGGGGTTAACCTGGCTACGAACGAAGAGAGCTAAAACTAATCGAAAAAAGATTTGGAGCGGGAAACGAGACTCGAACTCGCGACCCCAACCTTGGCAAGGTTGTGCTCTACCAACTGAGCTATTCCCGCAACATCTCTAGAAGAGAATGGCGTCCCATAGGGGGTTCGAACCCCTGTTACCGCCGTGAAAGGGCGGTGTCCTAGGCCACTAGACGAATGGGACACATTTCGCCGCCCCCTTCACGTTTGGGAGCGGCGAAAATATTAATGACAGCCTGATAACGGGTCAAGCATTTTTTTTCATGAATTTGCTATAGAATCAGAAGCCTAAACGATCCCATCCGCTCCAGGGGTAATCAGAGCAGCGCTGTTCAGAGGAACGTTCATGACACCAACAGAAACCGGCATGCTGATCTTAGGCGGCGTTGCCGTACTGGCGATTACCGCTTATATCGTGCAATCGATTGAAAGCCAGCGCCGGGCGCGACGCATGAGACTCCTTGCGTTAAAGGACCAGATCCGCCGCGCGGACCATCTGCTTGCCAGCCTGCCCTCATTCTATGTCACTCCGGATATGCGCAACCTGCTGATTCGCTATATGGAAAAACGCTGGCGGCTGGTTATGGAGCTTGACGCCAACCCGGTCCATGGGCGCGAACTGGAACGGCTCAACGGCATCGCGGCTCAGCCCTTTGACCCGGGACAGTACCCGCAGGGCTCACTGACGCACTCCGACACTCGGGACAACGCGCGGAGAAATCGCGCCCTGATACGGGAGCTTGCGCAGTTTATTACCGATCTGCAGAAACAGAATCAGGTCAACAAAAATACCGCCCAGGAGATGATCCGGCATTTGAAGCAGAGCTACACCCGCTTAACCATCGAGCTGGAATTGATGGATGCCCAGCAAACCGAGGAGGTCGCCGGCCCTCAGGTGGCGTTGCACTCCTACAAAAGCGCACTGACCCGACTTCAGGGATTCAACAATGCGTATCAGATTGACGCTCAGATCTTTGCACTGACCCGCAAGATCGAGCAGTGTGAGAAGATCGCCGAGGAGATCCGCCAGCAGCAGGAAGCGGAGCAGAAAGCACGCGACCAGGCTGAGCGGGAACGAGAGCAGCGCGAACGCTACCGCTAGCGCCCCGCTCCCAGCAGCTTCATCTTCAGCGTGACGTTATTGCGTGAATCCGCATTCTGCAACACGGTTTCTTCCGATATGCGTCCAGCACTGTAGAGCTCCAGCAAATTGGCATCGAAGGTATGCGTCCCCGGGTCGCTGCTTTGTTCCATGGTTTCCCGGATACGCTTGAAGTCGCCTCGCGCTATCAGCTCTGCTACGTAGGGCGTGTTAACCAGAACTTCTGTGGCGGGCAGATATTTGCCATTAATATCGCGGACCAGACGCTGTGATACGATCGCCCGCAGGTTCATGGAAAGATCCTGGCTGATCTTTTTTATCTCGGTATCCAGGAAAAAGTTGGCGATATGCTCCACCGCCTGCGTTGTATTATTGGAGTGCAGCGTCGACAGGCAGAGATGGCCGGTTTCGGAGTAGCGAATCGCCTGCTCCATGGTGTGTCGATCACGAATTTCACCAATCAGAATTACATCAGGCGCTTCTCGCAGACCGTTCATCAGGGCATTTTCGTAGGAGAGCGTATCGATCCCAACCTCACGCTGGTTAACCAGAGAGCGTTTGTTGGTGTGGATATACTCGATGGGATCTTCCACCGTCAGAATGTGCCCCGTGGCCCGCTGGTTTCGATACTCGATCATCGAGGCGAGGCTGGTAGACTTACCGGATCCAGTGGAGCCCACGATCAACACCAGGCCACTGCGCAACATCACCAGCTCCTGCAGGTAATCAGGCAGGTTCAGATCCTGAATGCTGGGGATACGGTTGCGAATGAATCGAATAACCAGAGCCACGTCACCGCGCTGACGGTAGACATTGATTCGAAATCGCCCCAGCTCCTTCACGTTGTGGGAGAAATTCATCTCCATGTCCGACTCAAACACTTGAGTCTGGTGCTCATTCATCAGCGAATAAGCCAGCTCATGGGTCAAGCCGGGCGGCAGAGTTTTCTCTCCCACCGGGCGCATCAGCCCGTCGATCTTTATCTGCACCGGCGCATCCGTGCTGAAAAACAGATCCGACGCCTGCTTTTCGACCATCAGCTTAAGATACTGGTTAATATCGAGCATTCCTTTCCCCTCTGCCCGTTAGCGCTCTTCCTGATCCCATAACGACTTTTTAACGTCCAGGGCATGATCGCAGGAGTTCAACGAAAACCCCACAAGCACCACCAGGATCACAAAGATAATAAAGCGCCCCATAAAAGCCCTCCGACAGGAACACCCCGATCAAACAGGTGTTTCTCTAGAGTATCGGGGCACCATCACTTTTCCAAGTATCGGGCAAAAAACGTAAAAAGGTTAGCTCGCCAACGTACCTGCGCGATAATCCCGCAACGCCTGCTCTATCTCCTCGGCCGTATTCATAACAAACGGGCCGTACTGGGCGATGGGCTCACCAATCGGACGGCCCGCCACCAGCAGACAGCGGGCGGGCTCTTTGGCGTTCAGTCGCAACCGGTTGCCCGATGAGAGTTCATTGGCGGCATGGGTTTCCAGTTCGGCTCCGGCCAACAACGCCTCACCCTCGAACGGATACACGAAGCCCGCCAAACCGTCAGGCAGGTCAAACACAAGCTCACTGCCACCGACCAGTGATATGTCGGCAAACAGTGGTGAGCGACTGACACCGACCACAGGCCCCTGCAGAAGCTGATCGGCAAAGTTCAGCTCACCCGCCACGACACGTATCCGGTTGCCCCGACTGTCACTCGTTTCGGCCACGGACTCCGGCTCAATATTCTGATAAGCCGCCGGCTTCATCTTCTCCGCAGCGGGCAGGTTGACCCAAAGCTGAAATCCCCGCATCAAACCCTGCTCCTGCTGCGGCATCTCTTCGTGAATTACGCCTCTGCCGGCTGTCATCCATTGCGCACCACCGGGACGCAGCAGCCCTTCGTGCCCCAGATGATCGCGGTGACGCATCACGCCATCCAACATGTAGGTCACTGTCTCGAAGCCCCGATGCGGATGAGCCGGAAAGCCGGCTATGTAGTCATCGGGGCTGTCCGACGAGAACATATCCAGCATCAGGAATGGATCGATGCGGGTATTCCCCCCCTGTCCCAGACTCCGGCGCAACCGGACCCCTGCACCATCGGAGCTGTCAATTGCACGAATCACGCGCTTCACGGTGTACTCAGTCATCACCAAGTTCCTCGCGCCCATGGGGTGCTGTTAGATCAAACGCTGGCCCTACCGGTATGATGCCGGTCGGGTTGATAGTGGGATGGCTACGGTAGTAGTGGTTCCGGATATGATCGAAACGGGTGGTGTCCCGGAATGCCGGCCGCTGATACAGATCCCGCAGATAGTTCGACAGCGCCGGATAGTCCGCTATTCGATAACGGTCACACTTGAAGTGACTGACATAGACCGGGTCGAACCGGATCAACGTGGTATAGAGACGTATATCAGCTTCCGTTAATCGGTCACCAGCCAGGAACCGCTGTTTGCTCAGATGAGCATCGATCCTGTCCAGCTCCGCAAACAGTCCTTCCACCGCCTCATCGTATGCGTCCTGAGAGGTCGCAAACCCGGCTTTGTAAACGCCGTTGTTAACAGCGGGGTAGATTCGGTCATTCCAGCTATCGATCTCATCCTGCAGGGCGCTCGGGTAATAATCCCCCGCGTTGGCACCTGCCGCATCGAAAGCGCTATTTAACATCCTGATGATTTCGGCAGACTCGTTACTGACAATCTGCTCACGCTTCTTGTCCCACAGAACCGGGACAGTCACCCGTCCCGAGGCATCAGGCTTGCTGCGGGTGTAGACCTGATGCAGATACTCCGCCCCGTAGAGGGAGTCCCCCGTAGAACCTTCAAACTGACCGGACAATGTCCACCCGTTTTCCAGCATCAGCGGGTCAACCACATCTACGCTAATCTGTGCCTCTAACCCTTTGAGCGCTCGCATAATCAAGGTTCGGTGCGCCCAGGGGCAGGCATAGGAGACATACAGATGGTAGCGACCAGCCTTTGCCTCAAAGCCCCCCTCACCGGATGGACCTGCTGCGCCGTCAGATGTGACCCAGTTGCGAAACCGCGCGCTATCCCGCTCGAAACGCCCACCGTGAGAATCGGTGTCATACCACCGATCCTGCCATTGACCATTGACCAGTAGCCCCATGCTGACCTCCCCTGATTATCCGTTTCATTACTCGGATTACTGTAGCTGCTCGCCTAGGCTGCGGCGCGCCGCGCTCAACACCTGATCTTTGACGCTATCCCCCATTGCCAGCCCTTCGGCAAAGATCACCCGGGTATCGTTGAGTCCGATGAAGCCCAGGAACTGTTTGACGAAGGGAATCTGGTAGTCCAGTCCATCGTCTTTGTACTGCCCGCCGCGCGTGGCCAGTAAAATGACCGGCTTATCTTCCAACAGCCCGACAGGGCCCGACTCAGTGTACTTAAAGGTGACGCCGGCGCGAGCCAGATGATCAATCCACGCTTTCATCTGCGACGGCACGCCGAAGTTGTACATCGGCACCCCGATAACAACGCTGTCGGCCTGACGAATCTCGTCGATCAGGGCGTCTGAGAACTCCACCACCGCATGCTGCTCGGCAGTACGCTCCTGAGGGTCGGTGATAAATGCGTTAAAACGTCCCGCATCCAAGTGTGGGATCGGATCACCGGCAAGATCACGCTCGACCACTTCCCCGCCTGGGTTCTGCGCTTTCCAGTCATTGATCAGCGACTCTGCCAGCTGACTGGACTGACCCTGATCACCAAAAATACTGCTTTTTACATACAGAAGCTTAGCCATGAAGTGACTCCGTTTTCGATGAATGATGACTACGCTTCCTATTATCTATTCACTGATCGGATATTAAATGCGAATAAACAGCTCTATTTGATCAGTTTTACTGATATAAAAGAGATAAACGCATCGAACCAACGTCAGAGCAGGAGCCGGGTCCCGTGAAAATCACTCTGGAACAGTGGCATACACTGGTCGCCGTGGTCGATCACGGTGGCTATGCGCAGGCAGCGGAAGCACTCGATAAAAGCCAGTCGGCGGTCAGCTATTCAATTCAGCGGCTGGAAGAAAAGCTGGGCTTGGCCGTCTTTCGTATCGAGGGCCGCAAGGCCCGGCTGACCGAGGCGGGGACCGCACTCTACCATCAGGCCCAGTCCCTGCTTGAGAATGCCCGCCTGACCGAGGAGCTGGCGGCTCACTACAGCAGCGGGTCAGAAGCGATGATTCGGATCGCCATTGATATCATTTTCCCAGAGCCGGTGATTCTTGAGGCGCTCAGGGCGTATGCCGAAGACGCGCCCTTTGTGCGGATTGAACTGCTGGAAACCGCCCTGAGTGGTACCGATGAGACATTGACCCGAGGGGACGCAGAGCTGGTGATCAGTAGCCGGGTGCCGCCGGGATTTGTCGGTGATCCCTTGCTGAGAATACGCTTTATCCCCGTTGCCCATCCGCAGCATCCGCTACATGGATTTGATCGCCCGCTCACCCACTCAGATCTGAGGCAGTACCGACAGCTCGTGGTGCGGGACTCGGGGAGCCGGAGTCTGGATGCGGGCTGGCTGGGCGCTGATCAGCGCTGGACCGTGAGCCATATGAGCACATCGATCCGCTGCGCCAGTGCGGGGCTCGGCTTTTCCTGGTACCCGGAGTTCAAGATTCGCGATCAACTGGAGCGGGGAGAACTCAAACCTCTACCCTTGGCCAGTGGTGCCGAGCGCTACGCCGATCTTTACCTGATTCTGCGTGATGCCGATCTGGCCAGTCCGGGTGTCCGACGCCTGGCGGGGCTGATTCACAAGGCGGTCAAGCAGCTGTCTTAGGTCGTTTGTGATTGCTGTAGAAGCCGCGTGATCTCCTGCGCAGGCAATGGACGGCTGAACAAGTATCCCTGTCCCAAATCACAACCCAATGCACGGAGATAATTGAGCTGAACCTCCGTTTCGATCCCCTCTGCCAACACCTGGAGCTTCAAGCTCCGGGCCAGGCTCACGATTGTAGTAACCAGCGGCTGCTCCAGCCGGTTTTCTTCAATCGCCCGGGTAAAACTCTGATCGATCTTGAGCTTATCGATGGAAAAACGCTGCAGATAAGCCATGGAGGAGTAACCGGTACCAAAATCATCGATCGACATCCGCAGCCCCATCGCCTTAAGCCGATCAATCCGCAATTCCACCGCTTCGATGTTGTCCATCAAACCACTTTCAGTGATCTCAAGCTCCACATAGCGGGGGTCGAGCCGACTCTCCTCGAGGGCGGAGCGCACCATACCCAGCAGATCCTCATGGCGGAACTGTACCGGCGACAGGTTAACCGCCACGGTACCCAGCTCCAGCCCCTGATCAAGCCAGGCTCTCATCTGACCGCAGGCTTCGCGCATCACCCACTCACCCAGGGGAACAATCAGGCCCGTTTCCTCCGCTAAAGGGATGAAAGTGCCCGGGGAGATAAAGCCATGCTCAGGGCTATCCCAGCGAACCAAAGCTTCAACCCCGATTATCTTGCGTGTCTGCAGATCCAGTAACGGCTGATAATGCAGCACCAGCTGATCGCGCTCGATCGCCATTCTTAATGAAGATTCCAGCGATAACTTCTCGCGAGCCGCCTGAGTCAACGCTTCAGTGTAGAAACGGTAGGTATTACGCCCGGCTTGCTTGGCCTGATAAAGCGCCGCATCGGCATGCTGAAGAATATCGTCAGTGTGCTCGGCATCCTCCGGAAACAGACAGATCCCGATACTCAGCCCCAGCGAAACCTGACGGTCCTCACCGATATCGAACAACTGGTTGAACAGGGTTATCAGATCACGTGCCACCACAGCGACACTTTCCGGTGATTCCAGATCCTCCAGCAACACCACGAATTCATCACCACCCAGCCGCGCCAGGGTGTCGCCTTCACGCAGTCGGCCAGCCAAACGCTGGGCCACGCTTTTTAAAACCTCATCCCCAACCGGATGACCGTAGCTGTCATTCACCGCCTTGAAGCGATCCAGATCCATGAACATCACGGCCCCGTGGGCACCACTGCGATGCAGTCGCTCCACGGCATGATCCAGTCGATCCTTGAGCATGGCTCGATTGGGCAATCCGGTCAGCGGATCATGATAGGCCAGGTACTCCAGTTGCTCCTGAGATTGCTTGATCAGCGAAATATCGGAAAATACCCCAACGTAGTTGGCTACTTTCCCGGCAGAGTCTTTTACAGCACTGATCGTCAGCCATTCCGGATACACCTCGCCACTGCGTCTGCGGTTCCAGATTTCGCCACGCCAGTAGCCCTTCTCGGATATCGACTGCCAGAGCTTCTGATAGAACGCTTTATCGTGATGTCCGGATTGCAGCAGGCTCAGGTTACGTCCCAGTATTTCAGCCTCGGGGTAACCGGTGATCGAGGTAAACGCCGGATTCACCGCTAACACCTCCCCTTTCAGGCTGGCAACAACAATACCCTCATGCGAACTGGTAAAGACGGTAGCGGCGCGGCGAAGCTTCCGCTCGGACTCTTCGCGTTCGCTGATGCGGCGCTGGGTTAACTCGCTCAAAAGCAGAATGATGCCAACACCGCAAAACCAGATAACACCACTGCCCAGGTAGACCGGACGGGTGGTCGCTTCCTGTTGCGCAAGTATGGTCTGCATCGGCACCGAAACACTGATCGCACCCAGGTGCTGGCGATGATCGGAGACAGCCTGATGGCACTCCCGGCAACTGGGCTCAAGTTGCAGCCGTTGAACCCCGCGCAGGAACGGCCGGCCATCGATATCGGTGACTTCAAAATACTGAACCCGGTCACTGGAGACCATCATCTGTAGACGGTCACGCTCCCAGTCATCACCGATATTCTCCGGATTGATCGGACTGCGCCCCACCAAGCGGCTGCGAATCCCCAGATCGTCGCTGTAGTGACGATAAAAGTCACGTAGCACATAGGCCGGATTCATCCGGGTTAACGACTGACCGCTAACAGTTTCATCGGTCCTCTGTGACGGCGGCAGGTAGGGGTTGGGCTCGGCGTTGGCGCGCGGCACAAACACCCCGCCATGACTACTGACCCACGCCCGCAGCGCAGTATCGCGATTGATATTGGCAAGCGCAGTCTCCCGGGCCAGTACCAACGCACTATTGGCGTTAAGCGCTTCGAAATAGGTAAAGGCACCGGCAAAAAGTAATGACCAGATAACCAGCGCCAGCAGCGAGTACCGCCGTATTTTGCGTATCTCTTGTCCAGCGTCCGGGAGAATGTCGCTCATGTCTGTCTCCGTGACGCGAGCACCCGGCCCCCCGGCCGTTTATTTCCAACCCGGTGGCAGGTCTATCGTCACTCCATCGATTATCGCGTCGGTCAGTTCAACAATGGCATCATACTGATACAGCCCGTCGCGCCATTCCGTCGGAATGGCCTCAATGCCGTAGAAAGCGCCTGCCAACTGTCCGAAAATTGCGCCAATTGTATCAGAATCATGACCGAGGTTGACCGCCATCAATGCCCCTTCGGCAAAATTATCGCTGCGATAAAAAGCCCAGAGTGCTGCCTCAAGAGAAGCAACCACATAGCCTGATGCACGAATCGCCGGGGGCACCTTGTCACGGTAAGAGCCAGCCACCACCTGCGCCACTTCAACATCACTGATTTCGGAAGACCAGGAAGCCAGACGCTCCAACAAACGGCTTTTGTCGACCCCCTCCAGCACCACGGAAAGCAGACGCGCAAATACAGCATTGGACTCGATACAACGTGGATCAGCGTGGGTCAGCCGACCATGCTCCCGGGCTAAGGTTTGAGGGTCCTGCGCGTGTTGCAGCGCGTAGATTATCACCGGCGCCAACCGCATCAGCGCGCCATTGCCCGCCGAGTCATAGGACTCTTCACCGGCATACACCTCGCCTGTGCGTTCGTACCTGACCAGTGCTTCCAGGGTACGCCGGCCGATATCGAAACAGCGTCCCGTGGAAGAGAGATAGCCTTTTCGAAACCAGCGTAGAAAACGGTCTATCTGGTCTGCTGGGTTGAACTCGCCACACTCGTGCAAACTGACCGCCGAACATAACGCCATGGATGTGTCATCGGTCCAGTAGCCGGGTAAAAGCCCGTGGGGACCACCCGATCTATAGCCGGAGACTGGTTCAAAGCTACCGGGTTCCATAAATTCCACCGGTGCGCCCAGAGCATCGCCCACCGCCAGCCCTACCATCATTCCTTTTAGTCTGTCCCTGTTATTCAATGCAGCTCTCCCCGTTACTGTGTCGTACCAGCCTACCACCGTAAAACGACGGAAATACGACCCAGCTCAACAGATGCGTCGGTTACCCCTGCGCCGGGCCACAACATGTTAATATGGGCTCATCATGTCGCTTCCGTTTGACCGGTATTCTTTAACCCGAGTTGTTTATGCCCCGACACACCTACCAACGCCAACGTCTGGCTTTTAATGCGCTCATCGCATTACTGGGTTGTGCATTGGTCGTCGTCCTGGCATTGACCTACCGGATGGAGACCGCCCGTGCCGTCAATTACCTGGATATCAGCTCCACGCTGGCCGAGAAGCAACTCGAGCAGCAACTGCGGGAAGCGGATACGGTTCTCGCCATGCTGGGCCAAAGCGCGGAACGATACCTGACCGGACGCATTCCGCTGAGCACCCTGGAAACCCGGGCAGAGGGGCTGCATACGCTGGTTGGCAGCGTGGACAATTTCTCCGTACTCAACAGCTCAGGGGATGCTATCGCTGCAAGTCTGAGCTTTGTCACCGGGCAGAATTTTTCTTACCGGGAGTACTTCACCCGGGCCCGGGACGCTGATGATGAATCCACACTTATTCTGAGTGCGCCTTTTCTCAGCCTGGCCAATGATGTGATCTTTACACTGTCACGCAAAGTCAATGATCCCTGGAGCCAGTTTACCGGTGTTGTGGTTGCCTCACTGAACACATCTCGCCTGCACGACATGATGAAGCTACAGCTACGAGAAGAGAGTAAAGGCGTTCGGTTTGTCGTTTTGCACGGTAGTGGCTCGCAACTACTCAGCGTACCCGCGCTGCCGGAAAATGCACCCTCAAATCTGGGGCTGACCGAGAACTCGCCGGTCACAGAACATCTCACCAGCGCTTCAAGCCGCACTCTGGCCGGTGGCCATCTCTATCCCGGTGCCGACGCTGCACTGTTTGACATTCGCACCGTCGCCCCTGCCGGGCTCCAGCTCAGCGACCCGCTGGTGGTTCTAACGCTGTTCGACAAACAGGCTGCTTACGCTGAATGGCACTGGCTCGCCCTCGCACTTTGCAGCGCTTATGGCGCTGTTGTCGCCGCCGGAATTCTCTATTTGCGCAAGGAGCGGCGTTATTTCCGCAAAGAAATGAAGATCAGACAGGAGCTGAAGACCGAACGCCAGCGCCTGACCAGCATCATCGAAGGTACTAACGTGGGCACCTGGGAGTGGAACGTTCAGACCGGCGAGACAACCTACAACGAGCGTTGGGCAGAGATTCTGGGATATTCACTGGCGGAGCTGCAGCCAGTATCAATCAAGACCTGGCAAGCGCACACCCACCCCGACGACCTCGAAGAGTCCGGCCGACGCCTTCAACAGCATTTTAATGGCGAGAGCCCCTACTACGAACTGGAAGTGCGCATGCGACATCGGGACGGCCACTGGGTCTGGGTGCTGGATCGAGGCAAAGTGGCCTCATGGTCAGAAAACGGCGAACCGTTAGAAATGTTTGGCACGCATCAGGAGATAACCGAGCGTAAACAAGCCGAAGCCCGCACCAGCTACCTGGCCTATACGGATGCTCTGACCAGTCTGCCGAACCGACGATTGCTGGACGAACGCTTGCATACCGCAATTCGACAAGCCGAGCGATATAACCGCTCCCTCGCTGTCATGTTTCTGGATCTTGATAACTTCAAAGCAGTCAACGACAGTCTTGGGCATGATGCCGGCGACACTCTGCTGGTGGAAACGGCCGAGCGCCTGAGCCACTGTGTTCGACGCAGCGATACGGTGGCGCGCACGGGTGGTGATGAATTCGTGATTCTGTTATCGGAAATCAGCGTTCCGGAGGGCGCGTACGAAGTTGCCGAAAAAATACTGGCCAGTATGCGCCGGCCGTTCATGCTGTCCGGACAGGCGTTCGTCACACCACCGAGTATCGGTATCGCCCTCTACCCGGAGCACGCGGAAAACGCGGCGATGCTGATCAACCGTGCAGATCAGGCGATGTATCGGGCGAAGCGAGCCGGGCGCAACTGCATCCGGCTCTACGTGGGTGAAGAAGTAACGGAAACCTGATCCGGCGCTTACAGACGTTCGAAAACGACCGCAATCCCCTGACCACCCCCAATACACATGGTGACAAGCGCATACCGGCCCTGAACCCGCTCCAGCTCATAGAGCGCCTTGGTGGCGATAAACGCACCGGAACAGCCGATGGGATGCCCCAACGCGATGGCACCGCCATTGGGATTGGTTTTCTCCATATCCAGCCCCAAGCCTTTGGCCACCGCCAACGCCTGAGCAGCAAAAGCTTCGTTGGATTCGATCACATCCATCTGATCCAGCGATAGCCCCGCCTTTTTTAGCGCAAGCTTGGTGGCCGGGATCGGGCCCTCACCCATAATCTCGTTGGACACACCGGCTACGGCGTAGGACGCCACCCGCGCCATCGGCTTATGACCGGCCGCTTTTGCCTGTTCCGCCGATGCGAGAACCATAAACGCTGCGCCGTCGTTGAGGCCCGAGGCGTTACCCGCCGTTACCGTCCCATCCTTTTTGAAAGCAGGACGCATGGCGGCCAGCTTTTCCACACTGGTATCCGGCTTGACGTGCTCATCCGTATCCACAACCACCGCGCCCTTACGGGTTTTCAACGTAATCGGCACGATCTGGGACTGGAAGCGTCCTTCTGCGATCGCCTGAGCCGCGCGCCGATGGGATTCGGCAGCAAGTGCATCCTGCTCTTCACGCGTAATCTGCCACTTTTCGGCGAGATTTTCGGCCGTGATACCCATGTGCCCCGCCCCAAAGGGATCGCTCAGGGTGGCTACCATCATATCGATCAGGCTGGTGTCGCCCATTCGCGCACCGCTGCGCATGGCCGGTGACATGTAGCCGGCACGGGACATCACCTCGACCCCGCCGCCGATGCCGTAGTCGCAATCACCCAACATGATATTCTGCGCCGTGGTTACGATCCCCTGCAGGCCCGAGCTGCACAACCGGTTAACCGCCATCGCCACCGAATCCATCGGTAAGCCGGCCTGTATCGATGCCACCCGCGCCACATAGGCGAAGCGGGAGTCGGTCGGTATACAGTTGCCCACGGTGACGTAATTGATTACCTGCGGATCCACACCGGAGCGAACCACAGCCTCTTTCATCACCTGGCCGGCCAGTTCAGCAGGCTCAATACCACTTAGACCGCCGCCAAAGGTGCCAATCGCCGAACGCACAGCACTGAGTACAACCACATCGCGAGTCATCTTCAAACTCCTTTTTATTCTTTTAGGGTGTTCGAGAATAGCAGCTGCCGAAAGAATGACCAGCCATCCGAAAGTCTCACAGGCCGAGCCGCTCCAGCTTCTGATAGAGCGCCGCACGGGAGATACCCAGCGCCTGAGCCGCGCGCGAGCGGTTACCATTGCACAGCTGCAGCGCTTCGCGGATAACCTGAGCTTCGGTTTGTTGCAAACGGCTTTTCAGATTCACAGAACCGGGCTGAACGGCGTCCGGAGCCACCGACTCCCTGACATCAACAGCACCGGTATTCGAGGCAAGGACAGATGCGACGGAATGCCCCTGCATCAATGACATCAGTAACGCGGCGTCGATATAGCCACTGGACTCATTCAGAATGCAGGCGCGCTCAAGCACGTTGTACAGCTCACGGACGTTGCCCGGCCAGTCGTGCCGGCTCAACAGAACCACCGCATCCGCGCTGAGCACCTTGGTTATCATCCCGAGACGCGCGCAACACTCCTCCAAAATACGCTCGCTCAGTGGTTCGATATCGGCGGGGCGCTCTCGCAGCGCCGGTAACTGAATGGGCATCGCGCTGAGCCGGTAGTACAGGTCAGCCCGGAACTCCCCCTCGGCGACCATCCGGATCAGATCGCGGCTGGTCGCAGCAACAATACGCACACCGGTGGTCTGAACCTCGTTGGATCCCACTTTCTCATACTCTCGCTCCTGCAATACCCGCAAAAGTTTGGACTGCAGCGGCAGTGGCATATCGCCTATTTCGTCAAGAAACAGGGTACCCTCGCCGGCGATCTCCAGCTTTCCCGGCCGCCCCTCTTTTTTGGCACCGGTAAACGCGCCCGGGGCCACACCGAAAAACTCCGCTTCGATCAATGTTTCCGGAATAGCCGCTACGTTAATGGAGACGAAAGGCTTCTCAGCGCGATCCGAGAGGTCATGCAGAGCGTGGGCAAACAGCTCCTTACCGGTCCCGGTCTCACCGGTGAGCAATACCGATACATCAAAGCGCGCCGCCTGGCGTATCTGCTGTTTCACCAAACGGATCGCGTCGCTCTGCCCGGCAATCTGAGAGAGCTGATAGCGGGCACTGCGCGCATCCCGGAAACGCGTCGCGTTACGCACCTCCCGCTGCATCTGGTTGTAGCGCTCAAGCAGAGGCCGCATACCGGAAGGGCTGTCGGTGGCCACAAAACCAAACCCGCCCTCTATTTCCCCCCGTTCGTTGTGCAGCGGAACAACACTGACCAGCACCCACTGATTACGTACCGACAGCAGATCCAGCAGCACCGGCTCACCGGTGGCGATGACCTGGGGCAGGTAACTGTTGGGGATTACATCGGTAATGTGCTTTCCCAATGGAGGCTCGGAGAAACCGAGGAAGCGCCAGTAACTGTCGCTGATCCAGTTCACCACCCCATGTTTATCCACGGCGATGGTGTGTTCGTAGAAGGTTTCGAAGGAACGATGCAGGTAGGAGAGTACGCGCTCGCGCACTGCTTCCGAAGCGAAGCCTGTCAAACTCATGGACACATCCAGACTGTCTTTATTATTTGACAATCAAGTGTCAACCAATCGATACAACGTGTCCAATAATTTATACAATCA
This sequence comes from Marinobacterium litorale DSM 23545, assembly GCF_000428985.1. Classification (GTDB taxonomy): domain Bacteria; phylum Pseudomonadota; class Gammaproteobacteria; order Pseudomonadales; family Balneatricaceae; genus Marinobacterium_D; species Marinobacterium_D litorale. The sequence continues at coordinate 45,941 of NZ_AUAZ01000015.1, read as the reverse complement.
GAACCGTGAAAATTCCGATTAAATATATTTTTTAATTTAAAAACAAATAATTACAAATATTGGCAAGCAACCTGCTCTACATGGGCTATACCTTTGGTCATCCAAGAAAAATAACTAGGGATCACTATGGAACAACCCCTCTGGACGCCTTCTCAGGCGCGTATCCGCTCTACCCGTTTGTGGGATTTCATGCAGTTCGTCAACGCCCGTCATGAGCGTGAGTTTCACGACTACGACTCGCTCTGGCAGTGGAGCGTCGAGCAGAACGACAGCTTCTGGAACGACCTCTGGGATTATGTCGGTATCGAAGCGCAGGAAAAAGGCAATACCGTCCTGCAAGAGCCGAACAAAATGCCCGGAGCCCGTTGGTTCCCCCAGGCCAGACTCAACTTTGCCGAGAATCTGCTGCGTTTTCGCGATGATCGGCCCGCAATCGTTTTCTGCGGTGAAGATGGCCGCCGTGTGGAGTACAGCTACGCGGAGCTGTATCGTCGGGTCGCGGGCCTGGCGGCCGCCTTGCGCCGACAGGGCGTGGTCAAAGGCGATATATTAGCGGGCTTCATGCCCAATGTGCCGGAAACCACCATCGCCATGCTGGCCGCCGCATCGATCGGTGCCACCTGGACCTCTTGCTCACCCGACTTTGGCATCAACGGCGTGGTCGACCGCTTCGGCCAGGTAAAACCCCGTGTTCTGTTCACCACCGACGGCTATATCTACAACGGCAAACACCTGGATTCTCTGGAGAAGGTCGCTGGTATCCTGACTCAGATCGAGTCCATCGAGCAGGTCGTCGTTGTCCCCTTTCTCGATGAGACCCCCAGCCTGGAAAAACTGCCGGGAGCGGCGCTGCTCGACCACTATTGCGATGACACAGCGACCACCATCGAGTTCGAGCCACTGCCGTTTGATCATCCGCTGTATGTGATGTACTCCTCCGGCACCACCGGCGTACCCAAGTGTATTATTCACAGTACGGGCGGAACCCTGCTCCAGCACCTGAAAGAGCTGGTGCTGCACACCGACATCGGCCGTGAAGACCGGTTCTTTTACTACACCACCTGCGGCTGGATGATGTGGAACTGGATGGTATCGGGCCTGGCCACCGGCTGCACACTGGTCCTGTTCGACGGTTCCCCGTTCTCCCCCCGTCCCGGTGTGCTCTGGGATATGGCGGAACAAGAGCGAATCAGCGTTTTTGGCACCAGCGCCAAGTACCTGGCCGCCCTCGAAAAGGCCGGCATTAAACCGCGCGAAAGCCACAACCTGGAAGCGCTCAAGGCAATCCTCTCCACCGGCTCTCCGCTCTCCCACGAGAGCTTTGAGTACGTCTACCGGGATATCAAACAGGACCTTCAGCTCTCCTCTATCTCCGGCGGCACCGACATTGTGTCCTGCTTTGCGCTGGGCAGCCCGATTCTGCCGGTCTGGCGCGGCGAGTTGCAGTGCCGGGGCCTGGGTATGGCCGTGAATATCTTTGATGACCAGGGCCAGCCCCTGCGTGGCGACAAAGGCGAGCTGGTCTGCACCAAACCCTTTCCCAGCATGCCGATCGGGTTCTGGAACGATCCCGATAACGAGCGCTTTCATGACGCCTACTTCGCTCAGTTCGACAATATCTGGGCCCATGGCGACTACGGTGAGATTACCGAGCACGGCGGCGTCATCATCCACGGCCGCTCCGATGCGGTGCTGAACCCGGGCGGCGTGCGCATCGGTACGGCCGAGATCTACCGTCAGGTAGAGAAAGTCGAGGAAGTACTGGAGAGCATCTGCATCGGCCAGCCCTGGCAGGATGATGTCCGTGTCGTGCTGTTTGTTCGCCTGCGCGAGGGTGTCACGCTGGATGATGAGTTGAGCAAGCGGATTCGTACCACCATTCGCGCCAATACCACCCCCCGCCATGTACCGGCGGTGATCGCTCAGGTAGACGATATCCCGCGCACCATCAGCGGCAAGATCGTTGAGCTCGCTGTGCGCCAGGTGGTGATGGGGCAAACCGTGAAAAACAAGGACGCGCTGGCCAATCCAGAAGCGCTCGAGCTGTTCCGGGACCGCCCGGAGCTGCAGGACTGACACAGACGACCCCAAGAATAAAAACGAGGACTGCACAATGAGTGTTCGCAAACTGGCACTGATCACCGGTTCCACCAGCGGCATCGGTCTGGCAATTGCCGAAGTTTTCGCACGCAATGGCCTGGAGGTAATCCTGCACGGTCTGGAATCGATCCAGGAGGGTGAAGCAATCGCCCAGCGCTTCGATACCGAATTTGGTCACCGCCCCCACTACTTCCAGACGGACATCAGCCAACCCGAAGCGATCGAACGGTTGATGGAGCGCATCAATGAGGAGGTCGGCGCGCCGACAGTGGTGGTCAATAACGCCGGGATTCAGTTCACATCTCCGGTTCAGGATTTCCCGCCGCAAACCTGGGACAAGATCATCGCAATCAACCTCAGTGCCGCGTTCCACACCTCGCGTCTGGCACTACCCGCGATGATCGATCAGGGCTGGGGGCGCATTATCAACATCTCCTCGGTCCATGGCCTGGTGGCATCGGTCAACAAGGCTGCCTACTGCGCGGCTAAACATGGCCTGGTGGGCTTTACCCGGGTCACCGCACTGGAAAATGCGGCCAAGGGCATTACCGCCAACTGTATCTGCCCGGGCTGGACCGACACCCCGCTCTTGGTAGACCAGCTTAAGGAGTTCGCCGAGCAGAACAACACCAGTTTTGAAGAAGCGAAGCGTGGCCTGATCAACGCCAAAGCCCCCTATCCGGAGTTTGTGGCTCCGGCAGAAATCGGCGAGCTGGCCCTGTTTCTCTGTTCAGACGCTGCCAAGGCAATCACCGGCACGGCACTGCCAATTGATGGCGGCTGGACAGCACACTGATCCATCCCGCCTGCTCATGCAGGCATCACTAGCGTCGTAAAAGTAAAACCAGCAATAAAAATAAAAGGACTCAACCATGAAGAAAGCACTTCAAGCAACTGCACTGAGCCTGACCCTGGCGACTTCAACGGCCGCTATGGCCGAGTTCGACAAGGTCCGCTGGCAGGTTCCAATGGGCTTTCCCTCCTCGCTGACCGCGCTGGGTGACACCATGCCGGAGGTGGCAAAAATGCTGGATGAGATGTCCGGCGGGCAGGTCACCCTGCGCACCTTCGAGCCGGGCAAGCTGATTCCCGCGCTGGGCGTTTTCGAGAACGTCAGTAACGGCAACATCCCCGCCGGTTACTCCTGGATGGGGTATGAATGGGGCCAGATCCCGGCGTCTGCACTCTTTGGCGCAACCCCGTTCGGTCTGGAATCACAGGAATTTATCGCCTGGATGTATCACCACGGTGGCGATGACCTGCTGAAAGAGCTGTTCCAGCCCTACAATGTCTATCCGATTCTCTGCGGCACCATCTCACCGGAAGCGGCTGGCTGGTTCCGTGAAGAGATGGACAGCCTGGAGAAATTCAAGGGTCTCAAGTTCCGTGCTGCCGGTGTCGGCGGCGAGATCATGTCCGAGTTCGGTATGTCCGTCACCCTGCTGCCCGGTGGTGAGCTCTACCAGGCACTGGAAACCGGTGTTCTGGATGCCACCGAGTTCTCCATGCCGGTGGTCGATGAGCAACTCGGCTTCTATCAGGTGGCCAAGCACTACTACCTGCCCGGTTGGCACCAGCCCTCCACCAACCAGTACCTGTATATCAACCTGGATGAATGGAACGGTCTGAATGGTCAAACTCAGGCGCTGATCGAAAACACCTGTAAAGCCGCTAACACCGTCGCACTGGCTAAGGCGGAAGCCCTGCAGGGCGCGGTGCTGAAGAAGTTTGAGGAACAGGGCGTACAGTTGCACCAGTACAGCCCGGAAATCCTGAACGCATTCAAAGAAGCCACAGACCGGGTAATGAAGCGTCGTTCCGAATCTGACCCGATGTTCGACAAGGTCTACTCTTCAATGAAGGCATTCCAGGAAGAGCACCGTCCGTGGAAATACTACGGCTACCTGCCGCGTGACTTCGGTTTCGAAGAAGCGGACAAGTAATCCTTCCTGTTCCATGACTGGATTAACGGATATTCACTATGTCTGAATATGACGTGGATCTGGATCGCATTGATGAGAGTGTCCCCCACGGGGGGACGCTCTCTTATCCTCGTACTGCGATCTCCGATCTTTTCGAAGGTATTGTCGATTTCTTTGGCCGGTACACCTCGGTAATCTGGGTGATACTGATGCTCCTGATCGTCGGCAATGTGGTTATGCGCTACCTCCTCGGCACCAACTTCGTCGCGCTGGAGGAGTTACAGTGGCACCTGTTTGCCATCGGCTTCATGGTGGCACTCTCCTACTGCTTCATGCATGACGATCACGTTCGTGTCGATGTGGCGGCTGAGCACCTGAGCCGACGCAAACGCGCCCTGATTGAGCTGCTGGGTATCAGTCTGTTCTTTCTGCCGTTCTGCGGCTTCATCCTCTACTTCGCCTGGCCGTTCGTGGAACGCTCATGGCAGATCGGAGAGGTTTCGGCGGCACCCGGCGGGCTGCCGGCACGCTGGCTGATCAAGTCGGTAATGCTACTCGCCTTTGCGCTGATGATTCTGGCCGCCCTGGGCCGCTTCTTCAGAGTGCTTTCCTTCCTCTGCGGCTGGCCCAAGCCCCGCGGCGATAACAATAAATAATCTGCTGCCACGAGGAGCCTTGAGTGTTTGCTACCAATGAACTGATCGTGATCGGCATGCTGGTCACCTTCATACTGCTGATTTTTACCGGCTACCCGGTGGCCTGGATCCTGGCCGGGGTATCCGTGGTGTTCAGCGTCGGCTCGATCATCGCGTTCGAATACTTCGATGTGGACACCTACTTTCTCACCGATTGGCGCATCTTCGGCGTCATGGTACAGCGTATCTACGCGCAGATGTCGAACTGGGTGCTGGTGGCCCTGCCCATGTTCATATTCATGGGGTTGATGCTGGATCGCTCCGGTGTGGCTGAGAAGCTGATGAAGAACTTCGTCAACCTGTTCGGCCGTTTCCGCGGCGGTCTCGGCGTCGCCGTCGTCCTGATCGGTGTCCTGCTGGCCGCTTCCACCGGTATTGTGGGTGCATCCGTTGTACTGCTGTCGATGCTCTCCCTGCCGGTGATGCTGGAACAGAGATACTCCAAGGCATTCGCCTGCGGCATCGTCGCCTCATCCGGCACCCTGGGGATTCTGATCCCACCCAGTATCATGCTGATCATCATGGCCGATCAGCTCTCTTTGGCCGTGGGTGACCTGTTTATGGGCGCACTGATTCCCGGTGTCATGCTCGGTGCCATGTACATGATTTACGTGGTGGTAATCTCCATTCTGATGCCATCAATAACCAGCCCGAAAACGGACCTGCCGCCGGTCAACGCCAAAATGGTGATCGACACGCTGAAAGCGGTGGTGCCCTCACTGGGGCTGATTCTGGCAGTGCTGGGCTCAATATTCTTCGGTATCGCCACACCCACCGAAGCCGCCGGTGTCGGTGCGCTGGGTGCAACCCTGCTCGCCTGGATGAATGGCAACCTGAACATGGCGGTGCTCAAGGATGTCAGCGTTAAGACCAGCCTGACCACGGCTTTTGTGTTCGGTATTTTCCTGGGGGCAACCGCCTTTGCCGTCGTGATGCGCTCCCTCGGCGGGGATGACTTTATCGCCGGTTTGCTGAGCTCCATCCCGCTCTCGCCGGGCGGCATTGTCGCTGTCATCCTGCTGATCGCTTTCGTGGCGGGTTTCTTCCTGGACTGGCTGGAGATCAGTCTGATCCTGTTGCCGCTGGTGGGACCGGTGGTGGCCAGCCTCGGCTTCGATCTGACCTGGTTCGTCGTGCTGTTCGCTCTGGCGCTGCAGACCTCCTTCCTGACGCCACCGGTGGGCTTCTCGCTGTTTTACCTCAAGGGCGTTGCGCCTCCCGAGATCAAAACCACCGATATCTATAAAGGGGTGATTCCGTTCATCCTGATCCAGTTAACCGCCGTAGCGCTGGTGTTCTTCTGGGAAGACCTGGTGCTCTGGCTACCGGCTGTGCGTTACGGGGCGGGTTAATTCCGTCTGAACTGTTCTCTCCACTCGCACCTTTCACGGGTACACCGCCGCTGTCGGGTACCCGTGCTTTTACACTCTGCTCTCTGTCACCACCGCTGTTCTCACCGCTCACCAATGAACGCTACAGCCACCCGCATGACCGAAATTGTCATTGCCGTAAACTCCATTTCGACCAGCACAGCTGACTTTTAAAAGCACCCCGCCTCACGATGGCACTTTTTGCCACTAATAATGGCAGCTTTTGTTATTGGTATCAGAGCGTTCATCCCCGATCCTTAGTAGCAACATAAGGCTCAAATCAGGAGCCGCTAACAATAACAAGAGGTAAGGGTTATGCCGGAGTACAAGGCACCTCAGCGTGATATTCAGTTCGTGCTCAATGAGCTGCTCGATATGCAGCAGCACTACCAGTCACTGCCCGGTTGCGAAGACGCATCCCCGGAGATGGTCAGCGCCATTATTGAAGAGGGTGCCAAGTTCGCCGAGCGGGTACTGGCGCCACTTAACCGTGAAGGCGACACCCAGGGTTGCCGCTTTGAGGGCGGTAAAGTCACCACGCCGGACGGGTTCAAAGAAGCTTACCAACAGTTTATCGAAGGTGGCTGGCCGTCCCTGGCCCATAGCCCTGAGTGGGGTGGACAGGGACTGCCGGAATCCCTCGGCATCGTCATCAACGAGCTGGTCGGTACCGCCAACTGGGCCTGGAGCATGTATCCCGGTCTCAGCCACGGTGCCATGAACACGCTTGAAGCCCACGGCACCGACGAGCAGAAGCAGACCTATCTGACCAAGCTGGTTTCCGGAGAATGGACCGGCACCATGTGCCTGACCGAAGCCCACTGCGGTACCGATCTGGGTCTGTTACGTTCCCGCGCCGAGCCCAACGAGGATGGCAGCTATCGCATCAGCGGCAGCAAGATTTTCATCTCAGCCGGTGAACATGATATGGCGGAGAACATCGTCCATATCGTTCTGGCCCGGCTGCCGGATGCGCCCCAGGGCACCAAGGGTATTTCCCTGTTTATCGTACCCAAGTTTATACCCACGGCTGACGGCAGCTGTGGCGAGGCGAACAGTCTCGAATGCGGCTCTATCGAACACAAGATGGGTATCCACGGCAACGCTACCTGCGTGATGAACTTCGACGAGGCCACCGGCTATCTGATCGGCCCGCCCAACAAAGGCTTGAACTGCATGTTCACCTTTATGAACACGGCACGGCTGGGTACGGCGCTGCAGGGGCTGGCCCATACCGAGTGGGGCTTTCAGAATTCGCTCACCTACGCCAAGGATCGTTTGCAGATGCGGGCCCTGAACGGTGCCGCGGCACCGGATAAACCGGCCGACCCCATCATCGTGCACCCGGAAGTGCGCAAGATGCTACTGACCCAGAAAGCGATTGCCGAAGGCGGCCGGGCCCTGATCTATTACTGCGCCCAACTGGTCGACCAGAGCAAACTGGCCGATGCGGAACAGAAAGCGCTGGCCGATACCCAGCTTGCGCTGCTGACCCCGATTGCCAAGGCGTTTCTGACCGAACTCGGCTTCGAGTGCGCTAACCACGGCCTGCAGATCTACGGCGGTCACGGTTACATCAGTGAGTGGGGTATGGAGCAGAACGTGCGTGATGCCCGTATCTCGATGCTCTATGAAGGCACTACTCAGATTCAGGCGCTGGACCTGCTGGGTCGCAAGGTACTGATGACCCAGGGAGAAACCCTGAAGAGCTTCACCCGGGTGATCCACAAGTTCTGCGAGGCCAACCAGGAGCAGTCCGGCATGAAGGCCTTTATCGGCCCACTGCAGAAGCATAACCGCGAGTGGGGCGAGTTGACCCAGCAACTGGGTATGAAAGCGATGATGAACCGGGATGAGGTCGGCGCGGCTTCGGTGGATTATCTGATGTATTCCGGTTATGTGACCCTGGCCTACTTCTGGGCCCGGAGCGCATCGGTGGCCCAGCAGGCACTGGCTGCAAAAAATCCGGATGCCGCCTTCTACCGCGCCAAGCTGAACACGGCTCAGTTCTACTTCGAACGTATTTTGCCGCGCACCCGGGCTCTGGTGGAAACCATGCTGTCCGGTGTGGAAAACCTGCAGGCGCTGGATGCCGAACATTTCCAGTTCTGAACAGGCAGCGGGAATAAGTACCGCTTTCAGTGGCCATTTTCAGGTAGGATCTATAAACGCCGAAAATGGCTGCTGTAACGCCCAACGATAGCCACAAAAAAATAACAGACTGAGTCGGGCAGACAATGTACAGATACAGAGATAACGCCAGTTCGGTACCGGCCGATCTGAACCCTCAGGGCTACCGCAATTTACCGGGATTGATAGAGGATCTGTTCGCTCGTTACTCCGCGCGCCCTGCGTTCACGAGCTTTGGCCGCACCCTGAGTTACGCGGAGCTGGACCGGCTCTCCGCCGCCTTTGCCGTTTACCTGCAGCGTGATACCGACCTCAAGCCCGGCGACCGCATCGCCATACAATTACCGAACCTGATCCAGTATCCGGTGGTAGTATTCGGCGCGTTACGCGCAGGTCTTGTGGTGGTCAACACCAACCCGCTGTACACCGCAGCGGAGATGGAGCACCAGTTCCGCGACAGCGGCGCCAAAGCGCTGGTGATCCACAAGTCGATGGCGCACAAGGCGGAACAGGTCATCGAGAAAACAGAGATCCGCCACCTGTTTCTGACTCAGGTCGGTGACCTGCACGGGTTCACCAAGCGCCACCTGCTCAATGCCGCGGTGAAGTATGTCAAAAAGATGGAACCGCCCTTCTCCCTGCCCGACGCCATCGGATTACGTAGCGCACTGGTCAAGCACCTGAATCGACGGCCAACGCCGGTCGCCTGCGAACCGGGCGACCTGGCTATTTTGCAGTACACCGGCGGCACCACAGGTGTCTCCAAGGGTGCGATGCTGACCCACGCCAACCTGTTGTCCAATATGCTGCAGGGCCAGGACGCCATCGCTCCGGCCGGCAAGGACTGGTGTGATACGGTGATCTCGCCGCTACCGCTTTACCATATCTACGCCTTTACCGTGGCCCAGATCGTACTCGCCTGTGGTGGTCACAGTGTTCTGATTCCGGACCCGCGCAACATCTCCGGCTTCGTTCGAGAGCTTAAACGCTGGCGTTTCAGTGCGTTTCTCGGGCTGAACACCCTGTTTATCGCCCTGTGCAACAATCCGGCGTTCCGCGAGCTCGATTTCAGCGCGCTCAAACTGACGCTCTCCGGCGGTATGGCTCTGACCCAGGATGCACTGAAGCGCTGGCAGTCGGTCACCGGCTGCACCATCGTTGAGGCCTATGGCCTGACAGAAACTTCCCCCGCCGTGTCGATCAATCCACCCAATGACGTGCGACCGGGCACCATCGGCAAGCCGGTGAAATGCACCGACGTACAGATCCTCGATAGCGATGGCCAACCCGTGATCGACGGCGCGCCGGGAGAACTGTGTATTAAGGGGCCGCAGGTGATGGCGGGCTACTGGCAGCGCGAGGAAGATACGGAAAAAAGCTTTACCGCCGAGGGCTACCTGCGCACCGGCGATATCGCGGTTCGCGAACCGGATGGCTATCTGCGAATTGTCGATCGCTCCAAGGATATGATCATCGTCTCCGGTTTTAACGTCTATCCCAATGAGATCGAGGACACCGTATCCGCCCATCCCGGTGTGACGGAGTGTGCGGCTATCGGACTGCCTGACCCTAGCTGCGGCGAGATTATAAAAATCGTTGTGGTAAGGCAGGATGAGCAACTGGAGGCGGAAGAGTTGCGGGCCTGGTGCCGTGAAAGGCTGACCCGCTACAAGGTACCCAAAGTAATCGAGTTTGCTGAAGAGCTGCCGAAAACCAACGTGGGCAAGATTATGCGACGGGCCTTGCGCTGCAGCTCAACTACAGACGAAAAGCAGGAGGCTGCCCATGCCGTTGACTAAACCCGCCCGCCGTCGCCTTGTTCACACCCGTCAGGTCCACTGCCTGGGATTTGAACGGGACGATGGGCTCTGGGATGTGGAAGCCCGGATGACCGACGTAAAAACCCGGGATGTGGAGACCGAGTACCGCAGTGAAGGCTATGTCAGCGCCGGAGAGCCCTTCCACGATATGTGGATGCGCCTGACACTGGACAACCGGTTATCGATCCACCGGGTCGAAGCGCAGATCGATGCCTCCCCCTTTCCCCACTGTCCGGAGATCGCCAACGCGTTCAAGCAGCTGGAAGGCACACGTATCGGCCCCGGCTGGCACAAACTGGCCAAGGAGTTATTGGGTGGCATCAACGGCTGCACCCACCTCAATGAGCTGCTACCGCCGCTTGCAACCACAGCGGTGCAGACGCTCTGGCCGGAGGATCGAGAAGATTTAATGGAGCAGGCGACTTCAGTGATGCTTAACAGCTGCCACGGCTGGTCACAGCATGGTGAAGTGATTCGCAAACATATTCCGCACCTGTACATACCGGAAACCGAGCCGGGACTGGAGTAAGGACTATTTTCAATGAGTATCCCTGAACAATTCAGCAACCTGCGTCTGCCGCTGGTGGCAGCGCCTATGTTTCTTGTTTCTGGCCCGGAGCTTGTCATCGAGACCTGCAAATCCGGTGTCGTCGGCACCTTTCCCGCACTGAACGAACGCACCAGTGAAGGGTTCGAAAACTGGCTGAACCAGATCGAGTCTGCGCTGGCCGGGAGTGCTGACGCTGCTCCGTTTGGCGTCAACCTGATCGTCCACAAGACCAACCCGCGGCTTAAGGATGATCTGGAACTGATCGTCAAACACAAGGTGCCTCTGGTCATCACCTCTCTGGGGGCAGCCAGGGACGTGGTCGATGCGGTACACAGCTACGGCGGTCTGGTCTTCCACGATGTGACCAATATCCGCCATGCCCGCAAAGCGGCCGAAGCCGGTGTGGATGGCCTGATCGCGGTCTGCGCAGGCGCCGGTGGTCATGCCGGAACCCTGAGCCCCTTTGCCCTGATCAATGAGATCCGCCAGTTCTTCAACGGCACGCTGCTGCTCGCCGGTTGCATCTCCAGCGGCCGCGATATCGCCACCGCCCGTATGCTTGGCGCCGATCTGGCCTACGCCGGGACGCGCTTTATCAACACCCGCGAGAGCCGGGCCGATGACGCCTACAAGGCGATGATTCAGGCGTGCGGTGCCGGCGATATCGTCTATACCCCGAAAGTCTCCGGCATTCCTGCCAACTTCCTGCAGCCCAGCCTGGCCCGGGCTGGCCTGCTTGATGATGACTCACCTTCCCGCCACAAGGCGGACGTGGGCGCGGAGCTGGCCGGCGCCGGTGAAGAAGCCAAGGCCTGGAAAACCATCTGGTCTGCCGGACAGGGCGTGGGCTCAATCAAAGACCAGCCCCCGGTCAGCGAGCTGATTACGCGGATGCGCCGTGAATTTAACGATGCAAGTAACGGATTCAATCGGGACAACAGCCGGTTTATGGAGTGAGTATGTGCGTTGAACGGATCGAACATAGACGTGGCGTGGTCGAATTGAGGCTAAGCCGCCCGGATAAGAAAAATGCCCTGACGCAAAGGATGTACCACACACTGGTGGAACAGCTTGAGCTGGCAAGGTCCGAACCGGATGTCCGGGTGGTACTGCTCACCGGCAGCGGCGAGGCGTTCTGCTCCGGCAACGATATTGCTGATTTTCTGAACGGCGCTCAGGACCCGAGCCAGATGGGCATTATCGTCCGCTTCCTGCACACGCTGGTGGACTTTCCAAAGCCGCTGTTGGCTGCGGTCCACGGTGACGCGGTGGGCATCGGTACCACGATGCTACTGCACTGTGACCGGGTGATCGCGGCGGACAATCTAAAGTGCCAGATGCCCTTCGTACGCCTGGGGCTGGTACCCGAGGGCGGCAGCAGTCTGTTACTTCCTCAGGCCCTGGGTCAGCGTCAGGCATTCGAGCTGCTGATTGAGGGCAAGCCTTTTGATGCGGAACAGGCCAAGAACTGCGGTCTGGTCAATCAGATTGTCAGTCGCTCTGAGCTGGAAGCCACGGCACTGGAGAGCGCCTGGGGCATAGCAGCACTGCCTGAAGAGGCGGTTCAGTTAGGCAAGGAGTTATTGAAAGCCGGCCAGCGGGAACAGCTGCACACGGTCATTGACCGTGAAGCCCGCCTGTTTGCCAGCCGCCTGAGTTCGCGGGAAGCCCAGCAGGCATTCACTTCATTTCTGCAGGCGGGATAAGGCCGGGAGACGAGCCCCCGGCCGCTTTCTTCTCCAAGTCTTTTTTTATCAGCCCCAGTCACCCATGCCGGCAGACGCACCTGCGCTGTCGGACTCCTGGGGACGGTCTGCGATCATCGCCTCGGTGGTCAGGATCAATCCGGCGATGGATACCGCGTTCTGCAACGCAGAGCGGGTCACCTTGGCCGGGTCGATGATGCCCATCTCCAGCATGTCGCCATACTCGCCGCTCTGGGCGTTGTAACCGAAGTTGGCCTCGCCCCGGCTCACCTTGTCCAGCACCACGCTCGCCTCTTCACCGGCGTTGGTGACGATCTGGCGCAAAGGTTCCTCCATCGCGCGCAGCGCGATTTTGACGCCCAGCGCCTGGTCGTTGTTGGCGGTATCGATACCCTTTTCGGCCAGCTTGGCCGCGGTACGCACCAGCGCTACACCACCACCGGCTACGATACCCTCCTCAACGGCGGCACGGGTCGCGTGGAGTGCATCATCAACCAGATCTTTTTTCTCTTTCATCTCCACTTCAGTGGCCGCGCCCACCTTGATCACAGCCACACCACCGGCGAGCTTGGCCACCCGCTCCTGCAGTTTCTCGCGATCATAATCGGAGCTGGTGTTTTCGATCTGCTGGCGAATCTGCTGAACCCGGCCATCAATCGCGGCTTTGGCCCCTGCACCATCAACAATGGTGGTGTTCTCTTTGCTGATCACCACACGTTTTGCGGTACCCAGCTGTGCCAGTTCTACCTTATCCAGTGACAGGCCTACCTCCTCGGAAATCACGGTGCCACCGGTCAGTACGGCCAGATCTTCCAGCATCGCCTTGCGTCGATCACCAAAGCCCGGCGCTTTAACGGCCGCGGCCTTCAGGATACCGCGCAGGTTGTTCACCACCAGAGTTGCCAGCGCTTCGCCTTCGATATCCTCGGCAATGATCAGCAGCGGTTTGCCGGCCTGGGCCACCGCTTCCAGCGCGGGCAGCAGCTCGCGAATATTGGAGATTTTCTTGTCGAACAGCAGGATATAGGGGCTCTCAAACTCCACCTGCATCCGCTCCTGATTGGTCACGAAATAGGGCGACAGGTAGCCGCGGTCGAACTGCATCCCCTCGACCACCTCAAGTTCGTTGTCGAGCGATTTGCCCTCTTCCACGGTGATCACGCCATCGCGCCCCACCTTCTCCATCGCTTCCGCCAGAATTTTGCCGATATCGGCATTCCAGTTAGCCGAAACGGTGGCCACCTGACCGATCGATTTGCTCTCGGTACAGGGCGTCGACAGCGCTTTCAGCTCATCCAACGCCGCCTTCAATGCCGCATCGATACCGCGCTTGAGGTCCATCGGGTTCATGCCGGATGCGATCGCCTTGTGTCCTTCCCGCACAATGGCCTGAGCCAGCACAGTTGCTGTGGTGGTGCCATCACCGGCGATATCGGCGGTCTTGGACGCCACCTCCTTCACCATCTGAGCGCCCATGTTCTCGAACTTGTCCTTGAGGGTGATCTCCTTGGCTACGGACACTCCATCCTTGGTGATACGCGGTGCTCCAAAGCTCTTATCCAGCACCACATTGCGCCCTTTAGGGCCCAGTGTCACTTTCACTGCATTGGCCAGCGTGTTTACACCGGTAAGCATCCGCTGACGGGCATCGTTGGAAAATTTAACGCTCTTCGCACTCATGCTGCTTTCTCCTCAGACTGGATCTCTTCAATAACCGCGAGCACATCGGCTTCGCGCATCACCAGCAGGGTTTCACCCTCGATTTTGATTTCAGTACCCGAATACTTGGCGAACAGCACACGGTCACCCACTCGCAGATCCAGTTGACGGCGCTTGCCATTCTCCAGCAGAGCCCCCTCGCCAACGGCGATCACTTCGCCCTGGCTTGGCTTTTCCGCAGAGCTATCCGGAATCACGATTCCACTGCGGGTCGTGGTCTCTGCCGGCAGGCGCTTGACCACCAATCGATCATCTAGAGGTCGAATGCTCATACGAAAATTTCCTCCTTACACAACCTACTCAATAAACAGGCAATAAAAAGAAAAGCGGACGCACCATTGCGCCAGCGAATCTCAAATAGGGCCGCCGAGAGCAAGTTTCAAGAGCCCCCCATAAAATTTTTTATGCATTTCGGTTTCCGACCCAATGTGCCCGTTTTTTGCTAGCTTTAAAGTGTGTTTGTAATCAGGAGGCTTAGCCTATGACCCGGGTGCACCAAGCCGGTCGGTATGGATTGGCAGAGTACTTTCGCAAGCAACTGATGGACGCTTCAGACCCGCTACCCAACGAGGAAACACGCTGGTATCTGGGCAATATGCTGGAGCGCTTCAGCCGCAGTGAAGCCCTGTTCAGCTACCAGGATGGCCACTTTGGCCTCAGACCCCTGGCACTGCTTTATGATGACGCTCAGCAGTGTGCAGCTGAGCGGGAACGCTGCCTGCTGCTGCGCCAATTGGGTGATCAGGCCCTGTTTTTGGGCGCTCTCTTCCCCGAGCACTATGCCCGCAAAGGAATAGGCCGCGACTATTTTGTCGGCATGGGTAGCGGCGCATACGACTACCTGGCCGCCCACGCCCTGGAGATGCGCAACGCCTTTGCCGAACTGGCTGCACGTTTTGCTCAGATGATCGAACTGGTGGCCCGGATCTGTCACCGTGAACAGCGCTTCAATGCACGGGAGATTCTGGCGCTCTACCAGCGCTGGCAACACACCGGAGACCCGGCACTGGCGCAGCAGCTTAAAGCCCTGGGCGTATCACTGGAAGGTTCGCCCAACCAGAGCCACTGAACGCAAAAGGGCCGCTCTGGGTTGAGTGGCCCCAAACGCGCATTCGCTATTGGTGTAGTGGCCCAGTGAAAAAACAAAACCCCGATCAATATGACCGGGGTTGTCAGTGCGCTGAGAGGCTTTCAACGAGGCCTCTTAAGTTTCGCCGCGGTTACTGTGATGCAACCTGGTTATTGTTGGCCTGATAGGAGCGAGCGGCCTGACGGAAAGCTTTCAACGCGGCTTCGGCGTCGACGTCCATATTGCTAACGCTTTCGAGCCACTCCTTGTCGATACCGGCCGTCAGTTTCCAGAACTGCCTGGCCATGGGCGCATCATCAGCCACCTGCTTGATCGTAACATTGTGTTTCTGCGCTGCGGCGATACCGGCCTTGTCGGACTGGTCCCAAGCTTGTCCGGCGAGGGCGGATAGGCGAGCTCCAGAAACATCAAGCACGGCTTGACGGTCTTCAGGTGTCAGCCGATCAAGGAACCCCTCATTAGCGAAGATTGCAAAGCTGCCCATATAGAGGCCGCCCGGCATCAGGGTCAAGTGAGGGGCGACTTCGGCGAGACGAAAATCCTTCTCACTGGCCGCCGGCATGAAAACGCCATCGACGATCCCCTGCTGCATTAGTTCGTAAACTTTTGGTCCGGGTGCGCCAACAGCGGTGACATCGAGGCGCTCCCCGATTTCCTGCTGAATACCGCCGCCTAGGCGGATTTTTTTGCCCTTCAGATCAGCCAGGGAGTTAACCGGCTGCTTACTGAAGATCTGGCCCGGGCCATGCGTAAAAAGCCCCATAAGCTCTAAACCGCTGTGTTCACCGGCGTCGGCGAAGTATTCCTGATACACCTCCCAGTACGCAGCGGAAGCGGCTTCGGCGTTTACACCCAGGTTTGGCAGCTCAACCATCTTTGTCAGGCGGAAGCGTCCGGGGACATAGCCATGGAAGCTCCAGGCTGCATCGGCGACGCCATCCTCCACCAGCGTAAAATAGGAACTCTGGTCACCGAGACCGTATTCGAGCTTAATCTTTACGCGGCCTTCAGTAGCCTCTTCAATCCAGCTGCCCCAGGTTGGGAACACAACGCTATTTTGCACATGGCCCGGAGGTCCCGCCGTGGCGACATGCATAATGATAGGCTCTTCAGCCCAGGCACCCAGGCTTGCGCCCAGCGTGATAGCGGCGATGGCAGTTGTGAGGCATTTTTTGTTCAGCATAGCGATTACCTTATTTATTGTTGTCGGTAGGACGGTTGCTTAGCAGGCGCAATTGTTGAGGGACAGGGACGGGTCCTGCGACCGTTGCCTGTCCATTTGGGTTTTGGCGGCGATCAGCTTTTTCGCCTGCAGGAAATCGGCGGGGCGGTTGATCGCATCGCAGGCGATCAGGCATCCGTCTTGCAGATAGAGCCAGCTGCAGGCCTCGCCACTACCGCGACGGATGACTTCGGTGTAACCCTGATTGAGGCCGGCGATCTGCAGACGGCGGTCATACTGGGTCGACCAGAACCAGGGAATTTCCGGAGCCGGGGCGTCACGCTGCTGCAGGGCTGCGACCAGCATCGCTGCATGGGCGTTGCAGTTCTGCACCGATTCGAGCCGTTCCCAGCGTCCGTAGTGGGTCTGGTACTGGCGTGCACAATCACCGATGGCATAGATCGCCGGGTCCGAGGTGCGGCAGCCGGCATCGACCAGAATGCCATTGTCGCAGTCCATACCGGCCTGCTGTGCTAGCCGGTCGGCCGGTTCCACGCCGATACCGATAACAACATGATCAGTGGCTAAGCGCCCACCGTCTGCGAGTGTGACGGCCTCGACACTGGATTCGCCGTCGAAGCCGGTCAGTTCGGTGCCAGTGCGGATTTCCACCCCCTGCGCGATATGCAGGGTGTGGAAGTAATCGGCGACCTCCGGTGCGACGACACGGCCAAGAATACGCGGCCCGCGCTCGAGCAGCGTTACCTCCAGCCCCATTTTGCGGGCAGCGCTGGCGATTTCGAGGCCGATATAGCCGCCGCCGATGACCGTCAGGTGCTGGTCCGGCTGAAATCGTTCGCGCAACTGGCGGGCATCGTCGAATGTTTTCAGGTAGTGGATGCCGGCCAGGCGGCTGCCCGGCAGATCAAGACGGCGCGGCGTGGCGCCGGTGGCGAGCACCAGTTGGTCGTAATCGAGCCTTTCATCGCTGTCGAGCCAGACACTGCGGTTGTCGCGGTCGATCCGCTCCACGCGCCGGCCCAGGCGCATCTCTACCCCGAGTTTTTCGTACATCGCGGCCTGCAGCAGATAGATCTGATCCTCCTCCATCTGGCCGTTCAGGTACTCTTTCGACAGCACCGGCCGGTTGTACGGCATCATGTTTTCGTCGCTGACGAGGGTGATCCGGCCGTCAAAGCCCCTCTTGTGCAGCGTGCGGATCAGCTGGGCGGCGGCATGACCGCCACCAACGATAACGAGTCGTTGCATGGATGGACTCCCTGTGCGCTCAACACTCAGCCGGTACGATGGTCAGGGCCATGCCGCTCATCTCCGGTGCAAGCCGGATCTGGCAGCTCAGGCGTGACCCGTCGGTACGCTCGTTGAGCGCCTCGAGCAGGATCTCCTCGTCCATGCCGGGCGGCGGCAGTTGGCTGTGCCACTCCTCGGCGACGACGATATGGCAGGTGCCGCAGGCGGCGCAGCCACCGCAGACGCCATCCACGCCGGAGCTTTCGTCGCGTAGCAGCTCCATCAGGGTATTGCCGTCTTCTCCGTTCAGGGTCTGTGTCTGGCCCAGGTCGTCGGTAACTTGAATTTCAATGGTCATGGCTACTTCTCCGGTTCAATGCGCGCGGGTCACGCTGAGGCCAGTGCGGTCTTGGCGCCGCCTGCGGCCTGCGGGCTCGTTCTCTCAGCCGCTTCCGCCTCTGCGCGCCGTTTCAGGTAGCGGCGCATCGCAACGCTGGCAGCATCAGCGGTCAGCGAGATCTCGAAGAAATCGTCCTCTTCGCTGCGTGAGGCAAGCAGCTCCTCCATCGCTTCAAGGCCGACGACATCCTCGTCGAACGCGGCCATCAGCTGCTCATGCATGAATCCGGTGACTTCGTTCTCCTCGAGAGCGAAGTTACGACCATGAACAACGAAGTAATGCGTCGAGGTGGCGGTTTCCGGCGTCGGGATATGGGCGGTCTTGATCCGCTGGTCGGGTCGCTCGGACTCATCCAGCGCGATGTCGTAAAACTCGGCATGGACGATATGCAGCGCCGGTGATACAAAATCCGATGTCGTGATCCGCGCCGCATCCCTCCCCTCGAGCCCGGTCGGCTTGGCCCAGACCGGCGGCAGACGGGTGGGGACCACGTAGCGCTTGAGCCAGAAACGGTCTTCGGTGATCTCGGTGTCGAATTTGGCGCGGGCGTAATCCGGCGTGCCGAATGTCTTCGCGTGCAGGAAGCTCAGGTGGGTCAGGTCCAGCAGGTTCTCATGCAGGTAGACATAGCTGGCTTTAAGGTGCATGTAGTCTTCGGACGTGACCCAGCCCTCATCGAGCATTGGCATGGCCGGAATTTTGTCAATATCAGCCTCTTCGGGTTCACCCATCCAGATCCAAATCACCGGCCCCTGCTGGTGCAGCGGATAATTGCGGATCGATATACCGGCGCAGTTGCACTGGGAGGGCACTTCGACACACTCGCCCCTCTCGTTGTAGCGCAGGCCGTGATAGCCGCAGACGACGGTATCGCCCTCCAGTGCGCTGCGTGACAGCGGGAAGTTGCGGTGACCGCAGCGGTTGTCGAGTGCCACCGGGCTGCCGTCTTCCTTGCGGAATAGCACGAGCTGGCGGCCCAGCACCGTGCGTGACATCAGCTCACGGCTGATTTCGTGGCTTAGGGCGACGACGTACCATTCGTTGTGGATAAAGGGAGTGTGGCGATCGGCCATGGTGCGCCCGGCAACCTGGGCGGCTTTCTGGACTCGAGTCAGGGACATGGGGCTCTCCTGTTACTTTTATGATCAGCCTGTGAGATCAAAAGTAACGGAGGGCATCTTTAGTGACACTCACAAGATCTTGTGAGGGTCGAAAATGGCGCTGCCGCGTGCAATACTGCGAACACTGGTCCACACCATAATTTTTGTGGTGAATATAAAAACAAGACCGCACACGAGGCCACCAGATGAACCCAGCAACCGGCCAGTGGCCGCTCGAACAGTTGATCGCCAGTATCGGTCAGCGCCGCTTCGATCAGACTCTGAGCCACAGCCTGAACCGCCTGACCGGCGCGGATCACTGCATTCTCGTCTCCTATCCGGCGTTCATGAAACATCCCTATACGCTGTTTACCACCGGCTCGATTCGTGACGGGCTGGCGCAAGAATGTCGTCGTCTTTATGACGAGGTGTACTATGAACGAGACCCGAATCTTCCCAGCCTGCAGGAGCGCAAAGCGGGGTTGAAGATCCGCCAACAGCAGGTCGAGGAACTGTACGATCCTGAATATCGGCATCAGTTGATGGACCGCTGTGGAATCCGCGAGAAGATCGCCTTCATGGGCCAAAGCAACGGTCAGCCGTTCTGCCTCAACCTGTACAAGCTGCACGACACCTCGCGGCGCAAGCTAGATGCGCAACCGCTGGAGGAAAGCGGTACGGTACTGGCATCGATTCTGGAAAGGCATATCACCTTTGCCGGCCAGCAGCAGGTGCATTTCGATCTGCCCTGGGTAATGTCGCGGCTGCAGGGGACCTGCGGCGACCTGTTGACGGCGCGTGAGATCGACGTCGGCGCACGGATTGTGCTCGGTTACAATTCCGAGGCGATTGCGCTGGATCTCAATATCAGCGTCAACACGGTGCTGACTCACCGACGTCATCTGTACGAGAAAATCGGTATCGGGACGCAGAACCAGCTGTTTGCGCTGGTCGTCGAGGGCCGACTGCCCTTCTGATCAGTGGTTAGTCTCAGGTGAATAAGTGATGTATGAGTACGCGTATAAGGCCGACCCCAATCGATATGACCGGGGTTTGTCAGTGCGCTGAAGCCAGCGCCTTTAAGGCGCTGGCTTTTTTCACTATCTGCTTTTTCAAACTGTGGCGGTTACACCACATCGAACCGGTCAGCGTTCATCACCTTGGTCCACGCCTTGACGAAGTCCCGGACGAATTTTTCGCCGTTGTCATCCTGGGCGTAAACTTCCGCGTAGGAGCGCAGAATCGAGTTGGAACCGAACACCAGATCGATGCGGGTCGCCGTCCATTTTACGGCATCCGTCTTGCGGTCACGGATCTCGTACAGGTTGTTACCCACCGGCTTCCAGCTGTAGGCCATATCGGTGAGATTGACGAAGAAGTCGTTGGTCAGCTGACCTTCGCGATCGGTAAATACACCGTGTTTGGTGCCACCATGGTTGGTACCAAGCACCCGCATACCGCCGATCAGAACCGTCATCTCCGGGGCCGTCAGCCCCATCAACTGGGCCCGGTCGAGCAACATCTCCTCCGGTTTGACCACGTAGTCCTTCTTCTGCCAGTTACGGAAGCCATCGGCTAATGGCTCCAGCGGTTCAAAGGAATCGACATCGGTCATCTCCTGCTTCGCATCGCCCCGCCCTTTCAGGAAGGGAACCGGCACATCGTAGCCGGCCGCACGAATCGCCTGCTCGATGCCCAGGTTTCCGGCCAGCACGATAATATCAGCCACACTGGCGCCGGTATCGGCCGATATCTGCTCATACACCCTGAGAACCCGCGCCAGACGCTCCGGCTCGTTACCTGCCCACTCCTTTTGCGGTGCCAGACGAATATGCGCCCCATTAGCACCGCCGCGCATATCGGAACCCCGGTATGTGCGGGCGCTGTCCCAGGCGGTACTCACTCTATCGGCAATGGATAGACCGGCGGCCTCGATCTTCGCCTTGACCACCTCCTCGCAGTAGTCAGTGCTACCAGCCGGTACCGGGTCCTGCCAGATCAGATCTTCCGACGGTGCTTCCGGCCCGATATAACGCGTCTTGGGTCCCAGATCACGGTGAGTCAGCTTGAACCAGGCTCGCGCGAACGTATCCTTGAAGTACTCGGGGTCCTTGATGAATTTTTCGCAGATTTCGCGATAGATCGGGTCCATTTTCATCGCCATATCGGCGTCGGTCATGATCGGGTTGTGGCGGATAGACGGATCTTCCACATCCACCGGTTTATCCTCCTCCTTGATATTGATCGGTTCCCACTGGTGAGCACCGGCAGGACTGGTTTTCTGCTCCCACTCATAGCCGAACAGCAGCTTGAAGTACCCCATATCGAACTGAGTGGGATGGGTGGTCCAGGCCCCTTCAATACCGGAGGTGACGGCATAGCGCCCCTTGCCGGTCTGGTTGGGGTTCTTCCAGCCAAAGCCCTGCTCTTCCACGTCCGCGGCCTCGGGCTCTGGTCCCAGTGCGTCGGCATCGCCGTTACCGTGGCACTTACCCACAGTGTGGCCACCGGCGGTCAGCGCAACGGTTTCTTCATCATTCATTGCCATGCGGGCAAAGGTTTCGCGTACCTGCTGGGCGGTTTTCAACGGGTCCGGCTGGCCGTTCACCCCCTCCGGGTTTACATAGATCAACCCCATCTGTACCGCGGCCAGCGGATTTTCCATGGTGTCGGGCTTATCCACATCGCCATAGCGCTCGTCAGACGGTGCCAGCCACTCTTTCTCCGCGCCCCAGTAGGTATCTTTCTCCGGGTGCCAGATATCTTCACGGCCAAAGGAGAAACCAAACGACGGCAACCCCATCGATTCATAGGCCACGGTACCGGCCAGAATCATCAGATCAGCCCAGCTGAGCTTGTTGCCGTACTTTTTCTTGATCGGCCAGAGCAGGCGCCGTGCCTTGTCCAGGCTCACGTTATCGGGCCAGGAATTAAGCGGCGCAAAGCGCTGATTACCGGTACCGCCACCGCCACGACCATCGGCGATACGGTAGGAACCGGCCGAATGCCAGGCCATACGAATCATCAGGCCACCGTAATGACCCCAGTCCGCCGGCCACCATGCCTGACTGTCGGTCATCAGCGCATGCAGATCCTGCTTCACCGCATCGAAGTCCAGCGTCTTAACCGCTTCGCGATAGTCAAACGACTCACCCAATGGATTGGTCTTACGATCATGTTGATGGAGAATGTCCAGATTCAGTGACTCCGGCCACCAACTCATCACCGATTGTCCGGTGGCAGTGCTACCACCGTGCATGACGGGGCATTTCCCAGCGGAGGTATTGTTGTTACTCATTTGAGGTCCTCTCTGCTCTTTGGAGTGTGGCGCGCCCGTCGTCCGTGGTTTTTCGTGTCGTTCGCATCGGAATGCCAGGCGCGTAAGAACGCTGTTTTCAGTTACTTAAAGCTAGCAGCCCGCGACAAAAGCGAAATTTTTATCTCTCTATGCCTGGCATAGAGTTTCTCAATTGACGTTTCATGTCAGTTAAACAGCCCCTTTATGTCATTGTTCTTATTAACCACTCGAATAGGATGCAACCAGTCACCGGACAACAATAAGAGAGGCTGAAATGAAGATACTGGTCGCGGTTAAACGAGTGATCGATTACAACGTGAAGGTGCGCGTTAAAGCCGATGGCAGTGATGTGGACCTGGCTAACGTCAAGATGGCGCTCAATCCCTTTTGTGAAATCGCCATCGAGCAGGCGATGCGCTTAAAAGAGTCGGGACAGGCTAATGAAGTGGTTGCTGTCTCCGTCGGTGACAAAGCGTGCGAAGAGCAGTTAAGAGCCGCCATGGCACTGGGAGCTGATCGCGCCATTCGCGTCGATACTCAGGAAGCCGCCGATCCGCTCTCCATCGCCAAACTGCTGGCCAGCATAGCACGCCAGGAATCGCCGGACCTGGTGCTGCTGGGCAAGCAGGCGATCGATTCCGATAACAACCAGACCGGCCAGATGCTGGCAGCCCTGCTCGACTGGGGACAGGGCACCTTCGCTTACTCAATGGAGCTTAAGGGCGACAGCGTCGATGTCACCCGCGAAATCGACGGCGGCCTGCAGACCCTGAATCTGAATCTGCCCGCTGTTATCACAACGGACCTGCGCCTGAATGAACCCCGCTATGCCAAGCTGCCCGACATCATGAAGGCCAAGCGTAAGCCGCTGGAAGTGAAGGAGCCCGAACAGCTGAACGTTACCCTCAGCCAGAACCTGAAGCTGCTCAAAGTGGAAGCACCGCCTGTGCGTCAGGCCGGGATCAAGGTCGGCAACGTTGAGGCGCTGGTGGAGAAACTGAAGAACGAAGCCCGGGTGATCTGAGGAGGTAATCATGAAAGTACTGGTCATAGCGGAACACGATAACAGCACACTGAAACCGGCCACTCTGAATACGCTGCAGGCCGCCCGTCAGATAAGCGACGAGATCGATCTGCTCGTCGCAGGCGCCGGGTGTGGCGCGGTTGCAGAAGCTGCCGCCCAGATCGGTATCCTGAGCAGGGTGCTCTACGCCGACCATGAAACCTATGGCGCGCAGCTGGCCGAGAATATCGCCAGGCTGGTGGTATCGCTCGCCAGGGAGTACAGCCATATCCTGACCCCGGCCACAACCAGCGGTAAGAACATGCTGCCCCGGGTGGCAGCTTTGCTGGATGTAAACCAGATCTCAGAGGTGATTGGCATCGAAAGCGCCGACTGTTTCCGCCGTCCGATCTACGCCGGTAACGCCATCGCCACTGTCCAGTCGCTGGACCCGATCAAAGTGATGACGGTGCGCAGTACCGCGTTCGAGGCCGTTGCCGGCCAGGGCGGTAACGCACCCATCGAACGGGTCGAAACAGTTTTCGAGAACACGGTTTCCCGCTTCGTCGATCAACAACTGGCACAGTCCGACCGGCCCGAACTGACCACGGCATCTGTCGTGATCTCCGGTGGTCGCGGTCTGGGCAACGGCGAGAATTTCGCTCTGCTGGAAGCCGTCGCCGATAAACTGGGCGGCGCGGTGGGCGCATCCCGGGCCGCGGTTGATGCGGGCTTTGTACCCAACGATATGCAGGTGGGTCAGACCGGCAAGATGGTTGCCCCCGAGCTTTATATCGCCGTGGGCATCTCCGGCGCCATCCAGCATCTTGCGGGTATGAAAGACTCCAAGGTGATTGTCGCTATCAACAAAGACGAGGAAGCACCCATTTTTCAGGTGGCCGATTATGGTCTGGTAGCCGATCTGTTTGATGCGCTCCCCGCCCTGGAAAGCCAGCTCTAATTTCCACCCTACCTATCCCTGGTGATTTTGCCCGGCTCCGGCCGGGCTTTTTACGTTCAGACAACACCAAAGCCCACACTTTGCACATAATTGTCAGCGCTTTTATCAAAGCCTTATCACCGTAAAACCGGGCAGTTGAACGATAACGTCAAATGCTTTGGCGCTTCCTGTCATTGTTGAAATCCAGCAGCCCTCTAGACTTAGATCAAGTGATCAATAACAAGAACGGGGCCATTGCCCCACACTGCTACGGAGCCTGACCATGTTGATGGAAGGAAAGTCGATAAACGTCGCAGCGGTTGAGGAGGGGATCTACGAGCTGGTATTCACCGGCGCGCAGAGCGTGAATACCCTCAACCAGGCCACACTGGCCGAGCTGGAGGACGCCATCAAGGCGCTAACACAACAATCGGATGTGCGCGGTCTCGTCATTCGCAGCGCCAAGGAAAGCTTTATCGTTGGCGCCGATATTACCGAGTTCATGGCACTGTTCAGCGCCGGAGACGCAGCCATTACCGAAGGGCTCTCCCGGATCAACGCCCTGTTCAGCCAGATTGAAGATCTGCCCTTCCCCACCGTAGCCGCCATCAACGGGCTGGCTCTGGGCGGTGGTTTTGAGATCTGTCTCGCCTGTGATTACCGGGTGATGGCTAAAACGGCCAAAGTAGGTCTGCCCGAGGTTAAGCTGGGTATCTATCCGGGCTGGGGCGGTACCGTGCGCCTGCCGCGCCTGATCGGTGTGGATAACGCCAACGAATGGATCTGCGGCGGTAGCGAATACCGCGCCGACCGGGCCTTCAAGGACGGTGCGGTGGATGCGGTGGTCGAGCCTGAGCAGGTTAATGAGGCGGCGCATGCACTATTGAAAGACGCCATCGCCGGAAAATTCGACGTCCAGGCCCGTCGTCATGAAAAACAGAGCCCTATCGCCCTGAATCAGGTTGAGCAGATGATGGCTTTCGAGTCCGCCAAGGGGTTTATCGGCGCCAAAGCCGGGCCTCACTACCCGGCCCCCATGGCCGCCCTGAAAACCATCCAGAGTCACGCCAATCTGGAGCGCGATGCAGCCCTGCAGGTGGAAACCCAGGGCTTTGCCAAACTGGCCGTTCATCCTGTCACTGCCGCACTGGTAGGTCTGTTTTTGAAAGACCAGCAGGTCAAGAAAGTCGGCAAACGCTACGAGGCTGAGACCGCGCCGGTGAAGCAGGCGGCGGTGCTGGGAGCAGGCATCATGGGTGGCGGTATCGCTTACCAGAGTGCGTCCCGCGGCACGCCGATTCTGATGAAAGATATCCGCGAGGACGCGCTTCAGTTGGGTCTCGAGGAAGCTTCCAAATTGCTGAACAAACAGCTGGAACGGGGCAAGATCGATGCCCGCAAAATGGCCAAGGCGCTGGCCAATATCCGCCCCACTCTGAGCTATGGCGACTTTGAAGGCGTTGACCTGGTGGTCGAAGCCGTCGTGGAGAACCCCAAGGTCAAGAAAAGCGTACTGGCCGAGACCGAGGCTCAGTTGACGGATGACGCCATCCTCGCCTCCAACACCTCGACCATCTCGATCACGGAGCTTGCCTCGGCACTCAAGCGCCCGGAAAACTTCTGCGGCATGCACTTTTTCAACCCGGTACATCGTATGCCACTGGTTGAGGTGATTCGGGGCGAAAAGACCTCCGATGCTGCTGTGGCAAGAACGGTCGCCTACGCCAAGGCGCTGGGCAAAACGCCGATTGTGGTTAACGATTGTCCCGGGTTTTTAGTCAACCGAGTGCTCTTCCCCTACTTTGCCGGTTTCTCTGCCCTGCTGCGCGATGGCGCAGACTATCGCCAGATCGACAAAGTCATGGAAAAGTTCGGCTGGCCCATGGGCCCGGCCTATCTGCTTGACGTGGTTGGTATCGATACCGCCTGTCATGCCGATGCCGTCATGGCCGCGGGATTCCCGGATCGTATGGGCCATGAAGGTGAAACCGCCATCGAACGCCTGCACACGCTGAACCGTCTGGGTCAAAAGAATGGCCAGGGCTTCTACCGCTATGAACTGGACCGCAAGGGCAAACCCAAAAAGCTTGTGGACGAGGAGTTACCCAAACTGCTGGAAGGCACACTGGGTACACCCCGTGAATTCTCCGACGAGGAGATTATCGCCCGCATGATGACGCCGCTGTGCATCGAAACAGTCCGCTGTCTGGAAGAGGGTATTGTCGGAAGTGCGGCGGAAGCCGATATGGCACTGATCTACGGTATTGGCTTCCCGCCGTTCCGCGGTGGCGCGCTCTACTACATCGATCAGATCGGACTCGACAACTTCTGTGCTCAGGCTGAGCAGTTCGGCGAGCTGGGCAAGCTGTATCAACCAACGGCCCGGATGCGCGACATGGCAGCCGCCGGTGAAACCTATTTTGCAACGGCCCAGAGCGGCGCTGGACAGTGAAAGGAGAGCAAAGCATGAGCCTTAAACCTACTGATGTGGTGATCGTCGACGGTCTTCGCACACCCATGGGGCGCTCCAAGGGTGGTGCCTTTCGCAATGTCCGCGCCGAAGCACTCTCTGCCGCGACCATCACCGGGCTACTGAAACGCAACCCAGAAGTGGATCCGAACCAGATTGAAGATGTGATCTGGGGCTGTGTTAACCAGACCCTGGAGCAGGGCTTCAATATCGCCCGCAACGCCTCCCTGCTGGCAGGACTTCCGCACACCGTGGCGGGTCAGACCGTCAACCGTCTGTGCGGCTCCTCCATGTCGGCACTGCATACCGCGGTGCAGGCGATCCAGACCGGCAATGGCGATACCTTTATCGTCGGCGGTGTGGAGCATATGGGCCACGTGGCCATGGATCATGGGGTGGATATCAATCCGGCGCTTTCCAAGCAGGCCGCGAAAGCCTCGATGATGATGGGGCTGACCGCCGAGATGCTGGGCAAAATGAACATGGTCTCCCGCGAGGAGCAGGATGCCTTTGGTGCCCGTTCCCATCAGCTCGCCTACCAGGCTCAGCAGGAGGGGCGCTGGAACAACGAGATACTTCCAGTGGAAGGCCATGATGAACGGGGCTTCAAGATCCTGGTGGAACAGGATGAGGTGATCCGGCCCGAAACCACAGTGGAATCTCTCTCTACCCTCAAGCCGGTCTTTATGCCCAAGGGCGGGACTGTGACGGCAGGCACCTCATCGGCCATATCCGATGGTGCTTCAGCCATGCTGGTGATGTCGGCGGCCCGTGCCAACGAACTGGGGCTGACGCCGCGAGCACGTATCCTAAGCATGGGAGTAGCCGGTTGTGATCCATCAATTATGGGCTATGGCCCGGTGCCCGCCTCGCAGAAAGCGTTGCAGCGTGCAGGCCTGACCACCAGCGACCTGGATATTGTCGAGCTGAACGAGGCGTTCGCGGCTCAGGCGATCTCGGTGCTGAAAGGGCTGAGGTTGCTCGATGAGCTGGATACCAAGGTCAACCTGAACGGCGGCGCTATCGCGCTGGGCCACCCGCTGGGCTGCTCCGGCACCCGGATCTCCACCACCCTGCTGAATGTGATGGAGCAGAAAGACGCCACCCTGGGCCTGGCAACCATGTGCATCGGCATGGGCCAGGGTATCGCCACGGTATTTGAACGTCTGAACTAACATCACAGATCGGAAATGACGCAGCCCGGCCAAAACCCGGGCTGCGGTTTATCTGAGCTGACTATCCTTACTGCCACGACGGTTATAGAGGCCGTCATTTTTGGCCTGAGCCTCCTGCTCGGACTGACAACGGATACAGAAACGCACACCGGGAATGGCCACCCGACGTTTTTCCGGAATCGGCGCTTCGCACTCCTCACAGTGTGTCAGGCTCTCCCCTTGCGGGATCAGGCTCTTTGCCCGCTGCACCGCTGAATCCACCGTCGCATCAATCTGATCCTGTACCGCACCATCCTGCGCCCAACCGCTTGCCATATCGACTCCCAAACCGTTGACCAAAACATTACTTTACGCCGCTTGTTTCCGGTGAGTATAGCTGGACGCGACACCGGAGTGCGTGAGATCGGTTCACCCGTTAAAAGTCAGACTGTCATGGAGCGCATCGCCTCAGATTGCTACCCTTAGAGTCCACGACATGACCTTTCCCCCTGGGAGAACAATCGAACGATGGCAAAACCCGCACCGAGAGAGCTGGAGGTGATTCAATCCAGCCGTATTACCCCCAATATGCAGCGGATCACACTGGGAGGCTCCGCCATGGCGGAGTTCCCGAGTGATCAGCAGAGTGCCTACATCAAGCTCTATTTCCCCAAAGGCGAAGCGGAAAAGCCCGACGTGCGCACCTATACCATCCGTCACCAGCGCGATGGCGAGATCGATGTGGATTTCAATCTGCATGATGATGGCAGCTCCGGCCCGGCTTCACTCTGGGCACGAAACACCCGCCCCGGTGATCGCATACTGGTAGGTGGCCCCGGGCCTAAAAAGATGATCAATCAGGAAGCGGACTGGTTCTTACTGGTCGGCGATATGACCGCCCTGCCGGCGATCAGTGTTAATCTGGCACAGCTGCCCGAACATGCCATGGGCCATGCCGTGATCGATGTGATGGATCCAGCCGATATCCAGACACTGGAGCGCCCGCTGGGTATCCAACTGCACTGGTTGGTGAACCCAAGCCCGGACCCCAAGGGTGAAAGGCTGGTGGAACATGTCCGCATGCTTGCCCTGCCGGACGGAACACCTTCCGTCTGGGCCGCCTGTGAATTCAGCAGCATGAAACAGCTGCGCCAGCACCTCCGGGAGGCGCTGAAAGTCCCCCGCGAACAGCTCTATATTTCGAGCTACTGGAAGCTGGGCCAGAGTGAGGCGCAACACAAGGTGACCAAAAGCCGGGATGCCGAGCAGGACCGCGCCTAAAGCGCGGTCTGTGCCACCTCATCCCCCGCTTTCACCGGATTAAGCAGACAGGTTAAAGCCGGCAGCAGGATCAGCGCACCCAGCATATTCCAGAGGAACATAAAGGTGAGCAGCAAGCCCATATCGGCCTGGAACTGGATCGGCGAGAATACCCAGAGCACCACGCCGATCGCCAGCGTAAACCCGGTAAAGGCCACCGACTTACCGGTGCTGCGCAGGGTTTCCAGGTAGGCTTCCGGCAACTCCAGCCCCTGCTTGAGCAAGGTATTGAGCCGCGAGTAGATATAGATCCCGTAATCCACACCGATACCGACCCCCAGCGCGATAACCGGCAGCGTAGCCACCTTGATACCGATGCCCAGTCGCGCCATCAGTGCCTGACAGAGCAGTGAGGTCAGCGCCAGCGGGGCGATAATACAGACCACCGTGCGTATGGAACGGAAGGTAAGCAGGCAAAGCAGGCTGACCACCCCATACACCCAGATCAGCATCTCGTTCTGAGCGTCGGTGATTACCTCATTGGTCGCGGCCTCAAAACCGGCGTTCCCGGCCCCCATCACGAAACTAACCTGATCGGTCTGGTAGCGCTCGGCAAAGCGATCCACCGCCGCGGTCAGCGTCGCCAGGGTTTCCGCCCGATGATCCTCCAGAAAGACAATCACCGGCAGCAGCGAACAGTCACCGTTCATCAAGCCCTGGGGCACCTGGCGCAGGGAGGAGTTGATCACATACTGGTTGCGGCTCAGGCTGCGCCATTTAAGGTTCCCCTCATTAAGCCCCGCCGTGACCCGCTCCGCCACATCCACCAGCGACACACTGCTTTGCACGCCCGGCAGGTTACCCAGGTAGAACTGAAAGCGGTCCACCATCTGCAATGTCTGGAAGCTGGAGCACTGCTCCGCCGCCGTTTTCACCATCACCACGAATACATCGCTGGAGTTGGCATAGTGGCTGGTGATGTAGGCGTTATCCAGGTTGTAGCGGGAGTCTGCTCTCAACTCCGGCGCACCGGCGCCCAGATCCCCCACCTGCAACGCCCGACTACCCTGAAAGCCAATCAGAGCCAGACCCAGCGCCACGGCGACCGCGATCATCGCGCCACGAGGCCGGGCAAAGCGGGTCAGTGCTTTCCAGATCAAAAGACTGGGCTCGCGGCCATGGCGCACCTTGTTGATCGCCCGTTGACCGATACCGGTCCAGGAGATCAGTACCGGCAGCAGCAACAGATTGGTGGCCACGATCACCATCACACCGAGCGCTGCCGCTACAGCCAGATCCTGAATCACCTGGATATCGATCACCATCAGGGTGAGGAACCCCAGGCCGTCTGATATCAGAGCGGTGAGCCCGGCAATAAAGATGGTTCTGAACGCCAGCCGTGCCGCCGTCAGTTTGCAGGCACCGCCGGCGGCCTCCAGGCGCACCGTATTGATCACCTGAACCCCGTGGCTGACCGCGATGGCGAACACCAGAAACGGCACCAGCATAGAATAGGGATCGAGCCCATAGCCCAGCCAGTGCAGCAGCCCCAACTGCCAGACCACCGCCACCAGCGAACAGAGCAGCGGAATCAACGTACCACTCAAACTGTGTGAATAGAGGTAGAGCAGCACCAGCGTGACCAGAATCGCCACGCCGAAAAACAGCGCCACCTGCACCGCCCCCTGAATCAGATCGCCCACCACCTTGGCAAAACCGGTGATATGGATCTGCACCTGATCAGAGCTGTACTTATCCCGGATCAGGGTTTCCAGCTGCTCGGAAAAACGCTGGTAATTCAGTTTGTCGCCGGTTTCCGGGTCGGTATCGAACAGCGGCACCTCGATCAGTGCCGAGCCGAAGTCATTGGCCACAAGGCGGCCCACCTGACCGGAGCGCAGAATATTAAGGCGCAGTCGCTCCATAGCCGCAGCGGAACCGTCGTAATCGCGGGGAATCACTGGGCCGCCCACAAAACCCTCTTCGGTCACCTCGGTCCAGCGCACGTTGGGCGTCCAGATGGAGCGCACCGCCGAGCGGTCTACCCCCTTGATATAAAACAGCTCGTCCGTGATCGCCTTGAGCGTCTGCTGAAACTCCGGTTGAAAAATATCGCCGTCGGTCGGAGCCACCACCACGCGAATACTGTTACCAAGCCCGGCCAGATCATCCCGGTGCTCCAGGTAGTTGGCGACCCAGGGATGATCGGTGGGGATCATCTTGACGAAGCTGGCATCCGGGCGAATCTGCGCGGCCTGGACACCCAGAAACAGGGTGATCAGCAGAAATGCCAAAGCGACCGGTAAGCGATACCCAAACAGCAGATATTCCAGCCATCGCTCACAGAAGCGGATCGGCGCCAGCAGCAGGTTATCCAGTCGGCTCATGAGCGCCCCTCCTGCTTAAGCTCAGCCAGGTCCAGCGCGGTCACACCGCCCTCACCCACCAGCCACAGCGTGCCGTCCCGAACCAGCCCGGCACTGAAGGAGCCACGGCGTGATCCCTTCACCGGTTGAAACCCCTGCCCCTCGTTAATCAGCAACGCCCCGCCCTGCCCCAGCAGAATCACCTGCTGCGGGCCAGAGGCGGCTGCACTCAGGGTCGCATCCGTAGGTAGCGGCTCCAGCTGCCAGTCCAGTCCACTGGCAGAGCTGTAAAGATGGCCCCGGAGGCCCATCAGGTAGATTTGGTCAGACTCATGGAGAGCGAAGAACGAACCGCTATATGGAGAGTCGGCACTTTGCCAGCTGCGGCCCCGGTCATCGCTGTAGATAAGCAGCCCCGCCTCACCGGCGATCAGCAGGCGCCCGGAGCGGGTTGGCAACAGCGCATTGAGATGCAGGCGGTCCGGATTGGGTAGCAGGTGCCCGATACTGCGCCAGCTGATCCCGCCGTCATCGGTCCGGAACAGCGCACCATAACCACCCAGCACGAACCCCTGACGGGCATTGATAAAACGCACATCGAGCAACGCCGGCATGGCACCCTCTTCCAGGGCGAAGGTTACGTCATCCAGGGCATACAGCCAGTTATCCAGCTGCTCCGGCGAGATCCCCTCGGGCGGGTTCTCAACCAGCGCCTCCAGTGCATCACGCTGCAACTCGGTCAGCGACAAACCGCCAACCTGCGCCTGCCAACTGGCGCCGCCGTCCACCGAGTGCAGGATGGTGCCATCATGCCCCACCGCCCAGCCGTGCTGGCTATCCACAAAATCAACGGCGGTTAGCAACACCGACGCGGGTACGCCCGCCTGCTCCCAGTGACCGCCACCGTCATCCGAGAACAGGATCACACCCTGCTCCCCCACTGCGACCAGCCGATCGGAACCGGGAGGGTTCACAATATCCAGCAGCAGCCCATTGATCGAATCGCTGGACTCGATGGCAGGCTGATCAAGCCGGTCGTAGGTCTGCGCCCAGGCAGGCGTACAGAGCCCAAGGGTTAACAAGGAGAGAGTGACTAATTGTTTAAGCATGGAAAGCCCGCATTGTTAGCATTATTGGACGGGTATAGCGGTGACAACCCTTAAAACTGTGCTTCGTCGACCTGCATCAGCGTCTTGGCTCCGGCACGGGCCGACTGCGCCAGTGCGTTACAACGCACCAGCAGTTGCTCGGCATAGGCCGTCGCCACCTGTTGGCGCATCTGCAGGAAGGGGGTGGTCTCCTCAGGCTGAGCCGCCTGATGAGCCGACCGAAGCAGCATCCAGCCACCGCACAAATAGCCCAGCGCCATCAGCAGACTGACACTGCCACCGGCCGCGGCTTGAGGGTCTTCTGGGTTGGGGGTCATTAATACCTGAACCGTGTCCTCTAGCGCGTGCAGCGCATCCGACAGCCCGGTGCGCAGCACTTCCGGTGCATCACCACAGTCATTAAGACTGCGCTCGATATCGCCGAACAGCGCGTTCAAGGCCTCACCACCATCGGCAGCGATCTTGCGCCCGATCAGGTCCAGCGCCTGAACACCGGTGGTGCCCTCGTAGATTGGCAGAATCCGCGCATCCCGATAGAGCTGGGCGACGCCAGTCTCTTCGATATACCCCATGCCCCCATGCACCTGCACGGACAGGGAGCAGACCTCCTGAGCCAGCTCGGTCATCCACCCCTTGACCAGCGGAGTATAGAGAGCCACGCGCTTTTCACGCGCCGCCTTTTCTTTATCGTCGGTGGCAGCCCGGGCCCGGTCCACCTCCGCTGAAGCCTCGTAGGCAAAGGCTCGCATCGCTTCACAGGCGGCTTTCATCTGCAGCAGCATGCGGCGCACATCGGGGTGGTGAACAATGGTGACCCGGCTGCCATCACGCAGCGTGCCCTGCACCCGCTCCCGGGCGTAGCCCCGGGCAGCCTGATAGGCCCGTTCAGAGAGCGCAAGGCCCTGTACACCCACCGCCTGGCGAGCGGCATTCATCATTGTGAACATGCAGGCCAGGCCCTGATGGGGCTCACCCACCAGATAACCGATCGCACCGCCGTCGTCGCCATAACTCATTGCACAGGTGGGGCTGCCGTGGATACCGAGCTTGTGCTCCAGCGCCACCACTTTCACATCATTACGCTGTGACGGCGCACCCTGCTCATCCAGCAGAAACTTGGGCACCAGAAACAGAGAGATCCCCTTCACACCGGCCGGTGCATCCGGCAGCCGGGCGAGCACCAGATGCACGATATTGTCAGCCATCCGGTGATCACCCCAGGTGATAAAAATCTTTTGACCGCTGATGCGGTAGTGATCCCCTTCCGGCACAGCACGGGTTTTCAGCGCGGCCAGATCGGTACCGGCATCCGGCTCGGTCAGGTTCATGGTGGCCGTCCACTCACCGCTGATCAGCTTGGCCAGCCAGGTGGTGCGCAAGGCCTCGCTGCCGTGGTGGGAAAGCGCATCAATCGCCCCCTGGGTCAGCAGCGGACAGAGTGCCCAGGCCAGATTGGCCGACTGCCAGATCTCGCTGGTGGCCGTGGATAACAGGTTGGGTAACCCCTGACCGCCATACTCGGGGTCGCCGGCCAGTGAAGGCCAGCCCGCCTCCTGAAACTGTCGATAGATGTCGGCGAACCCCGGCGTCTCTTCAACGCCGGATTCCGTCAGGGTAGCGGGCTGCTGATCACCGGTGATATTCGCCGGAGCGATACAGGTTTCACCAAAACGCGCGGCTTCATCCATGATCGCGCCGACCATCTCGGAGCCGACCTCATCCAGCGCAGGCAGGGCAATGACATCCTGCAACAGAAAGAGCGCTTCATCGCGCGGAAAGCGGTAATTAAGCATGATTGGCAAAGCTCCTGACTCTTATTTTTATCTACTATTCAGGATCGTCACTGGCGGTGGTTTCTACAATGGCATATCGACGCGTATCCACTGACATTTTTGTTCATCGCCGCCATCAACAGCGCTATTCATGCATCAGATGCCGTTGAAACGCCTCGCTTTTGCGATATTCACCCGGCGTCATACCGGTCCAGCGTTTGAATGAACGGAAAAAGGCGGAGGGCTCATCAAACCCCATCAGCTCCGCCACATCATTGATCGACAGCTGGGGCGAGCTCATATAGTGCAGTGCCGCGGCTTTACGACACTCATCCTTAATCGCCTGAAACGAGGTGCCCTCATCCAGCAAACGCCGTCTCAGCGTGGAGACCGACAGGTTCAGCGCACCGGCCACCTCCTCCGCGCCGGGTAACTCGCGGCTGAAATCCTTGCCGATCAACGCCACCACCCGAGATTTCAGTGATGGATCATCATTCACCATGGCGATCAGCTGATAGGGCGCGGTTTTCAGGAAGTTACGCAGCGTCTCGGTCGTCTGCACCAGCGGCAGATCCAGATAGCGCGCAGGAAACACAAAAGCGTTTTCATGCTGCTCAAACTTCAGCTCGGACTGGAACAGCTGGTGATAGATCTCGATATCATCGGGCTCAGGGAAGGTGAAGTAAGCGGCCTTTAGCTGAACCCGTGCGCCCAGTAACCAGCTGATAAAGTGGTGCCACATGGAGAGTGATGTACGTATCCGTTCCGGCGGCTCATTGGCCAGAAACTCGGCAAAATCAAAATCCGCGCAGTCGGTGGCGGCAAAAGTGATCTTGGCGTAGCGCCCCTTGCGCACCAGCACCGGTTTGATCTGCGCGCCGCGACAGATCTCATGAAAGGCACTGGCCCGATAGATCGCACGCTCCAGAGTGGGACAATGAATAATGGCGTGGCACATCATGCGAAAAGTCCCGTTAGGCACCTTACCGCCGCTGAGCATGCCGAAGTACTCATCCTGAGCGATATACATCAGGCGCTGGTACAGGGCTCCAAATCGTTCGGCACTGAACTCGGTCTGATTCTCGATCTCAGCGGCGTCGATGCCAACCATCTGCAGCAGTTCATCAACATCAAAGCCCTGTATCCGCGCCTGCTGCAGCAGGTTTTTGACATAACCGGTGGGTACGGTAACGGTACGATTCATCCTCTCCTGCATCCTCTTTATTGTGGTTATTTGCTTTCAATTTACGTCAAAGGGAACGCTTTTGTCAGTCAAACTGCGCTGGAATGTCATTGAGAAAATAGTGTCTGCATTTGAAGATAGGTCGCAATGAGGGAGGTAAACGGACCGGCAACCTTTCAAAAACGACGCTAATTCAGAAGGTTAAATACGCCACCCGCTTATACCTCAGAGATATATAAAAATAACATCCTCTGGTGAACGATATGGAAATGAAATACGGCTCTCTGCCTGGCAAGCTCTGCGCCCCCGCTCTATTTCGTCCTGCTGCGCTGGCATTAGTGGTCAGCGGTGTCTACGCCCCGAACGCACTCGCGCTGGACTTCAGCCTGGGAGAATACGAGGGGCGGTTCGACTCACAGATCAGCCTCGGCGCCAGCTGGCGTGCCGAGAAACAGGACTCCGATCTGATCTCCGCCCCCAACGGCGGAACCAGCGCCGGGTCGGGCAGTTACGATGATGGCGACCTCAACTTCGAACGGGGCGATGCCTTCTCCCGAACGCTCAAGGGCGTTCATGAACTCCAGCTGAGCCGTAACAACCACGGTCTCTTCCTGCGCGGCAAATACTGGTTTGATGATGCTCTGGAAAACGACGATAAACCCCACGGTAATACGCTGAACGGCTATGAGCCCGACAGCGAACTGAACGACAGCGATTTCAACGATTACGCACAGTTCTCCGGCGCCGAGCTGCTTGATGCCTATGTGTATGCCGGTTTTGATCTCGGCAGCGAAGGCCAGTACCCACTGGATCTGCGCCTGGGCCGTCAGGTGGTCAACTGGGGCGAAAGCGCCTTTATTCAGGGCGGCCTGAACAGCATCAACGCCATCGACGTGAGCGCAATCCGCCGCCCCGGGGCCGAAGTGAAAGACGCACTGCTACCCAGCAACCAGCTGTTCGCCTCCGTCGGCCTCTCCGGCAACCTGAGCATGGAAGCCTTCTACCAGCTGGAATGGGAAGCCACCGCCATCGACGGTTGCGGCACCTACTTCTCCAGCAACGATTTTGCCGCCCAGGGCTGTAACGGCATCCGCGTGCCCCTGGCACTGACCGATCAGCAATACTTCAACAGCGCCCTCACCGGCGCCACATTGGGCTTCGACCCGGTGGTGTACAGAAACAGTGACGGCTACCGCCCGGCGGATGACAAAGGACAGTTTGGTGTGGCGCTGCGCTACTTTGCCGAGTCCCTTAACTTTACCGAGTTCGGACTCTACTTCGCCCGTTATAACAGCCGCCTGCCGATCTCCAGCGGTGTAAACACCCCGGTCTCCGCCGCCGATCTGGGCGCCATTGCCAATAACGCCGCTCAGCAGTACATACTCAACAATGCGGCCAACCCGGCCGCGCCCACCGCTGCCGAGATGATGGCTGCGCAATCCGCCGCCCAATCCGCGGCTACCGCAGCGGGCACCGCTGCCGTATTCCAGAGCACCTACTTTACCGAGTACCCGGAACAGATCGAGATGCTGGGCCTGAGCTTCAACACCAACCTGGGTGATGTGGCCTGGTCGGGCGAGTTCTCGTTCAAACACGATCAACCGATCCAGGTTAACGGCCCGCTGCTGGTCTCCGCCATTCTTCAGCAGTTCTCCGGTGGCAGCGGTAACACCAGCGCCGATCAGCGGGTGGCATCAGCCGGCCCCGGTGGCGTGGTCTCCGGGTACGATCAATACGATGTGAGCCAGTTCCAGACCAGCTTCGTCAAATTCTACGACCGGGTATTCGGTGCCAGCCGCCTGGCACTGGTGGGCGAACTGGGCTGGACCCATGTTCATGGCCTGGATGAGGGTAAAAACGCGATCAAATATGGCCGCGCCGGTGCCTGGGGATACAGCGCCGGTGACGACGACGGCTTTGTCACCCAGGACTCCTTCGGTTATGTGGCCCGTGCGGCCCTCACCTACCCCAACGTGCTGTCAGGGGTCAATCTCAAGCCCCAGCTCAGCATCAAGCACGGCCTGAAAGGCTACGGCCCGGAACCGGGCGCGGCGTTCCGGGAAGGCGAAAAAGCGATCGGCCTGACGCTAACCGCCGACTACCTGAACCAGTACCAGTTTGAGGTTGGCTACACCAGCTTCCTGGGCGGGGACTATAACGCGCTGGAAGATCGCGACTACTTCACCCTCAGCACGTCCGTGTCCTTCTAATCATCAAATGGGAGATACAATAATGAAAACAGCCTCCACCCTGGATCATATGAAGGCATCGCTCCGGCTCATGGTGCTGCCGCTGGCTCTGGCCGGTGCCAACAGCTGGGCCGCTGTCTCCGAGCAGGAAGCCGCCGCGCTGGGTAATCAACTGACCCCAACCGGCGCCGAGCGAGCCGGTAACAGCGATGGCACCATCCCGACCTGGGAGGGTGGCCTGCCCTCCACCCAGGACCGCTACGCCGATCCCTTTGCCGGTGAGCAGCCCCTGTTCACGATTACCGCCGAGAACCTGGACCAGTACGCCGACAAACTGAGCCCCGGCCAGATAGCGATGTTCAAGCGCTACCCGGACAGCTTCCGGATGCCCGTGTACCCCAGCCACCGGACCCATGCCCTGCCCGACTCCATCTATGACGTGGCACAGTGGAACGCCCGGCACACAGAGCTGAACGACGGCGGCAACGGCCTGACCATCTTCCGCGAAGCGATGGCCTTCCCGATTCCGCAAAACGGGCTGGAGGTAATCTGGAACCATATCACCCGCTATCGCGGCGGCTCCCTTGAGCGCACCTACGTGCAGGTGCCGGTGCAGGCCAACGGCGACTTCACACCGGTGAAGATCGAAGAGAAGTTAAGCTGGCCCGAACACCTGAGCGACGACCCGGACGCCAACCAGACCGCCAATATGCTGGCCTTCTTCCTCCAGCGTGTTCTCGCCCCGGCCCGACTCACCGGCGATGTGCTGCTG
Organism: Marinobacterium litorale DSM 23545; assembly: GCF_000428985.1. Taxonomy (GTDB): domain Bacteria; phylum Pseudomonadota; class Gammaproteobacteria; order Pseudomonadales; family Balneatricaceae; genus Marinobacterium_D; species Marinobacterium_D litorale. The sequence goes on along the minus strand of NZ_AUAZ01000015.1, from coordinate 7,410 downwards.
ATTCATGAAACACTGAACCAGGTCTCCCAGCCCCGTCAGGCCTGGACCTACAACACCGGCCAGCGCCGTGTACGTCGCGCCCCGCAGATCGCCTATGATGCACCGGGCACCGCCTCCGACGGCCTGCGCACCGCTGATAACCTGGATATGTTCAACGGCGCACCGGACCGCTACGACTGGAAACTGGTGGGCAAGCGCGAACTCTACATCCCCTATAACAGCTTCCCCCTGGCCAGCCGTGACCTGACCTACGACCAGATCCTGGCCAAAGGCCACCTGAACCCGGAACACACCCGCTACGAACTGCACCGGGTCTGGGAAGTGGAAGCCACGCTGAAAGAGGGCGAACGCCATATCTACAGTAAGCGCGTGTTCTACGTGGATGAAGACAGCTGGCAGATCGCCATCGCCGACCACTACGACGGCCGCGGCGACCTCTGGCGCGTGGCCGAAGCCCACGCCCTGCCCTACCGCGACGCCCAGGTCACCTGGGTCGCCGCCGAAACCCTCTACGACCTCCAGTCCGGCCGCTACCTGGCCACCGGCCTGACCAATGAAGAAGGCGACGGCTACGACTTCGGCGAACGCTTCGCCTACAAAGACTTCACCCCCCAGGCAATCCGCCGAATGGGCCACTAAGCCACAACACACAAACCACCCACATCCAAAGGCTGGGCTGCTGATTCTTATCAGTGGTGCCGGCCTTTGGTGTTTGTACTAGGCGATTACACGGAAAAGCTGATCTGAATTTCCGCCTGTACATACAGTGTATTGACGGGCGTGAGCTCTGGGTGCTTGATTTATCCCTTAGCCATGCTCATTTGTGACTGGTAACACGCGGCAAAATCGTCCAATATCAAGGGAGTATGGACTGGCCGTTGCGGGATACTGTGCACGGCAACGCAGCAAAACGCGCATGCTCGTTTTCACCGGAAGAGAATGGCTGTGATATCTCGATTTATCCTTTCTCTTCAGATAGTTATAACAGCTCTCCGAGTATTCGACAGAGAGCAAATACGCGCATGCGCAGTATTATAATGTTAGCTGCATAAGTTCATCACCGTTCAAATTTGGAAGATATGAAAGAAAAAATTGAAGTTGTTGAAAAATTACTGATCGTTCTCACCTTGATTGCAGGCATCGTAGCGAGCGCCTACAAAGGGGTTGAGTATATATCTGCAAAGTCAGCCGTGGTTACCGCTAAAGCTGCGCAAGAGCAAGAGACAGCAAACGCTCAGCAGCTATTGACCAAAACTTACTCCGATTCTGCTAACCAAACTTGATGCTGACCTACGAGAAATAGACAAAAAACTAGGCGAAGAGATATTTGAAGGCACTGTGGGCTGGGATAAATTAGTAATCATCCGAGCCGAGAAGGTAAAAGATAGAAACCAGCTTTTGTCCATACTTGGTGAACAGGTGGTAAATCTTAAGAGTCCTAACCAGTCGGCAGCAGCTAACAAGGCAAGCAACCCGACGCCATAGGCGCGGGTTCTTTTGGCGTTATATTTCTAGGAGGTACAATTGAAGAAGCGCCCTAAGGAAGAGCAAGAAATTGTTGACCTCCAGCAACCTTCTGGCAGATGTATCATTGTTGAATGACAAAAATACTGGCCTCCTAGAAAAGCTATACTGGAATGAAGAGAACTTTCTGGCTGATCGATTTCATCGGAAGATAAAATCAGAAACTCAGTGGTTCGAAAACGTTATCAAGCATGCTCCAACAGTTGGAAGTTTTTATGAAAATTTGATTAGAAATACGCTGAGAGAATTTGCTCCAACTAATAATAAAATTGGCACTGGTTTTGTTTACGACTCATCGAGAGACAAGCACGGCAAGCAAATTGATGTCCTTGTTTACGATGATTCCGATAGAAGTGTGGTGTATCGGTGTGACGAATTTGTAGTGATTAATCCTGGCAGCACTATATCTGCAATTGAAGTAAAGAAAACCCTAAATGCTACGAATTTGAAAGACGTTGTAAGGAGTACTTTCTATAACAATCTAGGCTGGAACGGCAGGAAATATAAAGAAATTAACACTATTAATATTTTTGCATTCTCTCTGTCGTGCAAAAAAGACACGATTGTTAACGCGCTAAAGGATATTCTCGAAGACTGTGTTCTATCGCTAACTGTCGAATCAAATGGAGCGCAGGGTAAGATTCCAATAACATATTGCAGCGTTCCGGATATATATTTCCTGGACGAAGATTTTTACATACAAACTCAGATCATAGAGAAGGGGGATGAATTTGGCCTAGAAATTCATACCATTCCTTCGCCGGGAACGGGGTCTGCGGGCGCTTTCTTGAGTAACGTTATTCAAGAAAACCGCGAGAAAATGGGCAATAATGAGAAAAGCTATCTCTATAGAAATATACGGCCGTGCCCAGAACGTTGTGAAGTCGAAGGTAGCATGCTTTTAATTGACATAGTGTCCTTTTCTCAAATTGTTGGAGCATTTCCAGATTCACGAGAAGAGCTTCTGTCGCTATCTCTAGACGAAATGAAACCGTTATCAGTTTTCATTCCAAAAGGACTCGATATTAAGTCTTATGCCAGCGCAAAAGAGTTTTTTGAAAAAAGTGGTGCTACAGTAGAGTTTTTTAACAAGGAAGGCCCAGTGATAGTACCTTGTTCTGAAGTAAAAATATAACAAGGCACTGTTGTCGGACAATTTTTCCACCGCTTCGCGGTTCCAAAATTGCCGCAAAGTTTTAGCGTTATAAACCAAGTCGACCGTAGAGTGTCGGCTACGAAATAGGAATAGAAAGTATGAACCTAATTTCTTCATTTCTATCAAATCCAATTGTCGGAATAATTGGATATTTGCTCTCTTTCGTGGCTGCAATAATTGCAATTGTTCAATATTTGGGCAGGTCTAAGGCTGAAGAGAAGGTAAAGAATTTGCAGATTGAAGTCACGAACCTTCAGGCAAATACGAGAAATGAGAACAAGGTTAGTCAGGGCGAAAAGTCACAGTACTTTCAGGAAAATTCTGGCCCAGTAAACATTGACAATAGAGGCTAAAGGAATGTCAAAAGGCGTAACGTTTAATGACAATCATGGGCCTGTTACGATTTTCGATGAAAGCGGGTCTGCTCGCCCCTCAATCTTAGGAAAGCTGATTGAAATTATAGCGACAAGTGATCAATCAGATATAAATTTAGATAGAGACCCAGCTGAAATAGATGTGAAGGTCGACTTCAACGATCTAACAAGCCATAAATGGATTATAGAAGAGTATATACAATCATCTTTGCTAATTGATGAATCAATTGAAGCATTGAACCAGACCATTCTAAATGGCAGTACAAAATTAAAAAGGCAAATGAAAATCTTCTATAATCGAGCATTGGAGAAATACTCAATAAACATTAAGCCCTTTGATTTGGAAAAACTTAAATCTAATTCTGACCAAGTCGTGGATGAAGTGATTTTGTTGACTAAAAGGTTCGTTAAAAATTCATCAGATTTGAAAAATGGCTACTTTGAAGAAGATATTGATTACGGCGTAAGTTTGATAACAAGTTATAGTATTATCGAATGTATAGTTTTGGAAAACCCAAATGATCACAATTGACTCCGACCCAAAACTAAATCCTATAAATATCGGCGCCTTTATTCTAAACAGGATGGCCGAACATGACTATACAGAAATTGAGATAGAGAATTTGTTTGAAGATGTTAGGGCGGAGTTTTACGCGTCCTATGACGTTTTTGTATATACACTGGATTGGCTATTTGTCGCTGGGGCTATTCGTCTGAGCGAAAAAGGAAATATTACGTATGAGGTTAGTTAGGCTGTCTGTCTATAAAAATGGCGAGCTAATTAGATTAGTGCCATTTAAAAAGGGGTTGAACTTAATCTTGAATTCGGCCTCTATTTCAGGAGGGACGGGTAATAGTGTTGGGAAGTCTACACCTTCAAGATTACTAGACTATTTGTTTCTGTCTTCAGGTGAGGATATTTATACCGAAGCCGAATTCGGCAAACCAATCCCGGTTGTGTTTAGCTTGATAAACGATAACACGATATGCGTTGAGCTTGAATTTGAAGGTTTCGATCAGAAAAGTCATAAGATAGCCAGAACGTTAACAACTGATCCAAAAACGTCAATTTATTATATTGACTCTAGAATTTGTGAAAAGAGTGATTATATAGACCTTGTGGCTAAACAAATTTTTGGTCAAACAGATGATAAGCCTTCGATAAGAAACATTTCTCATAAATTTATAAGAAACACTAATGATAAGATGCAGAACACTACAAGGTTTCTGCATGGCAATACGAAGCCTGATATTTATGACCAGATGTATCTATTTCTATTCGGTTTTTCTGGCTTGGATCTATTGAAGGAAAAGGCCAGCTTGAATAATAGAATTAGAACCAAGAAAAAACATTTAGCTGCTTATAGGAACCCATATAGAGAAAGCGCATTACAAAGAATGATTGCGCCATTAAAGGTTGAAGAAGACGAGATTCAAAAGAAGATTAACGAGTTCGATTTTTCAGGGAGTCAAGACTCGAGCGTAAAAGAACTGGTGGGCATTCAAAATCAAATATCTGATCTGACTATTAGCTATTCAAAGATCAAAACCCGATTAAACTACCTGAATAAGTCTGTTGTTAAGGTCAGAGAAAGTGCGACTAGTGTCGATGGTAAAGAGCTGGCGACTATTTACGCTGAGGCAGGAGTCGCTATCAGCGATGGATTAAAGCGTTCATTTGAAGATCTTGTAGTGTTTCACAACAAAGTCATCTCTAATAAATTGAACCTCCTGGAAAACGATATGTCGAGATACCAGGAAGAGGAAGAAAGGTTAAGGAGCGAGATTGATTCTCTCCATAGGATTGAGTCTGGAATTTTTAAACACATAAAGCAGCCAGACACGCTTAAGTCTATTGGAATACTGTACAACGACTTGACGAAGATTAAGGAGAAGATTGCTGGCATATCGGCATTGCTGGATAAAATTGAAGATGCGAATGCCGAAATTCAATCACTTGAAGATAGCAAACTTAAGGTTGTTCAAGAAATATCGAAAAATACCGAAGACCTTGATAGTAATGTAGAAATATTTAATGAGTACTTTGGAGAACTTAGCAAATATTTTTATGGCGACAGGTATATTTTCGATTTAGAGTTTGATCTAGATACTGAGAAATGCAGGTTTGATATAGCTAATATTTCGCCAAACCCAACCGGAGGAAAAAAGAAAGGAGAGTTAAGCGCATTCGACCTTGCTTACATTAAATTTGTAACCTCGACTCATATTAAGCGTCCCTCTTTTGTGGTTCATGATAGTATCGAGGATGTAGATGTTAATCAAGTTTTTGATATTTTTAAACAGGCTGATAGTTTGAATGGACAATACGTTGTAGCGCTTTTAAGCGACAAACTAGCTGACTCAAGGTTTGATATATTTAAAAAGGAATCTACTATTCTTGAACTTTCCGAAAACGACAAATTTTTTAGGATTTAGGTGAAGTTAATCGCAGCTGGTTTATAACTTCAACGTTATGTGAGCATTCCCATGGATAATCCAGATGGCATTCGGTGAGTTTGAATCAAAGAAAATTGAGCGGGCCGCGTCAGAGTTTTTGGAAAATCGGAGGCCGCCAGTCGATATCCGACCCAAGTTAGATATAGACGTTCGGGTGTCTGGCCAAAGCGTGCAAATTGTCGAGATCCGCCCTCATTTTCGGGAACCGTCAGCAATCATTGAATCACCGGTAGCAAAAGCTACCTACGTGAAGAAAGCGCAGCGCTGGAAAATCTACTGGATGCGTAGCGATCTGAAGTGGCATTCGTACACGCCAGAACCTGAGTCACAATCCATCGAGGAATTCTTTGCTATCGTGAATGCCGATGAGAATGGCTGTTTCTTCGGGTAGCACATAACTATGAACACCCTCTGGATTTTTACTCTATTTTTTATTGCTCCTGTCCATTTTAAACGATTCGTAAGATGGAATATTTCTATAAAAAGTTAGGTTCGAGAAGTATTACTCTGACCCAGATATTAATTCATCAGGTTTAATCAGTCGAATTTCGACCTTTTTGTAGGCATCAATGATATATTGCACATCATTTTTTTGTCCTTGCTGCACTCTTTGATAGTGCTCTAAAGTTTTATTTAAGTACTCTTGAGCCGATTCGAAATTCCAAATTTTACTTCCGATTTCTGTGATAATTTTATTATTTTTAACATCAGATGAAACCAAAATAACTTCATAGAAGCGATTATTTTCTTTTATTAATGCTTCATCCTTCAATCCTAAATTAAGATCTATTATTTTTTGTCGTAAATAAAATTGGTGATGAACTGGGCATAATAAAAAATCGATGTTTAATTCTGGGTTTCTTTTGCAAATTGCCTTAACAAATTTGGCGGTTAAATCCCCCCCCAACTCCTGCAATTATAACTAAATGATTGCCATCATAACGCTGCAGCGGAAGCAGGGATACATCTAAGCAGTGGGCTTCCCATGCTGAACCAGAAAAGAAACGTTTCAATTTGGTTTCTATTTCATCGATTAGATCCGGCACAATATCAACAAAATGAACAGTCGCTTTGGTTTTCTTTGATAATAAAGAAGCCCCTAAAAAACCATGGTCGCAGCAACAGTCCCAGATGTGCGCATAGTTAGGTTCGACCATTTTCTCGACTAGTTTTAAACGGTTACTAAGTTTCAAGCGTTACCTACTTTTCAAAAAACGTATTGTAAGTGTTTTTTCGTTTATCTTGGTAGACGAACCTAGCACGTTGTTCAAGAGGGGGCATGCTAAAAAGTGAATCGACTAAGTCCTATAGACATTCCGTACCGATAACGTTGCAAAGGCGAAGGGTGGCGATAAGCCTATTTGAGTCGGTATAGGCACCATAGTTTAGTCTGATATGCCAAAAGAAATGGCCGCTATCCAGATTTATTAGAATGCTCTAAACAGATGCTTCGGGCCAACACCCGACCTTTAGATCAGAACCGCTTCTCAATAAAAAACCGCCCATCGAGCTAACCGCACCCCCTCCCCCTTCAGTGCAGCCGAGCTGTAGTGGTCAACTAATCCCGGACACGGTTTTAAGTTTTTCTTCCGCCGCCAGTGGACTGATGCCGCCATTGGCACGATGTGGCCGCTGGCGGTTGTAGTAATCCATCAGGTACCGACCAATATCCATTTTGGCGACCAGTAGCGAGGAGTAACCGGTTTCTGGCACCCATTCCGTTTTCAGGCTGCGGAACAGCCTCTCCATCGGCGAGTTGTCCCAGCAATTTCCACGACGGCTCATGCTTTGCTCCATGCGGTAGCGCCAAAGCCGTTGGCGGAACTTCAGGCTCGTGTACTGACATCCTTGATCGGAATGGAACAGGATGCCTTCAGGCTGCCCTCGCCGACTCCAAGC
>NZ_AUAZ01000014.1 GCF_000428985.1 Marinobacterium litorale DSM 23545 | reverse complement strand
TATCGCTCTTTCGGTATGGCGCCACGAACTGAGGGGCCATCATCCGGACTTCATGGCCAAAGCTGCGGAGCTTTCGGGCCCAGTGATGGGCACTACCGCAGCTTTCAATACCAACAATGCAAAGATTAAGCTGGGCGAAGAACTTCATTACCTGGCTGCGCTTGAGCGTCTTACGCAGAGCCGGTCGCTCCTGCTCATCAACCCCATAGACTTCGAAAACATTCTTGGCCAAGTCGAGACCAATACGCATAATTTCCATGATGGGCTCCTTCTTTACGATTGGTTGAGTCAACTACCAATCTGGCACATAAATGCCATAGGAGGGGGAGTCCATCCCATTTCCCTAGTGAATTTGGAAGAAGTCTATACAAGTTATATGACCGGCCCGGTCACTTAAAATGTCACTTCGGTTGAGGTTTAAAGACAGTAATCTGACGACATTCCTTCAATAAAATGAATGCATCTTCTGGCCAGCCGCGACAGGTACCGGTTCAACCCGCCGGGCTGCCGCGCTCAGAGCCAATCAGGCAACCCACAGTGAACAGCAGTAACCCCAGGCTGGCCCAGGTTAACAGGCCGGGCTGAACGCTCCCCTCATGCAGGACCAGCGCCAGGGAAACCAGAGGCGTCAGGTAGCAGTAGGCCGCCACACTGCTCGGCATCAATACCTGCATGGCGCTCTGCAGTATCCAGAAGGTCATAAAACTGCCAAACAGCGCCAGCAGTGCGAGCACCAAGAGATCATCAACACCAAGCAACTGCCAGAACTGTACACCGGTCTGAGCCTGAAACGGCGTTAATAGCAGTAACAGTGCTGCGCCGATCAACAGGCTCCAGAACGTGGCCAACAGGGGGTTCTCCGGCAGCCACTCACGCAGCACGAACACTCGCGAAGAGACCGAATAGGCCGCAGAACAGGCACACCCTGCCAGAAACAGCCACTCCCCGGCGCCAAAGCCCGCCCACTCGGTGCCGTCCGTCACCCGACTCTGGAGCGTCAGCCCCAGCGCACCGGCCGCGCCCACTATAAGAACCAATAAACGGCCTACACCTGAGCGTTCAATACGGACAAGCGTGGCCATCATCCAGGCCAGTGATGGCAGTGTTACAAACAGTGCCGCCACAGACAGCGCTGAAGTCAGGTTGAGTGCCCAGAACTGGGAGCCAAAAAATGCGGCCAGAAAACTACCCAGCAACGTGTAGCTGAACCAGGCTTTTCGCGTACGGGGTAGCCAGCCCTCACCACGCGTAACCCATGGCAGCATCAGCCCCGCTGCGATAAAAAACCGCACGGCCGTGAGCCATACCGGAGACAGGCTCTGATCCAGCGTTGCCGCCAGCGGAAACGATCCTCCGACCAACAAAGCCCAACACAGCATCATCAGGTGTGCCCCCAGCGAGGTGTTCATTACCCGTTCCATCACGCTCTCCCCTGTTTCGATTGATTGATGGAAAGCATGCGGTTTGTCAGAGCCGATCAGGTTTAAAGATTAAAAGTCACGTTCGGATTTTCCGATTATGGCCCGGCAGGCACTGGGTAATCTGAAGATGCATTTGTACTCAAACTTGGGAGACACACCATGTCTGAACTGCTCTATCTCAAAACCAGCGTCAACGGCGAGCAAAGCCGATCGTCCCTGCTCAGTGAGCGTTTTATCGAACGTCGCCTGGCTAACCGGCCAGATACCCGAGTCATCACCCGGGATCTGGTTACCAACCCGCTACCCCACCTGGGCCCGAAGCAGTGGGATGCCCTGCGGCTCGATGCCGATCAACTGAGTGCCGAACAACTGGCCTACCGGCGCCTCTCCGGCGACTTGATCACCGAGTTCGATAACGCCGATACAGTGGTCATCGCGTTACCGCTCTATAACGCCGGGATCCCCTCGCAGCTGAAGGCTTACTTCGATCTGTTGGCCCGCGCCGGTATCAGCTTCGAGTTCACAGCCCAAGGCCCACGTGGTCTGCTACGCGATAAAGATGTGTTCTTGATCTCCACCCGGGGCGGAGTTGTGGAGGAACAGGACGAGCATCAGCTACCCGCCGTGGAGCAGCTGCTGGGCCTGCTGGGAATCACTCAGGTTCACCGACATATTGCCCAGGGCCTGGATCTGTCGCCGGAAAGCAATGTCACCGGGCTGGCCAACGCCTGGGAAGGGCTGGCGGCCATGGCCTGAAGACTCAGTGGCTATGGCCCAGGCGCGGGTCTGACTCACAGATCCGCGTCAGCTGTTCGCGCAACCAGCGACGACGGGGGCTGTCATTGGAGGGCGCCCAGACCATATCAAAAGTAAAATTGGGACAACCCAACGGCGGCTGGTTTACCTGCACGCCCGGGGGAATACGCAGCGTTTCAAGCAGGCTTTCCGGCAGCATCATCATGCAGGGCAACTCTTCGAGCATATTCAGGCACGCCTGATAGTTACTGGCCCAGGCCACGACTGTGCGCGTGCGACCAAGCTGCTCGAGCCAGAGGTCGACCATATTGCGTGGTGACTGCCAGGGTGACGGGTACAGATGCAGGGCATCGCAGTACTCATCCAGGGATACCTGCCGTGGCCGGTTGCCCCGCGCCATACAGACGAAACGGTCCTCAAACAGAGGACGACGTTCCAGATCCGGGTGCAACTGGAAGTATGCGCCGGGGCCCGGCACACAGAGCAGATCCACCTTGCCCGCCATCAGTTCCTCGGTGGGCAGCTTCTCACGCAGCTTCTGCATATGCAGGATACGGCGCGGTGAGCAGTCCAGAGCGGCCTTCATCAACCGGGGCAGTAGCAACAGTTCGAACGCCTCGGGTACGCATAACTCCAGCGGCAGTTCGCGGTCATCCAGCTCTGCCACACCCTCCGCTGAACGGTTTATCGCTTCCAGCGCATTGCGCAGATAGGGCTCGATATGCAGCGCTCGTGCCGTAGGCAGCAGTCCGCTGCTCTCACGCACAAACAACTCATCCCCCAGGCTCTCACGCAAACGCTTAAGCGAGTAGCTCACGGTGGGCGGACTGACGCTCAATTCATCCGCCGTTTTACGGGCGTTGTGAGTTTGGAACAACGAGAGAAAGATAGCGATATCCTGAACATCCAGTTTTCGCAGCAGATTGTTGTTCAGCATATCGGCACCTCATCCCCGATTGTATACAGCTTCAAGCAGGCTTCGCTCAAACTCGGTGAGCGCCTCCCGCGCTTCCGCCGGCTCATCCCCCCGGGCGATGCCGGAGACCAGCAGCACAAACAGATAACGCTTGCCGGATGCAGCTTCGATAAAACCGGCCAGATTGGAGGAACCGTTCACGGTGCCGCTTTTGGCCCTAATCTTACCGGCTAAGGGTGCATACCTGAGGCTTCGGCGATAACGCAGGGTTCCACTCTCCCCCGCCACCGGCAGCACGCGGTGGGCGACCAGATCCGGATGCGCGTTCAGATATCCCAGCACCGCTGCCAACTGGTGGGCTGTAAGCAGGTTATCCCGAGACAGGCCTGAGCCATCTTTCAGTGCAGACAACCCCAGATCGACGCCGGCTTGCTCCCGTAATATCTGTTTAAGTGACCTGACACCGATGGCGAAAGAGCCGATGCCGCCCTGCTGCGCGCCAAGCGTTTTGAGCAGATTATCCGCATAAAGATTGTCGGAGTCCTGAAGCATCTCCTCCAGCAGCTCAGACAGCGGCGCAGAGGCCACCTGCGCCAGCAACCGCCAGCTCCCTTCTCCGCCTTCGTATAGTGGGCGGATCTGCCCGCTCAGAGCGATACCCCGACTGTCCAGCTCCTGTTTCAGAACATCGCCCAGATAAGCCGCCGTATCATTAACGGCGAAGTTAAGCGGCCAGACCTCGCGCTCATCGGTCACGCAGCCATGCAGCCAATACTGATTGGCAGCGCCTCTATCCAACAATAGCTCACACAGGGTGTCATCTTTCACTTCACGGCTGACCAAAGCCACATCGGACTCAACGCTGACCGGCTGATGCCCCGGCACAAACAGGCGCGCCGTTTGGGACTGCCCTTTGGTATCCAGACTGGCCGCGACACAGTTGTGTTCTATGGTGAATGCCGAAGCCGGTGCACTGTAGCACACGCCCAGATTATCCCAGGGCCAGCCCGGGGCACGTTCATAACCACTGAACCGGCTGCCATCGAGCAGTATGTCGCCATCGATGCGCTGAATCCCCTGCGCCTTGAGTTGATCGAGCAGCTCACCCAGTTGTTTGCGGCTAAAGTCGGGCGCACCACTGAGGCTAAGCTTCAGATCACCCTGCCAATTCGAACCGCTGGCGCTCCCGTTGGCCTCCAGTCCCGTTACAAAACGAAATTCCTTGCCCAGCGTCAGCTCGGCCGCCAGAGCCGTCAGCAGTTTCTGGGTACTGGCCGGCGGCAGCAGCAGATCCGCATTATGAGATACCTGCAAAGCGCCACCGTCCAGCGGTTGAACAAGCAGCGCCACCTGTGCACCGGTGGGTTTCTCTGCCAGCATCGGATCCAGCGCTGCGGCGTTGGCCGGCAGAGCTAACAACAGTGTCAGTATCCATAAACAGCGAGAAAGCATAGGTATCCTTTGATCGGATAATATTGAGGGATAGGAAGGTAACAGACTCAAGCGAGCGATACCTGCCTATCGGATTCTGGAGCCGCTGCTGAGAACAGTCCACGGCTTTCTCAAACGATAGCCTATAGCTGAGGCTCATTGGGAATCAGCGCCAGCAGGTCGGTCACCCCCACGTCCACACCGGCCTGGGAAAGCAACGTGGACACCTGCCCCCTGTGGTGAGTCTGATGATTAAAAAAATGAAGCAGCAGGCTGGAAAGGCGCTTATCGGAACGAACACCTTTCGTGTTGTGGTAGCCCAGCACCTGAGTCAGGTCTTGCTCAGACAATCTACCTATCCAACGGACAATCTGTTCATCCAGCCAGACCCTGCGCTCAAGCAGCGCTTCCAGGTCTGAAAAGACAACCTGGTTCAGGCTTTCCGGATCTGGAAGTTCAGCAACCTCCCTCAGCGCCGCTTCACACCCCGGAAGCGTGGCAAAGCGTTTAAGCCAAAGGGTATCGCCCACCACAAGATGGTTCAGGGTACCGAGAATAGAACTGAAGAACGCACCCCGATCCCGGGCAAGCTCGGCCTCGCTCAAACGGCTCGCCGCCTCATACACCTTGTTGTTCATCCACTGGTTATAACTGGCCAGCAGTTCAAAATGTGATTTCATATCCATAGTCAGGTTCCCTGTTTCAACACCCTATACTGACCTAAAGCACCCGCCTCATGGCGAAGCGCTTTAAACGCACCCCCTGTCTCTCCACGAGCTGCTCTTCAACAATACCGAAGCCCTTCGCCTGAAAAAAAGGCCTCGCTTCGAGGCTGGCCTCTGTCGAGAGTTCCTGCACCCCGATTGATAGCAGGCGCCTTACCGCGGCTTCATATAACGCAGAGGCCACACCCCGCCGGGAAAACCGCGGCGATGTATACAGCAGATCTATATGACCACCCGCACTAAAAGAGATAAAACCCGCCATAACCCCGTCCACCTCGGCAACCAGCGTCTCTAATCCGTGGAGTAGCGAGCGCCATACCTCAATATCTGGTTGTTCCGGGGCCCAGACCGACAGCTGTTCCGGGCTATAACTGCGCACGGCTATCTGGTGGACAGAATCATGGAACAGTTCGATGATCGCCTCGATATCGTTAGATGTGGAAGGTCTGATATTCATACACTGGGTAATCTGTTCCTATCGGGGCCCTGATGCGCGAGGCGTTACTTACAGAAGCCAATTAAAAGACTTCATCAAAAACTGAGCCGCGTTTTCCTTGATAATTTCACCGTGGGACATAACCAGGATGTCGGGCTGCCAGGACAGCATCCTGTCGAGATGCTGACGTGCCTCCTTTCTGCCAAACGCAAAGCTCAAACGCCAATCCAAAGGCGTTTTTCCATTGGGTGCCAGAATGCCAACGGCTTTAGCTACCCATCGTTGCCAATAGCTGAATTCATGGCCGGAAAAATTCTCGACCAGATCCGTGACAATCAATGTGCCGGAACGTGGGTGGTAAAACACGCCCTCCTCCATGAGGGGAGAGCCGGTAAATACCTCGCTTTCAATGTCCGCGTTCCAGCCCCAGTCCTGGTCACTATTGAGAGACGCATGGAAGCGGATATCATTGCGTTTTTTGATAACCCCGTCAGTGCCAAACACTTGGGCCTCAGGGTAGGCAGCTATCCATTCCGAGAGAAACAAATGATGCAGATGGTTGGGTGCAATCAGATACCTCACGCACCCGAGATCGTCGATTTGAGCTTTGAGTGACTCCGATATCTTAATGGGACTATGAACCCAAAGCTCCCCGTTTGACAGTCGGACAACGGTCATCCGGGTTGAAAACGGCAACCCTAGAAATGGAACCGGAGCACCATCAGCTATCCAAATTTCATCTGCAAGCCTTTCCATGGCACCCCTGTACCCTAATGTTACACGTGATCTACACCCGATCGATCACAACGACCGTTCATACCAGACGTAGAAGATACCAAGTGGGTATGACAACGTCAGCACCGTCGTTTCCAAGAACGCATGATCATTTGGGATTTAACTGCGTACGGAGGTGCGTGCGACACACCCGGCGACGGCATCAAATCAGGTCGAGCCAGCGCGCCATCAGCGTGCGAGCGAATTGAGTCTGTTGTGCCTGATAGCGCTCAAAGTCCCGTCCCACCTGCTCCACCAGGTTCGCTACCTGCTGCTGATCCTGGCCCGGGTTGCCGATCAGTTCGCGGCGGGTCCAGATACCCACGATCTCGGGCGTTACCTCGAAATGGCACTGAAAGGCGTAGGTACGCTCGCCAATCCTGAACGCCTGATGGGTAACCGCCTCGCCCTCCATCAGCAGGGTGGCCTGTTCCGGCAGGTCGAAGGTATCGGAGTGCATTTCGAACAGCATCTGCTCCTGCTCAAGCCCGCCCAACAGCGGGTCGCCGTTGGCGGCTTCGTTCAGTCTCAACGGTGTAAAGCCGTACTCCAGGAACCCCTGGGGCCGCACCTGCGCCCCAAAGGCATACGCGATTGACTGACAGCCGAGGCAGGAGCCGAGAATCGGCTTGCCCGCCTCATGGAACTGGCGGATCAGCCCGCCCAGCTGATCGAAGTAGGGCTTGAGCGCCGGATCATGCACGCTCACCTCACCACCAAAGACAATCAAACCGTCATAGTCGTCGATCGACTCTGGCAGCGCGTCGCCATGACGGCGGTAGAACCATTGCAGCTCCCCGCCCCTGTCACGGACCGCCTCGCCGATACGGCCTGACTCCAGATCGCCCTCCATGCCACCGGCCATGATTGCGACGATCTTCATCACACAATCCCTTTTTCCAGATACTCGTCCAACCCCGGTGTGCGGTAGCCATCCTCGCGCCAGGTGATCGGGAAGTAGGCTTCATCCACCTCGTTGGAGCCAAACTTCTTGTAGCGGCCGTAGATAGGCCCGTTACCGACGGTCATCAGCTCCGGGTTGAACTGAATGTCAGACTGGAAAAAGTGCGCGGCCAATGCCCGCCTCGGCACATCGGCGCGGTTAACACGGGAGCCGTGCCAGAGCCAGCCGTCATGAAAGGCACCACCACCCGGCGGTACTTCGATCGGCACCAGATCCAGCTCAAGGTCATGGGTTTCAGCCCACTCACGCACCTCTTTCAAGTCGTCTTCCGGGCCATGGAACTGCATGATCGGCTTGGCGCCCCCCCACTTGTGCGAGCCCCGGATGTAGACCAGCGTGCCCCCTTCCGCGGTGGTGTGATCCAGCGCCAGCCAGCAGCTGACCAACGCCGGCTTATCGATCCAGAGTGAATACATGCTGTCCTGATGAAAACCGATGGGCCGACCGTTAACCGGTTTCCACAGCAGGTTATCAATCATCAAGCGCGCACCGTTCCAGCCGCCAAGCTGGGCGCAGGCCTTGCCCAGGTCCTCGGACAAAATGTGCCGTGCCACCGCCAGATCCGATTTCCAGGCGTTGCAGATCTGGTGGGTGAAGGGAGGGTCGCCGGCGGGCAGGTTGACCTCATCCGGCTTTATGCCGGTTTCATATTCGCCACGCTGAAAGATACCCTCATAGCGATCGAGGATCGCCTGCGCCGCGTCCGGCTCGATCAGTTTATCGACGATCAGAAAGCCATCCTTGCGGAACTGTTCGACCTGTTTTTCAGTAATCTTGATCATGATGCAGCCCCATCAATCAGTAGAAGGTGAGATAGTTGTTGATTTCCCATTCGGAAACGGCGCGGTGATAGGCATGCCACTCCTGACGCTTGAGCTTCAGGAAGCTGGCCGTCAGGCGATCTCCCAGCGCCTCGCGCAGCAGACTGTCCTGCTCCAGTGCATTCAGCGCGTCGTTGAGGTTCTCGGGCAGGCGCGACACGCCCAGTTCGGCAATCTCGCTGGCACTGAGGTCGTAGAAGTTCACCGAGTGGGCTTCGGGCGCCTCCAGCTCACGGTCGATTCCATCCAGACCCGCGGCAATGATCGCGGCCTGGGCCAGATAGGGGTTCATGCTGCTATCGCCGATACGGACCTCAATGCGCCCGTAAGGGATACGCACCATCGCCGAGCGGTTGTTATCGCCGTAGGCAATGAACACCGGCGCCCAGCTGGGGCAGCCCGGTGCGCCGGTAATCAGACGCTTGTAGGAGTTCACCGAGGGGCAGAGCAGCGCACAGAGTGCCGGTGCGTGTTCGATGATCCCGGCGATAAACTGGTAGGCCGTTTTCGACAGTCCCATACCGCTGCTATCGGTTTCATCGTGGAACAGGTTGTCGCCCTTCTCATCCACCAGCGAGCAGTGCACGTGCATGCCGTTGCCGGTGGTGGTGGCACTGAGCTTGGGCAGAAAACTGCAGATGCCGCCCAGGTTGTTGGCCACCTCCTTTGCCGCCATTTTGAAGAACTGCATGTTGTCGGCGGATTTCATCGCCTCGTCATACTTGAAGTTCAGCTCAAACTGGCCGTTGGCGTCCTCATGGTCGATCTGATACACCTCCAGACCGATCGCGGTAAGGGCGTCGTACAACCCTTCCAGGAAAGGCGCGTTGCGGGTCAGTCCCTGATAGTCGTAAGTGGGCTTATCGAGGGTATCGGTAGAATCAAACGGCACCACCGCCCCGTTCTCGTCGCGTTTGAGCAGGTAGAACTCCGGCTCCAGACCGGTCATCAGGCGCAGGCCGCGCTGGCTGAGGCGCTCGGTCTGTGCGGCCAAAACATTGCGCGGGTCCAGCGGATAATGGCTGTCGCCGACAAAGCCGTGACCGCGAATACAGGCGTAACCCGGCAACCAGGGCATCAGTGCCAGTGTGGATAGATCCGCCACCATCATGAACTCCGGGTCCTGCGGGCTCATATCGAAGCCGAGGATGGCGCCACCGGCAAAGCCTGCGCCGGACTCGGTCAGGTCTCTAAGGCAGTGCACCGGCACCGCTTTGCTCTTGATGCCGCCATGCAGATCGACGAACTGGGCAAGAATATAGTTAACGCCGTGCCGCTCCAGAAAGATGTGCGCTTCCTCCAGGACATTCTCCTGAGGCGCTCTCCAGACGGAGGACAACATGTTGGGTTGATGAGACATCCACTTCCCTCCTTTTGAGTTTCGGACGGAAGTAGTGTCTCAGTGGAGGGGATTAAGGGCCTTGACCGCAGAGCGCGCACTTTTGACATTCGGTGCCAACTGTCAGTGGCACCACATAACGGAGAAGATCAGCGAGTACGCCAGTCGCTCGGGCTCATGTTTTTCCAGCGGATGAAGGCGCGGGTAAACGCCGAGATCTCGGAGTATCCGAGACGGAAGGCCACCTCGGAAATACTCAGACGCTGATACTCCAGATAATAGAGCGCCAGCTCCTCGCGCAGCTCATCCAGCAGCTCCTTGAAGGAATAGGACTCCGCCGACAGCTGCCGCTGCAGCGTACGCTTTGACAGATTCAGCCGCCGGGCGACCTGTTCGATACCGGCGTCCCCCTCGGGCAAGAGCTCCAGCAGTTCGCTCTTGACCCGCTGCGCGGTACTGAGCAGGCGCGGCTGATGACCCACCAGCTCGCTGAGAGTGCCGCGCACCACATTGTTGAGCATCTCGTTGGCATCCGGCATCGGTTTATCGAGACAGGATTCGGGGAACAGAATCAGGTTACGCGCCTGCTGGAAGCGTACGTCACACTGAAATGCATCGCGGTGAGGCTCGGAGTTAACCAGTGCCGGATGCTGAAAGTGGACCTCAAGCGGTGACCAGCACTCGCCCAGCGCACGTCTGAGCACGTTATTGAGCATGCCCACCGTCAGCTCCGCATCCTGACGCCGGTCAACGATATCGCCATCGAGCAGTCGGTACTCCAGTTGGCAGATCCCCTTTTCAATGCTGAAACCGAGCAGGCTATTGCGCTGGAACACATCGAAGCAGCCCTGCATGCCGGTGATGGCACTGCGCAGATCGGGCGAGGTGGTGGCGAAGTAGCCGAACAGGCCCAGCCCCTCCGGGTCGAACTGCTCACCGAACCAGAGGCCGAAATGCTCGTTGCCGGTGGAGCGCGCCGCCTCGTGCATGGAGTGGCAGTAGTTCTTCAGCGAGATATGACGATTGGGTTCGCGATACAGCCCCGAGCGCAGCCCGGCCCGCGACAGCACCTGACGGCTGTCGCCGCCCTGCCGGTCGATAAACTCCTCCAGGCCAAGCGTCACCGAGGCCAGCACACTGGACTCGCATTGGGAGGAGCGAAAACGGGGTTGAGAAAGGCTCATAGGATTCGTCACTCTGCGTTACACACCGTGTAACGGTTGTGCAAATATCACGCCGCTCCCAGAGCGTCCGAATCCAGCCTATATCAGGGTCCCCACCCCTTTAACGCCCCACAACCAAGCACAGGCTATTCAGCTTGCACTGCAATGCCCCAATGACCGGGGGTGTTCACTGAATACCTGCCAATCCAGGTAAGGCAGAGTCGATAACAATATTCCCTATTTCCGACATATCAGTTTGAATGTGCCGCTACCAGCAGCTCATGGATGATCTCCACCGCGATGCGTATCGGCTCGCTTGGTTTGTTCCCTGTAATAACCCGATAACCCATTTCCGGCAACGCCGGTAAACCGCTTGCCTTGGCATTCAGCACAAGTTCGGGCGGGCACTGGGACTGAGCCAGCACCGTGACCACGGAGCCATGCTCAGCCGCGACTTTAAGTGCCAGCAAACTCGCACTGGTTAGAATAACCGAGTAGTTACGGCCGCACTCTGCCAGTGCTTGAACAGCCTCGCTCCGGAAACTGCAGGGGCCGGGAAGAAACCCGACCGGCAGTGGATCAATGGATAGCACCTGCGGCGTTCCCATCCAGACCAAAGGTTCAGTCCGGAGCGCCGCCTGGGAAGGTGGTGCCTCCTTTACGATGGTGATGTCCAGGCCACCCGCGCTCTGCTGCTCCCTCAGCTTTTGACTCAGGCCGACCTCAACCACCAACTCAACCTTCGGGTAGTGCAAGCGAAACTTGTCGAGCAAGGCCGGCAGCTGCTGATAGGCAATCTCTTCCGGTACACCAAGGCGCACGCGACCGCTGACGGCATTCACCGCGAGGCTTCGCTGGGCCGCCTGTGCCGTATCAAGAAGTTGCTCAGCATAAGGCAATAAACGCTCACCTGCCTGAGTCAAACGCACCGAGCGAGTTGTGCGTGTAAACAGCTTTTGCCCCAGATGCTCTTCCAGACGACGAATCTGGTGGCTAATTGTCGATTGGGTCAGATGCAGCTGCTCGGCTGCCGATGTAAAGCTGCCGCTGACAGCAACGGTGCGAAAAGCGAATAGTTCATCCAGACTGAGCATATTGATTACGAATATCGATTAATAAAATTGCTATTATTCACTTATACCATATATTGACCTGATTTATAGTGCCTCTAAACCCACACAACGAGGTACTGCTCCATGAATCCGCTACCGATCAGGAATATCCACGCAGCACTCAGCGAAGCCGTGCCCGACCAAGCCGTTGGCATCAGTCTGGCCCACCTCTCCGGTGATGACGCCTTTTCGTTGTATGCGACTGAAATACCACCCGGAAAACGACTCACGGCCCACTTTCATCAACAGGGCGATGAGCTGTACCAGGTGATTAAAGGCAAAGGACTTCTGTGGACCGTCGATGCCAAGGCGAGTCCAGCCCCGGAGCAGCAAGGCCCGGCCACCGTTGTGGAAGGTGATACCTTTATTATCCCGCCGCTCACCGTGCATCAACTTATGAATCCGGGGCCGGAACCACTGGTCATGGTCTTCGGTTGCCCCACATCACACGTCACCACAGACCGCCAGTTAGTCGAAAACCTTGTGGTTGAAAACACGGGAGGCCTGTAATGCCATTGGTACGTATCACGCTAAAGAAAGGCACCGGCCCGGAGTTCAAACAGCAAATCAGCCAGTCGGTACATCAGTCGTTAGTGACGAAATTCAATATTCCTGAAGAGGACAGATTCCAGATTATCGAAGAGGTGGATACCGAAAACCTGATCTGGCCCGAGCGTTATATGGGCATCCCCCATAGCGACCAGATCATCTATGTACAGATTACCGCGAAATCCGGCCGCAGCCGGGCCATGAAACAGGCACTGTTCCGGGCCATCGCCGATGAGATCAATCGTCGCACACAGCACAACACAAATGACCTGGTGATCACCCTGACCGAAAACCTGGAAGAGAACTGGTCCTTTGGGAACGGAGAGGCACAACTGGTCAGCGGCACCGAACCGCTCACATCGTATCTCGCTTAATAAACAGCGCCACTAAGCCGCGAGAACAACAGAGTCAGGTTGACCATGTTGTTCTCACTGCCCCTTGATGCGTTAAACGTCCTTAAGTTTTACGTAGATCTCCAGCTCAATGAAACCATCGACACGCACGTCATTCAGATAACGCTCCAACATCGGAAAGTGGTCCGGCTCGAACCCACTATCAGGCAACCAGTTCGAATAGATACTCAGCTGGGCACTCAGCGTGTCCTCCGGGTTTCCCTTGAAATGAAGCACCGCATACCGGCCCTCAGGAATCTCCGACACAGAAAACGGGGGACTAACCTGTACATGTTCACCCACAACAATCGACGCATCGTACCGGCACTTATCGGTTGGCGTAACCGTTGGATTATCAAAGGCAAAGGCAAAGCGCTGCTGCTCTTCTGCGGGAATCCCTTTATTGATAGCCCAGGCTATCAACTTATCCCAGGCCTGAAAGATGGAATCCGACTCGTAACCACGCTCAGAAGACAGCGTACATATGCGTAATGGACCTAAGTCCCTAACCTCGACATTCATATTGATATCCTCAGTTTTAGTTGAACTGTTCAGCTCATAAGTGGTGCGAGCAGGATATAAATCAGCCGGGTTAAAATCTTTTCCATACTTGCTATATATTTTTCCAATCTTGCTATCATTAATCGCGACGGGGTTTCTAATCTCTGAAGGGCTGAAGCCAAAATGAAGCTTTACCGCCTTTGAAAAGTTAGCCGAAGAGGAAAAACCACAATCCAAAGCGATTTTTGTAACAGAAATTTTCGGTTTAAAGATCAACAGATTGACCGCACGCTCCAACCTTCTCCGAGCGATGTAGTCATTAACGGTTTCGCCAACGATACCGGTAAAAATACGATGAAAATGATAGGGCGAGAAGTTACTGACTGCTGCAACCTCGGCAAGTGATATTTTCCTATCAAGATTCTCACCGATATAGGTAAGGACATCATCTATACGTCTCTTGTATTTAGCGTTCATTCTCAGACTACCAGGATGTTATCTGGACACAATCACATGCGATTTACCGGGCATACTCCATAATCTGCTCCACGCACTCATGAACAGACCGGGATGCCGTATCGATCACCATCCTACTACAATGCCATGAATGATATTCACGCTTTTTCACCTGCTCCCAGGTGGGCAACGTCAACCCCTCAACCTCCGGTGCCCGTGTTTCCACTCTTTGCCGATGCTCCGACCGGTCGGAACAGACCATCTCAATATTGAGAAAATAAGCGCCTGACTTTTCCGCCACCTGAACCCATTCCATACGAGACAACTTGATAGGGTTACAAGAGTCAGCCACAACATCGTTGCCAATCTTTAAATTATCAGAGGCCAATCGATATGAAAGAGAATACCCCTCCCCTTCAACCTGAACGTCACACAAATCTCTAATGGCCTGTTCTACCGTATCAACTCTTAAATACACAGCGCCGATTCTCTTCGCCAACGCTTTAGCGAGGGTTGATTTACCAACGCCTGGCAGCCCGGAAAAGATATAAAGCATTGGCTCATTCATATCATGTTCCTATTCGCGAAAAACAATTTAATTTATCTGAATTTCACGAATTTTAACTCTTTTAAAATCAGAAGACTCTTCAAAATACGCTATTTTATAGTCGTCCTTTTGTGCGAGATGAGGCACACAATAGGCGAAAATCGAAAATTTTAGCCTCGGCCCTAGAGGTAAGTAAACGTTATAATTGTTAGCCATTTCAATTTCTTGATTGCTCTTCAAGCTCTCTGAGGTGCTGCGCTCTAATTCGCTTCAGTCGTTTTCTACGCGACACCTTCATGACCAAAGCCAATATGAATAAAATCAGTACACCTGCGCTAACACTATATCGATAAAGTGAAGGAGTATCGAAAAACCAAACCATAGCTAATACTATAAATACCAGGGACAGACTCATTCCCAATAGGCGCTCTCCCATATAACGTTGCGACCATTGCGTTTGAACATTGTGCGGGTCGCTACTAATGCGACTGCTGGATACGTTTTCGATATCACGCTTTGCAATTCCCAATTCGTGATTGGCCTCTCCTCCCGCTCCCATTTCAATCTCCTTCTGACTTAGCTAACGGCGCCTTTATCCTCAATGAAAGCAATACCAAAACGCCTGTGCATAATCCTGTTACCAAATAACCACTAAGGCCTACATTTACAAAAACGGGTTTAAGCAATAGCGCAACGGCAATACTCGGGATTATTAGGATGGCTGCCACTTTCAGGCTTACGGTAAGCTGTAACGGTTTCTGGCATTCCGGACAGACCTTTTCTTTCCCAAACTTATTCATTTTCTTTGAGAAAAGGCTCACTGATTTTGAACAGTGTGGGCACTTCATGTGCTACCTCCTTGTAGATGTATATGCGGAGCCTTACGGCTATTTTAAAGCCGCAAAACGGTACAGAAACTTTCAGGCAACAGCGGCTGATTATGCATTACTCGTAGTGGCAAAATGGCCTGATAATTTTCACTAATCGCTCGTAATTTAGAGTCTTTTTAAAATATTATTTTCGCTTCGGATAAACATGATAACGATCAGCACCCGTTTTCTCGATTACTACCCAATCACCAGCCACCAAGCCATGAACTTCAAAGAACTCACCTACCCATGAGCGACGACGAAATATTTTCTTATCACCAGCTATATCAGTGCGCACAGGGGATGCAATGCCACTATGAACTTCCAAAAGTCTATGGGCTAAGCTGCTTTCGTTGCTGCCACCAATCGAGTCTTTTGGAAAGAACTCGATTACCGACGATAGGTATAGATGGTTATTGTTGATATTACCCTGAGTTAACTCAATCTCGACATAATCCATTTAATGCATCCATTAACGCGTCGTTAAAAAGCCGAAAGAGCGTAGCTCTTGAGGTCCCAGTGAGCAAAGCGAACGATTTTCAACGAATTATTGGGCATTACTATCCAAAAACCTCTTTTCCAACTTCATTAAGCATTTCCAAATAAAAATACATAGCGCATTCAGCAACTATTTTGGGTTCTTCTTGCCCACTCCTCATATAAAAATTCATCGGCTTTCCCAAATGTTTTTTTGGAGGAAGAAATGTCGTACCTCTATTAGTAACAGGTAGCAGCGGCCTATCCCAATGGTTCCAGTCAAATTGAATTCCATTTTTTGTAGGTCTTGCCCTTAAATTAGCATTCCAATCTTTAACAACAGGAGATATCGTATGCTCACTTACATTTCTAGCCTGAATTATATATTTTAGTAGAGGGTCGTTTTTCCGGAGACCTTCATACTTGGATTTTAGCTTTGGCCATTTAACTTCGTTTTTGCATCTAGCAGCCGTCTTATTCCATACACGATCAATCGCGTGCAGAAAATCTCGCCATGCTGCTTCATACTCAAAAAAGCTGCCGACTCCAACCCGTATCATCCTTTCATAGGCTCTGTCAGCACTTTTTAGCTCTTTTATAGCTTCGATCAGAGGAAGCTTGTGTTCCTCGATTGACTCTATTTTATCTGTGTGGATGTTGAAGTTAATCATGCCTAACGCCCATGCTTTGGGGCGCACGGCGAAGCCGGGCCTCCCAGTGAGGAACAAAGTGACGAACGACAAGAGCTACTTGTTATGTTCGCTCGACACTCTTGGAGACCAACCGCTTCTCCTTGCCACTTTGCACTGCATCTATTAATTCTATTGCTTTGCTCTCGGGATTGAACCAAACCACTTTGGCCCAAGACCTTCCCTGATCCATTGCGATAAGCTTCTCCATCAGTTCGCCTTCCTCGTGCTGTGAAAACAGCTTTGAGAATGCAGAAAGCCCTTCAGTTAATTCCTCGGGCTCTGTGTTTTCTTTAAACAGCAGTTTGACTTCGATTGACATGAGCGAATTTGAAACCTTCGTTGATACCGAGAATGTTCTAGAGAAAGGCCCCGTATCTTTTACGTTCCCTCCAGGCATCATCATGACCATTTTTTCGGCATCCGGCCCAATGAAGCGAGGCTGGATTTTTTCAGTGATGAAGCTCTTTATTGCTGGGTAGTGATCTTTTGCCGCTGCTTCAGCAAGGGTTTCGAGATATTTCTTCGCCATGAAGAAGACGACGCCTGTAGGCAGAAGCCATTCGAGTGCTGCTGCTGGGCGGTTTGGATATTCTGTAAACGACAGACCAAACCCCGCCGACTCCAACTCCCCGCAAAGGCTTTGTACCGCTTCAACGCCAATAGCCTCGTTGACGTAGAAGGTTATGGGGATTGGCAATTCACTACTCCTTTTCAAACATAACAGCTAAGCATTTATACGGTCTGCTCCGCAGACCGTATAAATGTCTGTTGAACTCAAGCGCCCATCCGCATGGCAACGGCTTCTATTAATAAGGGAAAAGCTTTTCAAGGGTATGTGGCCACAGGATGCTCGCAGCATCATGTAACCTTCTATGACGGTGTTCCCTGAGCCCTCAATGGCCATGTCGCGCTTCCTGTTTCTCCTGAATACCTCAAATCTAGCGCGGTTTGACAACAACGTCCATGATACTGGCAGCTCAAAGCCCGGCACTACCTCAGTAGTGCCGTGATGTCAGATCCCGCCCAACCTCAGTCCGGCATCATCGTCGGCGACGAGCCCAAGACGCCGTTGGACTAACAGTGCACGACCGGGATTTAGCCCAAGGGTATGGCGAGGTGTGGCTGCCGGATGCTTTATCTCGCAAATGGCCTAAAGCCGCTGCCAACTGGGAGTGGCAGTTTCTCTTTCCCAGCGCCCGGCTGGCACAGGACCCGCGCAGTGGCGTTATGCGACGCTATCGTACGCATGAGTCCGTTTGCAGAAGGCGGTTAAAAAAGTCTCTCGATCTTTGATCACCTGCTCCCAGGCCGCGCTACTAAGCGGTTATTGATATCCCGGCTGGTGGCGATGCGTTCGGCATGGTCGATGGGCAGGTTGGCTTTGGCCAGGCGGTCGTAGAGCACGACATTGACGGTGGCGGCCAGGTTCATGCAGCCGATAGTCGGGATATAAACCACATGATGAGCGCGGTCGACAAGCTGTTGGGGGATGGAGCCATCTTCGGGGCCGAAGATGTAGATGGCGCGGTCCGGGTGGGTAAAGCCGGGAAGCGGCTGGGCGCCTTCTGCAAACTCGATGCAGACCACCTGAGTATCTGGTGGGATGTCCTGCAACAGGTCATCGGCCTGGGTGAGCGGGATATCAAGGCGACGGTTCTTGGTATCGGTACTGAATTTGGCGGCGCGGGCGAAACGCTCGCCGTTGTAGCGCACCTCACCTGCCTGGTAGCAGCCGGCAGCGCGCAGCACAGCGCCCACGTTGGTGGGGCTTTTCGGGTTACAGAGTCCGATGATAACCGAGTGAGAATCTGACATAAGGTGCTCAGGAGCCAATATTGATAGGGTGTAGTTTACCTTCTTTTGGCTATAAAAAAGCGGCGCCCTTTCGGGCACCGCCTGAATCACTTCTGGCGCACTCCACATGCTACCTGCCAGAAATGAGCCTGACTCAGTCTTCCGGGAGCAGCAACTGGGTGCCGGCACCGGTGTTGGAGATCGGCGCCACGTAGTTGCGGTGTACTTCCTTGACCTTACCCAGCATGCAGCCGCGCATGGCGATCCACATGTTCAGCTCAACGCCCTGAGCACCGGCAATTTCGGTCAGCTCGTCGTTGGTGTACTTGGTCAGTGCTTCCGGGTCGGAGACCAGCTTATCCATGCACTCTTCATCGAAGTCTGCATTGATGATGCCGGCACGCTCACCGTCGAGCTGGTGAGAGAGGCCACCGGTACCGAACACAACCACTTTCTGATCACCGGCGAAGGACTCAACCGCCCTGCCAATCGCCTGGCCAAATGCATAGCAGCGCGACGGCTTGGGCATCGGGTGACGTTCACAGTTGATTGAAACCGGAATCACCTTCAGGTGCTGGTAGTTGCGGCCCGGGTACATCAGGGAGAGCGGCACGGTCAGGCCGTGGTCCACTTTAATGTCCTGACAAACGGTGGGATCAAAGTCGTTCTCGATCAGCTCGTTGACGATATGCCAGGAGAGCTCGGTTTCACCGGTCACCGGGGGAATCGTGGCGATGCCCCAGCCTTCGTCGGCGTTTTCGTACTGCGGTGCGCAGCCGATGGCGAAGGTGGGTTTCTTGTCCAGGAACATCTCCAGGCCGTGATCGTTGTAGAACACGATGGCGATATCCGGCTTCTCTTTGTTCAGCCACTCGCGGATGGGTGGGTAACCGGCAAAGAAGTCTTTCCAGTACGGGGTGTCTTCAATACCACGATCCATGGCAACGCCGATGGCCGGGATGTGTGAGGTCGTAATACCACCGATAATCTTAGCCATTGTTTTTGCCCCTCCCCTGACTATCCAGATATGCCTGAAACTCTTCGGTTGTCTTGCCGGTCTGCAGGCCACCCACGTCCTGGACGTTAAGGCCCAGAATGCCAGCGAACTTGGCCAGGTAGTAGATACTGCCACCGGCTCTGAGCATGCCGATCACGTCGCGCTTGAGTACCGCTTCTTTCTGTTCCGGCGTCAGGCCGAACTTATCGCAGTAGGCCGCTTCGTCCTTCTTGAATTCTTCACGTCCTTCGGCACCGTTGAAGGAGTAGCACATCTTGTTGAGCGGGTAGCCCTTGGTGGACATGGGCCCATCAAACTTATATGTACCCCAAATCTTGTTCTCTTCAGACATCGGGTGTCCTCCTTTATCGGGACCAGTAGAGCCGCATCGGGTTATCGACAAGCAGCTTTTGCTGGAGTTCTTCGGTGGGGGCGATCTGCGGGATGACATCAACCAGTTTGCCGTCATCCGGGGTATGGGATTTCATGTTCGGATGCGGCCAGTCGGTGCCCCACAGGCAGCGGTCCGGGAACAGCTCCACCAGCTTCTTCATGAACGGTACCACGTCGCTGTAATCCGGCGGCGTCTGGGTCAGACGCTCAGGACAGGTGGTTTTCACCCAGACCTTATCGTTGCTGTTCATGAAATCGATGAAACGCTGGAAGTCCGGGTGATCAACGCCTTTCGTCACATCCGGACGGCCCATATGGTCGACCACGATAGTGGTGTCGAGCTCGTTCAGGAAGGGGATCAGCTCTTCCATATCCGGCGCTTCAAAGTAGACAACAATGTGCCAGCCCAGCGGCTTGATCTTCTCGGCAATCGACAGGAACACCTCTTTCGGCGTGGTATCAACCAGGCGCTTAACAAAGTTAAAACGCACGGCGCGCACCCCCGCCTTGTCCATCGCTTCCAGTTCTTCGACGGTGATCGCCGGGTCTACCACAGCGACGCCACGAGCCAGTTCACCGGCGGTTTCCAGTGCATCCACCAACGCCGCGTTATCGGTGCCGTGGCAGGAGGCTTGGACAATCACGTTGCGGGAGAAACCCAGGTAATCGCGCAGGCTGAACAGCTGATCTTTCGATGCGTCACAGGGGGTGTATTTACGCTTCGGGTGGTACGGAAACTTGTCCGCCGGGCCGAATACGTGGCAGTGAGCGTCTACCGCGCCAGCCGGTGCCTTGAACTCAGGCTTGCTCGGGTTGGCGTGAAACGGGAGGTAATCAGGATCCATCATCTTGCAGCACCTGCTATCAATTCTTGAA
Organism: Marinobacterium litorale DSM 23545; assembly: GCF_000428985.1. GTDB lineage: Bacteria > Pseudomonadota > Gammaproteobacteria > Pseudomonadales > Balneatricaceae > Marinobacterium_D > Marinobacterium_D litorale. The sequence goes on along the minus strand of NZ_AUAZ01000014.1, from coordinate 93,545 downwards.
AGTAAAGACTTCGCCATCGAACAGTTTGCGGGCGGTTCGCAGAATCGCTGCGGAGCCGACCTGTCCGGCGTCATCCATATCCAGTATGACGGTCATCTCGCCGATGGGATGTTCCACCGACAGAGTCTTGCGTAAGCCTTCGGGGATATCGGCAATACCGGCCGCCGGTGATCCTTCCAGTACGGCGGCCGTTGCCACACTGACCGCACCGAGTACGCCGATAGAGGCATGGCACCGGTGTGGAATGAAGGTTCGGGTGGAGAGCGCACCACCGCGGGTGGCCTTGCTCACCATGGTCATCTTGGGGACTGACTTCTCTTTGACATCACCCAGATTCATCATCGGCCCCGCCTGCAGGCGGATCGATTCAAGTTTGGCGCGCAACGCTTCGTTTGCTTCCAGCTCTTCACGGCTTTCAGTACCGGTGATGCCCATATCTTCAGCACGCATGACAACCACAGGCATGCCGTTATCGATCATCGTCACGTCGACACCGTCGATGGTGTCGACGGTGTTACCCGTGGGCAGCAATGCGCCGCAGCTGGAGCCGGCCGTGTCTTCAAAGGTGATCGGGACCGCCGCAGACGTGCCGGGAACACCATCAATGCTGGCATCACCCACGTAGTTCACTTTGCCGTTCGGTGTGGAGACACGAGCCCGGGCGATCTGCCCGGTGTTCTCCATATAGATGCTGACCTCGGTCTCATCCCCCTCGGGTTGCACCAGCCCACGCTCGATGGCGAAGGGGCCGACACCGGCCAGGATATTGCCGCAGTTCTGAGCGTCGGTAACGATGGGCTGGTCGACAAAGACCTGCAGGAACAGGTAGTCCACATCAGCATCGTCACGCTCGGACGGTTTTACCACGGCGACCTTGGCGGTGAGCGGGTCTGCCCCGCCCATGCCATCGATCTGGCGCGAGTCGGGCGAGCCCATCACCCGCAGCAGGAAGGCATCGCGCTCGGCAATATCGGTGGGCAGGTCTTCTGCAAGGAAGTACCCCCCCTTGGAGGTACCGCCTCGCATCCACATGCAGCGGACGCCATCAGACATACTTCAGGCCCTTCTCTTTCAGGCGCGGGCGCATGTCGTAGATATCCAGGCCCAGTTCGCCGTTAGCCAGACGTACGCGCTTGGCTTCTTCCAGCTCCATACGCTTACGTGCTTTCTCCAGCACTTCGGCGGCGTGTTCGCGGCGAACCACAACCACACCGTCATCATCGGCCACAACCACGTCGCCGGCGTTGATCAGCTCATCGGCGCAGACCAGCGGGACGTTAACGGAGCCAACGGTTTCCTTGATGGTGCCTTCGGCAAAAACCGCCTTGGACCAGACCGGGAAATTCATCTGACGCAGATCCTTGGTATCGCGGACACCGCCATCGATCACCAAACCGACAACACCACGCGCCTGGGCGGAGGTCGCCAGCAGGTCACCGAAGAAACCGTGAACAGAGGGAGAAGTCGGCGCGAACACCAGCATATCGCCCTTCTGGCACTGCTCGATCGCCACATGCATCATCCAGTTATCACCGGCGGCACCGGAGATGGTGATAGCAGAACCGGCCACCGCCACATCCTGCTGGATCGGGCGCATGTAGTGGGCCAGCAGGCCGACACGGCCCTGGGCTTCATGGATAGTGGCTACGCCACACTCGGCCAGACCGTCGATAACCGCCTGATCCGCGCGTTCAATCTTCTGAACTACAACTGTTTCTTTCATGGTTTACCTCTTCTCGATACCGGGATCAGACTTTCAGACGGCTGAATACACGACGGGTGTTGTGCTCGAAGATGTCTGCTTTCTGCTCGGCGCTCAGCACGGTGTTGTTGTCGATGTAGCGCTTGGTGTCATCGAAGTAGTGACCGGTTTCCGGGTCGATACCGCGTACCGCACCGATCATTTCGGAGGCGAACAGAATGTTCTTGGTCGGGATGATATCGAGCAGCAGATCGATACCGCGTTGGTGGTAAACGCAGGTGTCGAAGTAGATGTTGTTCAGAACTTTTTCTTCCAGATCAAAGCCGCGGTCCAGCGCCAGCCCACGGAAACGGCCCCAGTGGTAAGGAACAGCGCCACCGCCGTGCGGGATGATGATCTTAAGTTCCGGGAAGTCGGTGAATACATCGGACATCATCAGCTGCTGGAAGCCGGTGGTATCCGCACCCAGATAGTGAGAACCGGTGGTGTGGAAGCAGTCGTTGCAAGCCGCGCTGACGTGAACCATGGCCGGGATATCGTACTCGACCATTTTTTCATAGATCGGGTAGAACGAACGATCAGCCAGGGAGGAGCCGTTCCAGTGACCACCGCTGGGGTCCGGGTTCAGGTTGATACCGATAAAGCCCATCTCTTCCACGGTGCGGATAATTTCCGGAACCGACTTGGCCGGATCTACACCCGGTGACTGGGGCAGCTGAGCCACAGGAACAAAGTTGTTCGGGAACAGATCACATACGCGGCGGATCAGGTCGTTCTGCTGTTCGGTCCAGAAACGGCTGGTGTGCTCGTTCCCGATATGGTGCCCCATCCAGCTGGCACGCGGTGAGAAGATGGTCAGATCGGTACCGCGCTCCTGTTGCAGCTTGAGCTGGTTGTTCTCGATCGATTCGCGGATTTCATCATCGCTGATAACGATGGAGCCTTTTTCACCGACATAGTTCGGATCCTTGGCAACCGCAGCTTTCTGTTGCTCGCGGTACTCACCGACCTGCGGCGGAGTTGTTGTGTAGTGGCCATGGCAGTCGATAATCATCGTGGGACTCTCTTAATACTGAATACACGTGTTGACGGTTAAGCTTGCGAGCGCGAGCGCGCTGCACCCCCTGCGGAGGCGGGTCAGCTTTTAAGTGTGAGTACAGTATTGACGTCACCCGGTGCAATGGCTATTTCATTTTGACCGAAACCCTATTAGATTTTGATATAGCACTTATATTCCAGCGATCTTAAACAGGGCTTTTTATGGAACTGGTGATCCCCAACCTGCGTCACCTGCGGGTATTTTTAGAAGTGGCTCAGTGCAAGAGCATCAGCCAGGCGGCTCCCCGGGTGTTTTTGTCTCAGCCGGCCATCACGCAGGCCATCGCGAAGCTGGAAAAGCTGCTGGGAACCGGCCTGTTTGACCGTCAGTCTGACGGCATGTACCCCAATAGCGCGGGCCAGGTCTGGTACAACCGAATCCGGCGCTGCATGGACTATATCGAACAGGGAACACGGGATGCGCTGCGCAACAGCGCGGCTCGCGGCCAGGCTGCCCAGACCAACATTCTGCCCCTTTTAACCACCACCCAACTGAGGGCGCTGATCGCGGTCACAGAGGCGCAAAACTTCAGCATCGCCAGCCGCAATCTGGGGGTATCCCAATCGTCACTGCATCGCGCCGCCCGTGAGCTGGAACAGTTGCTGGAGGTCCGCCTGTTTGAGAAAACCAGCACCGGCATCAACACCACCAAGGCCGCCAAAGCGCTGGCCCGAGCCGCCAAACTGGGCTTTTCCGAGATTCATCAGGGCTACTACGAGATCAGCGCACTGCAGTTTCGTGAAGTGGGCAAAATCGTTCTGGGCAGCATGCCCCTGGCGCGAACCTCTTTACTGCCGGATGTCATCAACCGCTTCTCAGCGGAGCACCCGGACATCGGCCTTAACATTGTCGATGCCCCCTATAACGACCTCCTCCACCACCTGCGCCATGGCGACTTGGATTTTTTGATCGGTGCTCTTCGTTTTCCACCGCCCACGGATGACATCATTCAGGAGGAGCTGCTGGCACCACCCCTGGCCGTCGTTGCACGCCGCGGCCATCCGCTTGAGTATGCGAAAGAGCTCGATCTGGAAACCCTCGCAGCCTACCCCTGGGTGGTTCCCCGCCTCGGGACACCCACTCGCGCATTCTTTGATACCCTTTTTACCGACCACGGCATCGCCACACCGACCCGCCTTGTGGAGACCAGTTCGCAAATACTTATTCGCGAACTGCTTTTGGGCAGCGACAGGCTCACCTTGATCTCAAGCCACCAGATCGAACATGAACGTGCGCTGGGATTGCTGCGAGTGCTGCCCTACGCCCTAAGCCACACCCGACGGCCTATCGGTATCACTTTACGGCGCAACTGGCAGGCCACCCCGACTCAAAAAGCGTTCCTCGATATGCTTAGAGATGCGGCACAAAACTATGCCGACCTCTGAGAAATAAAAAACGCTTTTTCAAAAATTGAATACCCCAAGGGGTTTTTCAATTATCCAACTTCACAACCCGGTGCTACATTGAATGCACTAAAAGAAATACGCTCGGCCCAAAGCAGTGCATCTGCCCGTCTCCAACCGGAACTTGGACAGATCACGCAGCGGCTGAAACAGGGCGAAAATCACCTCGCCTATAAGTATTAGAGAATCGACCAATTCAGGAGAGAGAGAATGAGACTTTGTGTAGCAGGCGCTTCCGGCGCGTTCGGTATGAAGCACATGGACGCTATCGCCCAGATCGAAGGCGCTGAAGTCACTTCTGTTGTCGGTACCAAGATCGATGTGATCCGTCAGTTTGCCGAAGAGCGTGGCGTCGGCCATTACTGCACCGACCTGGCTGAAGCGCTGGCCCGTGACGATGTGGACGGTGTCATTCTGGCAACTCCGACTCAGATGCACGCCTCTCAGGCGATCCAGTGCCTGGAAGCCGGCAAGCATGTCATGGTCGAAATCCCGATGGCCGACAACATCGAAGATGCGCGCAAGCTGGTTGAAGTCCAGAAGAAAACCGGCCTGGTTGCCATGGCCGGCCACACCCGTCGCTTCAACCCCAGCCACCAGTGGATTCACAACAAGATCAAAGCCGGTGAGCTGAAAGTTCAGCAGATGGATGTGCAGACCTACTTCTTCCGCCGTACCAACACCAATGCCAAGGGTCAACCGCGCTCCTGGACCGACCACCTGCTGTGGCACCACGCCTGCCACACCGTCGACCTGTTCCAGTACCAGACCGGTGAAACCGCTGAGAAAGTCCAGGCGCTGGAAGGCCCGCACCACCCGGACCTGGGTATCGCCATGGACATGAGCATCGGCATGAAAGTGCCCAATGGCGCGATCTGCACCCTGTCCCTGTCGTTCAACAACGAAGGTCCTTTCGGCACCTTCTTCCGTTACATCTGCGATAACGGCACCTACATCGCCCGTTATGACGACCTGGTCGATGGCAACGAAAACCCGGTTGATCTGACCGGTGTTGCTGTATCCAACAACGGCATCGAGCTACAGGACCGTGAGTTTATCGCCGCCGTTAAAGAAGGCCGCGAACCGAATTCCAGCGTTGCTCAGTGTTTGCCGGCTATGGAGACCCTGAACCGCCTGGAGCAGTGCCTGGAAGCTAACAGCTAAGCCGCGCACGCATGAGCCGACCCTCCCCCCGGGTCGGCTCACCTTTACTCTCAGGCATTCGTAACGGAAGAAACGCGACAAGAGGTCTTTTCAGATGGCAAGCGCTCTCAACCAATACTTCGCCAACCCGGGCATCGGCCTGGGGTGCATGAACCTGTCACACGCCTATAACGTGCCGCTGGCCGAAGAGGAAGCGATTCAGGCACTGCACGCAGCGTTCGATATGGGTTATCGCCATTTCGATACCGCAACCCTGTACGGTGGTGGCAAGAACGAGACTCTGGTTGGCAAGGCGCTCAGCAGCAAGCGTAACTCCCTTTTCCTGGCCAGCAAATGCGGTATGGCGATCGGCCAGGAAAGCGGCAAAAAAGAGATCGACGGCCGTCCGGAAACAATCAAGGCCCAGTGTGAAGCGAGCCTGCGCCGTCTGCAGACCGAATTCATCGACCTCTACTACCTGCACCGTCTCGATCCCAATGTGCCGATTGAAGAAAGTGTGGGTGCACTGGGTGATCTGGTCCGTGAAGGCAAGATTGGAGCCGTCGGCCTGTCCGAAGTATCAGCCAAGACGTTGGGCCGGGCTCAGAACGAGCATCCCATCGCCGCACTTCAAACCGAGTACTCCCTCTGGTCCCGCAATGCCGAAATTGCGGTACTGGACTTCTGCCGCGATAACGGCATCGCCTTTGTGGCCTTCAGCCCCCTGGCACGCGGATTTCTGACCAACGGCCTGCGTGATGTATCCACGCTGGAGCCCAAGGATATCCGCAACAATATGCCGCGGTTCAATGCAGAGAACTACACCCGGAACCTGGCGCTGCTCGATGAGTATCTGAATGTCGCAGAAGCCGTTGGCTGCACCCCCGCTCAGCTGGCACTGGCCTGGGTCAAGTCCAAAGGCGATCACATCATCCCGATACCGGGCACGCGACTGATCTCCCATATGGAAGAAAATCTGGGCGCCGATCCGGTCAAACTGGATACAGCCACGGTTCAGCGTCTGGACGCGATTATCAACCAGAATACCGTGCATGGCCCCCGTTACAGCGCCGTGCAACAACAAGAAATTGATACCGAGGAGTTCGCCTGATTAAAGGGCGACTCCATAAGCAAGGCCCGCAAACCTTACCCGGAGCCCAACCGCTCCGATAACAACGACCGACCCACGACAATAAAAGCAAAAACGATAACGACACGAGGCGAACACAATGAAAAAGATGCTTAAAACAGCCGCTCTGTCCGCAGCGATCGCCGCTACGGCCACCAGCGTTACAACAGCCGCACAGGCCGCCGACTTTAACCTGCGCTTTGCCAGCTTCTTCCCCCCGGTTGCAGCGCCTCATAAAGAGGTCTTCATCGCGTGGGCAGAGAAGGTGAAAGCGGACTCCAACGGGCGAATTGAAGTGGAGATGTACCCCTCGTCTACCCTGGCCAAGCCGCCGGCACTGTATGACGCGGCTGCCAACGGCATCGCTGACGTCGTCGCCACCGTGCAGGGATACACCGCTAACCGTTTCCCGCTGACCCAGATTGTGGAGCTGCCGGGTATCGTCACCGATGCACAGCAGGGTTCCTGCGTGATTCAGAAGATGTATGACGAAGGACTGACCAGCGGCGAGTACGAAGAAACCCACCCGCTGTTCATGTTCACCCACGGCCAGGGCCATATCCACACCAAGGAAACCCTGGTTAAAGAGCCGTCCGATCTGGCAGGCCTGCGTATCCGCCGCCCGACCTCAGTGGTCGCCAAGATCCTCGAAGAAGTTGAAGCACAGCCAGTCGGCATGCCTGCACCGGAATCCTACCAGTCCATGCAGCGTGGCGTGATCGATGGCGTATCCCTGCCCTGGGAAGGTCAGAAGTCATTCCGTCTGAATGAGCTGGCGACCAAGCACACGGAAATCGGCCTCTACAGCCTGTCTTTCGTCGTGACCATGAACAAGCGTACCTATGACTCCATGCCGGCTGACCTGCAGAAGGTCATCGATGACAACTCCGGCATGCTCTGGGCCAACAAGGCCGGTATGGTGTTCGATGCACAGGATGGTGAAGGCCGTAAGGACGCTGTTGCTGCCGGTCATGAGATCCTGACCATCGAAGGCGGTGTTGAAAACGAAGCGTGGAAACCGGTGGTGGCTGCTGCGACCGAAAACTACCTTCAGGAGCTTGAAGACAAGGGACTGCCGGCTCGCGACGTTTACGCGCGCACCCTTGAACTGGCCAAACTCTGCCAGTAAGTCTGTCTTCCGGAGTAACACATGAAACCAATCGCACGTCTGGTAGATGCTGTAGCGTATTACATGATGCAGCTGAGCGGACTGCTGATCGTGACGATGATGGTGACGGTCCTTCTGGACGTCACCACTCGCTTTGTCTTCGGTGTGACAGACGGCGGGGTCGATCTCACCTTTGTGGGTGGGATCGAGATCGTCAAGTTCGGTCTGCTGTTCACGATCCTGTTTGCACTACCCTACTGCGTCGACCGCTCCCAAGTAGTGGTTGACCTGTTTACCGAACGACTCAGCGAGCGCAAGAAATCGTTCCTGGAGTCAATCTACTTTCTGGGTTACACGCTCCTGGCAACCGGTATGAGCGTCCGCTTTTATGAAGCGATTCACGCCTCTGTCATGACCGGCGAAACCACTCAGGACCTGTTGATTCCGATGAATTACATCTATGCCGCCACGGTCTTTGGCACAGCCATGCTGGCTATTCGCGCCCTGCTGGTGGCAAAACAGCGTCTCTTTACGGCTATGGGGTTTAACGCATGAGTTCAGCCATGATCGGTTTGACCTGCATCCTGCTGATGCTGGTCATGATGGCCCTGCGCGCACCCATTGCGCTATCGATGGCGGCCATCGGTTTTATCGGCTTCACCTGGATTATCGCTTTTGATCCAGCCATGGCCATCCTTGAAGGCGGCCCTTTCGAGACGCTTTCCAACTATAGTTTCAGCCCGATTCCGATGTTTATCATGATGGGTGTCTTCGCATCACGGGCTAAAATGTCGGACCAGCTGTTTAGCGGGGCTCGTACGCTGTTTGGCTCCTGGCGCGGCGGTATCTCGCTGGCGGCGATCCTCTCCTGCGGCATTTTTTCCGCGATTTCCGGCTCATCCGTGGCGACGGCGGCCAGCATGTCCCGCGTTGCATTGCCCGAGATGAAAAAGCACGGTTACGCCGACTCTCTGGCGACAGGTACATTGGCCGCCGGCGGCACGCTGGGCATTATGATTCCGCCCTCCATCGCCCTGCTGCTCTACGCCCTGATTACCGAGCAGTCTGTCGGTGATATGTTTATTGCCGGTCTGATTCCCGGCATCCTGGGCCTGGTACTGTACTGTGTAACCATCAGCGTTCTGGTCAAGATCAAGCCGGAACTGGCGACCCCGGGCGATGCGACCAGCTTCAAGGAGAAGCTGGTCGGTCTTAAAGGGTTGATCCCCTTCTCCGGGGTGTTTGCCATTATCATCGGCGGTATCTACACCGGTATTTTCACACCCACTGAAGCGGCAGCCATTGGCGCGTTTGCCACGCTGGTGATCGCTATTTTCCGCGGCATGAATATGGTGGAGTTCCGCGATTCGATTCAGGAAACCCTGACCACCTCAGCGATGATCTTCTTCATGATTATCGGTGCGGAGATCTTCGGTTACTTCCTGAGCGTGTCGCGGATTTCGTTCGAGCTGGTCAGCTTCGTCGACGGGCTGAATCTGACGCCGTTCATGATCCTGATCTGCGTATTGGTCCTGTTCATGCTGCTGGGCTGTGTGATGGACAGTATCGCCATGCTGCTGTTGACCGTACCGGTTGTCTACCCGCTGGTTGAAGCCGCCGGTTTCGACCCGATCTGGTTCGGTATCGTTGCGGTTATTACCGTAGAGCTCGGACTGATTACCCCGCCCGTGGGTATGAACGTATTCGTGATAAAGGCGTTCGCGCCCGATATCTCTATCGGTTCCATCTACAAGGGCGTTATGCCGTTTGTAATGTCCGATATAGTGCGCCTCGCCCTGATTATCGCCTTCCCTTCACTGGCTCTGGGCCTGCTCTAGACCGCTCGACAGGGGCCGGGCAAACCACCCGGCTCCTCGCTTTTCTGGGAGCATAACAATGAACAACAGCTCTCCCGTCAAACGCTCCTCCCGGGGCATTTCCAACTACGCGCTCTATAGCGAAGCGCAGTCACCGGACGACCCTGAGTTTATCCATATCGAGGATATCAAGAGTCGCGCCCGCCTGTTTGACTGGACCATCAACATCCACACGCATCCACGCATGTACCAGCTGATCTACGTCAGGACCGGGCAGGTACGTATTCATATCGATGGTGAGGAGCGGATTGAACATGCCCCCTGTGTTATCACCATTCCACAGTCGGTGGTGCACGGATTCGAGTTTGGCCGGGAGAATACCAATGGCTCGGTGATTACCGTATCCCAGCTGGTATTGCTGGATGACCAGTTCCAGCGAGACTTCCCGTTCGGCGAAGAGATGCTGCGTACAGCTCAGGTTGTGCCGCTGGGCGATCACCCCGAAGACACGGCTTTTATCGAGCAGGTGATCGATCAGCTGAACCAGGAATACCGGGAGGGACGCACCGGGCGCAAGCAGATGTTCGAATGGCTGCTGTATACGTTGCTATTGAAAGTGGGCCGCCGCATCCACGCCAGCCATAGAGGCCGTGACGAAGATCATTACGAGCGACTCTATCGCGAGCTGACTCAACTGGTAGAGCAGCACTACCGCGAGCACCAGCCTGCCACTTTCTATGCCGAGAAGCTGCATACCACGACCACCTCACTGAACCGCGCCTGTGCCGCCGTTGCCGACAAAAATATCAGCGAGCTGCTGCATGACCGGATTACGCTGGAAGCTCAACGTATGCTGATTTACTCATCGGTACCCGTTTCGTTGATCGCATATGATCTGGGGTTCTCCGACCCGGCCTATTTCTCCCGTTTCTTTAAACGGCGCACCGGGGTGGCACCGAGCGCATTCAGGGACAGCCGCGACCGCGCTTAGGACTTGCAAATCGAACCCCATTCGGGCCCAATAATGAACGTCGTTCCATTTTTGAAAACTACGGGGTTTAAATGGCCACCAGCTTGCTTCAGCGTGCACTGGGTGCGCTTGAATTGCTCGCCAATCAACCGCTTGGGTTAACGCTGAAGCAGGTTTCCGATCAGCTGCCGATGCCTAAAGCAGGCGCTCAACGCCTGCTTAACGAGCTTAACCATTATGGATACGTGGCGTTAAACCCACATAATGATTGCTATGTGCTAACCACCAAACTCTCGGCCATGGCATTGCGCTATCAAGCCGACAAGGGTATTACCGACGTCGCCCAACCCCACCTGGAAACCTTGGCGAGTCAATGTGGCGAGCTGGTTCGCCTGGCTGTGGCTGACGAAAGCGGCCTCAACTTTGTCGCCATGGCCCAGGGTATGCGGGCAGGACTGAGATACGACCCCTCGCCGTTTGAGCCAGTGCCACTGTATTGCACCGCCACAGCGTTCGCCTGGCTCACGGCTTTCGACGATCAGGAAGCGCTCGACCGGATTGAGGCGGCAGGCCCGCTGGACACCAGTCTGCGTGGCCCCAACGTACCCAAAAAACTGAGTGATATACCGCCCTACCTTGCGCAAACCCGCGAACGCGGCTACTGCTACGTGGCCGACATGTCCTCCCCGGGAATGGCTGCACTGGCCGTTCCGCTATATGACAAGAACGGCGATCGGATTATCGGTTCACTGGTTATTGGGGCCCCGACAGCACGCCTTGGCGAGGCCGAAATCAACGCCTACCTTGAACCGCTCCAGGCTACAGCCAAACGCTTGAGTGAGCTGAGCCAGCTCTCCGAATACCTTCGCCACGCCAAATCCTGAGCCGCTGCAGAGTTATCCTCTGCCAATAAAAAAGGGTACGCCCAACCGGACGTACCCAATGCATCTGCTCGCCGTCGCATGAACACGACGAACAACAACCACCGGAGAGGGCCTGCTCCGGCACCAGGGTGTTTCGCCGTGGTTTACTCCACGGCAGACCTGCGTTCCTTGGTCACGGTGCCACGGCTGCGCGCGACGGCATGACGTGCGGCCAGATAGCCAAATACGATACCCGGCCCGATCGTGATACCCGGACCCGGGTAGCGACCGCCCATGATCGAATTCAAATCGTTACCCGCTGCATAAATACCATCGATAACCTCACCGTCTGCGGTTACCAGCTGGGCATTCTCATCCGATAGCAAACCTTTCGATGTGCCGATATCGGCTGGATAAAGCTCGATTGCGTAGAAAGGCCCCTCACTAAGCTCCCCAAGGCACGGATTCGGCTTATGTTCGGGATCACCATTTGCACGCTGATAAACGGTTTCCCCCCGATGGAAGCGTTCATCAATACCGGTTTGTGCTGCTCGATTGATCTGCTCTACGCTGGCCTTCAGATTACTTGGGTTAAGCCCCAGCTTCTGCGCCAGTTCGTCCAGGGTTTTCCCTTCAACCAGATAACCGTCGCGGAGATAAGGCGCCAGCTTATCGCCGCCGAGACGCACCTGACCCAGGCCATACTTGGCGATGGCACGGGCATCGGTAACGATGTAAGCGGGATTGGCTTTGCCGCCGCTGTTAAGCATCGCTTTGCCAAACTCATGGTAAGAAAGCGACTCGTTAACAAAGCGATTCCCCTCCTGATCAACGCATACCGTGCCTGGCTTAGCCCGGTCGAATACGAAGTGCGGGAACACAGCCAGTGACTCATCGTTACGGCGGCGAATTGAGCATGGTGCCCAGAAAGCGGGCTGATCGTCCGCCGAACCATAGGTGGCACCCAGCTTCTCGACCAGACGGTGAGCGCTGCCTGTACAGCCCGGCGCAGTGGGTGAGTAAAGCGGCATTCCCGCCGGTAACAGTGCGGCACGTTTAAACGGATCACGGCCAAAACCACCACCGGCCAGTATGACACCGCCTTTCACCTCGACATGGCGACTGATCGGCCCCTGCTTGAGAGTCAGCCTGTTGCGCCCCTCTCCCAGCGGCTCCAGATCGGTCGCTTCGGTATCGACGGTGATATCAACACCGAGTTTGATCGCCGATGACAGCATGCGGGCGATCAGCGCATGGCCCATCACGCTTCGTGCCGGCGCCCCATAACGAATACGGTCCCAGACGTAGTTCAACACCAAACGGACGGTGTAGATAAACGACTTGGGCGACTTGAACCGATTCAGCAGATGACCGATATCTTCCCGGTTGATCATCATGCCACCAAGAACCGTGAACTCCGGAATCGGCGGGCGAAGCAGTTTAAGATGTTTGCCCAGATGACGGGTAACAAAGGGCAGCGGCTCCAGCGCCCGGCCATGACTGGTTGCACCTTCCAGGTCCGCCATGTAATCGGGATGGAACGGACACTTACGAAACGCCACATCCGTGTTTTCTGTCAGGATCTTAATCGCTTCGGGGCCGGCCTGGAAAAAGGCCTCCCGCATGCTTTTGGGCGCACAATCGCCCACAGCGTTGTCGAGAAATTTGCTGAGGTTCTCATAGCTATCTTCGCCTGGCTGGGCGTACTGGGTCATTGGCACCCAGGTGGTTCCGCCGGATAGGGCTGAGGTACCGCCGACATAGGGCGTGCTCTCTACCAGTAGAACTTTACTTCCCTCCAGCGCAGCAAACAGGGCAGCGGCCATTCCGGCTGCACCGGCCCCAAGCACCACCACGTCGTATTGCGCGTTTTTCTCCATATCACGGAGGAAAGTCTTTGCATTAGCGGACATGTAATTACCCCTTGTTGAATTTGGCTCCAGAGTCGGTTGGCCGCGTCGCTTACCGTTCAGACTGCGCCCTTTTCCAACAGAAACTCGGTCATCAGATGCTGAACTGCACGGAACATGTCAGCGCCTGTCTGGGTGCCACAACCCAGAGAGCGGGCCGTTTCCAGCAATGGAGTCACCAGTGGTTTGGTGATCACGTCACCGACGAACATGTCGGCGGTAAGGTTTTCCACTTTGACGGGAATAGGATCCGACTCTCTCATACCGCAAGGGGTCGCATTGATGACTACATCCATACCGGTGGGGTCGGCCTCTTCAGCTGTCGTGATGCGGTCGGCCCACTGAGACAGGCGGCTTTTTAGCGAATCAAGCCGCGCTTTATCCAACTCGAACAGCTTCAGCTCAGCCACACCGCTTTCCAACAGCGCATGGGCTATTGCTATACCAGCACCACCGGCACCGACCTGCAGTACTTTCTTGCCCTCAAGCGCACATCCGTTTTGGCGTAACGCTTCCACATATGCAGCGCCATCAAACATGTCGCCATAAAAAGAGCTATCTTCACGACGGCGTATGCAGTTCACGGCGCCCAGCAACTTGGAACGCTCGGACACTTCATCACAGGCCTCAACCGCCGAAATTTTGTGCGGCACGGTGATCAGAAAGCCGCCGATATTGGGCATCTTGCGCGCCATGGCGAAATATTCAGCACAGTTTTCCGGCAGTACATGGGTCGGCACCACTATGGCATTACAACCGTTGCTCTGCAGCGACTCGGTCATACCGGCCGGAGATTTCACCTGAGCGATGGGCGAACCCACGATCGGGATGACCTGGGTGGTGCCATCCAGCTGAATGCTCAATTTCTGAATAGTTGCATCGGTGATTGTCATCGTTGATCTCCGGAACGCTTGCTTATTGTTGAGGGGAGCGCGGCATGAATGCACCGAATCCTGAACAGGATCCGTTCTCGCGATGGAATGAATCATGATCCAAAACAGAACTCTGTTCAAGTTTTTTGTTTAAATCTATTTTGAAGGGTGTTATCTTTCAACCATCGATAAGGGCAAATCCGAGTCACCGGGCTCGACTAGCGGCCTACAGCCGCTGCCAAAACAAGAAAGAGCAGAAACCGATGAGCACCCCATCAATAGAATGCGATCTTCTCGTGGTCGGCTCCGGCGCATCAGGGCTGGCAGCCGCCGTCCGCGCCGCCTGGTTGGGCCAAAAGGTGATCGTGATCGAAAAGGAACCTGTATTCGGCGGCACCTCTGCGTGGTCCGGGGGCTGGCTTTGGGCGCCGCGCAACCATTTTGCGGTAGAAGCCGGCATCGTCGAATCAAAGGAGGTGGTTAGCAGGTATCTGGAAAATGATCTGGGTAAATACTTCGATGCGCCTCGCGTAAACGCCTTTCTTGATGCCGTCCCGGAGATGGTTCGCTTTTTCCATGACAACACCAGCCTCCAGTTCGTACCCGGCAATGCCATTCCGGATTTTCACGGCTGGGTGGAGCACGCCGGCACCGGTGGCCGTAGCGTGACCGCCGAGCCTTTCGATGGTCGCGCCCTGGGCAAGCAGATGGACCATCTGCGCTCGCCGCTGGCCGAGATTAGCTTTCTGGGTATGGGTATCGCGTCAGGGCAGGACCTGGCCCACTTTCTTAATGTCATGCGTTCACCGAAATCCAGCTGGTATGTCACCAAGCGGGTAACACGCCACCTGTGGGACCTGCTGACGCGGGGCCGGGGCATGCAGCTGGTAGCGGGCAATGCACTGGTTGCACGGCTTGCTAAATCAGCACTGGATCTGGGCGTCGAGATTCGGGTCTCCACCGGTGCCAAAAAGCTGGTGCGTGATTTCAGTGGGCGGGTTGCCGAAGTTGTAACCGACTCCGAACAGGGCGGCACCCAGTCAATTATTGTTCGCAGCGGTGTCGTCCTCGCCTGTGGCGGCTTCCCCCATGATGCGGAGCGGATCAAGCAATTGATGCCTCACTGCCCCAACGGCTTTGAGCACTACTCGGCGGCACCCAAAACCAACACCGGTGATGGCTTGCGCCTGGGTGAAGAGATCGGCGCATCGATCAACACGGAGCTGATGGCACCCGCGGCGTACGCGCCCGTATCTATTGTGAGAAAAGCCGACGGCGAGACCGTTCACTTCCCTCACCTGCTGGAGCGAGCCAAACCCGGTGTGATTGGTGTTCTCAGTAACGGCAAGCGATTCGTCAACGAAGCCAACTGCTACTACGACTACACCACCGCTCAACTATCGGCCACCGACGCGGGCCAGCCCTCCATCTCCTGGCTGATCTGCGATCACGCATTCATGCGCCGGTTTGGCCTTGGCAATGTCCGTCCTTTCCCGCTGCCTTATCGCCACCATTTGCGTTCCGGCTATCTAAAGCGGGGCCGGAACGCGACCGAGCTTGCCCACGCCTGCGGCATTGATGCGGCCGGGCTGGAACAAACGCTGGCAGAGTACAACCGCGCCGCCAGACAGGGTGAGGACCCGGCCTTCGGGCGGGGCAGTACGCCCTATAACCGAATCTCCGGTGATGCAACCAATCAACCCAACCCCTGTGTACGCCCCATAGAGAAGGGCCCGTTGTATGCCGTGCAAATTGAGCAGGGCAGCCTGGGCACCTTTATGGGACTGCGCACCGACCAGCATGCCCGTGTGCTGGATAGCAGGGGTGAGGTTATCCCCGGGTTGTACGCAGCTGGAACCGATATGGCCAGCATCATGGGGGGCAGTTACCCCGCTGGGGGAATCAATCTCGGTCCCGGGATGACCTTCGGCTACATCGCGGCAAACCATGCCGCCAATCAAACGCGATCGACCACATTACCCGAGGAGCATAACGATGAAGCGCTATGAAATCGCCACGCTGACTATCTATATGGGAACCACAGCCAAAGCCGCTGACGCGGTAAAGGCGTACACCGATTCCCCCGAGAGCAAAGGCACGCTGCTGGGCTGCTGGTTCTCCGATATTGGCCAGCTCAACCAGCTGATCATTTTCCGTGGCTTCGACAGCGCCGAGGATCTGGAGGCCGAGCGTGAGAATGTACGTCGCAGCAGCAACCCGTTCGGCTGCGCTGAGTTTATGACCAATATGTCACTGGAGAGTTACGCGCCCTTCCCGTTCATGCCCGCCGTCACTCCCGCCGAAGAAGGTCCGATCTATGAGATCCGGACCTATCAACTCAAGCAGGGCGGCCTGGAGCCGACCATTGATGCCTGGGAGAAAGCAGTACCTAAGCGCAGCGAATTTTCCCCCCTCACCATCGCCATGTACGCGGTGGATGGCAGCCAGCGCATTACCCACATCTGGCCCTACAGCTCTCTGGAAGAGCGCACCAAGGCCCGTATGGATTCCGTTAAAGCGGGTGCCTGGCCACCGGTGGGCGGTCCGGACTGGCTGGAGCTGGATATGAAATCCACCGTCGCCACACCGACCCCTGTATCACCGCTTAAATAAGTTCGCCTTTTGCAGCCTGGCAGGAAGCGTCCTGCCTGAGCTGCATTTTTATCGGAGACCGTTATGGCCCACTCACACCCCTTTGCCCTTGGTCCTCTCACCGTGCTGGATCTGCAAGCGCCTGAGATCGTCAGTATCGCTGCCGATATCGGATACAACGCCGTGGGCCTGCGCCTGGAGCCAGCCACCCCTGGTGGTATCTATCACCCGCTGATGGAAGACAGGGCGCTGCTAAAAGAAACTGTTGCCCGGATGCGGGATACCGGCATAGAGGTGTTCGACCTGGAGATCGTTCGGATCAACAAACAGTTCAACCCGGCGGGCTACAGCCAGTTTTTCGATACCGGGGCCGAGCTCGGCGCGAAGTGCATTCTGGTGGCCGCGGATGACCCGAACATCCCGCGCTTCAGCGAAAACTTTGCCGCCTTCTGCGATGCGGCGGCTCCCTATAACCTGAAACCCAACCTGGAGTTCATGCCCTGGACTCAAGTGAAGGACCTGAGCTCGGCGATCGATATCCTAGCCGCGATCAACCGCCCCAACGCGGGTGTTCTGATCGATGCGATTCACTTCGATCGTTCCAACAGCCTGGTTGACGATATTGAACGCGTGCCGCTAAGCCAGCTGCACTATGCTCAGATCTGTGATGCCCCGGCGGAAAAACCGGCCACCGAAGCGGAGATCATCCGCGCCGCCCGCGAGGAACGTCTGCTTCCCGGCAGCGGCGGCATCCCTCTGAAAGAAATATTCTCACGCCTGCCGGAGGATCTGCCGATCTGTGTCGAGGTCCCCAACGCCAGCCTGGGTGACTCGCCGACCCGAGCGAAGGCCGCGTTAGCTGCGACCAAGGCCTTTTTCGCCGATCATTTCGGCCAGGCGTAAAGCCATGAAGGTATGTGGTACCGGTCAGTTCGGAAGCGGCCTACGTCACCGGACCGACCCTCCTGACAGACGGGGTTACTGCGATACCCCTCTGGGCCTGATTCCAGGCTTACCCAAGGCGTGAGACACGTCATCGCACAAAAACCGGAACTTTGTTCCATAAAAGTATTGCGTTTAACAAAACTAAACGCTTTAATGATCCAGCGATCAAACTCAATAATTAAAAACAGAGGACGCAACTGATGAACCGGAAATCGATCTTCGGTCTCGCCGCCGCCGCCCTGATGGCTACCACCGGTGCTTTTGCAGAGTATCCGGAGAAAAATATCCACGGCATCATCCAGTGGGGTGCCGGTGGTTCAACCGACACAGTGACTCGCACAGTCAGCAAGCTGGCCGAGAAGCACCTGGGTAAAGAGATTGTACTGGTCAACCGCCCGGGCGGTACCGGCGTAATCGCTACAACCTACGTGAACAGCCGTCCTGCCGATGGTTATACCCTGTTGTTCGGTGCTGAAAACCCGCAGCTCTACGGAGTAATGGGGCTGTCCGACCTCAGCTACAGCGATTTTTACCCCGTCAACGTACTGGCCCGTAACGTTCCTGTTATCCTCACGCACAAAGATGCGCCCTGGGATACCATGAGCGAGCTGCTGGAATACGTTCAGGCCAATCCTAACGAAGTTAAAATGGGTTCAACCGGACCTGGCGGTCTGTCCTTTGTTGTCGATAACATGATTCAGGGCGTCACCGACTTTGACGTCAAAAGCATCCCGTTCGACGGTACAGGCCCCGGTGTAACCGCGCTTCTCGGCGGTCACGTTGACTTCATGCCGGTTGGTCTGTCCGCCGCCCGTGAAAATATTCGTGCAGGCCGCGCCAAAGCACTGGCTGTTCTGTCCACTGAGCAGATTGAAGGCTTTGAGAACACCCAGCTGATCACCGATGTGCTGCCGGAATTTAAGCAGTACCTGCCCTGGGGGCCTTTCTACGGCGTGTTCGTCAAGAAGGATGCCCCGGATGATGTGAAGCAGAAACTCTCAGAAGCCTTCTCTAAAGCGGTTAAAGAGCCGGAATTTCAGAACTTCCTCAGCAACTTCGGCGCTATCGAGGTAAACCTCAGCGGCGAAGAAGCCACCCAGTGGCTCAACCGCTGGCAGTCAGTGACAACCTGGCTGCTGCAAGACGGTGGTGCCGCCAAGGTATCGCCGGAAGAGCTGGGTATTCCACGCCCGTAAGGGAGATGCACAGCGAAAACCGCGCCTTATGGCGCGGTTTTCATTTCCGGGCCGCCTACCCTACACTGGCGAGTGTTGCGAGCCGGGCATAAATCAGGCCAAATACTCTTAAAAAACCCAACGGAAATACTATGGCAGCAAGCTTACTCTCACGTGCACTGGGCATCTTTGAACTGCTGGCGCAAACGCCTCGCGGCGTGGGCCTCCAACTGATAGCCGATACTATCGATATGCCCAAAAGCGGCGTTCACCGCATTCTCGGGGAGATGAACAAGCTTGGCTACGTCATTCAGGATGAAACCAGTGGGCAATACCGACTGACTCACCGGATGGCCGATATGGGGATCCAGCATCTGGCCAGCTGCGGCTTGATTGATGCGACCCAGCCCCAGATCGACGCGCTGGCAGCACACTGTCAGGAGCTCGTGCGACTGGCGATTATTGATCGAGGTCGGCCGGTTTTCATGGTCAAGGCGCAGGGCGCAACCAGTGCCCTGAAATACGATCCGGAATCCGGCGGCGACGCGCCGCTTTACTGCACGGCTACAGCCTTTGTCTGGTTGGCCAGTTTCAGCGACGACGAGGCGATCCGCCTGATCGCTGCCCAAGGCCCTATTGATCCTTCAACCCACGGCCCCGCTTGCCCAAGCAGCTTCGCGGACGTACTGGAACATCTCAAAGCGACCCGCAAACGCGGTTTTGGTAAAGTCATCAACATGTCGTCACCCGGCATGTCCGCCATCACTGTTGGCATTACCGGCCCAAGCAGCGGCAAGATCGTTGCCGTGCTCAGTATTGGCGGCCCCACTGCGCGCCTGACTGAAGCGCGTATGGAACAGCTCCTGCCCGCACTTCAAGCCACAGCGAAAGAGCTCGAAGCCAACCTCGAACTGGTTGAATACCTGGAAACCCTGGCACTTAACGACGCCGTCTAACCCCTTCCTACTACGTTAAAGCTGAAATATTGACCCTCAAGGGATCAACAATCAGCCCCTTCGTCTTGACGCCAACATAGGAATATTATTCAATACCAGAACATAGTTCTGTTTTTTAACAGGCGTGGCCGTCTGGTAAAGACTGACGGTCCAACTCCTATAAGTACTAAAATAACGACCGGGACACGCTATGAAGTTCATACGCAAACTCCATCCGGGTGAAATCGTCACCAGCTGGCTGTTACTGGCTTTCAGCCTATTCGTACTCTATCAGGCCTACCGCATCTCCGGCTTTTCCGGACTCAGCAGCGCCGGGGCATTCCCCATCGGTGCGGCCACATTGATGTGCCTCTCGATGCTGTACCTGGTAATCGACAACCTTAGAATCGCACGTAAAACCGAAGGCCACGGCATGGGGTTCTTCGAAGTCCTCGCCGAACTCGTGCCACTGCGCATCATCCTGTTCACGGCTCTGATCGTCATCTATATGCTGATCCTGCAACCTTTGGGCTTTTTGATCAGCACCCTGCTGTTTCTTATCGCCGGCTTTATTTTCCTGGGCGGTGCAGGCCCTGTTAAGTCGATCATCATCGCCCTGGTTTCCGTAGGTGCTATCTACGGAGTGTTCCATTACCTGTTTCAGGTCATCCTGCCCTGAGCCCGGTTGAAGGAGGCACATTTTATGGCTGAATCCATGTTTGGTTACTTCACGATGGCCTGGCTGGACCCCTCTCTGCTGGCATTGACCGCTCTGGGGACACTGGCCGGTATCTATGTGGGCGCGATACCCGGTCTTTCCGTGACCATGGCGGTATCTATTCTTATCTCTTTCACCTTCTCCTGGGATGTTAACGATGCCCTGGCGCTGATGGTTGGTGTGTACATCGGAGGTGTATACGGCGGATCGCGCTCCGCGATCCTGCTTAACATCCCGGGTGCTCCTTCAGCGATTGCCACCTCGTTTGATGGCTTTCCGCTGGCCAAACAGGGCTTGGCGGGCCAGGCGATCGGCATCACCACCGTGGTTTCGGTCATTGGGGGTTTTGTCGGCATCGCTGTATTGGCAATGGCTGCACCGGTGGTTTCCGATGTGGCGTTAATGTTTGCCCCCCGTGATTACCTGCTGCTTGCACTCCTTGGGCTGCTACTGGTCAGCTCCCTGTCCGGCGAATCACTGGCTAAGGGTATTTTCTGTGCGGCCCTCGGCGCCTGTATCGGGATGGTCGGCATGGACCCGATGACCGCGGAGGGTCGCTTTACCTTCGATACCGTAATGCTGCTTGGCGGTATCCCCTATGTGGTCGCAATGATCGGCTTCTTCGGCGTTTCCGAAGCGCTCTATCAACTGCACCATATCGGTCTGAAACCAATAAAGCAGGATGTATCGAAGATCATTCCTTCCTGGGATGTGGTCAAAAAGTATATTCCGCTCTCTATCCGCACCTCAGCCATCGGTGTTTTCATCGGCGCCCTGCCCGGTACCGGTGGCGATATTGCGTCGCTGATGGCTTATGACCACGCCAAGCGTTCAGTGAAAAACCCGTCCAAGCCGTTTGGTAAAGGTGCTTATGAAGGCCTGGTTGCGCCGGAATCTGCAAACAATGCTGCCGTAGGGGGTGCTTATATCCCGATGCTGACATTGGGTATGCCCGGTGATGCGGTTACGGCGGTCTTTATCGGCGCGCTCTATATTCACGGCCTGAACCCCGGCCCCATGCTGATGCTGGAAACGCCGCATCTATTCTGGTTCACCGTCGGTAACCTGGTGTTGGCGAACATCTTTCTGCTGATCTTCGGCCTGACCGGTATCAAGGTATTCGCCAAGATGGTGGAGATGCCTAAAGGTCTGCTGCTGCCGCTGATTATTATCCTGTCGGTGGTGGGCGCTTACGCTATCAACAACAACATCGCGGATATTTTCTGGCTGCTGGGCTTTGGCGTGTTTGGCTACTTCCTGAAGATGGCAGGCTTCCAGGTGGGTCCCATCATACTGGGTGTCATACTCGGTCCCTTGATGGACACCTCTTACCGCCGCGCCATGATCTCGGTGGGTGACAGCCCCATGGGACTGATGGGAGAGCTGGTCACCAACCCGGTGTCGATCATCCTTTCGCTCTGCGTCATCTTGCTGATTGTTTCGCAAACGCCGTTGTGGAAGTCGATCAAAGCTCGACGCGCCGCCGGCAAGTCTGCGTAATCGCCTCTAACGCCCTGTCCCCCAGGGCGTTTTTCTGTCTTTTTTCAATCCGGGTGATTAACGGTTGGGGAAGAGCGTCTCGATCACCCGCTGGTTAGAGCGGGAAATATGTTCTCTCAGCAGCGCACAGGCCCATTCTGCATCCCGGTTGAATGCCGCTTCCACGATCAGCTCATGATCGTCCGCAACCGTTGGCCGATCGACTTGATTGATCAAGGCCAGGCAACGGAAGCGCTCGGATTGGTCATAGAGTGTCGAAATAAACCGTAGCTGCCAGCGAGAGGGGCACCTGGCAATCAGGGCCAGATGAAAACGCCGATTTTCTCTGATCATCTCCACTGCATGGTGTCGATAGCTATCGCGCCCCGCCCGGCGGACCTGAAGCTCCCGGTGCCGGGCACCCGCGATATCCGCTTCCCAGTCCAGATCGCCATTCTCAATCGATTGCCGGAGCGCATCAACCTCCAGCATCTCCCGCAGCCGCGCCACATCGACAAACTCCTCTATGGAGATGGGCGCTGCCCAATAGCCACGCTGCCCTTTACGAATCACCAACCCCTCTGCCGCCAGACTTGATAGCGCCTCTCGAACCGGGGCCGCACTGGCGGCGTAACGTTCGCCAAGCTGCGCAATCGACAGCTTGCAGGCAGGCTCAATTGAGCCATCCAGAATGTCATTGCGTAACTGGGTCAGAGTGCTGTTAGCGTCTGGTGAACTCATGGGGACTACCGCCGTATCAGATTATCCGCTTTAGGATATCACACCGAAGCTTTTAGCTTATAATTACCATTAAATAGTATCTCTTTAAGTAGATACTATCTATTTACAGACGTATCATAGAACTAATCAGCCGTTGTTCTATGCCGTCGGCCCCGCTCTCCTATACTGGAAGAGCAGGTCTTTTAGATGATAACCAAGGAGCACACCGGGCATGCCTGAGGATTATTTCGCGCAAAGCAGTGGTGAGAGCCCTCCCCCATTTGCCGGGCTCGAGTTTATTGAGCTGGCCACCCGCAGTCCGCAAGCGACTGCCGAGTTTCTGGAGGCATTGGGGTTCGTTGCCATCGCCCATCATCGCAGCAAAGCGGTGACTCTGTTCCGCCAGGGGGAGATTAATCTGGTTGTGAACGCATCGGAGAACAGCTTTGCCAGCGCGTATGCAGACAGTTTGGGGGCCTCGGTCTGTGCATTGGCTCTGCGCACCGGCAACGCCAGCAGCACGTATCAGAGCCTGCTTGCCCGGGGTGCCTGGGAAGCTGCAACCTCGGCAGGGGCTATGGAGCTGAATATCCCCGCGATTGAATCGATCGGCGGCTCTCAGATCTATCTGGTCGATCGCTACGGTGACGGGATCAACATCTATGATATCGATTTCAAACCGCTCAAGGATGCCCCCAACGACGCGGGTATTCTGGAACGTGTGGCATCGGTGGGTCTGAGTATGTCGCCCGAGCGCATCCAGCCCTGGACGGACTATTACACGCAGCTGTTCGGCTTTACCCCAACGCATGAAAACCGGCTGACACTGGATCGCTCGCTTGAACTGACACTGGAAACCAACCCGGAGAGTGATCTACAGGACGAGCAGATCAGCAGCCTCGTGTTTACCGTCGCGGATCTGGAGAGGGCCCGTGAACGTCTGTCAGAGCGTGGTATCAGGCTGAGCCCAGCCGGTGCGGGACAACCGAAATATCGTATTGAGGCCCCGCTTGAAAATCTTGCGGTAACCCTGTTCATCAGCGCCGACCCGGCTTGAGGATAACGCACCATGGATACCCCAAACTTCTCGATCAGCACTCTGAGCCTGACCGGCTCGCTTGAAGAGAAACTCGCTGCAGTGCGTAGCGCAGGCTTCGGTGCCATCGAGCTCGGTGCTCTGGATCTGTCTGGAGATCCGGAGGGCGTTTCCGGAGCCATCGCTCGCCTTAAAGCCAGCGGACTCAAGATCAGCGCGCTGCAGGAGGTGAAAGACTTCGGCGGACATTCGGGGCGCATCATGGCCTACAAGATGGAGCTGGCCAAGTCACATCTGAAACTCATGGCAAAACTGGGCTGCAAACTGCTGATTGTCACGCCGGCCACGTCAATCCACGTAAAGCTGGACGCCGAAAAAGTTGCTTCAGATCTGCGCACGCTGGCAACCTTGGCAACGCCCAAGGGCATCCGTATCGGTTTAAAGCCGCTCTCCTGGTCGCCCAGTATCAATAACTACACCACCGCCTGGGAGCTGATTCAGCGAGCCGATAACGCTAATCTGAGCCTGGTGATCGACAGCTACCAGTTACTGGCTCAGATGCAAAGTCCCGACACGCTGGACCCGATTCCAGCGTCGGCCATCAGTTTGGTACAGCTTTCCGACTTCGCCATGACATCCGTCCCGCTGGTGGAGGATCAAATCGATATCGCCCGTCACTACCGGCTCTACCCGGGAGAGGGCAGCCATGGCGCTGCGATCAGTGACCTGGTCGCTTACTGCCTGAACAAGGGCTATCGAGGCGATTTCGTCTTCGACGTGTATAACGACAAATATCTATCTCTGTCAGCGGAAGAATCACTCAAGCACGCCCTAAAGGCACGAGACTGGATTCAATCTCGCTTGATCCAATAAGAAAGCGGCCGAAGCCGCTTTTTTCGGATCAGATATCATTCTCTTCGAAATCGTCCTGCAACTCATACTGGCGGGCCTGCGCCGCGAAACGGATATGCGCATTGGCCTCGCCGTAGCGGTTATACCCTTCCTTACGCTGCACCACCTCGAAAAAGACACCATGTGTTTCCACGGTGTAAAAATGGAAGAATTCGCCGCCGGACTCATTACGATCATAGAGGACATTATGCGCCCTCAACTTAGCGAGAAAATCGCTATCCAGTGCGAACTTTGCCTCGATATCCCGGTAGTAGTTATCCGGTATCGCGAGCAGATTTTCTGGCCCCGCTCCAGCCGCCGCGCGAAATATATCCTCACATTCAAACGCGATCTGCTGAAAGCCTGAACCGCGAGAGCGCTGAATAAAACGTTGCGGAGAAGCCTGCCGTGCTTCAGTCATATTGATTGGAATTCTAACCCGCCCGTTGCTGCTCTCAGCGGTGCGGCTTACTACTAACCCATAGATATCAGGCAGATCCTGGCTCGGCTCGATTGTGAAACCAAACAGCGACTTATAGAAGAAAGACGCTGACAGGAAGTCGGTATTGGCGACCGATTGCCCCATATGATCGATACGGGTGAGGCCGATGTCCTCGTACCGTTCAGCGACCGGCACAAAGTCGATATCAAAGAACCGAAACTTCCCGCCCCGTTCAACAAAGTAAACAAGGCTATCCCCCACACCCCGCACCGCCGGGATATTGAGCTCACCCGGGCCCGCCTGATTGGCAAAGCGGCTCAGATGGTATCGATCGGCGCGCTCCAGCATCGCTTTCAGATCATCGGTGGCCAGGGCCACTGCGCACACGGACACACCGTGTAGCTGGAAATGCTCGTGCGCGAGACTCTCCGGCTCGCGGTTCAAGATCAGGTTGATATCCCCCTGACGCATGAGACTGACATTCTTTGAGCGGTGTTTATGGGTTTCACGAAAGCCAAGGCGCTCAAGCAGCGTAATCAGCTCTTCGCCACTATCCCCCTCCACTGCGAACTCGACGAACTCCACATCGGTAATCTGAGGCTCGGGCATATCCGGCTGCTTACTGGTCTGCTCCTCCAGCCAGATCAGTGAGCGGACTCCGTCAATCGCCTTCTCTTTCGGCGAGGAGGAGCGGAACTCGTCGTTGAATATTTCATGCGAGAGGTAGTCGTCGAACCCCTTATCCTTCAGGCACTGAACAAACTCGACAACTGGCAGATCCCCCTGCCCCGGGAAACAGCGGAAATGACGGCTGTATTGAAGGACATCCATCTGCATGATCGGTGCATCCGCCACCTGTACCAGGGCGATCTTGTCGACCGTAATCTCGTTGCGCAGACAGTCCAGCGTATTGCCGCGGGCAAACATATGAAACGTATCCAGGTTGATCCCCAGGTTCGGATGATCAGCCCGCTTCACCAGATCCCAGGCGTCCTCGTAATCGGCTATATACCGCCCCCAGGCAAGCGCTTCGTAGCCGACTCTTAATCCCTCTTTAGCAGCCATTTCCGCAATCTCATGGAGATCCGCTGCACAACGTGCGCGATCATTGCTGGCATGGGGTGAGACATTACTGCACATCAGCAGCCGGTCAGTGCCCAGCTCGTGCATCAGCTCGAACTTCCGCTGGATATAGTAAAGCTTCTGACTGCGCATCGGTTCTGGCATCCCCTCCATATCACGGAAAGGTTGCAGAGCGATAATCTCGAGACCCAGGTCATTGGCCATGCGGCGCACATCGGCCGGGGACCCATCAAACTGGATCAGGTCATTTTCAAAAATCTCGATGCCCTGAAAACCGGCACTCGCCGCCGCTTCCAGTTTTGCCGGTAGTGAACCCGACAGGGTTACCGTCGCCAGTGCTTTCTTCATGCTAGGGATCCTGCCTGTATAGTTGGTGATTATCTTTTTCACCCACTAATGTATATTAATATCCTATATTTTTCACCTGATTGGTCACATCATGTGTTCACATATCGGTTTTATTATAGGTCGGCGCAAATTGCTTATTGGACTTGGCACATGAAACCAAGAAAAATGGGTCGCTCGGGCAGCAATGTTCATCACCTCTGTCCGACGCACACTATCAAGACTCTATACCTCCAACACCCGCATCAACAGGGACACTCAGCTTCAGGGAGCACAGGCTATGCCCGCCGTTTTATCGATAACTGCACCTATTTTTCTGCTCATTGCAATTGGCTATCTTGCGGTTAAATCCCGTTTAGTCGCGCCCGAAGCGATTCCCGGACTGGGTCGATTTGTTCTCTACTTTGCGCTACCCGCGGCTATTTTCTCCACCGTTTCCCGAATGGACTTTGGTGAGATCATCGACCCCTCCTTTGTTGGCGTATATGCCACGGCCTCTCTCTGTTCTTTCATCCTGGGGCTGTTGTTCAGTCTTTATGTACTGCGTAACGGATTAGGCGCGGCGGGACTGAAAGGAATCGGCATGGCCATCCCCAACAGCATGTTCATTGGTTATCCGGTGCTGCTCCAAGTATTTGGCGACCCTCCGGCCAACGCCTTTGCGATGGCGGTGATGGTCGAGAATATCGTCGTTTTGCCGCTCGCTCTGATCGCCATTGAGTATGGATCCGGCAACCGCGCTGATAAGCGCCTGAGCGAGGTCTGGGCCTCGGTGTTTGGCCGCGTAATCCGCAACCCGATTATCCAGTCGATTACGGCAGGCCTGGCGGCGTCAGCGATCGGATTGCAGCTGCCGGGCGCTGTTGATCAATCGCTCGACATGCTGGCTCGGGCTTCCGCAGCCACCGCTCTCTTTGTCATCGGCGGCTCGCTGGTTGGCACACCAATCCGAGGCGAACTCAAAGAGATATCGCCGGTTGTTATTGGCAAGCTGCTGATACACCCACTGCTGGTGGCTTTGATGCTGTGGCTGCTCCCGCCATTCGACCCGGAGCTGGAACTGGCGGCGCTCTTGATTGCGGCGATGCCGATGATGAGCATCTATCCGATTATTGGCGGGAATTACGGCTACGGTAGCCAGTGCGCCAGCATACTGATACTGACCACAGCACTCTCGTTCGTGACGGTCACCGTGCTACTTGCCTTTGTCACCTGATCCGACCGACAAGCCCTTCAATCACAGAAACGAAAACGGCGGTGTTTAGACCGCCGTTTGGTTACCTTTGCTGATATGATCAGCCAGCGCTTTTAATGCGCCCTCCTGATCATCTTCAATCAGGCAGTTCAGCAAGTGGCGATGCTCGTCAGCCACCTCCTGCCCGCGGAACGGCCGTTTTTTCAGGGCGAGTAGCTGATACCGCATAAACTGTTCCAGCACCGAACCATGATAGCGAATCAACTGTTCGGAGCCACAGTTGGACACAATCGCCATATGAAAGTCACGGTCAGCACGCTCCCACTCGCTGACGTTGGCATGCTCATCTTCAATCATCAGCTTTTCCATGCAGCTTAACCGATAATGTGCGCTGATCAGGCGTGCCTTCCAGTCAATGACGTTCGACTTATTCTGAAATGACTTGCGCAGGCCGAGTGTTTCCAGGGTTTCCCGTAGCTCGATCAACTCCTCAAAGTCTTCCAGCGATACCGGCTTAACCCGGAACCCTTTCTGCCCTTCCACTTCAACGAACCCATCCGACGCCAACCGCATCAGCGTCTCTCGCAGTGTATTGACACTGACGCTGTAGGCCCCTCGCAATGCGTTGAGCTTCAGCTTTTGCCCAGGCTGGAGAACACCGGTCATAATGTCATTACGTAGACGCTCATAGGCGGATTCACCTACCAGCTTGCGATCAAGATCGCCATTCATAAGTTTTCTCGCAAACGTCATTTTTATGCCACGCGCAATATTACACTAATCGAGCCTGCGTCGCCCGGATGGCTCAGGCAATAAAAAAGGGTGCACCAGGCACCCAAGAGACCAACGTCAATGACAACGATACGAAACGGCCGAACTCAAATCAGATCACTGACAATATCGAAACGTTTCTTAAACGGCTCCAGTACCTTGGCTGGATCCACTCGCGTATCCATAAATATCTCGTAGGCATCAATTCCCTGGAAGAAAAACAGGTCGAATCCGGAAACGATCTTCAGCCCCTGCTTGTGGGCCGCCAGCAAAAACTCAGTATCCAGCGGTGTATACACCGCATCAAATGCCCAGCGCTGCCCGCCAAACACCGACTCCGGTAGCGGGTTACCGGGGCTCTTGTAATGGCCGACGGGCGTGCAGTTCACCAGGCCGGTCGCTGACCGAGCTGCATCCGGTAGCTCTTGAGCAGAAATAGCCCGCGCTTTTATACCCTCGTTTTCGAGTGCACGTGCAAGGGAATCAGCCCCCTTTGTATCCAGATCGAAGACCAGCACCTCACTGGCACCCAGTTCGCCAAGGGCGAAAGCAACCGCACGCCCTACACCACCGGCGCCAAGTAACAGTACACAGCCCGCTTCTTCGCTGCCCATACGTCCACGGTAGCCGCGGATAAAACCGGTGTAGTCGGTATTCCCCGCATAAATCGAATCGCCGAAACGCAGGGTGTTGGAGGACCCAACCCGCTTTACCGCCGAATTCATCTCTTGCGCGTGGGCGATGGCGACTTGCTTGAACGGATAGGTCACGTTGCAACCGCGGTAGCCCGCAGAACGCATCTGCTCCAGCGTCCGGACGAAGGCTTCAGGGCTGTCTTCCTCGGGATCATGCAACTGATAACGCACCTCGACCCCGTGAAGCTCCCCTAGCATTTCATGCAGTGCGGGTGCACGAGACTGCGCGATTGAACGACCTATCAACCCCAAGTGAACCATTCTTATTCTCCGCCGAAAGACAAACCAAAGCACCCGCCAGGCGGCGATAGCTGACAAACCCAAATTCACGCTACCTGTTCGGGTACGTTTATACGTTAGACTTCGAAATAACCCTACGTCAATAATTTAATTGGCCACTATGAATAATATAGGATATTTTTTCTTTACTCCTACTAACTTGACCATAGTCAATCCAATTGCTAGCCTCCTAGCATCGATAAGCACGCGTCTGTTTAACGACAACCTGTACAACAAAAACCGGTAGCGCCTCCAACCCCATGGAAGCGACGACCCAAAGAAGAGAAGGAAACAGCATGAAATTCTCGACAAAAAAAATAACCACGGCCCTGGCAACAGCTGCTGCAGCCTTAACCCTCCAGGCTCAGGCTGCTGACGTTACCCTGACCCTTGCGCACGTGGATCCCCAGGAATGGACCACATCCAAAAAAGGTGCTGCTGCGACCGTGTTCAAGAACCTGGTTGAAGGTGAGTCTGGCGGCCGCATTGAAGTTAACGTTTACCCGGCCGGACAGCTCGGCGGTGAAACCGAACTGCTGCAGTCTGCCCAGGATGGCACACTGAGCATGGCCATGGTCTCCGGCCCGTTCTCAAAGCTGTGCCCGGAAGCGTCAGTGCTTGAGACCCCCTACCTGTTCCCGTCCGCTCCGGTTGCCTGGGAGGTTCTCGACGGCGAGTTCGGTAAGGAGCTGAGTCAGCACTGTTACGAGAAAACCGGTCTGCGTATTCTCGCTTACGGCGAAACCGGCTTCCGTAACTTCACCAACTCAAAGCGCCCGATCGAGACACCCAAAGATCTGGAAGGTCTGAAGATTCGCGTTATGACCACCCCGCTGTACGTGGAAATGGTTAAAGCGATGGGTGGCCAGCCGACACCAATCTCCTGGCCGGAAGTACCGTCGGCTCTGACCACCGGCGTTGTCGATGGCCAGGAAAACCCGGTCGGCGTTATCTACAACAACAAGTTCTACGAGATGCAGAAGTACATCACCCTGGATGGTCACGTCTATGGCACCGACTTCCTGGTGATCAACGATGATGTATATCAGGGCTTGAGCGATAAGGATCGCGCCACCGTTGATCGCGCCGCCAAGGTTGCGGGGGTTATGGGACGTGCCGTTCAGCAATTCAATTCCGCTGAAGGCCTGACCAAGCTGGCTCAGGAAGGTATGGAGATTACCGCGCCCACCGCCGACCAGCTGGAACAGTTCCGCAGCGCCGCTCAGCCGCCGGTGATCGAGTGGCTCAAGGGTGAGATCGACGAAGCCTGGATCAACAAAGCCCAGGGCGCGGTTGAAGCCGCAATGGCCGACTGACCCAGCGCAACTATACTCTAGCAAGACCCAGTCACCGGGCCGCAGGGCCCGGTGACTTCTACCCTACCTGTATCTGGGACAACCCGATGAAAGATCTGTACTCAAAGCTCCTGTCCTGGTTGACGGGGGGCTCGCTTTTCATCGTTTTTGCCGTCGTTTTGATAAGCAGCCTGACTCGCTACCTGTTCAACTACCCCATTCAATGGAGTGAAGAGGTCGCCCGCTACGCCATGATATACGGTGCAATGTTCGGCACCGTACTGTGCTACATGGAAGATATACACATTAAGTTTGGTTTCCTCGAGAAAGGGGTTCCTGCACCGATACGCCGTGTGCTCGATCTGGTGCTGGATCTGATAGCCCTGGGCACCGGTGGCGTTCTGGCCTGGTCCGGCTACCTGTTCGTCATGAAAAGGGGCGGAATCGATGCGCCGGGCACCGGCATACCCATGAGCGCGTTCCAGTCGGCAATTATTGTTGGCGGTGTCGGATTGGTCCTTGCTGCGCTGATCAAGCTGCCCGATCACCTGAAGTCCAAGACAGCCCAGAGCGAGGATTAACATGTTAGGTTTTATGATTCTGCTGGCGCTGCTGATTCTTGGCAGTCCAATTGCCTTTTCAATTCTGATAGCAGTCCTGGGCTACCTGTCTCAAACTCCGTTTTCTGTCAGCCTGGTCGGCCAACGGTTATTCTCCGGCCTCGACTCTTTCGCCATCCTGGCTATCCCTCTGTTTGTTCTGGCCGGTGAGCTGATGAACGAGAGCGGGATAACGGGCCGCATCATCCGCTTTGCCAATGCCTGTGTCGGCCATATGAAAGCGGGCCTTGCGCAGGTCAACATCTGGGCATCGGTGATTTTTGCCGGCCTCTCAGGCTCCGCGGTTGCTGATACTTCTGCACTGGGCCGTATCTTTATTCCCGAGATGGAAAAAGAGGGTTATCCCCGGGACTTCGCGGCCGCATTAACCGCAGCCTCTTCAGTGATCGGTCCGATGATTCCGCCCAGCATTCCAGTCATCATCTACGCACTGATCACGTCCGGTGTTTCGGTACCGGCACTGTTTCTGGCAGGTGTCGCGCCCGGTATCCTGCTGGCTATTGGCCTGTCACTGTATGTCCGCGCCAAGGCGGCGCACTACGCGCCGATGCATGAACGCCTTTCCTTCAAAGAGCGGATGATTGCCTTCAAGGATGCCTGGGTACCGCTGTTCATGCCGATCTTCATCGTCGGATCGATCCTGACCGGTATTGTGACTCCAACCGAGGCCGCCGCACTGGCCGCCGGCTACGCGCTGATCGCCGGTATGTTTGTCCTGAAAAGCCTGCACCTGCGTGCCCTGCCCAACGTATTTATCCGCGCCATGCGTGACTCCTCCGTCATACTGATCATCATTGGCGTCATTTCCGTCGCAAACTGGCTGCTGACCTTCTCACAGGTTCCCCAGAAAGTCAGTGAGATGGTACTGGCCGAAGTCACCAGTCCCTGGATGTTCCTGCTGGCCGTTAACGTCATTCTTCTCGTTGTTGGACTGTTCCTTGAAGGGATAGCCGCCATGCTGATTCTGCTTCCGATTCTGCATCCCATCGCCATGCAGCTGGGTCTGGATCCGGTTCATTTTGGCATTGTCGTTATCTTTAACCTGATGATTGGCCTGGTGACGCCGCCGATGGGTATATGCCTGTTCGTTTCCAACTCGATCGCCAATGTGGGCGTCGGGGCGATTTCGCGTAGAATCATGCCTTTGTTTATCGTCGAACTGATTGTGCTGGGCATTGTGACGTTTATCCCGGAAACAGTAACCTTCCTGCCACGACTATTCGGCTATTGATCGACTGAAGGGAGATATGCGCTTGAGCAAAACAATTTATGTTCTTAATGGCCCCAACCTGAATCTGCTGGGTAAACGACAGCCGGAAATCTACGGTCACGAGACACTGGCTGACGTGGAAGCGCGGATGGTGGAGAAAGCGCGGGGACTAGGGCTGGAAATCGAATTTTTCCAGAGCAACTATGAGGGCGCCCTCGTCGAAAAAATCCACGAGGCGCGTGATAAGGCAGCAGGGATTATCATTAACCCGGCGGCCTACACCCACACATCAGTCGCCATCCTCGACGCGTTGAACACCTTCGACAATCCCGTTGTCGAGGTGCATATTTCTAACATCCATAAGCGTGAGGCCTTTCGCCACCACTCTTACGTATCCATGCGGGCGGAGGGAATCATCGCCGGTATGGGGACGCTCGGCTATGTAATGGCGCTGGACTATTTTGCCGACTAATCAATCCCGCGCGCATAACCAAAAATACCCGGCAATTGCCGGGTATTTTTATCTCGCTCTGATGTTTTAATCGTGCGCTATCGGTTTATCGGTAAACAGATAGTCACGCAGCTCCTCATCAAACTTTGAATCTCGACGCCGAATCCACTCAAGCACCATCGCCGCGTGCTCTTTCTCCTCATCACGGTTGTGCTTGAGGATCGCCTTGAGTTCTGGATCCTTACAGGCATCCATGCGCTGGTTATACCAATCAACCGCTTCCAGCTCCTCCATCAATGAGACAATGGCACGGTGCATATCCCGGGTTTCATCGGACAGCTCATCAATGGGCTCGTGGTATCCTTCATTCGACATTACGGATCTCCTTTCGATTTAAACCAACTCCCCCAATATATACACTGAAACCGGCACATAACAGTAATCACCACAAAAACTGGCGCTCATGCCCCGCTCATGAAGAACAGGTCAAGCAGATTGCTCCCGCCCAATCCGGTGGCGTACCGGCATAATGGTCCAGCTGCTCATTTTTCTCCGCTGGCGTGCGGAGTAGCGCAAGCAGGTTATTAAGCGGCTTATAATCACCATTATGAGCTTCCCTGATCACCTCCTCGGCCATGTAGTTACGCAGCACGTAGCGCGGGTTAACCGATCTCATCTGAGCCCGCCGAATCGGGTCACTGGCCGCCTCCCGGGCCAACCGTTCCCGGTAGTGTCCGAGCCATTCTGAAAGGCTTCCGTCTGTATCGCACCGACCGCACAGCGAAGCCAGATCCAAGCCATTGAAATCGTTTGCTTCGGTTAACGCGTAGAGAAACCGGTTGATATCGAGCTGACACTCTCGTGCGATACGAAAGAATGCGTCGACGAGCTCCCGGTCCCCTTTTTCTTCGCGTTGAAATCCAAGCCGAGCCCGCATGCGGAGCGCTTCCTGATCGCGAAACTCCTTCATGAAGCCCACCAATGACTGTTCCAGCTCCTTTTGCGGAACCAACGGCACCAGTGCCTGAGCCAGGGCGCTCATATTCCAGAGCACGATCTCCGGCTGACGATCAAACGCGTAGCGCCCCTCATCGTCATTTTTATTAGCAACAAAGCCCGGCTCATATCGATCCATAAAGGTATAGGGGCCGTAATCGAACGTCTCGCCCAGCACCGACATATTATCGGTATTCAAAACGCCGTGGACAAAACCGTAACACTGCCAGAGAGCGACCAGCGAAGCTGTGCGTGATTGGACCGCCTGGTAAAACGCCAGGTAGGGATTGTCCGCTTTACGACACTCCGGGTAGTACCGATCAATCGTGTAATCGGCGAGCTGCTTGAGCTCGTCATACCGCCGACTGTAGAAAAAATACTCGAAGTGGCCAAACCGGATATGACAGGGTGTTACTCGGGCCAATACCGCGCAGGGCTCCATCCCATTGCGTTGGGTAAATTGATCGCTTGCCACCAGACACAGCGCACGGGTTGTGGGAATACCCAGGCCCGCCATCGCCTCGCTGGCGAGGTATTCACGAATGCTGGAGCGCAGAACAGCACGCCCGTCACCGAACCGAGAATATGCAGTCCGCCCTATCCCCTTCAAATGGATATCCCAACGCTCTCGCTTGTCGTTAATCACTTCGCCTAAAAGCAAGCCACGCCCATCACCCAGATCTGGATTGTAAAACCCGAACTGGTGTCCGGTGTACTTCATTGCAATAGGATCAGCCCCTGGCACTGAGACGTCTCCATTGATCTGAGAAACCAGACGATTCGGGTCCAGCTCACACGGATCGAGCCCCAGCATAGCGGCCACAGGAGGATTAAAACTCGCCAGATGGGCCCCCTTTAACGGCTTGATGTCGATCCGTTGATACCAGTGTTCCGGTAATCGCGCATACGAGTTGTCGAAACTGAGCGCTTCCAACCCTTTAGCCATACCCCCCTCCATCAGGTCATCAGGCATTCACACCTCATACCTTACCATTTTACTCAACTATTTTTAAAGTCATGATTAAGCCCACATTAAACATTCGCTGCAAAATGCCGATACAAAGACAATCGGGCGCCCACCTGCCACCCCTTTCTCCGGCCGGAGCCCCACCCATCATTGAACAGGGTGAAAGCATGATTATTAGCAATTCAGATGTCCTGCAAACTGCAAGCCATCATCGAGAAGTGCGCACGGAGTCGTTTGAGCGACTGGAGCATTTTCGGCTGAATGCAAATGGAAACGCGGAAGCCATCGAGGACAAAGGTAATGGGGAGGTCAGCTTGTCCAAACGCGCTCTCAGCCTTGCTGCAGATATTGAGGCGCGCGCACCTGAGGAACAAGCTCCCCGATTCGATGTGAAATCCGGTTTGAAAATAGAGCTCCATCCCGTGGATCAGGCCGTCGCTCCGAGTACTGTCACGGGAAACCCCAAACTTAAGCTTTTCGCCGCAGTTATCGCCTCTCTGACGGGTAAACAGATTGAGCTTTTTGACGCCAGTCGTTTGCAGGCCGGAGGTGAAATCACGAATGAAACTCAGCTTCAGATAAAGCACTCGGCACGCATTGAGCAGGCGACTGTTGCTTCAGATTTTGCCGGCGCTGAAGGGATGCGCTACGAATGGCGTGAGTCGAGGACCGAAATTGAGGAAACGGATTTTAACGCGAAAGGCAAGATCATGACCCAGGACGGGAAAGAGATCGACGTTGATCTAGCTTTGACCATGTCCCGCCGCTATACCGAGAACAGCTCGATGGTCATCACGGCCGGCGCTCAGTTAAAAGATCCGCTGGTCATCAACTATGATGCGCCCTCAGCGGATTTGGACAGCGCAACGTTTAGCTTCGACCTCGATGCCGACGGCACCCGCGAACAGGTGAATCGATTAAAAAGTGGCAGTGGATTTCTTGCCCTGGACAAAAACGGGAATGGGAAAATAGATGACGGCAGTGAACTCTTTGGGGCTCAAACGGGTGACGGCTTTAAAGAACTCGCAGCGTACGATGATGACGGCAATGGCTTTATCGATGAAGCAGACTCTATCTTCAATGAACTCCGAGTCTGGATTCGCCCGACCGACAATCAAAGCGACCTTCTGTCGTTAAAACAGGCAAACGTCGGCGCGATCCATCTGGGGTCTATCGCTACACCTTTTGATATCCGGGACTCGAATAATGAGCTCTTGGGTAAGGTTAGAAGTACCAGCTTTTTCCTGACCGAGCAGGGCCAAACCAAATCAGTACAACAGATCGATCTAAAAATATGACGGAAACCTGATCAACAAACTGACGGTCCACCCAAAACAAAAACGCCTCACAGTGTGAGGCGTTTTCTCTATTACTTGAATTAAATCAAGCTTAGAAGTCTACGCGGTAGCCCAGCTCGATACCGTCTACGTCGTTGCCGTAGTCAGCATAGGCTGCGAATACGCGAGCCTGCTTGCCCAGCTTCTGCTGTGCTTCGATAGACCACTGCTGACCGTCGTCGTCACCCAGGTCATCAGCTTCGTCGTCGATGTAGTTAGCCAGCAGCTTGGTGTTACCCATGGTGTAGGTAGCAGCCAGTTCCCATGCTTTCTGGTCGTCGGTGTTTACGAAATCACGATCTTCGTAACGAGCACCCAGGTACAGAGCGTCCAGGGTGTAGGACAGACCTACAGACCATACGTCGTCCAGGTTACCTTCTTCGAAGCCCAGGTAAGAAACAGCACCGAAGAAACCGCCCATTTCGTACTTGGCAGCAAGGTGAGAAACGTCTACGGAGTTGTCAGTAGTACCAGCGTCTGCATCGGTAGCGATTACCGCACCAGCAGCCTGGAAGCCACCCATAGCCGGAGTGATGTAGGCGATGGTGTCCGGAGTACGGTGCGCGCCGATCACGTAGCCGGAAGAACCGGTAGTATCGTTATCCAGTACATCAGTGGTGAATACGGTCCACAGCGCGTACGGAGTCCACATACGGCCCAGCTGGAAGGTACCGAAATCACCGGTAGCACCGATGTAGGACTGACGACCGCCGCCCCAAGAACCAGCTTCAGTGTCGATGAACTGCTCGAACTGGTAGATAGCTTTAGCACCGGAGAACAGGTCAGAAGAACCCTTGATACCGATACGAGAAGAGTTATCAACAACACCAGTGCTGACGTTGTCGTTATCCATGACTTTAATACGCAGAGAGCCGTACAGAGTAGCGTCGGCCTGAGCGGCCATCGGAGCAGCCATAGCGCCAGCAACAGCCAGAGCGATCAGTGACTTTTTCATCAAATTTCCCCTTCAGTATTCAACTTACTAGTAGTGAATTCTAGTTTTTCTCAGCACACCGGAGTGCTACTTACGAAAATACTATAATTCATGAACTTTTCAAACCAGAGAGTGAACTTTTTTGATTTAGCCCACTCAAAGGCTTTTAAACCTAAATTAACCTTCTGCAGATGGGAGCATTTGGGCCGCTGGCCGATGCTTCTTCTTTACGTCTGCAACATTTTAGGCGCGTATTTAGTTGACTAAACCGCCAGCACCTAAATTTGGCGCATTACAGCACAGCACCAGGCCCCTTGCAACCCTTTAAATACCCCGATATCAGGGGTTTGCGGCTACCTTAGGATATACTGCTTCAGATCAACTCCTCCAGGCGCTTGTTAAGGCGCTTTTCGGAGACAGAAAATAGTGTCCCCAGCTGCTGGGCGAATAGCGATACCCTGTACTCCTCAATCCACCAGCGGAAATCCCTCAGTTCATCGGTCACGGCATCACGCGCCCGAGCCTCCTCTAAACGCTTTTTATAGCGCTGTTCAAAAGATTCAAGCTGAGTTGATTGCAGCGTTTGCAGACGAATATCGCGCTGAAACTTCTCCAGCCGCACATGGATCGCTTCCAGGTACCGAGGCAGTTGTGTTAACCAGCGGTCCTCCGTCTGCGACAGATAGCCGGGAAAGATCAGGCGACTCAGTTGACCTTTTATATCGTTGAGTACCGGTACCGCAACCAGATCAACACGGCCGTTCAACCGCTTATCGATCTCATGAACCCACTGATGGCACTGCATAACAAAATCCACCAACGCATGCGCCTCGCGCTCCAGCACACTGAGCATCCGCGTGCGGGCGGACTCAAAATCGGCCTCGGTCACTGTAGACGGCAGTTGATCAACATCGGCGGCTCTGATGATCGCCCTGATCAGCAGGTCATCCTCCAGTCGACGACGATCGAACCGTTTGGCGGTCAACAACATTACCTTATCCATATGAGGCAACTGACGACGGATCGTTTTAAGCTGCTCAGGCACACTCAATGCCAGCAACCTGGCCACACCCAGCCGGGTCTGGTACCGCGCCTCATCGGCGCTGCTGAACAATCGCAGGGTGACGCTTTTATCCATGTCAACCAGCCCCGGGAAAGCTTCCACCTCAAGGCCCCCGGCCTGCCTTACTCGAACCGACGGTTCCAGGACCCCGAAATCCCATCTGGTAATTCCTTCCCCCCCCCAGGGTTTCGCCGCATCCTTTTGGATCGCCTCCTCTGCCTGTTTGGCGAAACGCTTATTCAAGGACTCCCAGTCGCGCCCCTGGCCAAGCGTTTTGCCCTTGCTGTCGAGCAGCGCAATATTAAAACGCAGATGAGGTTCCAGATGGGACTCGCGCAATAATACCGGGTCGATTCGATGTCCTGAGGCTCTTAATAGATGATGACTGAGTGCTTCATATAGATCGCCCTCACCAAAGGTCACCACTTCGCAAAAAGAACGTGCGTAATCCGGCACCGGGACAAAATGTTTGCGATGCTGTTTGGGCAATCCCTTTAAAATGGAGGTTACCTTCTCTTCCAGCATCCCCGGCACCAGCCATTCCAGGCGTCTGACCGGCAGGGATTTAAGCAACGGCAGCGGAACCTCTACCGAAACGCCATCCGTCTCAGCTGAAGGATCAAACAGGTAGTCCAGCTTGAGCTTCACCCCCTCCATCGGCAGCTGTTCGGGGTAGTCATTTTCATTGACATGTTCGGCCGAACGCTGGAGAACATCATCCTCGGTCAATATGAGGGCGTTCGGATCCCTGGCTTTAACACCTTTGTACCACTTTTCAAAACCGGCCCCGTTTACAACATGACCACCACCGAGCGCATCGAACTTACCGGCGTAGAATTGATAAAGTGTCTCTTCATCAACCAGCAGATCTCGACGCCGCGTTTTGGACTCCATCGACTCGACGCTATCAAGAAGCGCTCGATTGCGACGGAAAAAATCGGCTCGCGTCTCAAACTCCCCCTCAACCAGAGCGCTGCGCAGAAAAATTTCATGAGCGGCGATAGGGTCGACCTTGCCGAAGTTCACTTTTCGTTTGGGGACAATGACCAACCCAAACAAGGAGACCTGTTCATTGGCCACCACCTGAGCACGCTTTTTCTCCCAATGCGGTTCCGACCAGCTACGCTTGACCAGATGTTCGGCGGGTTGCTCGATCCACTGGGGCTCAATACGCGCCACCTGATGCGCATAAAGCTTGCTCGTTTCGATAAGCTCAGCCGCCATTACCCACTTGGGACTTTTCTTGAACAGCCCGGACCCCGGAAATATCCGGAACCGGCGGTTGCGCGCGCCCAGGTATTCGCCCTTCTCAGCCAGGTTGCCGATGTGGCTTAGCAACCCGGCCAACAGCGAACGGTGTACCGGCGTGTACTCAGCGGGTTCACTATTCTCTCTGAGTTTCATCTCCCGGATACTCAGGTGGAGCTGGCGATGGATGTCGCGCCACTCCCGCATCCGCATAAAGGAGATAAAGTGCTTCTGACACCACTGCCGCAGCTGGTTTTGACTGAGCGCCTGGCGTTGCTCTTCAAAAAGGTTCCACAGGTTTAGCAGTGTCATAAAATCGGACTGATCATCCTGGTAGGCCTTGTGCTTTTCATCGGCAGCCTGGCGTTTGTCATGGGGCCGCTCGCGCGGATCCTGAACGCTGAGCGCGCTGGCAATGATCAACACTTCTTTAAGCGCATCATATTGACTGGCTTCAATCACCATCCGGCCAATCCTGGGATCCACCGGCAAACGCGCCAGCTGCCGACCAATCGATGTCATACGACGCTTGCCGTCGACCGCGCCGAGCTCCTCAAGCAGTTTGAAACCGTCATTGATAAACCGGGAGTCGGGCGGATCGATGAACGGAAAACGTGCAATATCGCCCAACTTGAGCTGCAGCATTTGCAAAATCACCGCCGCCAGGTTGGTGCGCCGGATTTCGGCATCGGTAAATGCGGGACGGCTCAGAAAATCCTCTTCCGAATAAAGGCGTATACAGGTACCCGGCGCGATACGTCCGCAACGCCCGGCACGTTGGTTGGCGCTGGCCTGAGAGATCGCCTCAATCGGCAAACGCTGCACCTTGGAGCGATAGCTGTAACGGGAGACACGCGCCAGACCCGGATCGATCACGTACCGGATACCGGGGACCGTCAGCGACGTTTCAGCCACGTTTGTTGAAAGAACAATCCTGCGCCCCGCTCCCCGCTGGCCATGAAAAACACGGTTCTGTTCTTTAACTGAAAGCCGCGCGTAGAGCGGGATCACTTCCAGGTCACGCAGGCGCCCCTGACTCACGGCCTTCCTGAGCTGGTCCGCTGTCTCTCGGATTTCGCGTTCACCGGGCAGAAATACGAGAATATCCCGAGCGCCACTGTTTTTGGTCTGTCTATCAAGATCAGCTATCTCTTCCACCGCCTGCAGAATCCCCTGCTGGAGGTCCATCGCCTTCTCATCATCCCCCTCCATTTCATGGAGCGGCCGATAGAGGGTCTTCACCGGATAGGTGCGTCCGGAAACCTCAATAACCGGAGCACCGGCAAAGTGACGGGAGAATTTTTCCAGGTCGATAGTGGCCGACGTGATAATCAGTTTCAGGCTTGGGCGCTGAGGCAGAATCCGCTTGATGTAGCCCAACAGGAAATCGATATTAAGACTCCGCTCGTGAGCTTCATCGATAATCAGAACTTCATACCGGTCCAGAAAGCGATCGTTCTGCGTCTCCGCCAGCAGAATACCGTCGGTCATCAGTTTGATCTGAGTCTGCTCCGAAACCTGATCATGAAACCGTACCTGATAACCAACCCGCTCTCCCAGCGGCGTTTGAAGTTCTTCCGCAATGCGCGCCGCCACGTTGCGGGCGGCGAGCCGTCTCGGCTGGGTGTGCCCGATCATT
This sequence comes from Marinobacterium litorale DSM 23545, assembly GCF_000428985.1. Lineage (GTDB taxonomy): Bacteria > Pseudomonadota > Gammaproteobacteria > Pseudomonadales > Balneatricaceae > Marinobacterium_D > Marinobacterium_D litorale. Next base: position 52,468 of record NZ_AUAZ01000014.1, on the reverse strand, counting down.
CCCTTACAGCCCAACCCCAGCTCGAGGCACAGTTTGGGAATCTGGGTGGTTTTGCCTGAACCCGTTTCACCGGCGATCACCACAACCTGATTATCCCGGATCACTTTCAGGAGCTCTTCGCGGCGCTCGGCCACCGGCAGGTCCGGGTAGTCGATCTGACGCGGAAGTGCTTCTCGCGCCTCCACCCGGGCGATCGACTGCTCAAGGCGTTGTGCTAACGCTTTCAAGCGCTCGGGGTCTATCTGATCTGCACGGCTCGCCTTTTCCAGCTGTTTGCGCAGCGGGAAGCGGTCGGCGATCTGGCATTCAGGCAAGAGGTCAAACAGTTCTGAAAGTGTAGCGACCAAGAAAACCTCGGGATCTCTGTTTCGGGATGTCGTTTGGGACCGGGGATTTTAACGCAGTTTTGGCATTTCACTCAGCGCCTGGTCCCTTAGCCGGCGACGCTGAACTTTTCCAATGGAGGTACGCGGCAGGTCTCGACAGAACTCCACACTGCGCGGCACCTTATAGGAAGTCAGTCGCTCGCGGCAATAATCGCGTACATCACGGGGGGTCAGGCGAGGGTTATTGGCTACGATATAGGCTTTAATCGACTCTCCCAACTCTTCGTCGGGCACTCCGATCACCGCGCATTCGAGAATGCCCGGATGATCACTGATCACATTCTCAAGCTCCGTGGGATAGACTTTAAAACCGGCACTGTGAATCACCTCCTGTTCTCGCTCTATGACTCGTAACTCCCCGCGGTCATCGAGCTGCCCGATATCCCCGGTCGCAAACCAGCCACCGGAGAGTCCGGAGCGAATGGCCATACCATCCCAGTATCCCGCCATTAACTGAGGCCCTTTCACCTGGATCCGCCCGGTCTCTCCGGTTGGCAGCACTTCCCCGTTATCACCGATGATCCGGACCTGGGTATCGGGCAACGGCCGACCCACACTGCCCGGGTGCATCCGACCGGGTTCAGCCACACTGACAACCGGAGAGCACTCGGTCAGACCGTAACCCTCGGTAATCACACAGCCGGTAACCTGGTGCCAGCGATTCGCGGTGGACTCGGTCAACGCCATCCCGCCGGAGATCGTCAATCGCAAACTACTGAAATCAAGCTGGGTAAACTCAGCATGCTGGCTGAGGGCGACGAATAGCGGGTTAACACCAGCAATCACGGTCGGGTTTATCTTTTCGAACGCCTTGGCAAGCTGTCGCAGATTTCGTGGGTCGGGGATCAATTCCACATAGCTGCCCAGTGACATCATCAAGAGCACCACCGTCAGTGAGTAGCCATGGTAAAGCGGCAACGGCTGAAACAAACGCTGCCCCTCCTCCAGACCTGCCTCACTCAGCCGGGTCCTCAGCTGGTGAATGTTGGAGATTAAGGATGCGTGGGTCAGCATTGCGCCTTTCGCAGGTCCCGTCGTTCCCCCCGTATATTGCAGTAAAGCCACATCCTGGGCGTGGAACAGAGGCGGCTCCCAGAACCGCCCGGTCTCAAGCTCAAGCACCGATTTAAACGTGGAACCGGCATGAAACCGATAGGCCGGCGTTTTGCCCCGGCGATAGCGCACCTTCATGTTCACAGGCCAGCGCTTCCAGCGCGGATGCAGATCAGCAATGCGCGTGGTAATCACATACTCTATCGGGGTTCGGGCCAGTATCCGCGCCGCTTTCCAGGCAAAAGCGTCGTACACAACCAGTGCACGCGCGCCGGACTGGGTAAAGTGCCGTTCAAGCTCCTCCGGGGTGTAAGAGGGACTGGTGCTGACAACAATCAGACCTGCGCGCAGGGCACCGAATAGCACCACCGGATACTGCATGATATTGGGCAGCTGGAGTGCGATCCGCTCCCCCGGCTGGAGATCCGTATTATGCTGAAACCAAGCCGCGACACGCCGCGACAGTATATCGAGCTCGACGTAGCTCAGGCTCTCGCCCAGGTGACCGAAGGCAGGGCGCTCTCCAAAGCGGTGACTCAGGTCCGACGGCAGGTCACAGAGACTTGCGGGAATCAGCACACCTCCGGCCCCCGGGTACTGATCCGTTTCTCGACCTCGCCGTCAGCGAATACAATCAGATCGCCCGGTAGCAACCGCTGCCAGTCTTCATTATCGGTCAACGGCTCGGTGGCAATCACGGTCACCACGTCGTCCGGCGTCGTTTCGGCGTGAAAATCAACTATCATATCGCGGTCTTTAAGACGTGCTTCGCCGAAGGGCGCACGCCGGGTAATCCACGAAAGCTTGCTGGTGCAGTAGCAATAGAGACGACAGGAGTCCCCCAAAAGCATGTTGTAAACGCCAATGGCACGCAGTTGCTCACAACAGCCATGGATCAGCTCGATCAGGGCCTGGTGATCTTCCGGCGGTCCATCTGGAAAGGCGGTGCGAATCTGATTTAATAGCCAACAGAACGCATATTCACTGTCAGTGCTACCGACCGGCCGGTAATGGCCAAGCGGCCATTCAAACAGCCGGGGGTCCAATTGGCCGTTGTGGGCAAAGCACCACATGTAACCCCAGAGTTCTCGACTAAAGGGGTGGGTGTTGGCAAGACAGACATCGCCCACATTGGCCTGCCGAATATGACTGATAACCTGACAGCTTTTAATCGGATAGCCGACCACCAGTTCTGCGATACGTGAGTCTACACTGGGCATCGGGTCGTGGAAGGCTCTCAAGCCATGTCCTTCGTAAAAAGCGATACCCCATCCATCACGATGAGGCCCCGTCCCACCGCCGCGCTGCATGAGCCCGGCAAAACTGAAACAGATATCGGTCGGCACATTCGCACTCATACCGAGCAGTTCACACATTCCACCCCTCCTTGATTGAACCCTGGCTTGACTGGATCCGGGTTAATCCCGCGACAGCGTAATCCGGCTGGGCAGCGAGTCGATCAGACTTCCCTCTTCAACCGTTTCCTCCGATGGGGACGGGGGCGTGTCGTAAGCGGGTAGCAACGATGCCTCTCCCTCCCAGGTTAGTTTATCGTCCCCGGGAAGGTGCCGCTCGCCCACAAACAACCCTTCGTTATCGATAGAGAGTCGTTCGCAATAAACGTTGGCGCGTACACACCCACCGCGCTCGATATGCAGTGATTCACACACCAGTTCACCCTCGAGCTCCCCGCTGACATTAACGGCGTGAGCCCGAATCCGACCGGACACACGCCCCGTTTTCCCGATGGATATATCATCGCTGGAATCAATACTGCCGGCGAACTCGCCATCCACATGCATCTTGCCGCTGATGCTGGTTTCGCCGTGAAAACGGTTGCCCTGAGCAATAATCGTTACGGCTGAGCCGCCTGATTTAGCGGATACATTGCGCTTAATGATTCCCACTGAACCTCCTCGACGGCGGAGAAAATCGATTCGAAATTATTGAGCCCCCATTTCATGAACGGCTCCGGATCAAGTGGTGTATAGAGGTGACGTACCTCGTAATGCAGATGCGGCCCGGTAGAGCGCCCGGAATTACCGCTCAAACCGATCAGCTGCCCCTTGTGCACAAAGGCCTTGGGCTTCACTTTGACCGAGTCCAGATGCGCATAGTACGTTTTGAAACCCAGATTGTGGGTCAGACGCACCATATAACCGTATCCCGACCCTTTGTTATATCCGGCAAACTCGACCACACCATCCGCCGTTGCATACACCGGTGTTCCCTTTGCGGCTTTGAAATCGATGCCGTTATGCATGGTGCGTTTCTTAAGTGTCGGATGATTTCTCATCCCGAACCGGTCGTTGATTCTCTCACTTTGAATCGGAACGCCGTTCGGCACACCATAAAGCATGAAAAGACGCTGTTTCGCCGCGGCTTTGGCCACCTCAGCCCGCTCCTGGGCCGTCGCTGCGGGTTCCGCGTCCAGTACACCCAACATCGACTCCAGATTTTCCAGCTCAGTGCCCATCATCTGGTTTTGCTGTGCCAGCTCTTCACGCTCGGCATACAGCGATGACAACGCATCACCCAATGAGTTCAGCTCAGACCGGTAAAGCTGCTGCGTTCCCAGCATCAGTTCGTACTGATCCGACAACTGCTGGTGCGTATCTTCCAGCTCCAGTAGATCATCGGTGGTCTTGACCAAAAGCAGATTGGATACAAAAAAGCTGAGCGCGGCCATCAACAGAAAAGCCGCGACGATATATTTTGCGATTTGATTAAGCGTGTACTGCCGCGATCCGTGCACAGTGGTCAGGGTCACTACAAGTTTGCGCCGCAAAATCGATACCCGCTAAAGATTGAAAAAACCGCGCTAATATAGCGGTTGAAACCCCAAAAGTCATACTCCAGGCAACGAACAAGCCGATGGCATCTGCTGCGGATTCCGATACACTGTCCTAAGGAACGCTCCGCGGATATGACCAACGGTAGCGATCCGTGCCGGCAATTCCCGGTTCACTTTGCATGGATGTAGAGGCAACAGAGATGCTACCGCCGTCTTTATACTTTTCGGAAGAGTTCCGTCTGATGAACGCCCAGCAGCTGCGGCGGGGCGTCGCTCAGGCTGCGCTCACGGACTCGGAGCACCTGCTTCAGGCACTCATGGAGCTTGAACTTTCATTGAGTTCCGGGGACGAACCGCCCGCTGCGAAGGAGAGCCACCGGCACGACGCCACGATCGCTCTCCCCTCCCCTCGCGTCCTGACCACAGAGCAGGCAACCCACCGTTTCAACATCTACCTGAACGCGATCGAACAGAGCAACAGTGGCGATTCAGTATTGGTGGATCCGTTCAGTCTGCAAGGTAACTGTTCCGTAGAGGCGATAGATCTACTACTGGAATCGCTGGTGCGTAAACTGGCCGCCCTGGCACAGATCGCTCAGGAGCGCGACACCGCTCTGATTCTTGCGCTGCCTTCTGAAACGCAACTGGAAAGCTGGTTGAAAATACTCCAGCGGCTGCTTGAAGTTGCGCCCTCGGATGCCAAACTCGGGATCGAGCTTAGCGCGGCTTCCAAACGCCTGCTACCCACCCTGGGCTATCTGGAAAAGCTAACCGTTGACCTGACACACCCGCTTTTTGTACGTCTTTATCAGTGCAGCTATCTTTCGCCCCAACCCTGGCCGTTTGCCAACTGCCAGCCCCACTTGGAAAGCACGAACAGCATTCATCTCAACCTGATGACCGCCTGTGCCTTTCTTGAGAGTGAAAATAACAGCGGATTGACGCCGGCGTTGATCCTGCAAGGGCCGACCATTGAACCCAATCTGGCGGCTCTGTGCGAAGAACGTGGCTGGAGAATAGATCTTTTGGAGGCCTCATCGGCCAGTGCGAGTGAAACGGGCGAAACAATTCAGGGGGCACCCTGTTTACATGAAGGGCTCACCATCGTCAGCGAGCGCCTGAATGAGATCACCCATAGCCTGCGCGCCAAACCGATGCATGGAAAGCCCGTGATCGGCAGTCAGCCGAAAGGCGGAAGTGAGCCGCAAACCATCAACCATCCGGGCGCCGTGCATGATCCCATCGGTGAGGTACAGGAAGCGACCGAGGATGACACCCGTGAAGCATTCGCACTGTGCACCGATGCGCAGATTGTATGGCGCGACCAAGCGCCCTATGAACGACACTCGATTATCGAGCGTTTTACGCAGCTCCTCTGCGATCAGCAGCTTGAAGTTGCGCTGATCGGCGCGACGGAAACCGGCAAACCGCTGAAAGACCTTCTGGAAGAGACCCGTCAGGGTATTCAGCTGATTCGGCAGCATCTGCGTCTATCCACCCATGTACTGTCGAGTACACCGTTGAGCGCATCTCCCGGACGGACCTGTACGCTCACGCCACACCCATTGGGCACTCTGCTTGCTCTTTTACCCTGGAGCCAGCCAATCTTTCAGTTCTGCGCCACGACCAGTGCCGCGCTGCTGATGGGCAATGCACTGTTGATAAAACCCGCCAGCCGGGCAACTTTGGTCAGCGCTCACCTTTACGGTTTACTGTTACAGGCAGGCCTTCCCGCCAACTTAACCGCGTTTTTACCCGGCTCTCTGGAGTCCACGGGGCACTTTCTGCTGGACGATTATCGCCTCGACGGCGTGATGTTCTGTGGCAATCCATCCGCTGCAGCGGAAGTTTACCGACGGCTGACCCGCCGGGTTGGCGCACCGCCCCTGCCACTGCTGACCGACACCGGTGGCCGTCACCTGGCGATTGTTGATTCCGATCAGGACTTGAATCAGATATTGCCCAGACTGATTGAGGCAGCCTTCAGGGATAATGGTCAGAACCCCGGCTCCTTGCGGGTTGCTTACGTGGAAGAGTCGATCGCCGACCGGCTGGAACAGATGCTGAAGCAGGCACTGTTAAACCTCAGGATCGGTCCACCGGAGCATCGTGCTACCGATATAGGGCCCCTGATTACCCGGGATCAGATGGATCGTGCCTATCTTCAAATTGAGCGTTTCCGAACCAAAGGAAGGCTGATCGCCCACGGCGAGATACGAACCGAGCTCGAAGAGGGGTACTATGTCCCACCCGCGCTCCTGCGTCTTTACAGTCTGGATGAATTACAGGAGCAGATCGATGGACCTCTGCTGTACATTGTCCGTTTTAACCGCGACCAGATTCGTCGTGTCACCGATGAAATCAACCGGTCGGGCTTCGCTATCGCCCTCTCACTGTTTACCGACGACACAACGCTGAGCGAACATATCGAGCGCGAGGCACGTCTGGCCGAGTACGCCCTGGCACCCTCGTCCGATGCGGGCTGCGCTTACCCGCCCACACGCAGCGGTGTTGGTCTCTCAGGTACCACCGCGCTGCCCGGCACAGCGGATTACCTGAAAGCGCTGGCGCGTTTCCAGCGCGCCAGCCGGCCCGAAAGCTTGTTAGACGCTCTGGACTGACGCTGACGCCGCCGGTCGCGCCAGCCGGAAGCAGGGTTTGTAATCCTCGTGGTTGATTTTCATGCGCCGCTGTTCGACAAACGAGCTGAGCAACCGATCGAGGGCTTCCATGACCTCAGGCTCCCCTTTGAGCTCAAACGGTCCAAACTCTTCGATCGCCCGAATCCCGGGCTCTTTGACATTGCCGGAGACAATCCCGGAAAGCGCACAACGCAACTGAGAGGCCAACACATGGTCAGGCTGTTGCTTTGATAGATTCAGCTTTGCCATATTGGCGTGGGTCGGTTCAAAAGGCTGCTGAAAACCCATCGGTATATGTAACTGCCAGTTGTAATGAAATGACTCACCGGCCCCGCGTCGGTGAGTAGTGACCTCATCGACCCGTTGACGTGCGCGGGCCGCGACTGCGTGGGGGTTATCGATGATGATCTCATACAGGCCTCGCGCCCGCTCGCCCAGCGTATCGGCAATAAAACGGTCTACCGTTTCGAAGTAGGCCTCGCTGCCGGAGGGGCCGGTAAAGATAAACGGGAAGGGGATATCCCGGTTTTCCTCCTGCAGGAGGATGCCAAGCATATAGAGAATCTCCTCGGCGGTACCCACCCCACCCGGGAACACGATAATACCGTGTCCCAACCGCACAAACGCCTCCAGCCGCTTCTCGATATCGGGCATGATAATCAGCTCGTTAACGATTGGGTTGGGGGATTCCGCCGCGATAATACCGGGCTCCGTAATCCCCACATACCGCGCGTCCGGAATACGCTGTTTGGCATGGGCAATGGCTGCGCCTTTCATCGGCCCTTTCATCGCCCCCGGACCACAGCCGGTACAGATATTCAGATAGCGCAGTCCCAGTTCATACCCCACTTTTTTGGTGTATTCATATTCGTGGCGCTGAATAGAGTGCCCACCCCAGCAGACCATCAGATTGGGTTTAACATGCGGTCTCAACGCGTTAGCGTGGCGCAGAATATGGAACACCATGTTCGTCGCCATGGCGGACTGATCCAGATCTTCACAACAATCCCTGAACTCGTCCTCCACATAAAGAAGATCGCGTAAAACGGCGAACAGGTGTTCCCGAATCCCCTGAATGATTTCACCGTCAACAAACGCCGAGGGCGGTGCATTAAGCAGGTCCAGCTTCACCCCGCGGTGTTTATGGCTGATCTGAATATCGAAATCGCGGAAACGCTCCAACACCATCCGCGTACTGTCCAATTCACTGCCACAGTTCAGTACCGCCAGTGCACATTGACGCAACAGACGGTAGAGCCCCCCCTGACTCTTATCTTGAAGCTTTGCCACCTCGTAGGGCGAAAGCATGTCCAGACTCTCCAGCGGCGTAACGCTGGCATTGACATAAGCATCGGTCATATCAGGACCTCCCTGCACGAACTGAATACGGGGCGGGCAGCCTCACTCTACGTAAAAAAGCGACCGCCCCACATTTTCACTATGAACCGCTCTGGCAATTTTGGCCAGTACCGACCTTAAAACAAGCACTTGGGACACATTAACTGTCTATAATTCAACCAACCCTGCAAAAACAAACACGGATCACCCACAAAAACCTCATAGTGATTGTCAAGCCGGGCACCTTGATTTAGTTTGAGGGTAAAGCGCCCGCAAAAGGAACGAGCTATGACCGCGTCCAAGCTGTACATCCTCGATACCAACGTCCTCCTCCACGACCCCAAGTGCCTGTTTCAGTTTAAGGAGCAGGACATTACGATTCCCATGACCGTGCTCGAAGAACTCGATGACATCAAGGACCGCAAAAAGCACGTAGCCGCCGAGGCACGCCATGCCATCCGAGCGATTGACGAGATAATCAGCACCGCAACCAGCGCCAGCCAGATCACAAAAGGCGTTCAGATACGTCTTGAGGGCAAGGAGCGCGTTATCAAGCTGGGCCGGCTTTCCATCTTCCCGGACCATGAACTGACAACCCGCCAGGGTTTTCTGCCGGACGAACGCAACAAGGACAACAAGATCATCAACTGTGCCCTGCATCTGCAGGCCACCTTCCCCCACCGCCAGGTCATACTGGTCACCAAAGATATCAACATGCGTCTCAAGGCGCTGGGGGCCGGGCTGGAGCGGGTTGAAGATTACCGAACCGACCAGCTGGTTTCCGATATAGAACTGCTGCCTGCGGGCCATAAACACATGGACGCACCATTCTGGGAGCAGGTCGAGACAGTCGACAGTTACCAGGAAGAGGGTAAAACCTATCACAAGGTGGACCGCTCACTGCTACCGGATACGTACCCCAATGAATATATCTACGATGACAGTCGCGACTTCGCGGCGCGCACGGTAGCCGTCACCGACGACAAGGTGACCCTGCTCGACCTGGGTTACGACCGGCTGATGCAACAGACCTGCTGGGGTATTCAACCGATCAACCTGCAACAGGCGTTTGCCATGCAGGCGCTACTGGACCCCGACATCGACCTGAGCATACTGCTTGGCGCTGCGGGCTCCGGTAAGACACTGATTGCGCTGGCCTGCGCGCTGGAGCTGGTGATTGAAGACCGTCTTTACAACAAGATCATTGTGACCCGCTCTACGCCGCCGGTGGCCGAGGATATCGGCTTCCTCCCAGGTACCGAGGAGGAGAAAATGACCCCTTGGCTCAGCTCGATCAACGATAACCTGGAAGCGATGCATGAGCATGATGAGCGACCACAGAGCAGCGTGAAATACGCGATCGAGAAAGCCAACATTCAGTTCAAGTCACTCAACTTTATCCGTGGCCGAAGCATCCAGAATGCGATTGTGTTGATCGATGAATCACAGAACCTGACACCTCAGCAGCTCAAGACGATTCTCACCCGCTGCGGTAAAAACACCAAGATGGTTTGTCTGGGTAACCTGGCACAGATCGACTCCAATTATTTGACGGCGCTGACCTCAGGCCTGACCTATATCGTAGAGCGCTTCCGCGGTTTCGATGGATCGGCGGCGATCCATTTTGAAGGTATTTTCCGCTCGCGGCTGGCGGAATACGCCGAAGAACATCTGTAAGCCCCCCCAGGGGAGTGGCCAATGCCACTCCCCATCAAGCTCGACTTTGGTCAGGGATACCAAAGTCTTACAATTGCTTACATCCCTTGTATTACGTGCTTTTCACCATTTTTTGTCGACAAAACCGAGAGTTCCCCTAGCTCTAACCGCTTTAATTCCACGTATACTTCCATATAATGCAGCGCAACAATAAATCGGTGACACTATGATGAAAATGCATCTATCTATGCGTCTTCATCGTGCCGGCAAGCGACGTCCTCCAGTGGATGCGCGCTGCAGATGGCAATTTTAACAGGGCCCGACTTTCTGGCGGCCCACCCCGACTGATCCGGCGGAACCCATCGTTCCAGCCTAACCCAGAGGATCGGCGGCGGGGACGGCACCTGACCCGCGCCTGCTCCAGTTAGCAGTGCCAGCGAGGCCAAAAGCCCGTGCAGGTGGCGTATTGAATCCCATTGTTTACTATCAATTGGCGACTTCCTATGACTACAAAATCTGTTGACGTGTTGCTTGTCGGGGCCGGTGCCATGAGCACAACCCTGGGTATGCTGCTCAAACAGCTCGACCCCGCTATAAAAATCTGCATGGTTGAGCGCTTGGACTATGTGGCGTGCGAAAGCTCTGATGGATGGAACAACGCCGGCACAGGACACGCCGCCTACTGTGAGCTCAACTACACGCCGAAAAAGCCGGACGGCGGCATCGACACAACCAAGGCGTTCAATATCAACGCCGCGTTCGAAGTCAGCCTTCAGTTCTGGTCCCACCTGGTCGAAAACAACATCCTCCCCAACCCCAAACAGTTCATCAACCCGACTCCACACATGAGCTTCGTCTGGGGCGAGGAGAACGTGGAATTCCTGCGCCAGCGCTACGAAGCGCTCTCGGCCCATCAGGCATTCGCCGACATGGAGTATTCTGAGGACCCGGAGCTTCTCAAAGAATGGATGCCGCTGGTCATGAAGAACCGGGCACCGGGTGAAAAAGTCGCCGCTACACGTGTTCGCTACGGCTCCGATGTAAACTTCGGCGAGCTGGCGCGCTCCATGGCCAAGTACCTCGGTACCCAGGAGGGCTTCGACCTGTTGCTGAGCCGTATAGTCGCGGACCTGGATCGACAGGATGACGGCAGCTGGAACGTCACCCTTAAAAACACCGAAACCGGTGAGAAAGAGGTCGTCAACAGCCGCTTCGTATTCCTTGGCGCAGGCGGTGGCGCACTGCCGTTACTCCAGAAATCCGGCATTAAAGAGGGCGAAGGCTACGGCGGCTTCCCGGTCAGCGGACAGTGGCTGGTGTGCAAAAAGCCCGAGATTGTTGAGCAGCACCTGGCCAAGGTTTACGGCAAAGCGCCCATTGGGGCGCCTCCCATGTCGGTCCCCCACCTGGATACCCGCATTATCGATGGTCAGCGCGCACTTCTGTTCGGGCCGTTTGCAGGCTTCACCACCAAGTTCCTGAAACAGGGCTCCTTTCTGGACCTGCCCAAGAGCATCCGCGCCGGTAACATCAAACCAATGCTGTCCGTAGCGATCCACAACATGGACCTGACCCGCTACCTGATCGGTGAAGTCTTGCAATCGCACAGCTCCCGCGTCGATGCGCTGCGCAAATTCTTCCCGGAAGCCAAAGATGAAGACTGGACTCTGGCCTATGCCGGCCAGCGCGTGCAAATCATCAAGAAAGACGCGGACAAAGGCGGTAAACTGGAGTTCGGAACCGAGGTTATTACCGCCGATGACGGCTCCATCGCTGCTCTGCTGGGTGCTTCTCCCGGAGCATCCACAGCTGTTGGCACGATGATCAACATTATCGAAAACTGCTTTATCAAGCATCAGGGCAAAGCGGACTGGAGCACCCGACTCAAGGAGATGATCCCCTCCTACGGGGAGTCGCTGAACGACAATCCGGAACTCCTCAAACGCGTGCGAGACCACAACCTCAAGGTCCTTGAACTGGAAACTCAGGTAGAGGAACTTGAACCGGCGTAAGCCTGGTGCTTGACGTTAATCAGGCGGCTTGAAACACTGCGAACCATGATTCTAAAACGGGAGTATCCATGAGTCGGGTCCGCCAGTTGTTCAGCCGCCTGCTTCGCTTTCTGATAAAGGGATATCAGTATCTGATCAGCCCTGTTCTGGGCAGCAACTGCCGGTTTTATCCGACCTGCTCTCAGTACACCCTCGAAGCGATCGAGGAACATGGCCCCTTGCGCGGAACCTGGCTGGGTCTTCGTCGCATACTGCGGTGCCACCCTCTCAGTGACGGGGGTATTGACCCCGTCCCACCCGCCAAGTGCTCACACCGTCATTCGGAGCCCCCTCCTGCCAAGCAGGATTGAGTTGCAAGGCGACCTGCCAACAACAATACTTGCCTCAAGCCCGTTCCGGCAGGAGAGCATGAATGTTTTCACCGCTTAGCGTACTCCTTACCGTACTGGTCTACATGGGCCTGCTGTTTATTCTGGCCCAGTGGGTGGAGCACCGGATCAGCACCGGCAAGTCGCGCTTCTCATCCCCCTGGATCTATGCGCTGTCTCAGGCGGTATTTTTCACGTCATGGACATTCTACGGCAGCGTCGGTTTCGCAGCCGAGCGGGGCCTTCAGTTTTTCGCCATCTATATCGGCGCAATACTGGGTATGCTGCTTTCTGGCGTTACCTTCCTGCGCATGGTCAGGGCCAAGGAAGCGTTCCGTATAACCAGCGTTGCTGACTTTATCTCGACCCGTTACAACCATTCGCAACTTGTCGCCGCTCTGGCCACATTGGTTGCTCTGGCCGGCGTTACCCCCTACATCGCACTCCAACTTAAGGCAATCGTGGGATCACTGGCGGTCATCACCCCGGCCACCCATGAAGGTGCCGACTGGAACCTGTCAGGGACACTGGTCACGATGCTTATGATCCTGTTCACCATCGTTTTCGGGGTCCGAAGGCTCGATCCGACCGAACGCCATCAAGGCATGATTGCGGCTCTTGTGGCCGAGTGTGTGCTCAAGCTGATCGCTTTTCTGACACTGGGCATTTTTATAAGCTACTTTCTCTTCGATGGTCCCAGCGACATACTGATCAAGATCGGTGAACAAGACCTGGGCGCGCTGTTCTCTCTCTCCGCACGCCCCCACGCCGGCACCGAATGGCTGACACTGATTATTCTCGGGTTCGCCGCGATTCACTGCCTGCCTCGGCAGTTTCATGTTGCCGTGGTCGAGAACAGCAGTCGTCATCATTGGCGCGTGCTGCTCTGGACGTTCCCCCTCTACACCGTTGCTATCAGTCTGTTTGTTGTCCCGATCACCGGTGCGGGACTGCTGTTGGGACTGCCTGCGGATCAAGGGGATCAATTCATGCTGCTGATTCCACAAATCGTGGGCAGCCCTGCCATGACCTTGCTGGCCTTTTTAGGTGGTTTCGCTGCTGCCACCGGGATGATTATCATTACCACGATGACATTGGCCACCATGGCCTCAAATCACCTGTTACTGCCAGTATGCGAGCGTATCCGGCCACTGTCGGGGCTCCGCAGCTGGATGTTACAAGTGCGCTGGTTATTGGTTTGCCTGATCCTCATCGGCGCATACTGGACCGGTCGTATACTAGATGACTCCTACATTCTGGTTTCGATCGGACTCATCTCCTTTGCAGCCGTGCTGCAATTCGCGCCCCCGATGCTGATCGGCCTGTTCTGGCGTCGCGGTAACAGTCGCGGGGCCTTGCTTGGCTTATCACTGGGCTTTACTGCCTGGTTTTACACGCTGATCATCCCCGCCTGGGTTGAGGAGGGCTGGCTCGCGCCCGCAATACTGAACAACGGACTGCTGGGCATTCAGGCACTCAGACCCGAGCAGCTCTTTGGTTTGGAAACGCTTCCCCCACTCAGTCACAGCGTATTCTGGTCGCTCACCTTTAATGTCAGCGGCTATCTTCTCGGCAGCCTTCTGTTCAGAGCCCGCAAGAATGAGCGCCGTTTAACCCGGGAGCTACTCGCCTGCATGCGCGGTAACCCGCTGTTCAAGCAAGCTCGACCCACCGGGCTGGACGCCTACATAACACTGCCCGCCAAACTTGAAGAGGCCCTGGAAATTCTTCAGCGCTATCTTCAGCCAAGCAAAGCAAGCGCTGCATTAGGCCAAGTCTGCGAGGATCTTCAGATCAGCGGCAAACACCGGATTACAATCATCGAGCTGATGGAGCTGCACCGGATGCTGGAACACCTGCTGGCCGGATCCATTGGGGCCGCTGCCGCACATACAGCGGTGGGAGAAGCTGTTCACTATTCAGAACGAGAGACGGCGGATCTTAAAGCACTTTACAGTCATTTAGTGTATGAAATGCCGTCTGACGATGAAACCGAGCAAGCGAGCAGCAAACCGCGAAGAGGATCGGAGATGGTCGCTCACCTCCAGCACCAGGTGGAACAACTGGAGCGGAAAAACCGGGAGCAAGCAACCGCTTTGGAAAGGCTGAAAACACGCCTGGATAAACAGTACGCGTACAATTTTGAGCTGCGGGTGAAAGTACAGAACCTGCGTGTAGAACGCGATGATCTGAAAGAAAGGATAGAGCGCACCGGCGACTAACTCGCCGATGCGCCTGTCGATCAGTCCTGCGATTCTGAACGATGGATCTGCATCTGCGGGAAGGGTATGGTGATGCCTTCCTCATCAAAGCGCAGTTTCACTCGCTCAGTCACATCCCACAATACCGGCCAGTAATCGCCGGTTTTCACCCACGGACGCACGTTGAAATTAACACTGCTGTCGGCTAATTCAGAGACAACAACGACCGGCTCCGGCTCTTCCAAAACGCGTTCGTCGGCCTTCAGAATCTCCATCAAGATGGTTTTGGCCTTGCGTAGATCATCGTCGTAGCTGATCCCGAACACCATATCCACGCGACGAGTCTCTCGCTTGGAGTAGTTGGTGATCACATCACTGTAGATCCCGCCGTTAGGCACGATCATCTCGCGGTTATCACCGGTACGAAGAATCGTATTGAAGATTGTGATCTGCTCAACGATACCGGCGATACCGGCCACCTCGACGAAATCCCCCTCGCGGAACGGACGGAAGATAATCAGCAGAACACCGGCGGCAAAGTTCTTCAAAGAATCCTGCAGCGCAAGACCAATTGCCAAACCGGCAGCACCGACCAAGGCGATCAGTGATGTGGTATCAACGCCGAGCTCACCCAGCGCTGCGACAATAATAAAGAGCAGCAGAAGTACGTTGACAATCGAGGTCACAAAGTTGACCAGCATCTCGTCCACTTTCGAGCGGCGCATGATCCGCCCCACCAGATTCACAATCTGCTTGGCCACCCAGCGACCGACAAAGAAAATCGCCAGCGCAAGGACAATATTCAGTGCCCAGGGCACTATGTATACATCCCAGAAGCTTTCCATCGATGAACCCTCAATTCCTTAATGATTTAACGCGCACGCTGCCTTCGACAAACCCACCGGGCGCGTTGAAATGACCGCCACATGCGGTCTGTGCAAAGGATGGGGTCGCCCCGGAGCAAAGTCAAACGAAACACCATCGTAAGCCCTGTTGGCGATCCATGATATGATGTCACTTCCTGACACAGGTTGAACTTCACAGGCCCTCTGCAGTCACTGCTTGAGTCGGACCGCATGATGGGCCGGGCCGTATCAACACGCTTTAACACAACGAGATCCACAAGAGTTCGCGGACAGTTTGATGAAAAAATGGTTTTTTTTGGCCTTGATCGGCCTCAGCTCCCACTCCCTGGCACAAGCCGCTCACATCGCCGATGATGTTTACGTCTTTATGAACAGCGGCCCCAGCAACCAGTACCGAATTAACGGCCGGGTCACCAGTGGTGAACCGGTTGAGATACTTGATCGTAGAGATGAGTACGTTCAGATCAAAACTGAGGGTGGACGCGTTGGCTGGGTTCCCGCCCCGTTTGTTGATGAAGGTGTGAGCAACCTGAGCCGCATGCCTGAGCTGGAGGCCGCCTTGAGCGCGAGCAGGCAGCAGGTTGAGGCGCAAAAGCAGGAGATTCGTGTTTTAAAAAGTTCGGCGAATTCACGCCTTCAGGAGAGTCAGCAAAACCAAGCCCGGGTGGCTCAGCTGGAGCAGGAGATCGCCACGCTGAAAACGGAGATCGCCAACATGGACCAGTCAAACTTGATGCGCTGGCTCACCCACGGCGGACTGGTCGCCCTGGGGGGCGTGTTGATCGGATTACTGGTACCTTACTTACCTCGACGCCGAAAACCGCGCAACGATTGGTTCTGATAGCGAGCAACTATGAACGGCATTGTTGATACTCATTGTTCGTGAGCCCAGGTTTACGGTTAAATGCCACAAACTGCACAAGGAGATCGGAGTAAGCGATGAAACGTATCACGATTTTTGGCCGCGAAGGCTGTGGCTTCTGCAAACGCGCGAAAGAACTTTGTGAAATCAAAAACCTTGATTTCCGTTACATTGATATTCATGCTGAAGGTATAAGCAAAGCGGATCTTGAGAAGACCGTAGGCAAGCCGGTGGAAACCGTGCCTCAGATTTTCTGCGGTCAGGAACATATCGGTGGGTACACCGAATTCGCGGCCTTTGTCGAGCAGCAGGAAGCGATCGCTGACTGACCCGATGGCGGGCGCAGTCAGGCAGGCTGATAGCACACATGAGAAACTGCAATAACGCAGTCTAGGAGGCAACAGTATGCTGACCACAATTCTTATGACAGCCCTTCTGGCCGCAGGCGCTCTGGCGGTTGTATTGATGGCCTGGCCCACCGGTCGCGCAGAGCCGTTGCGCATCCGCGTCGAGGAGGAACGAAAGCAGCCTCAACGCCGCCAGCGTCATCGGTAGGCCAGCAGCGTCCCGCATTCTTAACCAAGCCCCCGGCGCTCAGGCTCCGGGGTCGCCCGATTCCCCCATCACGGACTCAACAGGTTTCGGCGAGAAGGTGCCAAAACCTTCCTCTCGCGTCCAAAGCTCCAGGCCCTGTTCAATGCGAATCACGCCATCAAAGCGGTCGCACAGATAGGGAACCGCCTCTTCAAGACTGTCGATATCACAAAGCATGACGCCACCACGTCCATTATCGGTCGTAAACAGATAGCTTTTCATCGAGAGCTCTCCATCAAGCGCTGATTGTACTGCGCGTACCAGGCTGCCAACTGACCCGGCGTCTGCGGTCGGCAAATGCCATACCCCTGCGCCTGATTACATCCCAGAGACTCCAGCAAGGTCAGCTGCTCATCGGTTTCGACACCCTCAGCAACCACCTGTAAACCCAACGCCTGACTCATGGCGATCATGGCACTGACGAGCTGCCGATCGCGCTCTTCCTCGCCCAGATTGTTGACGAAGCTGCGATCAATTTTAAGCAGGTCCAGTGACATATTGCGGATATAACTCAAGCTGGAGTAGCCGGTACCAAAATCATCGATCGCCACCGCCACACCCAGCTCTCTGAGTTCAACCAGTGCCTGAGCCGTTTGCTCGGCACTGTGCAGAAAACTTGTCTCAGTGAGCTCAACGCTCAACCACGCCGGGTCCAGCTGCACTCTTTTCAGCGCCGATTCAATAACCTGAACCAGATCGCCATGCTGGAACTGGCGGGCGGACAGATTGACCGCAATCTGAAGTGGATAGCCCGCATCCAGCCATCGCTTGGCCTGAGTTGCAGCCTCGTCAATGACCCAGCGCCCGATCGGATTGATCATTCCGCTGTCTTCAGCCAGCGGAATGAACTGGTCCGGCGGCACCATACCCAAGTCATCATTACTCCAGCGAATCAACGCTTCCACGCCAACCACCTGCCGGGTTCGGATATCGATCTTGGGTTGGTAAACCAGTGAAAACTCCGCACGATCCAGAGCCTGATGAAGCTGCGCCGAAATCAGGTACCGCGACTGGCGACGCTGATGCAGCTCGGACGAGAAGAATCTGAAACTGTTTCTCCCCTCCTCCTTCGACTGATGCAAGGCCGCTTCCGCGGCGCGCAGTAACGAATCAACGCCCTCGCCATCCTGGGGATACACAGCCACACCGATACTGGCGGTTATTCGTACTTCAGAATCATCAATCAGTACAGGGGTCGAGATTACGCGTGCCAGATGGTCCAACCGCCGGTTCAGGGTATCGTCACTGATATCACTGAGGATCAGCGCAAACTCATCACCGCCGGGACGAGCCGCGGTATCTCCACCTTGAAGAAACTCTTCGAGACGCCCGGCCAGGGTCCTGAGAACTTCATCACCACTGTCGTGACCAAAGCGATCATTAATGCGCTTAAACAGATCCAGGTCGATGGCCAGAACAGCGAATTTGCGCTGCTGATCGCCGGCATAGTGAACCGCCATATCCAGGCGATCCATAAACAGCTTGCGGTTGGCCAGCCGCGTCACATCATCAAACTGCGCCATCTGACGAATCCGGGCCTCAGAGCGTTTCATCTCCGTCAGATCGTGGAAGATCGCCGCATATTGAGTAATGTTGCCTTCCCCGTCAGTGATCGCGGTAATGCTTAGCCACTCCGGATAAACAACACCGGCCTTGTTCCGATTCCATATTTCGCCCTGCCATTCGCCGCGCAGCTTCAACGACCGCCACATCTGATCGTAGAACCGGCGGTCATGACGGCCAGAACTGAGGAGATTGGGGTTTTTTCCAATCACTTCGTCAGCCCGGTAGCCGGTGATGGCGGTAAAAGCCGGGTTAACACTCTGGATGTGGCCCGACGCGTCCGTGACGACCACGCCTTCCATGGACGCGTTGATCACCTGCTCAATCAGTTTCAGATTGTGCATCGAACGCTGCAACGCCTCATTGCGGTTGGCCAGCAGCTCCCGCAGCCGAGTAACGTAGTCTTTCTCGACACTGCGCAGGATATCGGAGTAGGACAGAATGCGGGTGACCTGCCCGGCTTCATCCGTCAAACCGAGATGGCGAAACCCGTGGCGTCGAAAGATCTTACGCGCGATATAGAGGCTAAGCGTTTCATCGATGGAAATTAACCGGGAGAGCTCAAACTCCACCAGAGGACGGTCCAGTGAACAGCCGCTGGCCAGGATACGGATAACATCGGTATCGGTAAGAATGAAATGATCGCCATTGGAGCGCACCAGCGCCGCACTCTGATTGTTGGAGCGCAACAGATCAATGGCATCACGCATGAACTGAGCGCCTTCCAGGCGTAGCGACAACTTGGGGGCAATATCTGCCACGCTGCGCAGAAACAGGTCGTGCTCCACGCCCTGATTGTTGACGATATCGCTCTCACTGGCGATACCGACCAATTTGCCCGAAGCATCCACAACCACCGCGTGGCGCAGGTGCTGGCGCATCAGCTCGACACCCACTTCATCAATGCCGGAGGCATGATCAACGATCAGCAACTGACGCGACATGATATCGCCCAGCAGCAGTTCACTCTCGCCACCGGCCTGACGCAGACAGCAGGTCATGGCATCTCGGCGGGTGATGATCCCCACCGGTTCCTCGTTCTGGCAGACCAGTACAGAGCCGATATTGCGCTCCGCCATGAGCCGCAACGCAAGCTCAAGCGTATCGTCAGGTGTGCAGCAAACTATGTCGGTCTGGCAGATCTTGGAGACCGGCAGGCTGTGGCTCAAAAGGACTTCTGTATTCATGCGCTGGTGAGTAATCGCCCCCGATGGACATCATGCGATCAAAATGGGATTGTACCAGCTCCCCCGGCGCTGTATAAGCCTGACTGTATAACCACGGTAATACCGCCCCGAATCCAGGGATTCCCACCCCAGACCACCCAAGCTGACAGGAAAATGGGGTATGATAGTCGGGCTCAGTCCTGCCGGAGTTCACGCACCATGCATCACCCGCTCAGTACCCTAACCGCTCTTGTTGAGCAAATCGCCCGTACTCAGGATCCGTCGGCGATGATGGCGACAATTGTCCAACGACTGAGCGAGCTTCTCAATGTCGAAGTGTGCAGTATCTACCTGTGCAACCCCGAAAGGGACAGCCTGATCCTGGCCACCACTAAAGGACTCTCGGCGGAAGCGGTGGGACAGGCCCACCTTGCAATCAACGAGGGCCTGGTAGGCCACATCGCGGCTACGCTCAGCGCGGTCAACCTGGCCGACGCGCCGGCTGATGACCGATTCGTATATATTCCGGAAACCCATGAGATGGCGTACCACCGCTTTCTCGGGGTTCCGCTACTACACCTGCGCAAACTGGTCGGTGTACTGGTCATTCAGGGGCATCAGCGTGAACCATTCAGTGAAGAGGACGAGGCTTTCTTAATCACCGTCGCCTCTCAGCTGGGCAGTACACTTTACCAGCTGCACCGTGATGGCAAGTGGATGACCAACCTGCCTGACAGCAGCTCGCCCTATCGCCGTTATAACGGGGTGAAGGGTGCACCCGGCGTTGGTTGTGGCCGCCTCTGGCAGATCCACCCCCAGATGTCTCTCTCTGACGTCAAACCCTCGATAACAAGCAACCCGGCGCAACAGAAACAGGACTTCCAGGATGCGCTGGCCGCCGTCCGGGAAGAGCTGGAATCCGGCTCTGGTCGTTTGGGACAACACCTCCCCGCCGACGTCGGCGCCCTCTTTCACGTCTACCAGATGATGCTGCAAAGTCCTGAGCTCAGTGAGCGGGTCATCAAACTGATCAGCGAAGGCGCATCGGCCGAATGGGCTTTGAAGCAGACCATTGATGAGATGGCCGGCATGTTTGAGCAATCGGCCGATCCCTACATGCAGGCGCGTAGCGAGGACATCCGCAATATCGGCCAGCGGCTCTTGAACCAGATTCTCGAGCGCGACCAACAGGTGATCGAAACACCGGACGAGGAGCTTGTTCTGGCGGGAGACCTGATCAGCATCGCCGATATCGCGGCCTTCCCACAGGAGCGTATTCGAGGCCTGATCTGCACCGATGGCTCAGCCCTGTCGCACACCGCGATTGTCGCTAATGCGCTGGGTATACCGGCCGTGATGGGCGTTGAAGGCCTTGAGCTGGAGCACAACCGAGGCGCTCGAGTCATTGTGGATGGCAACCGGGCCGAGTGCGTTATCAACCCGCCACCGGCGCTGCTCTCTGAATACAAGCGCATGATTGTTCAAGAACAGCGCTTTATGAAGGGGCTGGACCGGCTGCGCGACCAAGCTGCCGAGACACTGGATGGCGTGCGTATCAGGCTTCTGACGAACACCGGCCTCCTCGCCGACGCAACGCCTGGCCTGCAGCGGGGCGCCGAGGGGGTAGGACTGTATCGCTCCGAAATCCCGTTTATGGTTCATCACAGCTTCCCGACCGAGCACGAACAGTATCGAATCTATCAAAAAGTGCTGAAAGCCTATTCACCCTACCCGGTCTCCATGCGAACACTGGATATCGGCGGTGACAAGCAGCTTCCCTACTTTGAAATCAATGAAAGCAACCCCTACCTCGGGTGGCGCGGGATCCGTTTCACGCTGGATAATACCCAGCTATTGGTCAGTCAGATTCGCGCCATGCTCCGGGCCCATGCCGAGCATGGCAACCTGAAAATCCTGGTACCGATGATCAGCCGGGTTGATGAGATAAAAACCGTCAGAGAGCTGGTCGAAAAAGCGCTGGCAGCACTGGAACGCGATGGCATTCATGCCTCAATGCCGGAGATCGGCATGATGATCGAGGTGCCATCAGCCATGCTTCTGTTGCCCAAGCTGGCACCTTACATCGATTTTGTATCGGTCGGCTCAAACGACCTGACCCAGTATCTGCTGGCGGTGGACCGCAACAATCCAAGAGTCTCGAACCTGTTCGACAATCTGCATCCCGCCATGCTGGTTGCTCTGGAGCAAATACTGACTCAGTGCCGCAAGCTGGATCTGCCGGTCTCTCTCTGCGGGGAGATGGCGTCTGATCCGATCGCGGTGCTGCTGCTTATCGCTCTGGGCTACGATACTCTGAGCCTCAGTGCCTACAACATCCCGAAAATTAAACTGCTGATTCGCTCAGTCAGACGTGAAGATCTGCTGCCGCTGCTGGAGCAGGCAAAAGACTGTACCGACGAGAGTGAAATACGTGACCTGTTCCGGCCGGTCGTGGAGCAACTGGGCTGGTCCGCGGATGGACCCGCATTACCGTCAGACTATGAAAGCCGCGGTTAACCAGCCCCTGAAAGAAAGAAGGTCGCCATGGAGGCGACCTTGAAATATGGAAAAGAAAAATGATGATGGGTTGGTAAATCCGTCAACCCGGCGCCATGATAACCGACGCCCTTCGCTCCTGAACGCGATACAGGCCATGTTCCGGTACACAGCGGGAACGCGAACCTCCATTATAACGCAATCCAGATGAACCTAACCTGAACAGTTAGCTGAACAAAAATCTGAGTTATCGATCAAGTTCACTCTTTCTCGATTCGTACTCCAACCGTGCTAGAATGATTCCAGCGGTGCCCCGATCGATAATGTCCGCTTACAACGACGAAGTATGGCCCTACTCTATGAAAATTGAAGATCTACTGGTTGAGGTTATAGAGCCTTCACGGGTTCAGCGACACATTATTGTCGATTCGCTGCGTCAACTCGGCATCCGCGAAATCGAAGAGTTCGAATCGGCAGCCCCGGCGCTGGATCGTATGCGCCTGGCCCGACCGGATATTGTTATGTCGGCGATGCATCTTCCGGATATGACCGGCACCGAACTGGTCGCAAAGATGCGCCAGGACCCATCACTGTCCGATATCACCTTTCTGCTGGTTTCCTCGGAAACTCACTACCGTTACCTGGAACCAATCCGGCAGGCGGGCGCCATCGCCATACTGCCAAAGCCTTTCACCCGCAGTGACCTGCAGCGTGCTCTTCAGGGCACCATGCATTACATCACTGACTCGCTGACCGACCCCGATCAGGAAGAGGAAAAGCTGTTCGAGGATATGAACGTACTGCTGGTGGATGACAGCGCCCTGTCACGTAAATTTGTCCATCAGATTCTCAGCGCCACCGGCATCGAGAATATTGTTGAGGCTGCCGATGGCGCAGAAGCCCTGCGCTACCTCAATGAGCGCATGTTCGACCTGGTCATCTCTGATTACAACATGCCCAATATCGATGGCCTGGAACTGGTGGAACACATCCGTCACCACAGCGAGCAGCCCACCGTGCCGGTGATGATGATCACATCGGAACAGAACGAAAACCGGCTGGCGGCTATTCAGAATGCGGGGGTATCGGCGCTGTGCAGCAAGCCGCTGTCCTATGACATCATGAAGCAGCTGATTCAGCAGCTGGTGGCTGACATCGAAATCTAAGCAGCCGGGACTCAACGACCAAATAAAAAGAGGGAGCGCCAATCACGCTCCCTCTTTTTCTTCCAACAAGCGCTACCCGACGCTAGTCCTGCCCTTCATCCAGCAGATGTTTGGGATCGAACCCCATAATCAAAGCCCCCCAATGCTGCCCGTTCAAATAGATCGGGATCGACAGGTCATTCAAAACTTCGCCCGTATCACGGATAAAGGTTTGCAGCAGGAACGGCGATGTGTGGGTTGCACGGCGCTTCTCTGCGCGGTTACCGGCGAAGATCCGCTTGTTGCGACTCTGCAGATTGTCCACCGAGAAGTCCCCGGTCATCGGCTTCGATACCTTGCTATGGTGTGCGGCCGCGTAGCCGTTACGGTCCACCGCTATTGCATAGGTAAACTCGGGCCGCTCCTGAATAAAGCTATCGAACAGCGGACGCATCGTCGACTCATAGGCTTGGGAATAGCTGGTTTCGTATTTCTCCGGGGACTGGCCTTCATTGAGCCGGCGGTAGTTGTGATCAAAGAGATTCAACCCACGTCCCTGCAACTCTTCCAGCGCCTGTGTCGTTTTTTCTGCCCAACCACGGCCGGTCAGAATCATATTTTCGAAACCGCCAAAGCCGATGATGAAGCGTGAAAGCAGTTCCTGAGTTTCCTCGGTCGAAAGCTCCAGTTGTTCCGAGTAACTACGTGACTCCTCCATTTCATCCTTGATACCGCCGGAGATCTCCGTAATCTGGGCCACATGAGAGTGGGACTCTTTATTGGTGTAGGAAAGCTCATCAATCGCGGCACTGATACCCGCCAGCTGAGAGTTAACTTCCTCAAAATCCTGTACCAAGCGCTGAAACTGAGTGCTGGTGTCACCAATAAAGGTTTCGGTGTCCTCGACATAATTGAGAATATTCTGCGCGCTGTCCCGCGTATTGTGCACAAGTTTCGACATCTGACCGATATTGGTATCGATTTCTGAAGTCGCCTGACTGACTTTCTGCGATAGGTTTCGAACTTCATCGGCAACGACTGAGAAACCGCGCCCGGCATCGCCCGCCCGTGCTGCCTCTATGGACGCATTCAGAGCGAGCAGGTTGGTCTGTTCGGAGAAGTCCTGCACCATGGATAATATGTGCGTGATGTTCTCGGAATTCTGGCTCAGCTGCCCCACCGTGTCCTGAAAGCTACTGGCGAGTTCGCGAATTGACACCACTTGGTCGAGAACGCGCTGCAGCTCGCTGTTTGAACTGCGCACCTCTTCCATATTGGCGTTGTTCTGCTCGTTGATCTTTAGCGTCGTACCGGCGATTTCATCAATCGCCTGGGTCGCTTCGCTACTGGACTGAAACACCAGCTGGGCCTGCTCTTCCTGGGTCATGGCGGATTTATGAGCCGATAACACCACTTTCTGAACACGCTGGGCACTGACTGCCACGTTGACAGAACGCCTGCGTGTCTCCGCGATCATTTTTTTGAGACTGTCCGAGAACGCGTTATAGGCGCGTGCCATATCGGAAATCTCGTCATAGGTATATTCCGGCAGTGTCGCCGAGATATCACCATCCTTATCCTTGATTGCCCGCAACACCCGGGTAATTTCGCGGATCGGTCGCAGGAACAGATGACGCATGAAGAAGATCGTACCGATGCCGGCCAGAATGGCAAAGATCACCGTCGCCATGGCATAGGTCCAGAAGGTATCGAGCGAGGCTCCGATCATCGCCTGCTGCTCCGAGGTCACACCCGACATTTCCAGCGCAGTGCGAATCTCGCTGGCGTAGTGTACGCCCAGGCCGACCAGCACCACGTGAGGGAGCAGAATGAAGAGCACGTTGCCAACAATTTTCTTGGTCAGCGAATTGAACAGCGCGCGCTCAATGGAGGTATATAGGCTCATATTGTTCTTTTTCTCGATGTATGAACAAACTTGTAGCCAGAAAGCCACAAGGATTCAGCGCATTGGTTCACCGAGATAGTGGCGGTTTTGAAGGGGGGGCGGCAACCCTCCAAAAGTCTAACTCACCACATCAAATAGGGGTAAGCTCGCGCCAATTGACGTCTATTTTGATCATAGTCAGCGTCCAGACGATGCACCAGCCCCCAGAACTCACGGCCGTGGTTCATATATTTAAGATGGCACAATTCATGGATGATCACATAATCCTGCAGGTGCGGTGCCAGATGGACCAAACGCCAATTTAAAGAAACGGTTCCCGAGCTGCTGCACTGTCCCCACTTGCGCCGATAGTCTTTAACCACCACCTTGGCAGGTTTCAGGCCGGTGGCTTCAGCAAGCGCTTCACAGCGCTCAGGCAAAACGCTCTGAGCACGTTCGGCAAACCAGGCTTTCAACTGCCGATGGACCGCATCAACCTCGGCCACTCGCACTCTAGAGGAGATAATGACTTCCAGATGGTCTGGTGTTTCAACCACACCACTGCGCGCGCCACGGCGCCATTTCAATCGCCGGGGCTCACCTGCCACAAAAATCTGGGCCCCGGGCTCAATCCGTATCTCATGATCGGCCAGGTCCTCCCGCTGCTGGGCCAGCCGGGGCAGAACCCAGTCGCTTTTACTCAACAACCACTGCTCCACCCACGCATTATCCACCAACGCAGGTACTCTCACTTCCACCTGTCCCATATCGATACTCAGGGACGCGGTGCGCCGCTTGCGGCTGCGCACTACCCGATAGGGGAAGGGTATCTCTGTTGCCATCTTACCGACCCGCTTTCTCATCCTCGATGCGCTTATGAATCACACTGGTATTTCTTGCCAGCGCATTCTGACAGGCTTTCACCGCTGACAGCAATGTATCGCGCTGCCCCGGATCCTCCGCGTAACGAACCGCCTCATCGGCTTGCGCCAGCCGCAACAGCGGGTCAGCCACTTCTGGAGCCGCCTCGGCGACTCGGCGCAGAAACCTGTGCAGCGGTTCTGAAGGATGACGCTGGAAACCCTGCCGCTCCAGCCGCTTTAATATCGTGGTCAGGCCGCGACTGATGGGGTCAGACGGTCGGCGCCGCCTATCTCGTAGCTGAAACCAGGCGACAGCTGCCAGGATCAGTGCAACCGGCCCCATCATGGCCAACACCATCTTCACCATGCTCAACTGCCCGAGCAGGCCCTTTAACAGCTCTATTTGCTGGCCCTGATAGTTCAGAACCCAGCGGTGCCAGTTGAAATTAATCGCCTCGGCACGTCGACGCAGTTCCGCCAACCAGCCATCCTGACCCAAACGCAAACGCGCCAGCGGCGTTTCTGATAGAAAAGCCGGGTCCTGTGCAAACACTTGATCCGCACTCCCCTCCACCCGGTCGGGAGAGACAGCCGCAGTCGGATCCACGCGCACCCATCCCCCGGCGGGCTGCCAATATTCAACCCAGGCATGGGCATCATATTGACGCACCGTCAGATATCCCTCGTAGGGGTTCCACTCTCCCCCTTGGTAGCCCCCTACAACCCGCGCCGGAACGCCGACAGAGCGCAGCAAAAAAGCGAGTGCGCCCGCGTAGTGGCCACAGAACCCCTGCCGGGTTTCGAACAGAAACTGGTCGATGGTATCGCCCTGCAGAGCAGGCGGCGTCAGCGTATAACTGAAGTCCCCACGAAAATAATTCAGTACCTGCTGAACAAACGGCTCTGGGCGCTGCTGCGCCGCCCGCCACCACTGGTCCGCCAAAGCCCTCGCACGCTCATTCCCGGCCTCCGGGAGTTGCAGAAACAGTGCGCGTTTGCGCTCACTGAGTAGCTCCGGCGACAGCTTGTATTGCAGATAGGAGGTCACCTCATAGTTGATTCGACGATCTACCGGGCGATCCGACACCAGGGTTCGGGCATACCCCAGTCGGTAATCCCGCGGAGCAACGGCAGGCTGATCGAGCGCCACCAGCCAACGGCGCCGGGAAGGTTCATATATCACCTCGTAGGTGACGGGGCTGGATTCATCAATCAGTCGTTCATCCTCCAGCCTCGCACGCTGCTCCCAGGGCTCCCGGGTCCAGCGTCGGCCGTCGAAATGACTGTATACCAGAGAGCGCCAATAGCGCTGGGATGGTAACGGTGGTGCGTCGGAAAACGCGGCCCGAAACGCCAGCTCGTCGGAGCGTGTCAACTGGGAGATCTCGCCCGGCGACATCGTGTCAGAAAGGCCGCTGCGCGCCGCCTGCCTATCCAATGGAATCGACCACAGCGGCCCGATTCGCGGGAACAGCAGAAACAACACCAACATCATCGGTAACGAAAAAAGCAGTAACCGTCCAGAGCGTCGAAGCGGACGCATCATGTCGTTCTGCATCGGGTTCTGGAAAATGCTGTTCAGGGCCGTAATTACCACACCCAACGCCAGCATGACATAGAGCGCGACACCGATAGACTGATAAAACAGGAAAGTTGTCGCTGCCACGAACAGCGCCACATACAACAACACCAGCGCGTCGCGCCGGTGGTAGATCTCAATCATCTTCAGCGCCAAACCCGCCACCAGCAGTGCGACGGTCGCACTCATGCCGGTATCCCGATTGAAGGTGAGCAGCAAACCTCCACTGACCGCCACGACCAGCGCCAGCTTGATGCTCCAGTGTGGAAAAGGCCAACGTCCGGCATGAATCATTAAACGCAGTGCCGGCGCACCGACACAGAGCCCTATCAGCCACCATGGAAGCCAACCGAAATGTGGCAGTACCACAGCAATAAAAGCGATCAACTGCCAGAGGACGGCCGCACGGCTAATCTGACGCATCAGACTGTCTCCTTGCCAAACAGCGCAAGCGCTTGCAGGGCACGGAGCTTATGCGTCTCGCCGGTCCCGGGGGGCAACGTAAACCCGGGTAAGCGCAAACCGAACGGTTGCTGCCTCGTACTGAACTCGAGCACCCAGTAGCAGATCCCGGACAGGCGGGCCTCCACGCCACCACCCGGCCAGTTCTCCCAATCCAGCCAAAGCTCGCTACTTATCAGGCTGGCATAATCCTTAACATAAAGCCCCTGGCCCCGTGCGTAGTTTTTCCAGGCGATCTGCCCCGGAGATACGCCGGGCTGATAACGAGACAAACCCTGATATTCATCAGTACCCTGGATATATGTAAGTCCCTCTCTATCATCGCTATCACCGGCACCACCGCCGGGTAACCGACAGGGCTGCGGGTAGGGATAGACCAGCGCCGTCAATCCGGTATCAATCCAGGTCCAGGCACGAAAAAGCCCTAACGGAAACCGCGTTTGCAAACGCAACGGGCCCGGATCCAGCCACCCGCGAGCCGGGGCCGGACAGGACAGCTCAACCTGAGTCATTCGCTGATCGGTTAGATCCAGTGTCAGCTCCGGCCCTGTTTCCCACTTCAGACTCAGCTGCTCATGATCCCGCCCCGGCGCCGCATGAAGTTGCAGGGTGAAGCCCGCATACTCACCTTTAAAACAGTTCTGTCCCGATTGCACATTGAGCTTCAACCCCGCCAGGTTACCGTAGGTGTGCAGTATGGAAATGACAAACAGACTGGCCAGCAGGAAGGTAAACGCATAGGTCAGGTTGTTCTCGTAGTTGATCGCCATCAACAGCAGAAGCAACAGCAAAACCAGAAAGCCGAAACCCGATCCTGTGGGCAAAATGTAAATTCGGTTCTGGGTCAGCGTTACCGACCGGCTGCGTGGGAACCTGGACAGACTCCACTGGCGCATCCGCCGGGCAATCGCTGCCAAACCCAGACGCTCAGCCCAGAACATCGACCTGCGCCAAAAGCTCGTTGACCAAGCGGGCTCCGGCATGACTGCCGATATCGTCGGCCGGGCGCACGCGGTGGCCGATCACCGGTTCCAGGACCTGCTGGATGTCTTCGGGCACAAGATGGTTACGCCCATCCAGCCACGCCCAGGTTCTGGCGCAGCGCAAAAGTGCGAGCCCCCCGCGGGGAGAGACGCCGTAGCTGAACAGATCACTGTCACGGGTGTATTGAATCAGACGTTGCAGATAGTCGATTACGCCAGCCGATGCGTGCACCTGACGGCATTGACTCTGAACTTCAATTAATTGATCCGGTTTGAGACATCGTGGCAACCCATCGAGCCGCTCGCGAGTATCCCCCCCGGCCAACAGCTCCCGCTCCACTTCAGGTGCGGGATAGCCCAGCGATATGCGCATCAGGAAGCGATCGAGCTGTGACTCCGGTAGCGGAAAGGTTCCGTACTGCGTCACCGGATTCTGAGTCGCGATCACAAAAAACGGTTTGGGCAACCGATAGCTGTGACCATCAGCTGTGACCTGCCCTTCCTCCATTGCCTCCAGCAGAGCACTTTGGGTTTTGGGCGTGGTCCGGTTTATTTCATCTGCCAGTAACAGCTGGCAGAAAACGGGCCCCGCGTGAAAGCGAAATTCGCCGGAACCCGACTCAAAGACCGATACACCGATAATGTCGGCCGGCAACATATCGGACGTGAACTGTACTCGCTGATCCTCGAGCCCGAGCACCCGCGCCAGGCCATGGGCCAACGTCGTTTTCCCCATCCCCGGCAGGTCTTCAATCAGCAGATGCCCCTGCGAAAGCAGACACGTCAGTGCCAGTCGCACCTGCCTGCGCTTACCCAACAACACTTTTTCCAACGCTGAAAGCGCGTCATCCACGCCACTTGCCAGGGCTTTGGTCACATCCTCTCCTTAGTCTTTGCGTCAGGCCACTTTAATATCCGGCTCCAGCATACGATCCACCAGGTGGTTCGCACTTTCCCAAGCGCCCTGCGCATCGCCCCCTGTAAGCCAATCACCGCACACCCCTATACCGCTATCTGCGTCCCACAGCGATGCCGGTTTGCCGGGCTCCGGCTGTGAACGGCCATACAGCCAACGATGGACCCGCTGGTGGCGAGGGTGAACAGCCACTCCAAGCACGCTGCCAAAGGCTTCAATCAACGCTTCGCCTACGCTGGCCGGATCATCATCCACATGAAGTTCACTCCACGCCTCTGAAGCCTGCAACATCCAGACCTCTCCATCCTGACGTCCCGGTTTGGCGCTGTCACGAACGGCACGCGCCAACACAGGGTGCTCACCCTCCAGCCAGTGGAAACGAGCCAGCGCCGTTAATGGCTCAGGCAACTCCAGAAGCACCGACCAAATCGGCGCGGTCTCTACGTTCTCGGCACGCTGCTGAAAGCGATGTACAGCATCCAGCAGCGGTACCGCCTGAGGCGCCGGAGTTGCGATCACAACCGCGTCAAAATGACCCAGTGCCTCACCTTCAACATCACGCAATAACACGCCTTCGCGATCAGGCCAGACAACTCCAACCCGGGTTTGAGTGCGCAACTGCGCCCCACCGACCAACGCCCGTGTGACGGCGCTGGACCGCGGCACGCCGACCCATACCGGATCGGCTTTAAGCGATTCCAGTGCAAAGTTAGCCCGGCCCGGCGACCAGGACACCGCCCCCAGCGCCTCCAGCCACTGTGCGAACCCCATCTCTTCAGTCTGAATTCCGGGCGCGCCCAGATCGGCACTTGCCTCTCCGATACGACTGGAAGCCATTCGACCTCCCGTACCGGCGCTTTTATCAAACAGCGTGACCTGCCATCCCGCCGCCTGCAAACGCTCTGCAGCCCGCATACCGGCCAGACCACATCCTACAACTGCTACTGTTCTCTCTCGAATGGTCATTCCTGTCCTTTTCCGCTCCTTTATTCTTCGGGCTCGGCCAGTGCCGCCTCCACCGCCTCAATCAAGCGCCCGCTTTGTGGGGATGTCATACTTGAGTATACACGGCGGACACTCCCGTCACGCCCGACGAGGTATTTGTAAAAATTCCAGCGCGGCGCTTCACCCGTTTGCTGTATCAACCGTTGCCACAACGGGTCGGCATCGTCGCCGCGCACATGGGCTTTGGCAAACATGGGGAACTGAACCCCGTAAGTGGTCCGACAAAAATTTTGAATGCCGGTTTCATCGCCCGGCTCCTGACCGCCAAAATCATTTGAGGGAAATCCCAGCACGACCAGCCCCTGATCGCGGTACCGGCCGTAGAGCTTTTCCAACCCCTCATACTGATCCGTAAACGCACAACGACTGGCCGTATTGACGATCAGCAGCACCTTGCCCGAGTAGGCCTGACACAGATTAACGCGTTCCTCTCCAGCCAGTCGGCGCAGATCCAGATCCATCCAATCCATGCAGGCAGCATTGGCAGATACGCCCAGACAACTCAAAGCCCAGGCGGCAAACCAGCCTTTCGTGCTCATTTCGGCGCTTCCCCTTACCCTTGAACGACAGTCTTTGGCTATAGTTACGCTGTATACCCGGCTTTCGATCAATCAAGGTTGCACAGCCGTCAAGGCGTGGTTAGCATGAGCGCCTTTACAAACCAGCCCAGTCAGGGAGCACTGCACAACCACTCAGTCATCCCCCGCTTTGAATGTCTATTTGCCGGTTCGCTCCGGTATTGCGGCATAGCTCCAGCAGGTTGTCTGTAAGGTCACGCACCTCCGAAACAGCAGGAGAATACAGATGCAGATCGCAGCGAACGCCGTTGTATCCATTCATTACACACTGACCAACAGTGCCGGTGAGCAGCTCGACAGCTCTCAGGGCCAGGAACCGCTGGCGTACCTACATGGTGCCAACAACATCATTCCGGGCCTGGAAAATGCACTGGTCGGTAAAGGCGAAGGCGACAAGCTCAGCGTAACCGTAGAGCCGACTGAAGGCTATGGTGAAGTCCGCGACGAGCTGGTTCAGGACGTTGACCGCTCCAACTTCGAAGGCATCGATGTTATCGAGCCCGGCATGCAGTTCATGGCTCAGACCCCCTGGGGCCAACAGCCGGTAACCGTGGTCAAGGTTCAGGATGAGACTGTCACTCTGGATGGAAACCACCCGCTCGCCGGCCAGACACTGAATTTTGACGTGGAAGTCGTAAACGTGCGTGAAGCGACTGAAGAAGAGCTGTCTCACGGTCATGTCCACGGCGAAGGCGGACACGAGCACTAAAGCCGTGTATCTACGCTAAAAAGCCCGCCGCTGGCCTTGCCACCGGCGGGCTTTTTTATTTGAGTTGATCGCTGCTACTTATCGTCCGCAGTGGCTTCGATGCGATGGATGCTCAGATCCGCTCCATCA
Organism: Marinobacterium litorale DSM 23545; assembly: GCF_000428985.1. GTDB lineage: Bacteria > Pseudomonadota > Gammaproteobacteria > Pseudomonadales > Balneatricaceae > Marinobacterium_D > Marinobacterium_D litorale. Next base: position 20,217 of record NZ_AUAZ01000014.1, on the reverse strand, counting down.
AACTCCTGCTCTTCACTCAGACGCAGGCCAACCACTGCCTTAATACCACCATAAACCACGGCTGCACCCACCACGGCCACGACGATACCGGCCAGTGTTCCGATAAGTTGCGACAGCAGGCTTACACCACCCAGCCCTCCGAGGCCTTGTGCCCCGAAAATGCCGGCAGCTACACCACCCCAGGCGCCACACAACCCGTGCAGAGGCCAGACACCAAGAACATCGTCGATCTTCCAACGGTTCTGAATCAGGGTAAACATCCAGACGAACAGCGCACCCGCAACACCGCCGATAACCAGAGCACCTATCGGATGCACCAAATCGGAGCCCGCACAAATTGCCACCAGACCGGCCAGCGGGCCGTTATGGATAAAGCCCGGATCGTTCTTACCCAGGATTGTGGCCACGACGATACCACCGACCATCGCCATCAGGCTGTTAACGGCAACCAGCCCGGAAATACCATCTAATGTTTGGGCGGACATCACGTTGAACCCAAACCAACCGATACACAAAATCCAGGCACCCAGGGCCAGAAAGGGGATATTGGACGGAGGAAAAGCGACCAGCCGCCCACCCCGATAGCGTCCATTACGAATACCCAGCATTAACACCGCCACCAGAGCGATCCACCCGCCTACGCCATGGACCACCACGGATCCTGCAAAATCATGGAAAGGTGCACCGAAAGTGCCTTCCAGCCAATCCTGAAACCCAAAATTGCCGTTCCAGATGACGCCTTCGAAAAACGGGTAGATCAGCGCCACGCTCAGCGCCGAACAGCTCAGTAGCGGCCAAAAACGCGCACGCTCAGCGATACCGCCGGACACAATCGCCGGAATTGCGGCAGCAAAGGTCATCAAAAAGAAAAATTTAACCAGATCATAGCCACTGTTCTGCGCCAGCGTCTGAGCATCGTCAAAAAACGTGACGCCATACGCCACCCAGTAGCCCACAAAAAAGTAAGCCAGCGCAGAAAAGCCGAAATCAGTCATGATCTTGACCAGCGCATTAACCTGGTTTTTGTGACGGACGGTACCCACCTCAAGGAAAGCAAAGCCGGCGTGCATGGCAAAGACCATGATCGCACCCATCAGAATGAACAGGGTATTGGCGCTCTGCATCAGCGTCTCTACAGCACTGTTAATCGTATCCACAGTCTCTCCTGCTTATATTTATTGCACTTATAAGGGGCATCAAACCAACCGGGGTGCACAAATGTAGATCACTACAGATGCACCATTACAGGGAATAGCGGGCGATCGCCTGATGAAACACGCACAAAATGGCCAAAAAACAACCAATAACTATGAGTATTGCACCATGATCAACCCTAACGGCTGAATGAATGCACCAAAATAAGCAATATTCGCGCCACAAATAGGTGCATCATATCCAGACAGGTGCACCCATAGTGGTCTGCACCTATCTGGGAAGGGAGGAGATCAGGCGGGGTGTCGAATTTCGAACACCGTATGAATTCTAGCGTTGCGCTTAAAGTCCGGATCGATGGTCTGCCCGGTAATATCAACAACCTCAAACGCCGCCAATGCATCGTAATCGAGTTTGAACCGGCGATAGTTATTGGAAAAAACCAGAACGCCACCGGGACGCAGCAGACTCATGGCTCCCTTTATCAACTGGACATGATCGCGCTGAACATCCAGTACATCCTGCATTCGCTTGGAATTGGAGAAAGTAGGCGGATCCATGAATATCAGATCAAACCGTTCCCTGCGTGGCTTTTCCAGCCATTTGAAACAGTCGGACTGTACAAACATATGCGGGGAAAGGTCATCGGTATTGAGCGCCAGATTGCGACGCGCCCAATCCAGGTAGGTAGCCGACATATCCACACTGGTGGAGCTAAGAGCTCCGCCCGCTACCATATGCACAGTGGCACTGCCGGTGTAGCAGAACAGATTAAGGACATCTTTACCTGCGGCCATCTTTTGCAGACGTTGGCGCACCGGACGGTGATCGAGAAAAAGACCCGCATCCAGATAATCATGCAGGTTAACCAGCAGGCGACAACCCAGCTCAGTCACCTGATAGAAATGCTGCGTCTCGTTCTGACGCGTATATTGAGCACTCCCCTGCTGCCGTTTACGCTGCTTGAGCACAACCTGGTCGGGCGTCAATTCAAAGACGTGCTCGACAACCTGCATCACCTCCTGAATTCGCTCAAATGCCTTGACCTTATCCACCTTGGCCGGTGGCGCATATTCCTGAACCATGACCAGAGGCTCATACACGTCCACCGCAACGGCGTACTCAGGAATATCTGCATCATAAGCCCGGAAGCAGGTAATCCCCTCGCGTTTGCGCCAGCGCGCTAGCTGCTTGAGATTTTTACGCAGCCGGTTCTCAAACATCCGCGCATGCTCAGATAGCGCCGGAGCTTCTTTGGCTTGCGCCGGTTTATCATGTACTTGAAACAGCAATAACTGGCTCGGGATCGTGCCGTTAAAAAGCCGGTACTGCTTATCCGCACGCAGCTTCATCACTTTGCAGAGTTCCGGGTTACCGGTGAAAACACCGACCCGCCATCCGGCAAAATGCTTATGCAGCAACTGGCCAAACAGCTGATAGAGAAACATCAGCTCCGATTCTTCGCCCAAGCGTTCACCGTAGGGTGGATTAGTCAGCACCAGACCGGGTTCAACCCGATCCAACCCCGTCAACCGGGCCAGTTCCTGCTGCTTGAATCTAATCAGGCCGTCTACGCCGGCGCGCCTGGCATTCTGCCGTGCCCGCTGGAGCACAGCGTCATCGGCATCATAGCCGATATAATCCGGTACCGGGACGTTCGCACCCGCCGCGCGGCGTTGGCGGGCCTCATCCAGCAGGCTGTTCCAAACCTCGGCACGGTGCCCCAGCCAGAACTGGAATCCAAAGTGCTCTCGCAACAACCCGGGCGCCACATCAGCGCGCATAAGAGCCGCCTCGATCAGCAGTGTCCCGGAGCCGCACATCGGATCCAACAACGCGGGGTAGGCACTATCCTGCCATCCTGCACGCATCAATACCGCTGCGGCAAGATTCTCTTTCAATGGCGCAGCTCCGGCTTCCTGCCGGTATCCCCGTCGATGCAGGCTTTCACCCGAGAGATCCACCGCCACCGTTGCCCGCCCCTTGGCCAGGTGAACATTGACTCTCAGATCCGGCCGACTGCGCTCAACGGTTGGGCGCTGCCCGGTGGCCGTTCGAATCTGATCAACGATGGCATCCTTGACCTTCAAGGCTCCGAAATGCGTATTCAGTATGGTGGCACTGCGACCATTGAAGTCCACGGTCAAAGTGCCGGTTGGCCGTAAGTGCTCCAGCCAGTCCACCTGTTGAACCAGCTGATAAAGCGCATCCGCATCGCTCACTTCTCCTTCAACCAGAGGGAGGAGCACACGATTGGCCAGACGGGACCACAAACAGATGCGATACGCAAAGGCCAGATCTCCCTGCGCTTTCACACCCGCTACCGTTTGAGTGGTGGACTCCGCACCCAGGGTGCTCAGCTCCTGTTCAAGCAGCTGTTCAATCCCCTTGGGGCAGGTAATAAAGAGTTCCATTAGCGTGACCGGTCTCCTTCAAGCTGGCCAGATTCGCTGACCGAAGTGAAAATTTTTCACGATACATACTGAGGTTTCAGGTTAATGACAATCTACTGAAAACAAACACTTTTTTGCAGATGCGTCGTAACTCTCACTATAAGCTCTTGCATTTGAATAGGATTTTTAAATTACACTCGAAAACAAAATTCGATATGAATGGAAACTGAAGGGCAGGAAGTAAAGTCCCTTCAAGGCGTCAGGCGCCGGCAACATCTCCGGCGTTATTTCGAAGAATAGAACAATGTGAGGCGCACTATGAAAAAACAGAAACGAGATCGTACCTCTACTCTGTTCAACCGCGGTTTCCAGGCCGGCCTGAGCGGCAAATCGCAGAGCGAATGCCCGGTACAGGCAACGGAGCTGAGAAGCCACTGGATGAGCGGTTGGCGTGAAGGACGAGAGGCACACTGGAGCGGAATGTCCGGCGTTTCTGCAATTCAAGCTAATCCATCGCTACATTGATTTTTAGGGATTTCTACTCTTCACCCGGGCCGGGTTGCTGCCCGCCGCAACCTTCAGAATAAACACCAGGCCCAAGCTGCTGCTCAACGCTTCGCGTTGCGCAGCAGCTCAATCTCCCGAATCGAATCACGTACCAGCCGCGGCCCGGCGTAGATCAGACCGGAATAGAGCTGCACCAGACTAGCCCCCGCTTCCAGCTTCTCGGCAGCATCAAAGCCTTCACAAATCCCGCCAACACCGATGATCGGCAGGGCTCCATCCAGATCGGCAGCCAGCTGGCGAATCGTTGTATTCGACGGACCACGCACGGGCTCCCCGCTGAGTCCACCCTCTTCACCACCATGGCGACTGTCTTCGACACCTTCACGGGACAGCGTGGTATTGGTGGCGATCACCGCATCCATCTCATAGGTCTTCAGTGAGCCGGCAACCAGCGTGATCTCTTCACGACTCATATCGGGCGCGATTTTCACCGCGATCGGCACATAGCGTCCGTGCACCCGGGTCAGCCGTGCCTGCTCGGTTTTAAGTGCGTCAAGCAAGGTATTTAACGACTCACCAAACTGCAGTGTCCGCAGCCCCGGAGTGTTGGGCGAAGAGATATTGACCGTTATATAACTGGCGCGCTCATAGACCTTACGCAGGCAAACCAGGTAGTCCTCGTGTGCCCGGTCATTGGCGGTCGTCTTGTTCTTGCCAATATTGATACCGAGGATCCCCTTGTAGCGCGCTCGCTCAAGATTGACCAGCAGTTGATCGACACCGGCATTGTTAAACCCCATCCGGTTGATAATCGCTCGATGCTCCGGAATTCTGAACAGTCTCGGTTTAGGGTTGCCCGACTGCGGCCGAGGCGTCACGGTGCCCACCTCGATAAACCCGAACCCAAGGGCCGCAAGGCCATCAACCGCCTCGCCGTTTTTATCCAGCCCCGCAGCCAAGCCCACCGGATTGGGAAACCGCAACCCCATGATTTCAACGGGTTCGGAAAACTCCTCCCGGTTACAGAACCGGTCCAGACCCAGCCCCGCCCCCAACGAAAGCGCTCCGATGGCCAGGTTGTGGGTCAGCTCCGGGTCCAGTTTAAACATCAATGTGCGAGCCAGATCGTAAAGCATGAGTCCTCATCCTAGCGCATAAAAAGGCCGGCTATTATAGCGGTCATCCGCCCCCCCACGCCAATGCCTGGGGCACGAACGGCCGGATTTAAAGCCGGCTGATCTCGGTCAGTTTGCCTTGAGCGTCATAGCGAATACGAAACGCTCCCCGAATTCCCTCCCGGGTCACAAAACGCCTCAGGTTGCCGGCTGGAAAGCGTACCCGGCGACCGTCACGGGAACGGGTCACCACATCTTCTACTTCCCCTCTGTAAAGCCGCAGGAACTGGTCGGCACTGATATTCAGATCAACTATTAATTCATTCATCGGCAATCTTAGACAGGCTATTACTTCTGAGGTAAAGGATACCGCGGATTGCTCCATTGATGGCAGCTTTCATCAAACCAGCACGGCTGAGACCACCAAGAGAAGTGCATTCCACCCGGCCCCGATTCACGTGCAGTTGCGATGCATTTTTCCTTAGCTGATAATGGGTTGAGACGTCACTGCGAGTGGCACCCAGGAATACCTGTCCGGATGATTGGATGCGATCTCTTCTAGCTGCGCTGTTACTGCTGGGATATTTATCAACTGCTAACGCGGATGCTACAGCGACGCTGGACCGAACACGGGTCACGGCGCTCGATAACCTGACGCTCAGTGTTGAAGTCACCGCCCGTGTGGACGGGCAACCCGATTTCTCTCCGCTTTTCGACCAGTTCCGCCTGCTGGGCAGCAAACGCACGCTGATCTCCAGCCACAGCAGCGCTGGCCGTGAGGTACGCACGCGCTGGGAAGTCTCTTTACGGCCTCGAACCAGCGGCACCCTGACCATACCACCCCTGAGCATCGCCGGAGAGCAAACCGAACCTGTGGATGTTCAGGTCAGTGAAGCCAGCCCCTCATTCAATGGCCAGGAAGGCAGCGGTCTTTTCTTCTCAACCCAGCTGGACAGTCGCGAGGTCTACCTGAACGGGCAGCTGCTTTACACCGCACGTGTCTATCACCTGGAACCTCTTCCCGTTTCAGCTCGCATCGAGCCACCAACCCTTAACGGCGTTCCCGCACGCACGGTGGGCGAACGCCGTGAATACGAAGGGGAGTTTAGGGGAACGCCCTATCTGGTCACCGAACAGCAGTATGCACTGTTTCCCGACCAGGAGGGGCTGGCTATGATCCAGGGGCCGAGCCTTCACCTTCCGGACCGCGGCGATCACGCCATCACCGAATTACTGGGAGAAACATTGGAAGTCGAGGTGCTGCCACCGGCTTTCCGCTCATCACAAGGCCAGTGGTTACCGGCCGAGCGACTGTCTCTGGAAGACAACTGGTCCACCCCTGAGACACTTCAGCCTGGCGACAGGATCAAGCGTGTTATTCGTTTGACGGTGACCGGGTTACCCGCTGAACAGCTTCCCGAGCTGATGACTCAAGAGCCGGACGGCCTTTTCATCGATCGCAGTAACGTTGAGCTGTCAGAGTCTGAAACACAGTTTGGTCTGGTCAGCACACGCACAGAAACGCTGTTTATCGAGCCACTGGCCACCGGCGAATTCACGTTGGCGCCCATCGATGTGCACTGGTGGGATACACGACTGGACCGGGGACGCCATGCGGCCCTCCCCCCTCGCTCATTCCAGGTTTCACCGCCTGCGTTCATTGACGCTGAACCGCCCGTCGCCGCAACGACAAGTCCGGAAGCCGCTGAGGGCCGCTCGGCTGAGTTTCCCTGGGCTAACCTCTTTTTGACATTGACCAGTATCACCTGCGCACTGGGCTGGCTCTACACCGGGGCCGCGTTACGTCGGCAGCGGGTGACCAACAGCGCCCAGGAAATCGAGGACGAGGCCAGACGTCATCGCAAACTGCTGCAAGCCAATGAACGTGCCGAGCGCAATACCTTTCAGGCTCTGGCTATCGCCTGTCAGCAGAATAACGCGGCCATGGCCCGTGCCCGCTTAATTGAATGGGCTCAGAATTTTTGGCCCGAACGCGCGCCCTCCAGCTTGACCGAAGTCTGTGACGCCGCACGCAACCAGACGCTGGACTTCCTGATTCTCGATCTGGAACAGCAGCTGCACGACAACGCAGAACTCTGGCAAGGAGACCTGCTTTACAAGACGGTCGACGCCCTTCGCCGTCGGCGCCTAAACGCGTCGACTCCTTCCGGTAACGTCGACGAGACACTTCTACAGGCATCGTAATGGACACCATCGGCAAGGACCGTCAACCGTGAGCATCCACTACCCACGCCACAACGCATTCATGAATCGAATTGGGCTCGGGGGTGTCGATACCCGCGAGAACGAGCGTGCACGACTTTGGGCCAAGCGACTTGAGTGGCCGATGCTGCTGTTGGCGATCTGGATTCTCCTGGACTGGTACCTCAAGGCCGAAGGCGTTGACGATCCGGTCCTGACGCGAATCACCGACTGGTTTATCTGGTGTTGCTTTACGGTTGAGCTCGTCGTCATGCTGCTCCTGGTTGATGATCGCAAACGCTACCTCAGGCAGAACTGGCTAAACCCTGTCATTATCCTGACCGGCCTCCCGGTGCTGTGGGGAGTCGAGCTCTTCTACGCCGGGGTCCTGCGCAGTCTGCGGCTGTTGATCATGATCGGCATCCTGTTCAAGGTGTCCCAGGACCTGCGCAATATTCTGGCGCGCCACCAACTGGGCAAAACGCTGGGCGTCGCGCTGCTGTTTCTCGTTATCTCCGGTTTTCTGATATCCGGTATTGATCCGGCATTCAAGGATCCATTGGACGGCATCTGGTGGGCCTGGGTCACAATGACCACCGTCGGTTATGGCGACCTGGTACCCTCGACCACTGAAGGACGCCTGTTCGGCATGCTGCTTATCCTGGCCGGGATTGGATTATTCTCCATGCTGACCGCGAGCTTCTCGGTCTTCTTTATAGAACGGGACGAGCAGGAGATGGTGGAGAAAGAGGATAAGAACATCCAACGCCTGGGACGCCTGGAAAGTCGCCTGGACCGGATCGAACACCAGCTGGAGCGTGCCGTGACGACGCTCGAACGCCTTGAAGCCCTGGAGGCCCTGGAACGAGCCCCGGGACAGGGTACCGACGACGGCAACGCAAAACCTAAGCGTTCAGAACCTGATTAAGTGCGGACTCCAGCTCCGGGTAGCGAAAACGGTAACCACTCGCCTCTAGTTTCGACGGAATAACGCGCTGCCCCTTCACTACAAGTTCGGCAGCCTCCCCCATGATCAAGTGCATAACGGGAGCCGGTACGCGAAAAAAAGCGGGCTTGCCCAGCACATTCGCTAACGTTTTGCTGAATGTTTCGTTGGACACCGCGTTCGGCGCGGTCAGGTTAAAGGGTCCGCTTAATGCCTCCTGATCCAGCAAATGCAGAATGGCGCCCACTTCATCCTCCACGTGAATCCAGGACATCCACTGCCGGCCAGACGCGATAGGCCCACCGAGCCCTAACTTGAACGGTGGCAGCATCTTTTGTAACGCGCCCCCATCGCCGAGTACCACGCCGGTGCGGATACAACATACACGTACTCCAAGCTTTTCCGCCACCTGCGCCTCGCGCTCCCAGTCAGCACACAGCTCGTGAGTGAAGCCGAGTTTCGGCTCTGCATCCTCACCCAGAGGTTTATCGCCCTGACTGCCGTAGTATCCAATCGCCGAACCGCTAATCAGCACCTTGGGAGTAACGCTCAAACTCCCCATCCACTGCACCAGTTCACGGGTCAGCTCAATACGGCTTTCACGCAAAAGCGCCTTACGCGAGTCACTCCAACGCTTGTCCGCAATGGGTGCCCCCGCCAGATTGATGACGGCATCCACCGGTGTCTCGACCTGCGCGAGTTCAGAATACACCGCAACCCGCGAATCCAGCTTTGCTGCATGAGGCCGACGGCTGAGCACCATCACCTGATCGCCTCGCGTCAACAGCCGTGGTATCAAATGACGACCGATAAAGCCGGTACCGCCAGTGATCAACACTCTCATGGTTCGTCTCCCTGTCGCGAATGCAGTATATTCAGTAATACGTCATGGATGGGCTTACGGTTTAACCCATCCGATCATCCGTATACTTGGAGGTTAGCACAGGATGTTTACCGGCATCGTGCAGGGGACCGCGTGCATTGAAACGTTGGCGCGCCGCGACGACTTTATGCGTATGACTGTCAGACTGCCGGAGGAATCCGCTCTGGACTTGCAGCTCGGTGCCAGCATTGCACTCAACGGCACCTGTCTTACTGTGGCAGAGTTCGATGGCAGCGCCGTCAGTTTCGACCTGATTGCAGCGACACTAAACACCACCAACCTGGGTGACCTCAGTGTGGGTGATCGGGTCAATTTTGAGCGGGCTGCCCGTGTCGGTGATGAGATTGGCGGCCACACGATGTCGGGGCATATTTATCGCACACTGAACTTACTGTCGATCGAGCGCAGCGAGAACAACTGCATACTCTGGTTTGAACGCCCCGCTGATCTGGCGCGCTACCTGCTTAATAAAGGCTTTGTGGGCTTGAACGGCTGCAGCCTGACTCTGGCTGCTGTGGAAGCCGCCCGTTTTTCGGTCTATCTAATCCCGGAGACATTGCGTCTGACCACCTTTGGAGTTTTACAACCCGGGGCCAGGGTCAACCTGGAGATCGACCCGCAAACCCAGGCGATTGTAGATACGGTGGAACGCTATTTGAGTGACAGGTCAGCGGCTGTTACCGGTTAAGCCTTACCGACAGGCCAGCTCGGAATCACTGAATACGCGGTAAAGACGAGGTTTTAGCCCTCGTCTCTGTCATCTTCGGCCAGCGCCTGATACAGGTCTCGATACTCTTCGGACTGCTTCAGACCAAACAGCGGATCGCTTGGCGAGGGAATTTCGGCATCCAGCGCCTGCCAGTCAGCCTGAGTAGCCACCGCATCCAACGCCGGGAACACCTTCTCTTCTTCAAAGTTCAGATGTTCATTCTCACGTTGTACAAAGCGTGCAAGGTGATCCACCAGTTTATCCAGCTCCACAACGGCTGCATCATGGAGAACACCTTCGATGGAGTCCTTCAGCTGTGATGATAGGTGCTTAAGCGCTTCGTGATCCCGTTCACATTCGGCGGTGAGCTTGTCAACTTCCGCATCACGCCCGGCGAAATAATGGAACATCCGGTCTTCACGGGGATGGTGATGAGTATCGGCGTAGCCTCCCACATAGCTGACCACATCCGACATCAGCTGGAAGTTGGGGTGGGTACCGTTGCGAAATTTCTCTACCTTGCGATCGAGCATATCGAGAAGCCGTTTCAGATTCACATGCTCCTGATGTAACTCAGTCATGATCGCCATATTCGAACCCTCCACATGGCTGATAAAAATCTTAACGCCTAACCGGTTGGCTCTTCCGGTTTCTCTATCACTATAGCTAAATCTCTGGCACCGCCGCCAAAAAATCGATCCCCGACCGACCAGAGTCACACGCTCATCTGACCGGGATCAAATCAACTGCAGCAGTTGGGACATGCAGGTCACACGCACATCGGTCAGCTCCGGCCAGCCCGGATGGACTCCATGATCAACAAAGACCGTCGCGACGCCACAGGCGCGACCCGCTTCCAGGTCATATCGAAAGTCACCGACCATCACAGCCTGCCCGGGATCGGCATGCCAGCGCGTCAGCAACTGCTCAATGCCATGCGGGTCAGGCTTTGGCCGCGCTTCGTCGCGACCAAGCACATCATCCGGGGAAAAGTAATGCGCCGCACCTATCGCCTCCAGTGAGCGTAGAGCAACCGGCTGATTGTTTCGAGTCAGTATACCCATCCGGCACTCACGCTCCGCCAGCGCCTGCAGGACTTCGTTTACACTGATCGCTGCCTCAGCTTTGGACGCGTAATACAGCTCCAGTTCATCCAGTCGTGCAAACTGCGCACTGCGCTGCGGCTCCGGCAGGTCCGCAAGCGTCCCCAGAATATCGGCATCGGGATGAAGACCCAACTCGCCACGAATGTGCTCGAAGTCATGTACCGGGCGCGTCAAAGTCCCATCCAGATCGAAAATCCAGTATTTGCGCAGCGTCAGTTTCATCAATCCATCTCATCCGGAGGAGACTCATCCAGCTCCACGTCATTGTCGATCAAATCCAGCAGCATCCCCAGTTTGTGCTCGATATCCTGTAACAGGGTGCCTCCCATCGCATCCATTTTCGGTGTGACGACCTGTTCGAGCTGGGTAATGCTGCGCTGGCTCTCTCTCAAGGCCTGCAGCAGGTTTCGGGAACGCTTCTTATTGCTGTCAGTCAGCTGCTCAATTCGGTGAAGCGTATGCCGCAACTGGTCGTCCAGGTCCTCCAGGTGCTGGCTGACCGTCAACATCCCCTGGCTCAACGAGCGATTAACGCCCTCAACCTGGTGTTCAAGTTGACTCACCGCGTAACGAAAGCGGGATATAAACTGCTCCCCCTCCCGATCCATATAGATCGCCAGCAGTTCCTCGGGGAGCAGCGCGCGGTTTCGGCCATCCGTTCGAATCCGATACTCGCCGCCATGGGTACAGTAAGGTTTTATCCGCCCTGAAGGGATTTCGACCCGCAAAACCGGCCGGGACTGAGAGAGGTTTTCGGTGACGATCTGAAGCTCGATATTGGGAATACACTCCGTGGCTTTGTTGACAAGCAACAGGCGCGCCCGGTCATCCACATCACAGCCGACTACCCGGCCACGCTGCACGCCATCGGGACTGGTATATTCATCGATGCCGATCAGAAGGGTACCGCCAAGCGGTGAGTTCGCGAAGGCAACCAGATCGGCACTGCGCACCGCCTGCACCTCGCGTTTAAAGTCCACATTAATCCCTTCCGGCGCAGCCAGAAGGGATTGAGTACGTCGGCTCAGGCGGCGATACTCACGTTTCACGCCCGGCCTCCGTCAATTAGCGGTAAAGTGCGTCGTCAAACGGGTCGATCGGGCTTTCAAGCAGTTCGTCGTTACGGTGATAGAGAACCCGCCCCTGGAACTTCAATCCCTTACCGGCAAACCAGCGCTCCATCTGCTCGCGCCCCTCTTCCGCCTGAGAGCTCTGATACCAGGCGAGCACTATGCGGTAAAAATAAAGACCAAACAGCGCCGCAGCAGCCCCCAGGAAAAAATCGGAAGCCAGCGCAAACAGCAGCGTAATCAGACCAACCACCCACACCCGGCTCGCCCGCGCTTCTTTTAGCGATTCATTGGCAAAGCTGAACTGCTCCTGATATTTCAGAAACCTGCGATAGTTCTGTTGCAGATCGAACTTATCGGAAGCACTTAAATATTTTTCCATCCTTTATCTCATCCTGGCAGTTTTATTATCTGACAAATTCAACGGCATCCGACACCCACACGTCAACCGTTCCCGGTGTAGACCTTTGTTCAAGCCAAGCTTTTGCTGACTACCTCATAGACATCCGGCGACAACTTATCCACAGCCAGAATCCGCTCCAGTTCAGACTTCATTTTAGCCTGTGCGGCGTCCGGGTAGCGCTTCCACCGGGTTAACGGGGTCAGCAACCGGGATGCAACCTGTGGATTCGAAGTATTAAGCTTGATAATCCAATCCGCCAGGAAGCGGTAACCGCTGCCATCTTCGGCATGAAAACGGACCGGATTCTGGGCGCAAAAGGCGGCTATCAGCGCTCTCAGTTTGTTCGGATTGCGCTCATCGAACAGCGGATGCTCGGCCAGCCTCTGTACCCGTTCCAGTGCACCGGGCCAGGGATCACTGGCCTGTACAGCAAACCACTGATTCATGACCAGCGCCTCATGCTGCCACTGGTTATGGAACGCATCCAGCATACGCTCGCCAGCTTCCCGGAAAGATGAGTGCACCACCAGCGATAGCGCCGCGTGCTGATCCGTCATATTGTCGGCACGGCTGAACTGTTCCTCGGCCAATGCCAGCCACGCATCTTCACCCGTTGCCAGCAGATACCCCAGACAGAGGTTTTTCAAGCTGCGCCGTGCGATCGATTCCGCATCCGGGGTATAGGCGCCGTCCTGGCAGCTGCGCTTGTAGGCCTGCAGCCAGTCGTCCTTTAACGCATTCGCCAACTGCTCTCGCAACGCCTGGCGCACCTCATGGATCGCTTCCACATCCACCGTCTGACACTGTTCCGCCAGATAGGCTTCGCCCGGCAGTCTGAGCAAGTGCGCCACCATGGCCGGATCCAGCGAGCGATCACGCAGCACACTGGCCCAACTCTCCACCAGGAGTGATGGTACCTGGATCGAGCGGCCCGCCCGGTAGTCATCGATCATTCCCAGCATCAGGCGTACCGCCATACGCTGACCGGCATCCCAGCGATTGAAGCCATCCGTATCGGACTTCAGCAAAAGCATCAGCTCCTCGTCGCTGTAATCAAAACTGAGCTTCACCGGCGCAGAAAAGCCCCGCAGCAGGGAAGGTACCGGGTGACCAGGAAGGTTATCAAAAACAAATGTCTGCTCAGACTCGGTCAACTCAAGGACACCAGCGCTGAGTTCACGACCCTGTTGATCCAGCAACCCGTAGGCGATGGGCATATGGAGTGGCAGTTTTTCATCCTGTCCCGGCGTGGCCGGCGTACTCTGTCGCAGCGTAAGGCGGTAACGGCCCTGTTCTGCATCCCAGGAACCTGAGGCCTCCACGTTTGGCGTACCCGCCTGGCTGTACCAGCGGCGGAACTGGGTCAGATCACGCCCCGAGGCATCTTCCATCGCCTTAACGAAATCGTCGGTGGTCACGGCCTGACCGTCGTGACGCTGGAAATAGAGATCCGCCCCGGCTCTGAACTGCTCAGGCCCGAGCAGGCTGTGAATCATCCGAACGACTTCCGCACCTTTCTCGTAGACCGTCAGCGTGTAGAAATTAGAGATTTCCATGTAGGAATCCGGACGAACCGGATGCGCCATGGGCCCACCGTCTTCGGCAAACTGGGCCGTTCGCAGCAGCGTCACGTCCTCAACCCGTTTGACGGTGCGCGAGTTCACATCGGCCGAAAACTCCGCATCACGAAAGACGGTGAAGCCCTCTTTCAGGCTGAGCTGGAACCAATCCCGGCAGGTAACCCGGTTACCCGACCAGTTATGAAAATACTCGTGGGCAACGACGCTTTCGACCCGCTGAAAAGCGGCATCTGTGGTGGTTTTCGGGCTCGCCAGCACACAGCTGGTATTGAAGATATTCAGGCCCTTGTTTTCCATCGCCCCCATGTTGAAGAAATCCACCGCGACAATCATATAAATATCGAGATCGTACTCACGGCCGTATACCTGCTCATCCCAGTGCATCGCTTTTTTGAGCGACGCCATGGCGTGATCGAGCTTATCCAGGTCCTTGCGCTCCGCATAAATCTTCAGGCTGACCTTGCGACCAGAGCTCGTGGTATAGCTATCCTCTAGCACCGCGAGGTCGCCGGCGACCAGCGCAAACAGGTAGGCGGGCTTGGGGAAAGGATCGTCCCAGGTGACAAAATGACGGCCGTCATCTTCCTCCCCGGTTTCCACCGGATTGCCATTGGAAAGCAGTATCGGATAACGCGTTTTATCGGCAACGACCGTCGTACTGAACACCGACATCACATCGGGACGATCCGGGTAAAAGGTGATCCGGCGAAAACCTTCCGCTTCACACTGGGTGCAAAACATACCATCGGACTTGTAGAGCCCCTCAAGCGCAGTATTGGTCTCGGGATGAATACGGGTCAGACACTCCAGAGTGAACTCTTCCGGCACCTGGGTGATGGTCAACGTCTCATCCGTACGTTGAAAATCCCGCTCCGAAAGCACCTGACCATCGATAGAAAGACGGCATAACTCCAAAGAGGGATGCCCATTCAGGACCAGTGCCGGCCGGGCTTGAGCCCCCTCGGGATTGCGCCGTACATGCAGGGTCGCCCGAACCAGCGTTTCTTCCTCAGCCAGCTCGAAGCGCAACTCGGTTTTTGCGATCAGATGGGACGGAACCTGATAGTCTTTCAGATAGATGGTTTGTGGCTGTTGTTGCGACATCATCACTCCTGATTTACGCGCGAATACTGACCTGATAGGCACCAAACTTACGGATATTGATTACACCGGTATCCAGTAACAGGTACTGACCTTTGATTCCCAGCAAAGTGCCTGTGACACGGGGTTGCTTGTCGAAATTGAAGCTGCTGACCTTGGCCGGATACTCAAGCACCGGATATTCGATCCGCACCGGTTCTCGATCGAGTTCCCTGATCGACGCCTCCCCATACGTAGCACGAAGCGAGGCCAGTGAATCGGCACACAGCGCCAACAGCCGCGCTCTCTCCTCAGTGAGATCAATCTCTGACTGATCCCCTTTAAGCATCGTACGCCAGTTGGTCTTATCGCTGACATGCTCGGCAAATATCCGTTCGACTAGACCGGAATGAAGGCGGTTATCAACTTCGAGGATAGGGAGCGCAGACACGGCTCCCTGATCAATCCACCGGGTCGGTATCTGCTGCGCCCGGGTAATTCCTACCTTGAGCCCGGACGAATTCGCCAGGTACACCACATGGGGAGCAAAACAGTTCTGCTCGCCCCAGGCGGGATCCCGGCAGGTACCCTCATGAAAATGGCAGAGTTCGGGTTTCACAATGCAGGAATCACACTGGGGCAGGCGCTTGAAACAGGGGTAGCAATATCCCTGATTAAAACTTTTGCTGGTTTTACGACCACAGTGAAGGCAGTGGATCTCTCCCTCATACTGCAACTCGATGGGCTGCCCCAGCAGATCATTGAGTTTAACGGTCTGCCCATCGTTAAACGCCAGTCGATACTCCACCGGCGTTGAGAGCACCACCTGCATTTTTCGCAGCGCGCCCTGGGTATGCAGCGGCTCCGATAGATCAATGCTCATTCAATATCTTCAATGTTTCAGCGGCCAGGGGATCGCTACCATGTTGACTGCCATCCGCTTTGGTTCGATCAATAAAGCCAACGCGCTTATCCTGCGGCATATCGCGCGCATGTTCATAAGCAATGACTGCACGCAAACTGGTTTCTCGCTGTTCCTGGCTCAAGCGCTCGCCGTTGGGCCATTTGCCCAGCTCAACCGAACGCTTTAAGGACTCGTAGACCTCCGGCGTCATCGCCTCGATCATTTTTTCAAAGTTCATTGTCTCTCTCCTGCGAGCACTGCAAGAACCGATCATCTTACAGCGGTAAAGGAATTTAACGCCAGTGCAGCTCTACCGCGGTTTAAACAAGCGCCCAATCGGCCAGAACGCCAAACCTGCAAGCATCCCCACCAGGTGTGCCGTATTGGCAATAGCCCCCAGTCCAAACCCCTCTAAAACGCCAGTAAAACCCAATGCCAGCCAGAGCACCATTAACCCCATTAACGCCGGAGGTAAACCAAAGCGGCGGTGGGGCTCCAGACGATCCCAGAGCCAGGTATAGCTGAGCAGTCCGAACACCACACCAGACATACCGCCAAACATCGGCCCGGAAACCCAGAACTGCGCCACATTGGAAGCCACACCCGTGAATGCAGCCAACCCGATCAGCGCCCAGGGCCCTTGCAACACCTCCACCCTCTGTCCGACAACCCACACCCAAAGCAGGTTGAACAGAATATGAAGCAGACTGAAATGGAGAAAAACCGGTGTCACCAAGCGCCACCATTGCCCGGATTCCAGCATGCTGAGCAGGCTATCGAAATAAAGCCGGCCATCACCGGTCAACGTAAAGTCGACAAATGTCAGTCGCGCCATCCATTGATCGTTGGCGCCAAAGCCGATCAACAGGGTCGCCAGAACGCTCAGCGCAATCAGGGACAGGGTTGCTTTTATACGGCCCGGGCTTACCCGTGGAGCACTCAACCGTCTCCGCTTAACCGGTCGTAACTCGATTCGCCCCAGATCGCCCCCCTGCTTCCAATAGTCATACAGGGCGCGAACCTGGCCCGGGTCGACGCTTCGAGAAACCAGTAAGATCTGGCGATCGGCTTCTTCCACAACCCGGTGGGGCACTTCGTACTCCCACAGAACGGTCGTGAAGGGTGCCAGGTCTTCGGCCAATGAAACCTCAATGACCGGAATCACCCCCCCATCTCCACATCCATGCGCCCGACTTCTCGTGCCACATCAACCCAGACGAACTTATCGGCCCGGAGCGCCGTTTCATCATCGAGCCGGTAGGCGACCAGCTTGCCGTACTTAACGGCACTGAAATCCAGGCACGCGATGTTATCGCGAATCGGTGCCGGCGTTCCTTCGCACCAGTAATGTCCCATAAAAAGCAGCTTTTCATCCGGGCCATAATGCAGCAGGTCTGCACGCTGAGAATCGGTCAGTTCGCGGCGCGCTATGTGCTCAGGCAGTGGATCGGGCTGGAAAACGACATCGCCCATGCGCTGAGGGTTGTCGGACCAGAACTTGGTTCGGAAAAAGTGGCGTTTAAACCCATCCTTACTGACAATAACCTCGTCGTTGGGCAAACGCAGGTGAGTGCCACGCAGCAGGCGATCCATCACCTCCCACTCAAAACTACCCTCTTCGGCGGAGCGCAGTAAAAACGCCTTATCAATACGGTTGCCGCCCCTCTGCTCAACAAACTGATCGATCAACGTCTGGTGCCAGCAGGCATGGACAGCACGGAACCGGTCGGTCTCGATAAATAAGGGTAGCTGCAGAAACCACTCCATATACTCCTGCAGCTCATACTCATGTCCATGAAACTGATCCAGCGTCTGCTGCAAAATGCGCTGGTGGCGTGCCGTATGCGCGCGCAGATAGCCTTCACCATCCGCTTTGGGCGTGAGATAGCACAGCAGGTTGTACTCATGGTTACCCATGATGATGTCAGCCTCGCCGGCATCGACCATGGCGCGGACGATATGCAGCGCCTCGCGTATATGGGGACCACGATCAACAATATCGCCAATAAAAACGACCCGTCGATGGGGGTGTCGGTAAACACCGTTTATGCGCCGGTAGCCCATTCTGTCCAGCAACAGACACAGACTGATAGCACAACCGTGCACATCACCGATCAGGTCTACCCCGCGTCGTTCTTCAGTCACCAGCACACCTATTCACCCAGCTTCGTGCCCCACCCCAACTTCTCCCGACATGTCCGGTAAAAGTCGTAATTTAAAGGGTGTAGTAGCTTTAGCTTGTGCGGTTTTTTGTGAATTGTCACGGTATCACCCGGCGCCAGTGCGATATTCATTTGACCGTCGCAGGAGATAGAGGGGTAGGTTTCATTGCGATCTGTGATCACAAGTTTCAACTCGCTGTTCCCGTCAACGACGATAGGACGACTGGAAAGCGTGTGGGGGAACATGGGTACCAGAACCAGAGCATCCAGCTTAGGGTGCATAATCGGGCCACCACCGGATAGCGCATAGGCGGTCGAGCCTGTTGGCGTCGAAACAATCAAACCATCGGAACGCTGGGTATAAACGAACTGCCCCTCTATGTAGAGTTCGAATTCAATCATCCGGGTTGCCTTGCCCGGGTGGAGCACGCAGTCATTAAGCGCTGTCGATTCAGCGATCGGCTCCCCTTCACGCTTCACTGTCACGTCGAGCAGAAAGCGCGTATCCACGGCATAACGCCCGGCCAGCACTTCGGCAACCTTCTCCTCGATCTCAGCCGGTGCTATATCGGTAAGAAAGCCCAGATTACCGCGATTCACGCCCAATACCGGCACATGACTTTGGGCCAGCGAACGGGCAGCCCCCAGCAGACTTCCATCTCCCCCCACCACGATAACCAGGTCACAGCTATCGCCCATTCGTGACTGCTTGGCGACTTGACGCCCGTGCCCGGGCATCACTTCGGCGATCTTCTGATCGAGAATGACATTCAGGCCTTGCTCATCCAGAAAACGGATCAGCGCTTTGAGCGTATCGATCACCTTTTTACTACCCAGGCGACCAATCAACCCGATATTGCGAAAATTTTCCATGAATATGCCCTTAGCTTAGCCCGACCCTCCCTTACAGAGGCGTAAACGCTCGCTATTATAGGGGTAGCGGCCCATAAAAGTCAGAAACAGCCCTCTGGATTCTATCCTGGAAACCTCGACGCCCCTGCAAGCCTCCAGAGTGTACCAGCAAGACACGACTTCCCGCAGGAATCGAGCCCCTCAAGATTCCACGATGAATCGACATCACCAACTTCAATGTGTACACCGGGTCGAGATCAAAGTGGTGCCTAGCCGAGAATAACTGATCCAACAGCGCCAACTGCCCCGGTAACCGCGCATATCCACCAAACACTCCCTGACTGTCGATGTGCCAACCACCCGGATCGACGTAGCCCGCCTGCTCAAGGAGACCGCGCACCATGGCCACGGCGTTTTCCCCGAGGTTAAGAACGGGAACACCAATAACCTCTGTACTTGGGGGCTTACCCGCCACCAGTCCCGCCAAGGTTCCACCCGTACCCACGGCACAAGCCAGTATATCGGGCTCCGACCACTCGCCCACCTCCATATCGGCCCAGATCTGTCGGCACCCATGTACGGCGTCTGCACCGCTCCCCCCTTCGGGAATAACAACCCAACCAGGATACTCGGCGGTTAGCTCCGCAAGGAATGCCGGCTTATCTTTCTGGCGATACGCCTCGCGACCAAGAAACCGGATCTCCATCCCCCAGCCACGCACATCGTCCAACATGGCCGTAGGAGGGCTCTCGGGATGCCCGCGCACAAAACCCAGCGTTTTAACACCAAAGCAGTGGCCCACATACGCCAGTGCATGCAGATGATTGGACCAGGCTCCACCGAAGCTGATCAGATTGGGACGCTCCCCTTTTTCCAGCCGCTGAATCAACCGATGAAGTTTGAACCACTTGTTACCACTGATATGGGGGTGAAGCTTATCGAGCCTGAGCATTCCCATCTGAACTTCCCGCTCTAGCAGGAACCGGGAGTTAAGCTTTGTGACAGAGATCATTTTCCTTGGACCGCCGGAAAGACGACAAGATTACATCCGGGAAGGGAGCACCGAAAAGGTGCGAATAAGTGGCGGAACGGACGGGACTCGAACCCGCGACCCCCTGCGTGACAGGCAGGTATTCTAACCAACTGAACTACC
>NZ_KE386828.1:133720-135393 GCF_000428985.1 Marinobacterium litorale DSM 23545 | reverse complement strand
TCATCGTGGCGCATGTGTGTAAATATCCGATAAGCTTGGCGAACGGAGCCTACATTATAAATGATGTTCGCTTACTTTCGAACCCATTAGTATCTCCGGCTATGCGGTAGCGCGCCTGATAGACGGATAAGTTAAACCTGATGCGGAAACTTAAAAAACGGCGGCAGCAGGTCGGCTCCCACTGCCCCACAGCACTTGGCCGCCCAATACGCCGAAGGCCTATTTACTGTGGTTATCCGATTATATAGAAAAACCATTCGCTAAGTTCATAGACCATGCGGCCCATAATTTTCTTCAATCAATTCAACCCCGCGGGTGCGGGGAACACCAGCGGACGCCGATCTGCCGACATTTAAATCGCGGTTCATCCCCGCGGGTGCGGGGAACACGGAAGTAAACACCTGTAAACACATTATTTAAACGGTTCATCCCCGCGGGTGCGGGGAACACCACCACCATTGCATCATTACTGCCTTTCACTGCGGTTCATCCCCGCGGGTGCGGGGAACACCTGGCTTTGGTATAAAAAAGATTCAGAGCCAGCGGTTCATCCCCGCGGGTGCGGGGAACACTTCAGCGACAAGCGCTTGTCGCGCATCTCTGCCGGTTCATCCCCGCGGGTGCGGGGAACACGGATGGGGTGGGTATGAACTGGATTTACTACGCCGGTTCATCCCCGCGGGTGCGGGGAACACAAAACGAGTAGGTATCTGGTCGGTCCCGTTTGCCGGTTCATCCCCGCGGGTGCGGGGAACACCCGATCTTGGCGTTACGCTCATCGATTTGGGCCGGTTCATCCCCGCGGGTGCGGGGAACACAAAGCAGGCTTGGCATTCAAGGCATTTAGCGCCGGTTCATCCCCGCGGGTGCGGGGAACACTCTCCCAAGTCAAATGCACAAGCGACACGCATCGGTTCATCCCCGCGGGTGCGGGGAACACAAACGTCGCGTGGGTACAGGCATGGCCCATTGCGGTTCATCCCCGCGGGTGCGGGGAACACAGCTCATCATCCCAGCCTGCATTCAGAGCCAGCGGTTCATCCCCGCGGGTGCGGGGAACACTACCCGTCAAGCACGGAAGCGCTGCAAGGAGCCGGTTCATCCCCGCGGGTGCGGGGAACACCAGCACAAAATCCTGCGGGCCGTCACTGAGGTCGGTTCATCCCCGCGGGTGCGGGGAACACATGATGCTGCGTCTGTGGCAGGAAGTGACCGCCGGTTCATCCCCGCGGGTGCGGGGAACACACCGAGAAGGTCGCTCAGTTCCACGAACAGGGCGGTTCATCCCCGCGGGTGCGGGGAACACCACCCAACGGTAACGCCATTACCAATATCACCCGGTTCATCCCCGCGGGTGCGGGGAACACTCGCAGTTCCTGGGGGTCGTAGGCGCGGGCCTCGGTTCATCCCCGCGGGTGCGGGGAACACGAAGCCCCGGTCGCTGCCAAGCATTTGCCGGGGCGGTTCATCCCCGCGGGTGCGGGGAACACTCGCCACTGGTGGGCTTGGGTGGCTCCGTGCGCGGTTCATCCCCGCGGGTGCGGGGAACACAGCCATGGAGTGGCTGTTTTATGGCGCCGTAGCGGTTCATCCCCGCGGGTGCGGGGAACACAAAGCAGGCTTGGCATTCAAGGCATTTAGCGCCGGTTCATCCCCGCGGGTGCGGGGAACAC
>NZ_KE386828.1:0-132317 GCF_000428985.1 Marinobacterium litorale DSM 23545 | reverse complement strand
CGGTTCATCCCCGCGGGTGCGGGGAACACTCCAAATGGATATTATTGTTTTTGAAGGACTATTTCACCCTTCAAAAATCTACCGGCGGTATTATCGAAATTCCGGATTTTTAAAGAGCTCTAACCTACTGATTTTCAACAGGTAGAAAAGAGACAAGACGAAGTCCATCCAGATCCACCGGAATACGACGGTTTTCACCGTAGGTCTGGAAGTCGAAGCCGGATTCCGTATTGGTGGCCCAGGCCATTACGACGTTGCCCTCCTCTGCCAATTCACTAACCTGCTCCCAGATCATTTCCCGAATACGCTTCGAGGTATCGCCGATATAGACACCGGCGCGCACTTCCAACAGCCAGACTGCAAGTCGCCCTCGAAGACGCGGCGGCACATTTTCCGTTACAACGACCAACATGCTCATTGGTGGCTCCTGTGCCCCTCGTCCCCCATAGACGCCGGTTCAGGGATGGCGGGTGGCTGACTGTCTTTGGGCGGAGGCGGTGGTTCGATTTCACCGGCTGCCAGCACCTCTTCAATCAGCGGGATCAGATTGCCGAGTGTGCGAGAGCTGCGAAAGATATCGCGACAGGCCAGCCGCACCTCCCGATCGGGTTGCGCCGGATTTTTCGCGGCGATCTCAAACGCCTTGGGCACGACAGTTTCAAACTTGATGATATCGGCGATATCGTAGACAAACGAAAGCGGCTTACCGGTGTGCAGAAAGCCAATCGCCGGCGCATAGCCTGCCGCTAGTGTGGCCGCTTCGGTAATACCGTAAAGGCAGGAAGTGGCAGCACTGATGCACTGGTTGACCTTGTCCCCCTTGGACCAGTCCTTAGGATCATAGCGGCGCCCGTGCCATTTGACGCCGTACTGTTGAGCCAGCAGCTTATAGGTCGCCCGAACGCGGGTGCCTTCGATGCCTCGTAGTTGATCGACGGAACGACGGCTGGGGGCCTCCTCACCAAACCGCAGCTCGAACATCTTGCGCACAACCTTCAGCCGGAGTTCAGGCTCAAGAGCAAGCTTGGCTTGATAGAGTAGCTTGTCAGATCGGGCACCTCCAGGCTGACCACTGGCATAGAGTCGCACACCGGCCTCACCCACCCAAACCAGAAGTGTGCCGACAGTTGCAGCCAATTTGGCGGCCGCGTGAGATACGCGGGTGCCGGGCTCCAGCATTATGCAGGCAACGGAACCAACGGGAATGTGAGTGCGGATACCCGTCTTATCGATCAGTACAAAAGCACCGTCGATCACATCAATCTGCCCATATTGTAGAAAAATCATGGAAACGCGATCTTTCAGAGGAATAGGCTTAGCCGGGATAAAAGCCATGGCACTCTCCTTTGCCTTTTGCAGGGAGCCGGCTTAGCTATGCCGGCTTTATCATCATCAGTCCGCAGCCGAAGCCTTTGGCGCGCCCAAACCCTTTATGCAACTGCGACATAAAGGTTTCCGGCTGCGTGACGCGAAGCGTTCCGGACAGCTCCAAGCAACTGAAAGCTGCGCCGCTGCCTTTTCCTGGCATAAGCTGCTGCTGATAACCGTTGATCTCCACCGTACCGGGCTCAACCCCGATGCCATACTCTTCGCAACGACTTTGCCACCACTGGCGCACTGCGCTGTCGGAACAGCTTTTCAGCGCCAGATTCAGCGTTTCCGTGCGACCCAATCGACGCTCGCTCTCATCTCGATATACCCCCTCGGCGATCAGCTCTCGCCATCGGGCCACCTCCACATCACCCGCCATATCCAGCAAACGGGATTTTATTTGCTTCTTTGTCCCCTCTGTCGACAAATCCAATCGCCCACATTCTGCCTGAAGCCACTGGCGCTGGGCATCCATCACCACATCATGCCGCCTGCCCTGTCGGCAGACCGTGGGGTTGAGTCTGATCCTGAAATCCAGTTTCTGCTCAATGGACAAACGTGGCTGAAATGCCCTGCTTTCTATATGGAACAAGCCGGAATCATCTTGCGGCTGCTGCGGAGACAGGAGGTAGAAATAGGGCTCGCCCCTGGCAACGATGCGCCCATCCCCCTGCTCCTCACGAAACAGGAACTGGCGCCTTTCATCACCTGCAAACAGCCGCCAAAGCAACTGATGCTGGCCGTATACTCCTTTCTGCGCAGACTCCAGCAACGCCTTTCGGCCTTCCGGGGTATGTTGTAGTGACACACGTGACAGAAACATCCTACTCCTCCCCTACTGGCAGGGTCAGTTGATGCTCCTGCCGTGTACCGAACTGCCAGGGCACGCGGCTGATCGGTTCATCCCATACGTTACGGCTCTGTATACCGTCATAGCCTCCCAGTTCGTCGGCTGAGCCCTGCCAGTAGTAGTGACAGTAGCCATCCATACTCAGCCAATGACGATCCTGATCCGCATCGTCCAACAAGGGTGGAAATGAGGCGTCCAGTGCTTCCTTCAGCGTTCCTTCGACCAGCGTCGGCATCAGCGGCGCCGCCGGCGGGCAGGACTTGCGCCCCAGATAGAGCGGGAATGCCGGTTTTTTCAAAGCCTCGGCCAGAATAGCAAGATCGTGGCCTGAATCACCACGCAGCCAGAGCGCGACCACCCAATAACCGTTACTACGGTAATCACGACTGGAGAGCACCGTGTTGAGTTTGTGTTTGGGGGCATCAAGCTCGTCCCGACGAGTGAAGAAACGCCGCTTGCGATCATGAGACGGCACCTGTGCCGTGTGATAATCTCGCGTGAGTTCCCCACCGCTATAACTCTTGATACCGACACCCAACGCCAGTCTCAGTTCATCCAGAGGCGCGACATCATCACGACGGATACCGAGTGCCGACGCTACCAAGCCGAGGATCGCAGAACGGCTGGGATGCAGTGCGCTCGGTCTGTCTCCACCGACAGCCGCCTCCCCCCAGCCAGCCATCGGCCCGTAGAGACGAAATACCAGATAGTTCATGGTACCTCCCTCAGTCCGCCACGAAGGCTTTCAGCTCGTCAAAACTTCCCTCGCCCGTGATCGCATTCACGGATTGACGTGCATCGGCACAGGCCCCGTAGACCTTGTCGAAATTTTCGGACTGCCGTACCAACGCCTTGATCGCCTCGTCGGCCTGATCCTCTCCCACGATCGGCCTCAGGAAGGCGACAGACAGAGAGCGTGGCTGCTGATCGCCCTTTTCCGCCAACACATAGGACGCATAAGCACGGGACGCAAAGCTGTTCTGCTTGCCCTTGGGCGACACTTTGACAGCAGCTTCCAGGAGCGCGGCAATCGCCTTATTCGCCAGCTCCAGATCACCACCCAGATTCTCCACCAACTGCGCCTTGTCGATACAGATGTAGCTGTAGAACAGCGCAGCCGCGAACGCCGCTTCACCTATATGCGCCGCGCCCATGCCATCCTCGCCCTTGTTGAGATCGTCGACGGCGGTGAAGTAGTCATCCTCGACGGCAACGCTATGCACACTGATGGCATGGGCTACCTGACAGGCCGCTTCGGTGTTGAAATCGGGGCTAGAAGCGAGCATACGCCCGAACATGGCGATATCGACGGCGCTGCTGTTCTTGCGCAGCAGATTAAGCTCCTCAGTTTCCGGCGCACGGTTTTCCGCTGCCAATTGCTCAGTCAACGCCCAGACCGCCTGCCATTCATCAGGACTCACATGTGCCAACTGCTCGATCTCAAGACTGTCTTTCTTGTCCTTACCGAACACCTTGGCGATGCTTCTTGCCCACTCTTTTGCTGGCTTTTCATCTACGTTGAGAGTACGGAGCTTGTTATAGACCTCGACACCGAGACGCTTGGTGCGCGTACCCAGATTGTCTCCAAGCACTTCTTCGAACAGATCGGAAGTACGCCAGTGACGTTTCAGGCTTTGAGAACTGACGCGCAGTCTTTCGGTACCGCCCATGCGCGCAGTCTTGGGCCGCCCTAGATCGTCGCGGTTGAGGTTGGCCGGGGCGTAAGAGGTCAAAAGGTGCAGTTGGATAAATTTACTCATAGCCAGTCTCCTTAATGTTTGGCTTCGGCGGCCCGGTAGTAGTCCATGGCCCAGGTAACGGAAAGTCGTTTATCGGCGCGGCGCGGCAGTTTGCGGTTGTGCTCGTCGTACCAGGTCAGGATATCGCTGGCCAGAGAGAGGACGGGAACCTTTCCCTTCAACTGCCTGACGATACGACACAGCCGTCGATAGAAATCTTCGGGGGTTTTGGCGCCCTGCAACTGGGCAAATCGCAGTTCGCTGACCTTTGCCTTGTCGGTCTCCGCATCGACCTGACCAACAGCCATCGCAAAGCGCCCCTCCATATCGGTGTTGATCAGGGAGAGCACACCAGCCACCGTAGCCCAGGCCAGCAGCGTCCAGGGCCGGGCTTTCTCTTCACGTACTTCATCCGGCAAACTCAACCAGAGCGCCCGAAAACCGCTCGTCAGCAGCACGGCATCCGGAGACCCCGCCCGCTTAAGCTCTGCGCGGCACACAGTCGGCGCCGGACGTATATCCTCCGCTTTCAGTTCG
Source organism: Marinobacterium litorale DSM 23545 (assembly GCF_000428985.1). Lineage (GTDB taxonomy): Bacteria > Pseudomonadota > Gammaproteobacteria > Pseudomonadales > Balneatricaceae > Marinobacterium_D > Marinobacterium_D litorale. Next base: position 127,820 of record NZ_KE386828.1, on the reverse strand, counting down.
TCGGGAGAGAGCATCATCGACTTCCACCAGCGATGGAGCGCAGCGCTACCCTGAAAGGGCGCAAAGTTCTCTGCGGTCTGTTCACTCATCGGTTTTCCTCCTTGATAAGACTGTCGAGCCGATAATCAGCGCTGTACTTCTTGATCCGTTTGCTGCCGGCGAGCCAACCGGTTAGATTGCGTCTTGCCTTGATCTTGCGCGCCATATTGCGGTCCGGTACCAGACTCTCCAGCCCCAGCTCATCGAACAGATCCTGCGCGGTTCGCTTTAAGGCGTTAAGCCACCGACTTGCAGCCTTGGGTGGCAGTTCTTCCGCTGACGACAGTAGCTCGCGGACCAGAGCAAAGAAGTCACTCTGCGTACGCTGCCAGAACTGCAGATCGATCTGGCTGGTATCGCCCTTGGCTTCCGAAGGTTTCTCAAACCAGGCGGACTTGACCGCCGTTCGGCATTGCCAGAGAATTTCCGTCGCCAGCGATTGCATATCCTTGAGCACCCGCAACTGCTGGTCTCGGTGGTCGGGATCGAGCCTAATCAATGGGAACTCGTTGCTGTACCAGCCACGGGCTTTCATGTTGTCCATGTCGTAGCCAAACACCCAGAGCCTGGGCTCCTCGCCCCAGTCGAAACTGAAAAACGGTGCCCGATCCACCAGATAACGACTGACAACCTTTGCGGGGAGGTTTCCGCCTTCACGGTCGGTATAAGCGAGACTGTGCCACTGTTTGTACTGGATACCGCCAGGCTGCCCCTTGCTGGAAAGGTGATCCTCGTCCGGCTTTTTCGGATTGAAACGGTAGTGGGTCAGCGGGTGGCCCCAGGTACCGGCGTAATTGTTACCGTAGTTGACGGTTCTCAACTGACGACAGAGCCGGTCGGCGGGTTTCAAGCCAATCCCGCAGATGGCTGTCTCGTCCTCAAAAATCAGTCGGATGCGCCGAGGCATCGCCCAATACATCGTCAACGGGTGGGCCTCGTTGTGATAGACCTCCGTTCCCTTAGCCTTGCTGATTTTGGTTGGGCCGAGCCAGGGGAAAACCGAAGGGCTATGAAGATCGGGGTCGTCGTAACGGAAGGCATCACGGTCGAGCACATTGAGCCACAGCTTCTCCCACAGAGAGGCATTGCTCTCATGGGGCAGCACGAGGGTTGTCAACGGGCCGCCGCCACGTAATCCCGTACGATGACCCTGACCGCCCGACGGCGCATTGATCTGCAAAGTAAATAGAGCCAGTGCCGCCATACCGGGCGACAACGCATCTCCGATGCCACGTTTCACAAAAAGATCAGTGTTTTGCTTAATCGTGTTATCACCCGGTGCTTCGATCAGCAAACCGGAGATGGGCGCAGGTTTGGCATCGGCCAGCGCATCGAAATCCTGCATGAAACGAGGGCCGTCGCCCTCCAGTTCGAAAGCATGGCTGATCCGCGAGAGCGCCTGGCGGATCGTATCAAGCGCTGGCGGTTGCTGATAAAGCTGATTCCACTGATGCACATCGCCAGGTGCCATGGAGGTCTGCAACACACCAATGGCGAACTGATAAGCAGCCCCATGAAAATCTGCCCGCGGCAACGCGAAATCCACCACGTCCGGGTCGGCCAATGCTTCGGCCAGAGGCAGATCCCGCTCGCTACCGTCCGTCAGGCGGTAGCTGAGCCAGGGGTCGGTGAGTATATTCATTCAACCTCCCTATTGTGTCTGATCACTCCCTTGTCAGGAGAGTATGCAAAACCTTCATCCATTTCAGCCAACCAAGGCTGCAGATACTTGGCCTGTTGATACCGCTCAAGCAATACCTGATAGCCAGCTGTCTCCGTTTCTGGCAGTGACACCAGATGATCGGCGATGCTGTTTTTCGCCAGTTTCACGATGCTGTTCTGCAGCGCGAACGGCTCGCCCTCGGCCCACAACTGCAACCGACCATCATCCGCCTTTTTCAGCACCAGCACCTGCACTATCTCCCTGTCGGCAAATCGGGTGCTGATCTCCACATCATCGTCGAGCCAGGCGTGGGAGCTTTTCGCGGTATAGCCCTGTTCCCACTCCAAAATCTGATTGAGCGCCTGCGATGCCTTGTGACGCTCCTCGCCTCGGAACGCCTGATCCTTCTCCTGAAGCGCTTCGGGGATTTCGTTCTGGGCCTCAGACGCGTAGACGGCTTCGATCAGGTCGCGCGCACCTTCCGGCATACGGATCTCACCCTTATCGCGCAGTACCCGCATCCCGAGCCAGAGTTTGCCGGGGGAACGATAGACATATTCTGTATTGCGCATCACCGACAGCAACCAGTCGCCATCCGGCACCTCTTGCCAAGCCGGTGCATGAACCAGCAGCTTAGGTTCGGGGCGTCCATCCGGCCCTGTGGATAACGGATTCCCCGCGGTGTCCCGTCGATGTCGATGCAGTCGCCCGGCACGCTGTATCAGGTCGTCTATCGGGCAGAGATCGCTGATCATCAGGTCAGCATCGGCATCCAGACTCTCCTGAAACACCTGGGTCGATATCAGGATCTGTCCTTTTCGATCATCAGATGTGGAATGTTTGCCGAAGGTCGCCAGTACTCCATCCTCTATAAACTTGCGATCCTTCAGCGTAAAACGGCTATGAAACAGGGTTATCCCCTGCGCGGATCCGGTCGCCCCCACCAATTGGTCATAGGCATCTATGGCGTCATCCACCGAATTTCTAATCCAGACGGCACACTGTTTCTGCTCTCTGGCCGATAGCAACCGATCGATACAGGTCTGTTCGCCCACCAGAAAATCCACCTTGAGCGACCGGCTAACCTCAGGCCTGCTCTCCAGTATCGTTTCATCGAACCTGCCACGGCTATCGAGATGGGTGGCCAACGGGAAGTCTCTCTTTAATGGCCTCTCTTCGAGGGACAATCCCGCCCCCTTCTGCCATGCCCTGCAAAGCCGCTGTCGCTGATTCTGCGACAAGGTCGCGGTGAGTAGAATGACGCTGCCACCCTGTCGCAGATGCGCTATTAGCAGATCTTCCAGCAGCTCCAGCATGAAGCTGTCTGCACTGTGGACTTCATCAAAGATCAAGACCTTACGATGCAGCCCAAGCAGCCTCAGCGGCTGATGTTTCCGTGGCAGAGCGGCAAGCAGTGCCTGATCGATCGTCCCCACACCAACGGGAGCAAGCAGCGCCTTTTTTCGGGAGTCTGCCAGCCAATGATTACAGTGCAGACTCGCCGTTTCCTCGCTGCTCTGATAGGGGCTATCTTGCGGACTGCGTTCCGACAGTGCTTCCCGGAACCCGTCGTGCATCTGCCGGGCACCATGCGCCAGCACAATACTGGGTACACCATCTTCGAAGCTGAGCATCTGTCGATAGTGCTCGGCCACCCGCCCAAACATCGCGTTTGAGGTCGCCATGGTGGGTAAACCGAAGTACAAGCCATCGGCTTCACCCGCAGCCAACAGCCGGTGCGTCAGCGTCAGCGCCGCTTCGGTTTTACCGGCGCCAGTTACATCTTCGAGGATTAAAAGCTGAGGACCTTCAGGCAACGACACACTCTCGGCCCAGCGCTGCAAAGGGGTTGGCGAGAAACCGAAGTGCCGTTGCACGGAAACGAACGGCTGCACCTTTACTGTTTTAGCCAGTTCGGTCACGTCCAGCGCTTCTAGCGCCTGTTGTTTGGCCCGATCCCAGTAGGCAGTGAGTTCGATCTCATCGTCCGCGCGGTAACGGAAATAGTCCTGATTCGAACCTATCCAATCGCACAGGATCGCCAATCCGGCCAAGTGCCAACTTGCCTGGCGTAAACGTGCAAACCACTCCCTGTCAGCCAACAGCGCTTCAGGCCATTCAAGCTCCAACAATTGAACACAGTCATGCACAAACGCGGAAGCAGCTTCAACATCCAGCGGGTGACGATAACAGGAGAGGCTTTTCAGGTACTCGCGGGAAACCGGTTTACCGTGATGGCCGAACACGCTGTCCAACAGCATGTTCAAGCTCTCCAGCGGCTGATTCATCGTACCGACATCGGTGTCCTTGAGTCCCAGGCTCGAACCCGATAGCGCCCTTCCCTGAGTCATCATCAGCCAGAAATGCGCGCCCATGCGGTCATGACGAGCCTTTCCTGCATCATAGGGTGTCTTTACCGAATGTCGGCACAAAGGGGAATCATCGATAACAACGAGGTTCTGAAACGCTGAGGCAAACTTGCCCAAGTCGTGCAACATCAGAGCAAATACAAACAGCTTCTGCAGCTGCTCGGGAGAGATCATCAGGAATTGCGCAAGATCCCTGTTCAGCGCACGCTCAGGAGCCAGCAGCCGCCAACCAACCGCCGCCACATCCAGGCTATGGTAAGCCAAGAGATGATATTCGTCGCCGGTATGATCATCCGGCTTCCGAGCCTTGCCCCAGTATTGAAAATACGTGCGCGGCATACAGAACACTCTCCCTGTTGTTTCTGGTCCCTGAAATCACAGTAGTCCGGTCACCCTCTCTGATACGAACTTACAGGAGTAGCATAGTGCACATTTCCGATGTCGGGGAAAGATGACTTCACATCCGAATGACGGGGTAATCCCCGCGACCGCTCCATTCGTTTGAGGGACTCACTATCCAATCAGAGAATGTTCCGGGTCAAACATCTCATCGCTTCAGGCCCCTGCCAACCCCACCGACTTGTATACCGCTACTCTCTGAATCTTCAGCCTTGCCACACTGTCAGCCAACTGGCGCTCCATGCCAATCACCGCGGCGCGGGCCTGAAGCTCGGCTCTACTATCGGTAAGACCGGCGTCTCGGTTAGCGCCAATCAGCTCTAGCTGCCGCCTCAAACTCTGCTCCTGCTGTTTCAGCCTTTCATACCGTTCCAGTTCGGCACTGTAATTGGTCAGAGCGTCATCCACCTCCTGCCAGGCGGTAAGTACGGTCTTCCGATACTGGATCGCAGCCTGCTGTTGTTTGAGTTCGGTTAGATGGACTCGTTTCTTCAGCCTTCCCTGATTAAATATCGGCAGATAAAAGCCGGGGCCAATCTGCCACTGGCGACTCGCCCATTCACCAAAGGCACTACCTTCAAACGATTCAAACCCCACACCCGCCCGCAAAGAGATGCGCGGGTATAGATCTGCGCGGGCAACACCGATTTCGGCAGTGGCGGCATGAAGCCGGGATCGTGCAGCCATGATATCGGGTCGGCGATTCACCAACTCACTGGGTATCCCCAAGGTTAACAGGTACATGTTCTCTGCTTTGTTTGACAGCAGAGGCGCTGAATCCAAAAGATCACTCAAGGATCCCGGCCGCTCACCCAACAGCAGAGCTATGACATTGGTGATTTGGGTCTTTTGACTAAGCTGGATAGGCAGCGCCGCTTGAAGTTCGCGCAAACGAGAGCGCTCAGGCTCGATATCCAACCCGGTATCCAACCCCGCATCTTGTCTAACTTCAATCAGCTTTAACTTCTGCTCTGTAAGCTCTATCTGCTGTTCTAATAGGCGGATCTGCCGGTCCGCATTCTGACGCGAGAAGTAGGCCCGAGCCAACTCTGCGCTGAGTAGCTGTTTCACCCCCTCCAGTTCCGCTCGGGAAAAGCCTACCTGCGCCTGAGATGATTCGACTTGCCGCGCCACTCGCCCCCACAAATCAGGTTCCCAGCTTGCATCAAACCCGGCCTGATACAACGTATAGGGCTCAGCCAGTGCTCTGATTAACTGATCCTTGTTTGCCGGTGCCGAGATGGAAGCCATCCGCATGGAGGGACTAAACTCACTGAGTTTCTGGCGCCCCGCTGCGCCACTGGCGTCAACATTGAGCGATTGTCCGGTGACTATCGACTGCTGCACCCTCGCCCGGACGAAGTTCAAAGTCGCTAATTGGACATCCGGGTTGGCCGCGAATAAGCGCATCTGCAGCGCGTTGAGCGTTTTGTCATCAAACTCAAGCCACCATGCATTTCCCTCCGTTTGCGCCTCAATCTCCAGGTTCTGCAAGGATTGTCCTTCGCTGTGCCACTGCTTCCAGCTGGTGGGTGTCTCAAGCTCCGGCGCGTCGAAGTCGGGGCCAAGCACCGTGCAACCCGTCAGCAGTATCAGCAGCGCGGCAATACCGGGCAGTCGCATAGACGGTATGAGTGTTCGATACATAAACAACTCCAGTTAAACCAAACGGTGACGGAACAACCAGGCCGCTAACGGCAGGGTTAAGACGGAGATCACCAGCAGAGGGATCATGTCGGGAATAACATCCTGTAACTGTGCGCCTTCCAGATAGACCGCGCGCACCAGATGAATCGAGAATCGCAGCGGGTTGGCATAGGTCAGGGTCTGTAACAGGTCGGGCATGTTGGCCACCGGTGTTGCCAGCCCCGACAACAGCATCAACGGCATGATCAGTACAAAGGTGTAGAGCATCGCCTGATGCATATTGGTGGACAGCGCCGAGATCGACAGGCCAATTCCGACGCTGGCGATGGTGAACATCAACAGCCCGGCGTACAGTGTGGCCAGAGAACCGGACATCGGCACCTGAAACCAGAACAGCGCCACCATCAGGACCAGCGATGACTGAACCAGCCCGATAATAATGGGCGGTACCGCCTTGCTGATGAGGATCTCAAACGGCGTGTGCGGTGTGACCAGAAGCTGATCGAAGGTACCCTGTTCCCGCTCGCGTGCCACTGACAGGGCCGTCAACATCATGGTCTGAATCATGCTCAGAGCCGCGATCATCCCCGGCATAATGATCCACCGGGTTTCCAGGTTGGGGTTGTACCAGCTGCGCGCCACCACCTCTACCGACGGAGCTTGATCCGTCACAAGGGTGCTGTTGAATCCCGCCACCACTGCTCTTATGTAACCCACGGCCGAGTTGGCCGTGGCGGAGTTACGGCCATCGACGATCATCTGCAAGGGTGCAGATCGCCCACTGGTTAGACGCTCTTCGAAGTCACTGGGGAAATGCAGCGCCAGCAACGCGTCACCGTTACCGATAAAACGCTCGATCTCATCGCTGCTATTGAGCGTGGCGACCCGCTCAAAAACGCCGGTACCGTCGACTCTATTCAACAGCGACTGACTCGCACCACTGCGGCTCTGATCCAAAACCACATAGGGCACCTGGGTCAGATCAAAGCTGGCTGCGTAACCGAACAGCAGACTCTGCATCAACGGCGGTACGATCAGTATCACCCGGTTGGCCGGATCCTTCAGCACCGCCAGTAGCTCTTTGTGACAAAGGTTGATCACGCGGTGGATAAATGCGATCAGTATCTGCATCAACTCAATCCAGTGTTTTTCGGGTGACACGATTGGCTAACCCCAACAGCACGACCGCGTAGCCGGCCAGGATCAGGCAATCCTTGATAATCAGCGGCCAGAAATCCCCGGCCAGAAACAGTGTCCGGATCAGCTCCATAAAGTAGGTGGCGGGCAGCGCATAGCAGATCAGTTGCACGGCAAAGGGCAGGTTGCGAATATCGAACACGAACCCGGACAACATCAGCGCCGGCAGAAAACTGGCCAGAATGGCGATCTGACTGGCGAGAAACTGATTACGGGTCACCGCCGAGATCAACAGTCCGATGCCCAGAGCCACCAGCATATAGAGCGTTGAGCCAAGCAGGACAAGCCAGGCGGAGCCGTTAATCGGCACATCGAACAGCCCCCGGGCCGCGATAATGCAGAGCGCCAGACCCAGCATCCCCACTACGAAATAGGGCGTCACCTTGGCCAACAGCACCTCAACCGGCCGCACCGGACTGACGAACAGCGCTTCCAGTGTCCCGCGCTCCCACTCCCGTGCCATCACCAGGGCCGTGAGAAACGTCCCCACCAACGTCATGATCAAAACGATCAAACCCGGCACCAGAAACCAGGTACTGGTATTGGCATCGTTAAACCAGAGCCGGTCCACCACTTCCACTCGGGGACCGGGCAACTGCGTAGCACCCAGACGATCTGCGGATTTCTCGGCCCACTGCGCCGTCAACGCCGAGAAATAGTTGATGATCGACCCGGCGCGGGTGGAGTCGGTGCCAGAAACCACAAGCTGAACCTGGGCATGGCCGGCACTGAGGTCTCGGGCAAACTGACTGCTCAGATGAACAAACCCCTCCACCTGACGATCCCTGATCATCTGCTCCGCCTGAGCCAGGGAGTCCGCATGCACCGGGTTAAAATAGCGCGACAGCGTCAACCCGGAGACATAGTCGGTTGCCGCCGGGGAGCGGTCGTCCAGCACCAGCGCCAGGCGGATATCACGTACATCCAGAGATACGCCGTAGCCGAAGATCAGAATCAAGATGATCGGCAGGCCGATACCGATCATCAGGTTACTGCGGTCGCGCAGCAGCTGGCGGGTTTCCTTGCGCACCAGTGACTGCAACCGCAGCAGAAAACCGCCCTGTGTGCTCATGCGGCCCCCCGGCGTTGGTCACTACGGCTGCGCTCCACAATGCCGATGAAGGTCTCCTCCATGCTCAGATGTCCACCCTGCCGGTCAACCTCCTCACGCACCTGCTGAGGTGTGCCGATAGCCAGCCGCTGCCCCGCATCCTGAATCAGGATCCGGTCACAATACTCCGCCTCCTCCATAAAATGGGTGGTAATCACGATCGTGGTGCCACCTTCCGCCAATGCCGTAATACGGCGCCAGAAAGCACGGCGCGCCAGCGGATCCGCCCCACTGGTGGGTTCGTCAAGAAACAGAATCTCCGGTTCATGAATCAACCCCGCAGCCATCGCGAGCCGCTGTTTGAAGCCACCGGGCAGCTGGCCACTGGGGGTTCTTTCCTGGCCCTGTAGACTGAACTGCTCCAGAACCGCTTCAATCCGGCGTTTCAGGGCCCGGCCACGCAGTCCATAAGCGCCGCCGAAAAAACGCAGGTTTTCCAGTACCGTCAGGTTGGAATACAACGCAAACTTCTGCGACACATACCCCACTCTGCGACGCGCCGAGGCTCTCGCCGTGCGCAGATTAACGCCGGCCACCTGCAGGAAACCGCTGGTGGATGGCAGCAGACCGCACAGCATGCGAAAAGTGGTGGTCTTACCCGCGCCGTTGGGGCCGAGCAATCCGAATATTTCCCCCCGACGCACATCGAAACTGGTACTGGCGACGGCGGTAAAATCACCGAAGGTTCGCACCAGATCCCGCACCTCGATCATTACCTCCCTGCCCTGTCCGCCAGCACTGCCGGCAAGCGCATCCGCATGCGACTCAACGGCTCCCAGACGCTCGCGCAGGACAATCATGAAACCATCTTCCAGCGAGGGCTCCACCGGTTCATACCTCGCACCACGCAGCAGCTGTTCGAACTGCTCACTGCTCGCTGATTGAGCTCGGACAAACCGCACTCCGCCCCCTTGAGGCACCGCATCGATTATCTGATCACTGGCATCCAGCAGACGTGCCTGTAGCGTTCGAGCGGGCTGATCCTTGGGAGGCTGCGCCAGATAGCAACGGTTCTGAGCCTTCTGACGCAGAGCCTGCGGCGTTCCCTGAGCCAGGATTTCACCTTCATGCAACACATACACCTGATCACAGCGGTCCGCTTCATCCAGATACGCGGTGCTTACAACAACACTGAGATTCTCGTCATCAATTAACTGCTGAATAATCTGCCAGAGCTCCCGGCGCGACAACGGATCAACGCCAACCGTGGGTTCATCCAGCAGCAGTAATTCCGGCGAGCGCACCAGCGTGCAGGCCAATCCCAGCTTCTGCTTCATCCCGCCGGAGAGCTTGCCCGCCAGACGGTCGGTAAAACGAGTCAGATCAGTCATATGCAACAGACGCTGATAACGCGCCTGCCGCTGTTGTTGGCCTACACCGTGCAGATCAGCATAAAGATCAAGATTTTCCTGTACGCTGAGATCTTCATAGAGCCCGAACCGCTGGGGCATGTAACTGATCCGATCCTGCACCGCCTGGGGATCAGTGGATACACCAATGCCTAATACCTCCAACGAGCCGCTGTCCGCTTTCATCAACCCTGCCATCAGACGCAGCAGGGTTGTCTTACCGGCGCCATCAGGCCCGACAAGTGCGGTCAACGACCCGGGTTCAATGCACAAATCCACCGCCTTCAACGCTTCGATCCGGGTTCGGGATGCCTTGTCGTAGAAGCTTTTGTGAAGCTGACAGGCTCTAATACTGGGGGCACTGCTGCTCATCAGGTGCCTGCCCGTGCGCGTTGCTGATCCGGTTCCAGAGCTACCCGAACCGTTGCAGGCATCCCCAGGCGCAAGCGGTTTTCACTATCCGTTACCCGTACACGCACCTCGTAAACAAGGGCGGTTCGCAAAGACTCCGTCTGAACATTTTTCGGTGTAAACTCCGCCACCGACGAGATATACCCTATTTGCCCGGCAATCGGTTGATCCGGAAATGTATCGGTATAGACCGCCACCTTCATCCCGGGCTTCAGGTAACCCAGGTCCGGCTCACTGACATAGACCCGAACCCATTTGGGATCATTCAGGGCCAGAGTGAGCACCGGACGCTGGGGTGAGGCGATATCGCCCGGCTCCAGCAGTCGCGCGCGAACCCGCGCTGCCATGGGAGCGACCAGTTCCGACTGCCGCAATTGGTGTTCAAGCAGAGCCTGTTCCGCCTGCAATGTTGCCAGCTGAGCCTGTGCTGCCGCGATATCCTCATCACGTGGTCCTTTTCGGACCAGCTGAAGCGACTCGGCCCGGCCATCCACCTGTGCACGGGCTGCTCTCAACCGCGCCTGAGCATTGTCCAGATCCTGAGCACTCACGCCTTGTCCGTCTGTCAGTCGCTTAACCTCCTGCAGGCGTTTCAACTGATTCTGCGCCAGCTCCAACTCAGCCTGCGCCCCCTGATACTGGGCTTGGGCCTGGGCAATCTCCTCGGGTCGGCTGCCGTTTTTCAGCTTCTCCACCTGCTGTCGCTGGGCCTCCATTGACGCCTTCACCCGCGCCAGCTGAAGCTCAAGATGCTGCCTGTCCAGACGCGCGACAATTTGACCGGCCTCGACACTCTCGCCCTCTTCGACCAGCACCGATTCCACCCGCTCACTGAGCGTAAACGCCAGCGATACCTGGCGAATATCCACGTTCCCATAGAGCTTCAACTCATAGGCAGCACTGTCGCCTTGGCTGTAGTGCCATCCTGCATAAACGGCTACTGCAACGACAACAAGCAACGGGATCAAGGCCTTTCGCATCAGGCTCTCCTTGTGAAGAGTGGAACAACGGCAAGATAAAGTTACCCACAGAATAGCGCCGCATAGTTAAAATTCAAATTACAATTTAAACTAATTGCTATCATCCATCGTATTAAGTAGCCTTCTTTCCATGGAGACCCCAATACACAAGTCCACGCATCGACGCAGCCGCACCGACGGCGAAGCCACGCGCAGCCGAATTATTGATGCGGCAGGCCAGGTTTTTGCTGAACGTGGCTACCGCGATGCAACCAGCAAGGAGATCTGCGCACGGGCCGGAACCAATCTGGCCGCGGTCAACTACCATTTCGGCAGCCGGGAGGGCCTGTACCTGGCGGTGGTCGGTGAAGTGATGCATCACCTGCTGGAGCTGGACTACCTGCGCCAGGTGGCAGGGAGCGATAATAGCGCGGAGGAGAAGTTAAGCGAGCTGATCGAAGGGCTGGTTCACAGTCTGATAGAAGAGCGCAGCTGGCACACCCGCGTCTGGGCCCGGGAGATTCTGACCCCTTCTCCGCTGTTACCGCAGATTACCAGCCACGAAACCATGCCTCGTGTGGAGATTGTGCTGCCCATCATCACGGAACTGACGGGGCTGCCAGCGGACGATCCGGATCGTTTGTACGGCCTGTTGGGCCTGATCTCTCCCTGCCTGATGCTGATTCTGGTGGATCCGGACCAGCCCACTCCAATACAGCCAATCTACAGCAGGCCCGCCGATGAGATTGCAGACCGGATCAAGCGCTTTGTTTTCGCCGGGCTGCGATCGCTCGCCGCCCTCCCAAATGATCGATAATCCAAAAAGCCAGCAGCACCGTCAGCGCATAGAACGTTTGTGTACCCAGCCACAGGAGTACCAGCGCACAACAAATACTGGCGATCAGCGCTATCAGTCTCGCTCCCCCTCGCAGCAATACACATCCGGTTATCATGCTGAGCAGGTACACCAGGACAAAGTTGCCGTTGGCATAACGCATCAAGGTATCGATATCGGTCCCTCTCCAGGCAGCGATCAGTGCACAGACCGCGCAGATCAAGACAACCAGATTGAAAGCCCGGGCCGGAACGCCGTGCCGGTTTAGTACAGCCAGTGACGCAGGCAACTTGCCCTCGTCTGCCAGGCTCCAGAGCAGACGCCCGAACCCCTGCAGATAGATGTTGATGGAGGCAAAACAGGCCAGATAACCGATCAGTGCCGCCACCCACTGCCATTGTTCTCCCCAAAGCAGCCCCACCAGGTTGGGCAACGAGGCTCTGTTGGCCTCGGCATCACCAAAGATCCCGAAGCTCACCACCGCCACAGAGCAGGCCCAGTAAACCAGTCCGGCCAGCACAACCCCCAGCATCAGAGCCAGAGGAAAATCGCGCTGCGGATTACGGAACTCTTCGCCTAAATGCGTGAATGCCTCCAGCCCGACAAAACACCAGAACATCAGCGTCAGCGCCGCCGTTACCGCGGACCAGTCCACTGTACTTACAGCCGGCTGAACCGGCCTACCTCCAGGCAAGCCGCCCAGCCACCAGAAAGAGGCCACCGTCAAAACAATCATCACGGCGATGGCTACCTGAACCTGACCCGAGGCCCGTGCGGGTCTCTGGCCCAGAATGAGCATCAGCGCCAGTGTCGCCAATTGCATGGCCAGATCCATCCCGGGACTCAGGTCAAAGATGGCGTGCCAGAAACCGGTCGTCATCATCAAGGCCGCCGGCAAACCGACGGGAATGACCGCAAGAAACAGAAACGCCACGCTACGTTCCATTGATACACCGAAAGCGCGACCAATCAAGGCAGGCGCGCCACCGGCATGCGGATAGCGCTGACCGAGACTGGCAAAGGTAAAGGCCACCGGCAGCGCTAAAACGGTCAGCACGACCCAGGCCCATAATGAGTCAGCGTCTGCCAGAGCCGCTGCAGCTGCCGGAACAATAAAGATCCCGGTACCAAGCAGAGAGGTTGTTAGCATGCCAACGCCTTGCAGCAGGCTCAGTTCTTTGTTCAAACGACTCATGGGGTTGTCCCGACAACACAGAAAACAGGCCTGTAAGACTAGCGCTGACACGGAGCGAAGGGAGCTGTCAGGTGGACGCTAATTCACTGCACATCGCGGGAAAACGCCTGCATAATGCAAGCCTCTGTGGCAAAGGAGCTTCACCGGGTAAAATATCGCCAGGCTGGCGGGATAAAGGAATACACGTGGATAAGTTTGATCAACAGATTTTGGCGCTACTGCGCCGTGACGCCCGCATGGCCGTGACCACCATCGCACGCGAGGTCAACTTGTCACGCACGGCGGTGAGCGATCGTATCCGCCAGCTGGAAACGCGGGGGATTATTCGGGGTTATCACGCGGATGTCTGCGATGGGGAAACGCCGGTGGTTCGCGCCTATCTGGAGCTGTTCTACAACGAAAGCCGTTGCGAAACCTATGTGGATAAGATCCGGGCCTTTCCGGAGGTCAAACGCTGCTGCGGTATCAGTGGCGATACCGATATGCTGGTCTATTTGGAGACCGCCAGTATGGATCGCCTGCTGGAAATACGGGCAGCCTTTGAAAACTTTCACAAGATGGTTCGCGTCAAGACGCATATCGTTTTAAAAGAGTGGGAGATGTAACTCATCTCCCACTCCCCGCTCACTCTGGGCGCCAACTGTCCAATGCATCCAGGTAGTTGGCACGCTCAAACCCCGACGGGTCCGCCGCATTGCGATAGGACACACTACCCTTGAGCTGGAGCAGGGACTCATATTCGTTTTCATCCAGCCACTCCAGCAAACCCGCCTCTATACGGCGTATTACGCCGGGTCCTGCCTGCATCAGGGCGCTGGCCATCTGGGTAATATCGGCACCACACATCTGCGCCTTGAGCACATCATCCGTGTTATGAACGCCTCCGGTAACCGCGATATCAATCGCGATCTGGGCCCGGATAATAGCGATCCAGCGCAACCGCTCCCGCAACTCCTCTGAGCGGGAGAGTTCGAGTAATGGCTTGAGTTTACGCGATACCAGCTGGATATCCGGCTGCAGAAACCGGTTAAACAGCACCACGGCATCCGCACCCACCTGTTTGAGTTGCTGAACAAAGTGCGCGGGACTGGTGAACTGAGAGGAGATTTTTACCGCCAGGGGCATGTGTGGCACCGCGGTACGCACTGAATGCACGATTTCCAGGTAGCGTCGTTCCACGTCCTGGGCTGTTTCCTCACAATCCGCCGCCACGTAATAGACATTGAGCTCCAACCCATCGGCCCCCGCCTCGGCAATTTGGCGGGCATGCTCGGCCCAGCCTCGACGGGTGATGCCATTGAGGCTGGCGATCACCGGAATCTCCAGCCCCACCTTCATCTGGTGCAGCATCTCCAGGTAGCGCTCCTCGGCGGTTCGAAAGGTATCCGGTACCGGCAGATATCCCTCCGACTCCGAGTGACCCAGCTCCTGTTCATACAGAAACCGATGCAGCATCTTTTGATCGTGCTGACACTCCTCTTCGAACAGGCTGTGCATCACGATAGCGCTGGCACCGGCCTCCTCAAGCTCTCGGGCACCGCTGGGCGTAGCCGTCAGAGGCGATGCAGAGGGAACCAGCGGGGACTTCAGACTTAACCCCAGGTAGCGTGCTTCCAGTCGATTAGTCATCAATGGATCTCCTCTGCATCTGTATCCAGTTCATCATCATGGGGCGACTCCACCTCTTCCCAGCTCAGCTCCGCCAACTGCGCATACCGGTGATAGCGCTCGCTTACCTCGTGCTGGGCCGCTTCCAGAAATGCCTTGGCAGCCTCTGGGTGAGTGCGCTCCAGCATGCTGAAACGGGCCTCGGTGCGGGCAAAATGATGGTAGGGAATCGACGGTGGCTTGGAGTCCAGGCGTAACGGGTTTTGCCCCGCCTGAGCTCTCCGTGGGTCATAACGAAGCAGAGGCCAATGGCCAGAGTCCACCGCCAGGCGCTGATGCTCATGGTTATCCGCCATATCGAAGCCATGGGCGATACAGGGCGAGTAGGCGATGATCAGAGAAGGCCCCTCATAGCTTTCCGCCTCAAGGAAAGTACGCAGGGTATGCACATCCTTGGCGGCGTAGGCCACATGGGCCACATAAACGTGTTCATAATCCATGGCGATACGCGCCAGATCTTTCTTTGGCCCCGGCTTGCCACCGGCGGAGAACTTGGCCACCGCAGCACGTGGCGTCGCCTTGGAGGTCTGTCCGCCGGTATTGGAGTACACCTCGGTATCCAGCACCAGGATGTTCACGTTACGCCCCGAGGCCAACACATGATCCAGACCGCCATAGCCGATATCGTAGGCCCAGCCGTCACCACCAATAATCCATACCGTATGACGCGCCAGCTTGTCGGCCACATCGATCAGAGCACGTGCCGCCGGATCGTCAATCTGCTCAAGCGCCTGCTTGAGCTGCTCGATCCGCTCACGCTGGGCGGCCAGCTCTGTTTCGCTGCTTTCATCCGCGTCCAGAATGGCCGCAGACAACGCTGCATCAACCTGACCTGCCAACCCCTTAAGCAAGGCGCGCGCATAGGCCCGCTGGGCGTCCAAGGCCGCTCTCATCCCCAGACCAAACTCGGCGTTATCCTCAAACAGCGAGTTGTTCCAGGCGGGGCCCTGCCCGTCGGCATTGTGAGTCCAGGGGGTGGTCGGCAGGTTGCCTCCATAAATCGATGAGCATCCGGTGGCGTTGGCCACCAGCATATGGTCGCCGTAAAGCTGGCTCAGCAACCGGATGTAGGGTGTTTCACCGCAGCCGGAGCAGGCACCGCTAAATTCGAACAGTGGCTGGTAGAGCATGGAGCCCTTGAGCGTGGTCTCCTTCACCTGTGTCCTATCAAACTCCGGCAGCTCGCGGAAGAAGGCCCAGTTGCGCTTCTCCTGCTCCAGTGTTTCCTGCTTGGGCACCATATTGATCGCCTTGCGGCTGGCGTTGCTCTTGTCGGTGATCGGGCAGATCTCTACACAGAGTGTGCAGCCGGTACAGTCTTCCGGGGATACCTGATAACTGATCTGGGTATCGGGCGGGAAGTCTTTGGCACCTTTGATCGGCACCGCCTTGAAACCGTCCGGTGCGCTGACCAGCTCCTTGGCATTGAATGCCTTGGAGCGGATCACACTGTGAGGACACACCAGCACGCATTTACCGCAATGAGTGCACAGATCCGGTTCCCAACTGGGGATCTCCAGCGCCAGATCCCGCTTTTCATACTGGGCCGTACCGGAGGGCCAACTGCCATCCGCCGGCAACCGGCTGACCGGCAGAGCATCACCGCGCCCGGCAATCAATTCCGCCGTCACGGTCTGCACGAACGGATCCTTGGAGGCCACCGAGACTTCGCGCATGGGAATATGTCCCGGCTCCACGCTGGGCACTGCAAACGCATGTAGATGGCTCAGCGCGTTATCGATCGCCTCGATATTCATATCGGCAATGCGGCGACTGCGACGGCCATAACTTTTCTCCACGGCCGCTTTAATCTCGGCAATCGCCTCATCTTTGGGCAGCACCTCAGCCAACGCAAAGAAGCAGGTCTGCATGATGGTGTTGATCCGCTTACCCAGCCCTGCATCGGCCGCCACCTTGTAGGCATCCACCAGGTAAAGCCGCAGCTTCTTATCACGAATCAGTCGTTGAACAGCACCCGGCAGACTGCTCCAGAATTCATCACCCGTCAGCGGCGTATTGATCAGCGCTACAGCATTATCTGCCGCCAACTCGAACATGGGGTAGCGCTCAAGGAATTGGGGCTGATGACAAGCGACGAAGTCGGCTTGCCCCGGCTGGATCTCGTAGGCGGCCTGAATTGGATCGGGCCCGAAGCGCAGATGTGAAACGGTAACCGCCCCGGACTTCTTCGAGTCGTAGACAAAGTGGCCCTGTGCATAACGACCGGGCTGATTACCGATAATCTTGATGCTGTTCTTGTTGGCGCTGACGGTACCGTCGGCACCCAGCCCATAGAACACCGCCTGGATCCAGCGTGTTGACGCTTGCGTACGGAACGCCGGATCGTAGGGAACGCTGAGACCGGACAGGTCATCGTCAATGCCGACGGTAAAGGGGGATTTCAGCGAGCCATCAGCCAACCGGTCAAAGATCGCTTTGACCATGGCCGGAGTAAACTCCTTGGAACCTAAGCCGAAGCGCCCACCGGCGACTTTCGGCAGTTCGTCGCCGGCCCAGTGTCCGGCGCTCCAGCGCTGGAAAAGCGCGGTGGCCACGTCCTTGTACAAGGGTTCGCCATCGGCACCCGGCTCCTTGGTGCGATCCAGCACCGCAATCGCTTTAGCCGAGCCAGGAATCGCATCCAGCAACCGATCCCCGTCAAAGGGGCGGAACAGACGCACCCTGAGCACCCCAACCGAGGCACCAGAGTCAGCCAAGTGCCGAACAGTCTCCTCGGCCGTTTCGGCACCGGAGCCCATCAGCACAATGACCTGTTGCGCATCCTCTGCGCCCACATAATCGTATAGATGATATTGGCGTCCGGTCACCTCGGCGAAGCGGTCCATGGCACCCTGCACGATGGCGGGAAAGGCACTGTAGAAGGGGTTTGTCGCCTCCCGCGACTGGAAGAACACATCCGGATTCTGGGACGTGCCCCGTACCTGCGGGCGGTTAGGCGACATCCCGCGGTCACGACAGGCCTGGATCAGATGCGGCGGAACCAATTGACGCAATTGGTCTGCATCCACCAATTCGACCTTACTGACCTCGTGGCTGGTACGAAAACCATCAAAGAAGTGCAACACCGGTACCCGCCCCTCCAGCGTGGCCATCTCGGCAATACACGCCATGTCCATCGCTTCCTGGGCATTGCTGGAGGCCAGCAAGGCAAAGCCGGTACTGCGCGCCGCCATCACATCGGAGTGGTCACAGAAGATAGACAACGCATGGGTGGCCACCGAGCGGGCGGCCACATGAAATACCGTCGGGGTCAGCTCACCGGCGATCTTGAACATATTGGGTATCTTGAGCAGCAAACCCTGGGAGGCCGTGAACGTACAGGTTTTGGCACCTGCCTGGAGAGAGCCATGTACCGCACCAGCGGCACCGGCTTCGCTTTGCAGCTCTATGACATCGGGGACGGCGCCCCAAAGGTTGGTCCGCCCATTGGAGCTCCAGCTATCGCACAGCTCACCCATGGGCGAGGCGGGTGTGATCGGATAGATCGCGATCACATCATTGAGCTGGTGGGCGATGCTCGCGGCGGCTTCATTGCCATCCATCATCCGGTATTCGCGCGCCATTCGTTTCTCCTTCTTGTCTGCAACAGCCCGGGTTTTTCCAGTATGGCAGCTTGCAGCGAGTCCTTAACTGACACAGCCCAAGAAAATGTCTTGGGCTGTGTGGTTATCAGGATAGTCGAATGGCGCGGATTAACTGACCTCACGACCGGCGGAGATAACCTCCACCAGCTCGCGGAAACTGGTCGCACGCTGGTTGATCTCCACCGGGACGTTCAATCGCCGCGCGATATCACTGGACGAAATGATGCCCCGGATCGCGTGATGTTCCGGATCAACCACCAACATATGAGGCTGCCCCACATTTTTGAGCGTCTGCAGAAGCTCCCCGATATTACCCGACTCTATGGCGCTGACAGGGACGCCCTTAAGTTTCGCCTTGGGTGTCATCAACTCACCGATAGTCAGGTCACTGCGTGATTGCCCGGAACTTGTCGCCAGGCTTAATACCTTACGGCTTTCCAGGTCTGCCACAGTGACAATGCCGCGGAATGATCCTTTGTCATCGGTCACCAGAACGGAGCGAACATGGGCCCGGCGCATGGCGGCAATCGCCTCATCCACACCGACTTCGGGTCGCAGAATCAGTGGGCTGCTTTCATTAAAGTCCGTTACCACCAACTGTGCGGGACTGTCCAGATCAACACTGGCTACCTCGCCGGGACTGACAATGGTGCTGTACTCGGCAAGATCGACAGACTTGAGTTCTTGATACTTATTCATAACGGTAAACCTCCCTCGCACTTGGCGAGAAACCAACAAAAAACATCGGAACTACTGGCAGAAATAATCAGCGAGCAGGAGATGCGCGGGAGGGCGGTAAAACCGGGGATGAGATGAGAACAGGCGGCACATAGATCGCCAACAGCGCCCCGGAGCGAGACCTGATGATCTTCGGCATCAGATCACTGATCAGCCCGGGTTCAAGATCACTGACACCACTGTCGTGCTCAAGGAGAGAGGCAACCGGGATCCCTTCAGACGGACCAACCCATTCACCGGCCTTCACGTGGGTGCAGGTGAGAGTTAGCAGTAGCGATGCGACGAGAACCGACAGGGTAAGTTGCGAAATCGAGCGAGCGTTGGGCGGCATATTCAGGATCTACTGCGCCCGATCGCCAATCGACCGGGTCTAGGTTAAAGATAGATCAGCGCGAGTGGGATGCAAGCGCTCATAGCATTAAAATTCCTTTACCCTATTTTCGGTATCCCTCTTGCAGACTACCCTTGAACCCCCATATCCGTGACCCATTAACCAAGACCTGGCAGAGAGCTCAGTCTATGCTGATAACTGCCGGGCCTAATCGAGGAGAGTGCACATGGCGCAAACAGAGATGATCGAAATCGCCCCGCGCGGGCAGATGGAGTATCTGTTCATACTGGCCCATGGCGTGGGCAGTAACAAAGAGAACCTGGCACCGCTGGGCCAGGCATTGAGCGGTGCATTCCCCACTGCCTGTGCGGTGATCGTGGATGGTTTCGAGCCTTTTGATGGCGGCTTCGGCGGACGTCAGTGGTTTTCCCTGACCGGCATCACCGATCAGAACCGTCCTCAACGGGTCGCTGACGCGCTGCCGGACTTCATCATGATGGTGGAAACCCTACAAAAACAGTACAACGTTGATTCTGCGCATACCGTTCTTGTGGGTTTTTCCCAGGGTACGATCATGTCGCTGGAAGCCGTCACGCAGAAACCGGCGCTGGCAAGAGCTGTTTTAGGCTTCTCCGGTCGATTCGCTCGGCTACCGGACTCCGGCCCTGGAGCCACGGCCATTCATCTGCTGCATGGCGAAGCCGATGAGGTGATCCCGGTAACACATGCACGCGTCGCCTGTGAGCGTTTACAGTCGCTGGGTGCCACTGTGACCCTGGATACCGAAAAAGGTACGGCCCACGAAATCACGCCGCTACTGCTCGAATGCGCGGTTCAGCACCTGTCTGAAACCCTGGCAGCCGATCAATCCTGAGCAAATAACCGATCGAGCTCGGCTATATAGGGGCGCACAGCTTCCCGATCTGCCACGGACACCTGAGCCAGAGCATCGGCGATGGTCAGCGCCTGGCGCAACTGCTCACGCTGTTGGGGTGGCAGGGTCTGCAGCAACATATCGCGCTGCGCCTTGCCCTGCTGTGACAGCGCCAGCATCTCGGGACTCTCTGCTGAAACTTTCACCGCACCGTAGGCAAGCACCACCTGGTCACCGGTGTTCGCCCAGCTTGTCGCACTGGTAAAACCCTGCGCCAGCACCGTCGACTCCAGCTGGCGGAAATAGTCCGGCTCACCCTGTTGAAGTGCCTGCACAGCACGATGATGGGGGTCAAACGGCTCCCCGGCCCGCGGCATGATCTGACGCGCCAGAAACGCCTGCTTACCTTCACTTTTCAGCGTTTCCCCCAGCTCACGAACCGCCGGCAGGGTCGCAATATAGGCCTCGATACGCGCCGGCTCCAACGCAGCCCGCACCGGCGTGGTCAGCAACATTGCCGCCAATACCAACAACAGGCTACCGAACCCGAACGGGATTCGCTGCAGATGACTCATAATGACACTCCCCGCTTGATCGATTGCTCCATTCTAGCGGGGAGTGGGCCGCACTGAAATCAGCGCTGGACGAATACCGCACATTTCGCTTCGGTCATCACCTTACGGGTGTTTGAGCCGAGGAAGTAGCGTGCAAGCGGACGTTTGCAGGCCATCATGATAATCAGATCCACTCCCGTACGGTTGGCGATTCTGACAATCTGATCATGCACCACGCCACGCTGACTGAACACCCGACCACGCATCTCCTTGGGTATGGTTTCCTCAAACCGGACCATTACCCGATCGATCACCGCCCGTTCAATCTCCGTGGGCCGGTCCGGGCTGGTGGCCGCCAGCGCATGGTGAATATAGTTCTGGTTCACATACAGCGTGGATATTTTACCCTCCGGTGCCAACAACCTGACTGCCACCTCCACCTGCCGCTCAAAAAGATCGGCGTGATCCGGGTCCATCGGTATCAGAATATTCGAGTACATCGCATCACCCCATTATCAGGTTAGGCAGCCAGAGCACGATCTCGGGGAAGAGCATGCAGAGCACCAGAACAGCAAGTTTGATACTGATAAACGGCAGTACCGAGCGGTAGATCTCGCCCATAGTCACCCCGGGAGGCGCTATCCCCTTCAGGTAAAAAAGCGCAAACCCGTAAGGTGGCGTCTGGACCGCAATCTCGATATTGAGAATCATCAGAATCCCGAACCAGATGGGATCAAACCCCAGTGAAACGGCAATTGGCGTAAACAGCGGCGCACACATCAGCACGATGATGAACTCATCGATAATGAATCCCAGCAGCAGCATGATCACCTGCATCAGGATGATCACTCCCAGCGGCGGCAACCCCAGATCCTCGGTAAACGAGGCCACCATATCCTGCACCCCCATCAGCAGATGGAAGTTACTGAACAAAGTCGCACCGAAAATAATCCACATCGCCACGCTGACCAGTACAGCTGTTTCGAAACCGGCGTTGCGGAACATGGAGAGCTTGAAGCGCTTGAACAGTATGGCCAGGATCAAAGCGCCTACCACACCAATCGCCCCGGACTCTGTCGGCGTGGCGATCCCGGAGATAATGCTGCCCAGCACCGCTACGATCAGCAGTACCGAGAACAGTCCATCGCGTAGCGTGATCATTTTCTGACGGGGTGACATCTGCGTTTCAGCCCCGGTCCCCAGAGGCGCGCGGTTGGGATTGAGCTTACAGCTTATGATCACGTATGCCGCCAGAGAAATCACAGAGATAAGCGCCGGAACCAGCGCCGCTATGAACATCCGCCCCACCGAATTCTGAGTCGAAGAGGCGAACATGATCATCGGCACGCTGGGGGGGATCAGTATCCCCAGACCGCCGCCGGCCATAATAACGCCCAGTGCCAGACGACGGTCGTAGCCGCGCTCGAGCATCGGTTTAAGGGCGATACTGCCGGAGGTCATGATACCGGCGCCGATAATACCGACCATGGCACCGATCATCGAACAGACCCCGATCACACTGATGGCCAATGAACCGCGCACTTTGCCGATAATCAACTGGCTGGCGTTGAACATCGCATCGCCAATCCCGGAGCGGGTCAGCAGCTGACCCATGTAGATATAGAGCGGAATCGCCAGCAGGATAAAGCTGAAATAGGTGGAATCGATCGTGGACGGGATAATGTTGAATATCCCTTCGCCCCAGGTCGCATAGCCCACCGCCATGGCGATACCGCCCAGCGCCAGGCCTACGGGCGCGCCAAAGGCGAATGCCAGCAGTATGCAGCCCAGTAATACCGCGGTCAGGACCTCAATACTCATCATTGCTCTCCTGTTCAAACAGTTCCTGACCGCTGATCAGCGCATAACCGTCCTCCAGCCACTGCGCCAGCAGCTGCGCGGCCATCAATGCACTGGCGGTGATCATCATTACCCAGAAATGATGCATGTGTGGCGCCCACTCACTTTGGCGGCGGTAGTTAAACTTGATCGCTTCCAGCAACTTGTCGGTACTGATATCGATCAGCACCCACATGAAGTAGAGCGCCAGGGCATAGGTCAGCAGGTTGAAGACCCGCCGCGTGTTGGCTGAGACCTTCAAATAGAGAATGTCGACGTTGATATGGGCCTGTTTCTGCTGGGCATAAGCACCTCCCAACGCCGCCACATAGGCGAATATGAACAGAGACAGGTCGTAGGCCCAGATCGTTGGGCTGTTAAACAGATAACGAGCGAAGACTTCAAAAGCCACCACCAGCGCCAGAACCGGTACCAGATAGGCCACCGAACGGCCGATGATGCGGACAATGAAATTCACCGACAGACAGTAACTTCGGATAAGCGTTGCGAGCATGTGGATTACCCCGGCTGTCATCAGCTTACGCGGATGCCGGAAGCTCCAGCCGCCTCACCCGCGTAAACTGAAAAGGGGCGGACCCCAGGCCCGCCCCTTGTTGTTCAGGTATGTATTACTGAGCCGCGTCCTGCTTCAGAACTTCGATCAGGCGAGCACTGTAGTCGCTCTCCTTGGCGTACTCTTCCCACAGGTTGGCACCGGCCGCTTTCCACGCCTTGCGGTCCGCATCGCTGGGCTCCGGGCTCCACTTGAGACCCTTGGCTTCCATATCAGCGACAGCCTGAGATTCCCAGGCACGGGACTTGGTCAGCTGATCGCGGGCATGGACAGTAGTCGCGGCCTTGACGATCGCCTGCAGGTCTTCCGGCAGTTGATCCCAGGCTTTCTGGTTAACGATAACCGGCAGTACCTGAGCACCGGCCAGCGGCAGGCGGTACATGTACTTGGCGACTTCCACGTGATTACCGTCACGGTGGTCGATCAGGTTGGAACCGATGGAGCCATCGATAACGCCGGTTGAGAGGCTGGTGTAGATCTCGCTCCAGGTCAGGTTAACCGGGGATGCACCCAGGTTGCGCAGGAACTTGCCATAGGCGCCCGGTGCACGGATCTTCAGACCTTCAAAATCCTCCACCGAGTTGATCGGCTCCTTGGTCAGGATATAAACCGGGGGCTGGATGTACGGATCAAGATATTTGATACCGTGAGCGGCGTAAGCCTCGTCCAGGATCTCGCCAAAGCCCTTTTCATAGAACAGATCCATCAGCTCCGCCGGGTTGTCGGTGCCGCCCGGCAAGCCCACTTCGATAATGCCTTCGGCCATTTCGCCGGCATGCATCGGCTGGAAAGGCGCACCCATGGTGATCAGGCCGGTTTTCACCGCACCGAAGATACCATTCGTGCTGACGCCTTCACCGGCGTACATCATTTTGACCGAAATACGGCCGCCGGACATCGTCTCGATGTTATCGGCCATGCTCTGGTACACCTCTCCAAAGGCGGTACCTCGGCTGTAGAGGTTGGCAAAGCGCCAGTTATATTCAGCCGCAACGGCGTTGGCAGCCATGCCGGCACTCAACGTCAAAGCCACTGCACCGGTGGCCAGACGACGGGATACTTTTCCCAGTATTGTTTTCATTAATCGCTCCCCTTTAGTCTTTATATAAGAGTCAGTTTTGTGACATCAGGTGAACCGACTATGGCAAAGGGGCCCTGTGCAATAAACGCCGCCGACCACACGTTCACTTTGAGTGTTATCAAACTAAATCAACCACTTGGTCAAAGACTCTGAGTTGCACCATTGTGCGTATCCACGCCTGTAGAACGCCCCATGGGAAAGCACACCCGGACCGGCAAAAGACCATCCAGAGAACCCTAAAAAACCATACTTTACAAGCGGTTACCCAGATCAAGCGGAGAAGAACTCGCAGAGCTCAACCGCTGCAAATTCTAATGCACCAAAACGGCACACATAAAGAAGAATTACTGAAGTTAATGATCTAGCGCAGAATGATCATCTTCATACGATAAAAAACGAAGATTTTAGACCTGAATGAACGCATTAATTCCGTAGCCCCTAGATGACCCACATCAAGACCTGGGAAAGAGCGCTAGGAAACAGAGAAAAGAGGTACAGCGAGGTGTTGCAGGGGGAGCGTCGGAGCGGCACCGAGTGACCGCCCCGACCAACAGGACAGATCAGATACCGCCCATGCAGAGATATTTTATCTCCAGGTAGTCATCAAGACCGTGTTTGGAGCCTTCACGGCCGATACCGGACTCTTTTACGCCGCCAAAGGGCGCAACTTCATTCGACAGAATCCCTTCATTGATACCAACCATGCCGTACTCGAGGCCTTCGGCCACACGCCAGCAACGACCGATATCACGGGAGTAAAAGTAAGCGGCCAAACCAAAGGGAGTGGCGTTGGCGCGCTCGATAACCTCATTTTCATCATCGAACACGAACAGCGTGGAGATCGGGCCAAACAGCTCCTGGTTGGCAATCGCCATCGATTCGGTCACACCGCTGAGCAGGGTCGGCTCGTAGAACAGCTCGCCGGCACTGGAGCGCTTACCGCCCTGAACCAGCTCAGCTCCCTCATCAACCGCTTCCTTAACAACCTGATCAACGCGTTCTACCGCCTTGGTATTGATCAGCGGACCGATCTCGACACCCTCCTGATCGCCGGCGCCTACTTTAAGACTGCTGATACCGGCCTTGAACTTCTCGACGAAGGCATCAAGCACCGAGCGCTGCACATAAACCCGGTTGGTACACACGCAGGTCTGACCGGCGTTGCGGTACTTGGAGATCATCAAACCTTTCACCGCTGCATCCAGGTCCGCGTCTTCGAACACGATGAACGGCGCGTTTCCGCCCAGCTCCAGTGACACCTTCTTCACGGTATCCGCTGCCTGGTGCAGGATATGCTTACCCACCGGCGTGGAGCCGGTAAATGAAACCTTGCTCACTAACGGGTGAGAGGTCAGCGTATCGCCCACGGCCACCGGGTCAGCCGTGGTGACGATATTGATCACGCCGGCCGGAAAACCCGCTTCTTCTGCCAGCGCCGCCAGCTCCAGTGCTGACAGTGGCGTATCTTCGGCAGGCTTGAGCACCACGGTGCAACCGGCTGCCAGCGCCGGCGCGATCTTGCGGGTGATCATGGCGACGGGGAAGTTCCAGGGCGTAATCGCCGCAACCACGCCAATCGGCTGACGGATAGTGACGATGCGGGAGGTCGGAGACGGGGAAGGAATATGCTCGCCGTAGGCACGTTTGCCTTCTTCGGCAAACCATTCGGCGAAGGACGCACCATAAGCGACTTCGCCACGGGCTTCAGCCAGAGGCTTGCCCTGCTCTGCCGTCATCAACCGAGCCAGGCGCTCCTGGTTTTCCATGATCAGCTCATACCAGCGGCGTAGTAGCTGGGCACGGGACTTTGCGGTGGTTTTCTTCCAGCTGGCAAAAGCCTTATGGGCCACTTCAACGGCGCGACTCGCCTCTGCTGCACTCATATCTGGCACATCGGCGAGATGGTCACCGTTGGCCGGGTTGAGAACTGCCAGCGTTTTGCCGGATGCGGCGGACACCCACTGACCGTCGATATAGGCCTGGGTCTTGTTGATCAGGTTATCTGTCATAAGTCTCTCTCGGGAATCCTGTCATTGGCGATGCCCGAGTCTATCACCGGCACCGCCGCCTACGGTTGATCGACTGTAAACGTTAAGTTTCACATCGATCAAACTTAACCCCGCTCACCTCAGGCCAGATCAAACTGATCGCTGGCTTCGGACAAAATATAGCGCCCGATCGGCAGCGCCGATGTGGCAGCCGGGGATGGGGCGTTGCATACGTTAATCGTGCGCCGGGTTTTGACAAACAGGAAGTCATCAACCAGCTTGCCATCCCTGGATACGGCCTGGGCACGAACGCCCGCCGGGTAAGGCTTGAGGTCAGCCTTGGTCAGACTGGGACAGTATTTCTGCACCTCTTTAAGATAACCGCCCTTAAACAACGAGTTCTTCAGCTCGATCAATCCCGGCTTGAGATTTTTCTGCAACACCTTGCGGATACCAGCGTAACCCAGGGTTTCCAAACTGTCTTTCAGGGAGATATCGCTCTTGCGGTACCCTTCCCGTTTCCAGGCCAGTACGGCGTTAGGGCCAACAGTGACGGTGCCATCAATCATTCGCGTCAGATGCACCCCCAGGAAAGGCATGGATGGATCGGGAATCGGGTAAATCAGATGATTGACGATCCGGTTATGCTGCTCCGGCAGCAGGTAGTATTCGCCACGGAACGGACAGATCTGGAATTGTGGTTCCAGGCCCAGCATCCGGACCACGCGATCCGCCATCAATCCGGAGCAGGAGATCAGGTACCGGGCGCTAAAGTCACCTTGTGTGGTTTGTGCACTGACTTCGCTGTCGGACTCGCGCAGCCCCGTCACTTCCGTGTTAAAGCGAATCTCCCCGCCACGCTCAATGATCTTGCGCGCCATCGCTTCAGTCACCTCTCGATAGCTGACGATGCCACTGGAAGGGACGAAAATCCCGCCAATCCCGGTGATATTGGGTTCCCGTTCGCTCAGCTCGTCGGCATTGAGCCAGTGGCGCTCCAGCCCGTTGGCTTCGGTGCGCTGCCAAAGCGCCTTCATCCGTTCCAGCTCAAGGTCGTTGGTGGCCACCAGGAGCTTGCCGCACTCGTCGTAACGAATACCGTTCTCCTGACAAAACTCCTTGGTATTGCGGTTACCCTCCAGACAGAACTTCGCTTTCAAACTCCCCGGTGTGTAGTACACCCCCGCATGAATAACGCCGGAGTTATGCCCGGTCTGGTGATGCGCCGGTCCCGACTCTTTCTCCAGCACCAGAATCTTTTTGTCGGGATAGCGTCCGAGCAGCTGCATGGCCGTGGACATACCGACGATGCCACCACCAATGATAAGAAAATCGTACATTCTGACCTCTGTAAGCGGAAAAACCATCGGCATCACTGCCGATGGTTTCTGGATGATAACGTGTGCGCGCAGCGGATACAGCCGGATTACTGCTTGGGATTACGCAGTGTCTTGGCGTGGCTGAAGTAACCGCGCTGACGCATCAGCTCGCGGCGCAGTCCCGGATGTGCGGTAAACTTGTCGCGACCGTGGAGCCAGAAATGGTTATTGATCAACAGAAAGCTACCCACCGGCACGCGCACTGAAACGATGGCCCGGCTGCTCTCAAGCGACTCGGAAAGATCGGTCAGCCAGTTGCCCTCTTCGTCATCCTTGGGCTGAACAAACTGATCGATATACGACATGATCGGTTTACCGCTACGATCGATATCAAACACCGAGTGGTAGATATCTGCCGTGGTGTTTTTGCTCGGCGGCGCCGCCCAGCGCATGGGCTGGTAAGCCAGCGGATTGCTGCTGAACGTGTCGAGATCTTCCCAGTCGTCCAGATGCAGCAGCAGTGAATTGCCGCCTTCCATATTCTGCTCATCGATTTTCAACATCAGCACATAGTCGGTGTCCTGATCCACGTAGGTGCCGTCATTGTGCAGCTCCATCACACGATGCGCCTGGCGCAGGTAACTGTCTGAGTTGTCCTCATTCTGGACCACAAAGCGGGCATAGTACTGACCACTCATGGCATCGAAGTTGGAGCGACCAAACAGGTGGGCAACCGCCGTAGTGAAACGCACCATGTCCTCTGCCTGCTCAACACCATCAAGCCCTTCCGGCGTAATCAGCAGCGCACCACTATTGCGATCAGCCAATGTTTCAATCAGCAGCGGCTGAAGCTGGTTATCACAGAGATCGTCAAGGATCTTACCCACCCGAAACCGCAGCATCGACTTGTACTCGAGCGCTTGCACAGGCCAGGGCGCAATCGCGTTCAGGAAGGCATCAACCACAGACTTTTCGAAACGCAGCTCAAGCAGACGGGGACTGAGCTCGGAGGTTTCCAGAGAGAAGCCGGAGGTATTGGATTCGATTTTTTGGGCAGCTAGAGACATGACATTCCTCTTTCTTATCGGCGTTAAATCGCAGCGGAGCGATCGGGGCAGCAGCGCCGGCGAGCGCAATATTTATTTTTTATAAAAATATCTACATTTTTATAAAACGTCAACAAAATTGAACTTTTGCTGCATTATTCCTCTGCCCGCTATAATCCAGCCTCTTCTCAGGATCAGCAGGGTTGGTATGACCGGAACGGGAACCGAGGAAAAAAGTAATCTGGCCGACATCGCCTATGTGCAGTTAAAGCGGGATATCACCGAAGGTGTCTTCAGGCCGGGTGATAAGCTCCTGATGAGCGCGCTGCGTGAGCGCTATGATATTGGAGCCGGCCCCATGCGGGAGGCGCTATCCCGCCTGGTGGCGGAGCGCCTGGTGACTGCAGCCAGCCAACGGGGGTTCCGGGTTGCGACCATGTCGATTGACGAACTCCGGGATATTTACTTTGCGCGCGCCCAGCTCGAAGCCCTGATTACCGAGCTGGCCGTGCAGAAAGGGGGTGATAGCTGGGAGGCGGGCATCATCGCCGCCGCGCACACCCTGTCCCGAGTCACCGAGATACACGCGCCGGAAGAGATGCTCACCCTCTGGGATAGCCGTCATAAAGCGTTTCACCTGGCCATTGCCAGTGGCTGCGGTTCCCCCAAGCTGCTGGAGTTACGTGAAACCATGCTTGATCAGGCGGAGCGCTATCGCCAGCTCTGGTTGCGGGAGATGGTCTTCTCCAGCGAAGCACTGGAGCGTAAACGGGAAGAGCATCGCGTGTTGGTGGATAAACTGTTATCCGGCAAAAGCACCGAGGCCCGCCAGGAGATGTTCGAGCATATGATGAACCCGATCCCGATTATCACCGAGATCCTGTGTCAGCGCGGGATTAGATAAAAAACAATAACCGTACGTCCTGTACATAACCGCTCCTGCGCATCCATGCGCTCGCGGAATACCGCGTGTCATCGCTGTCGATCAGCAGGCGCAGTTCTGCGCATCCATGCGCTCGCGGAATACCGTACCTCCTGCACATAAAAAAACCGGGTTTCCCTGCGGAGCGGAAACCCGGTAAAGCACGATGTGCACGGCTCAAGCGCGACGGCGATCAGAGCATGCCTGCACACCAGGGGTGATGAGGACCCGTGTTACTCAGCCAAACATCTCACGAGCGATACCGCTCAGCGTTTCCACGATCTGATCGATGTGGGGCTTTTCGATGATCAGCGGTGGCGAGAAGGCAATGATGTCGCCGACAGCGCGTACTGAGAGGCCTTTCTCGTAGCAGCGCTGCATGATCTTGGGGCCCACCAGAGAACCGTCCGGCGCTGCAAACTGAACCGCACCGATCAACCCGCAGTTTCGGGCATCGACGATACCCGGCTCGCCCTTCAGCGAGTGCAGGCCCGCCTGCCAGTATTCCCCGATCTCACCGCTGGCACGTTCCAGCAGCCCTTCCTGCTCGTAGATATCCAGCGTTGCCAGACCCGCCGCACAGGAGACCGGATGAGCGGAATAGGTATACCCGTGGAAGAACTCGATCGTGTTCTCCGGTGCCGCATTCACGACGGTGTCGTAGATTTCATCGCGCACAAACACGGCGCCAAGCGGTGCCACACCGTTGGTAATACCCTTGGCGGAGGTGATCATGTCCGGCTCAACATCAAACTTCTGTGAGGCGAACGGAGCACCCAGGCGTCCCCAACCGGTGATCACTTCATCAAAGATCAGCAACACATCATGGCGCGTACAGATCTCGCGCAGCTTCTTCAGGTAGCCGATCGGCGGCAGAACAACGCCCCCCGCACCCGAAACCGGTTCCACAATCACAGCTGCGATGCTGTCCGGGTCGTGGAACTGCAGCAGGTTCTCAAGCTGATCCGCTTTTTCCAGGCCGTGTTCCGGCAGCCCCTGGCTGAACGCATTGCGTTCCACATCCAGAGTATGAGGCAGGTGATCAACAGGCAGCAGCGGGCCGAAACCTTTGCGGTTCGGTGTCAGGCCGCCGACGGAGATACCGCCAAAGTTCACACCGTGGTAGCCCTTTTCGCGGCCGATAAAACGATACTTCCCTTTTTTACCGCGGGCATTCTGGTAAGCCAGTGCGATTTTCAGGGCACTTTCCACCGCCTCCGAGCCTGAGTTGGCGAAGAAGACGCGGTTCAGGTTTTCGGGCGTGTACTTAACCAGACGCTCGGCAAACTCGAAGCCGATATCATGGCCCAGGTTAAACGGGGAGCTGTAGTCCAGCTTGACCGCCTGAGCTGCCATTGCCTCGGCAATCCGGGTGCGGCCATGACCGGCGTTGACGCACCACAGGCCTGCGGTGGCATCGAGGATTTTTTCACCTTTGTCGTTATACAGCCAGACGCCCTCGGCACGCTCGATAATACGCGGCGCCGCTTTGAAGGCCCGGTTGGCCGTAAACGGCATCCAGAAGTGATCCATGCTTTGGTAGTTCTTCATTGTACTGACCTGTCATTCGCGTTGGGTTCACGGACACGACTTTGTTATCCGTTCATGAACGTATGGAATCGAGTGTAGGCTGCGGATGACAGCGCGAAAAACCTCGCCGCATAAAAGCCCAGGTTTATCCGCATCAAACTTTCGTCCCAAGTCTCGCCGCTACGTTAATTGAGGCCGCTGTTTCTGTTTTTCCCTGTGGTAGGATGGCGTTTAAAAACCGGAGCTTCCCCAGATCATGTCCCAACGCAAGTACTGGCTCGGCCAGGTCGGCGATTTCGAGATCAAGCAACTCAAGGTTTTCACCACGGTGGTGCAGTGCGGCGGTTTCTCGGCCGCCGAAACCGAGCTCAACATCACCCGCTCTACCATCAGCATTCATATCGCCAATCTGGAAGCACGACTCAACCTCAAGCTCTGCCAGCGTGGCCGTGCCGGTTTTGCCCTCACCGAAGAGGGGCGCGTCATTTATGAAGCGGCACAGCGGCTGTTTGGCTCGGTGGAGGAGTTCCGGTCAACCGTCAACAACCTTAACGCAACGCTGTCGGGCGACCTGCGCCTGATCTTTTCCGATACGGTCAGCGGCGATCC
The DNA here is from genome assembly GCF_000428985.1 of Marinobacterium litorale DSM 23545. Lineage (GTDB taxonomy): Bacteria > Pseudomonadota > Gammaproteobacteria > Pseudomonadales > Balneatricaceae > Marinobacterium_D > Marinobacterium_D litorale. The sequence continues at coordinate 95,968 of NZ_KE386828.1, read as the reverse complement.
GAGGCTGGGGCTGCCCGACCTGATCAACCGGGTGAATGAACTGGCGCCCGATGTCTACATCACCGTTGACGTGGCCTCCATGTCGGAGATCGAGCAGATGGTGATCAACGAGGAGGCCGAAGTCGGCTTTGTGCCGATTCATCGGCAGATCGAAGGACTGGACTACATTCACCTGTTCACCGACATCTGCCGCCTGTATTGCCACCAGCGCCATCCACTGTTCAACGTCCCGGACAAGGAGCTCACGGCCGCCTTGATCGATGAACAACCGTTTGTGCAGGCGGGCTTAAAACCCCATCGCGACGCGGCGCGCCTGATCGAGCAGATGGAACTGCGCGCCACCGCCTACTACTATGAAACCCGGCTGGCACTGATCCGGTCCGGACGGTACACCGGCTTCCTGCCCGAGTTTTATGTCGCCAATGAAACCGAGCCCGGTGAGCTGCGGGCACTACAGCCCGACGCCCATCACTATCGACTGGACCTGGGTGCGATCGTGCGCAAGTCAGCGCGTCCCAACAAGGCAAGAGACCTTTTCATCTCGCTACTGGAGGAAAAACTGACAGAATCTGCGCCTGATTAGCCCGAAGCCCGGAAATTAGTCGATAAAAAGTAAAACCTGCCTGTACCGGCAATTTTTATCTGTGTAATAATCAGACGGTTGTCCAACTTGCTAACCATCAGTGGCCCGACCGGGTCCACAGACGAATGGATGAAGGGGAAAAGAACAATGGTGAAACGCTTCAGCAAGACCCTGATTGCAGCCGCGACTGCACTGGCTATCAGCGGCGCCGCCCAGGCGGAAACTCTGAAAATCGCGCTGGCAGGCCCGGCCACCGGCCCTGTCGCTCAATACGGTGACATGCAGAAGATCGGCGTAACGGCCGCTATCGATTACCTGAATGCCAATGGCGGCATCAACGGTATGGATGTGGAAGGCGTTATTTATGACGACGCCTGCGACCCGAAACAAGCGGTCGCTGTTGCCAACAAGATCATCAATGACGGCATCATGCACGTTGTGGGTCACCTCTGCTCCAGCTCCACCGAACCCGCCTCCGATATCTATGAAGAGGAAGGCGTGCTGATGATTACCGCCGCTTCCACTTCTCCGAGCATCACTGAAAAAGGTTACGACCTGATTTTCCGTACCATCGGTCTGGACAGCCTGCAGGGCTCACTGGCTGCCGATTACATCTCCGGCACCGTCAAGCCTGAGCGTATCGCGGTCATTCACGACAAGCAGCAGTACGGTGAAGGTCTGGCGACTACGGTGCGTGACGCACTGGTAGATGCCGGAATCGAGCCGGTCATGTTTGAAGGTGTAACAGCCGGTGACAAAGACTTCTCCGCCCTGATCGCCAAACTGCAAAAAGCCGACGTGGACTTCGTTTACTACGGTGGTTACCACCCGGAGCTGGGCCTGATCCTGCGTCAAAGCATGGAGAAGGGCTTTGAAGCTCAGTTCATGGGCCCTGAAGGTATCGTAAACTCTGACCTGGCCAAGATCGCCGGCGAAGCGGTAGAAGGTGTTCTCGCTACCGCACCGAAGAGCTTCGATCAAAACCCGGAAAACGCAGAGCGCGTTGCAGCCATTAAAGAAAAGGGTGAAGATCCCACCGGTCCTTTCGTATTCCCGGCTTATGCCGCTGTACAGGTGATGGCGAGCACCATCGAAGCGATCGACAGCACCGATCCCATCGCCATGGCTGAGTACATGAAAGCCAACAGCTTCGATACCGCCATCGGTACCGTCAAGTACAACGAAGCAGGTGACCTGACAGAGTCCACCTTCCTCGTGTACGAACTGCACGCTGACGGTTCAAAAACTGCCGCTCAGTAATCCCTGACGGTTCCTCACTGAACTCAATACCCCTGCGCCTTCGGCCAGGGGTATCTGTTTATCTACTGGTAATGTATCGATGACTGAAGCCAGCCTTTATTTTCTGCAGCAGATCATCAATGGACTGACTATCGGCTCGACTTATGCCCTGATCGCCATTGGCTACACAATGGTCTACGGCATCATTGGCATGATCAACTTCGCTCACGGCGAGATCTATATGATCGGCTCCTATGTCGCGTTTATCGTGATCACGGGCCTGCTGGGCATGGGCATGGTCGCCCTTCCCGTTGTTCTATTTATCGCCCTAGTGGTGGCCATGGTTGTGGCCAGCAGTTACGGCTGGGCCATCGAGCGGGTCGCCTACCGACCATTGCGCGGTTCCAATCGCTTGATCGCCCTGATTTCGGCAATCGGCATGTCCATATTCCTGCAGAACTATGTGGTTCTGGCCCAGGGATCCCGGGATGTCGCCATGCCGCCGCTGGTCTCCGGCTCTCTGGTCGAGTTCGGCTCTCTGGAAACCTTCCAGGTCACTATCTCCTGGATGCAGTTGCTGATCTGGGTGGTCACCCTGATCTCGATGACGGTACTGACGCTGTTCATCTCCCGATCCCGGATGGGCCGAGCCTGTCGCGCCTGTGCCGAAGATATCGGCATGACCAACCTGCTGGGAATCGACACCAACCGCATCATCGCCATGACCTTTGTGATTGGTGCCGCACTCGCTGCTGTTGCAGGCCTGCTGCTTGGGCTCTATTACGGCGTCGTGAATCCATTTATCGGGTTTATCGCGGGTCTTAAAGCTTTCACGGCAGCGGTTCTGGGTGGTATCGGCTCAATTCCAGGTGCCATGCTGGGGGGCCTGATTCTGGGCGTGACCGAAGCGCTCACCGCCGCTTATTTCCCGTCTGAATACAAAGATGTGGTGGCTTTCAGTCTGCTGGTGCTGATTCTTCTGTTCCGGCCCACCGGCATTCTGGGTAAACCGGAGGTGGAGAAAGTCTGATGCGCGGAACTTTGTACAATGCCGTTTTTGCAGCCGGTATCACCCTGGTACTGACCTGTCTGATGCTGGGCGTCCAACTGAACGCGGAAGGCACAGCCCTCACTGTTCAGGGTGCCGATGCAGAGCGCTGGATCTGGATTATCGCCGGTATCGCACTGGTCTTCTTCGTTCAGCTGTTTTCACCGCAGATTGATGCGTTTTTCGGCCGGATGCCCAAACCCAACCTGGCCGCCCTCAAGCCGGAAGAATCCAAATGGCGTGTTATCAAGCCCTGGGCGTTCTCGGCGCTGATCGTCGGGATGCTGATCTGGCCGTTCATGGTGTCCCGGGGCGCTGTCGATCTGGCTACGCTGACGCTGATCTACATCATGCTGGGCCTGGGCCTCAATATCGTTGTGGGTCTGGCCGGCCTTCTCGATCTGGGCTATGTGGCCTTCTACGCGGTGGGCGCGTACACCTACGCCCTGCTGTCGGAATACTTCGGACTCTCGTTCTGGGTCTGTCTGCCGATCGCCGCCATGCTTGCCGCCTTCTTTGGCTTTATTCTCGGCTTCCCGGTCCTGCGCCTGCGGGGCGACTATCTGGCGATCGTCACGTTGGGCTTTGGTGAAATCATCCGTATCCTGCTCAATAACTGGACCGACCTGACCGGTGGCCCCAACGGTATCTCCGGTATCGAAAAGCCAACCCTGTTCGGGCTTGAGTTCAGCCGACGGGTCAGCGAGGGCTCGCAGAGTTTCCACGAGTTCTTCGGGATCGATTACGACAGCAGCCAGAAGGTAATCTTCCTCTATCTGATCGCCGTGGTACTGGTACTGATCGTGCTTTACCTGATCAATCGGTTGATGCGGATGCCGATCGGCCGCGCCTGGGAGGCGCTGCGTGAAGATGAGATCGCCTGTCGCTCATTGGGCCTGAACCGTACCGTGATCAAACTCTCCGCGTTCACGCTGGGTGCATCTACGGCCGGTTTCGCCGGGTGTTTCTTTGCCGCGCGTCAGGGCTTTATCAGCCCGGAATCGTTCATCTTTATCGAATCAGCAATCATTCTGGCCATTGTGGTTCTGGGCGGCATGGGCTCTCAGGTGGGCGTGATCTGTGCGGCCATCGTGATGACGATTTTGCCGGAGTTGGCCCGCGAGTTTTCCGAGTACCGGATGCTGATGTTCGGTCTGCTGATGGTACTGATGATGCGCTGGCGTCCCCAGGGCCTGGTGCCGATGAAGCGTCCCCACCTGGAGTTGAAACAACAATGAGTCAGTTACTGCTTGATGTAAACGAGCTGACCATGCGCTTCGGTGGTCTGCTCGCGGTTAACGAGGTCAATCTGAAGGTCAAAAACCGTCAGATCGTATCCATCATCGGCCCCAACGGGGCCGGTAAAACTACGGTCTTTAACTGCCTGTCCGGCTTCTATATCCCGACGGATGGCAGCATTCTGTTTCGCGGTGAGCAACTCGCCGGACTCAAGGATTTCCAGATCTCCCGCAAAGGGCTGGTGCGCACGTTTCAGCACGTGCGTCTGTTCAAACGGATGACCGTGATCGAGAACATGCTGGTGGCTCAGCACCGCCACCTCAACACCAACCTGCTCTCCGGCATGCTCAAAACCCCGGGGTACAAACGGTTGGAGCAGGAAGCGATGGACCGGGCGATCTACTGGCTGGAAGAGGTCGATCTGCTTGAGCACGCCAACCGTGAGGCGGGATATCTGGCTTACGGTCAGCAGCGCAAGCTGGAGATCGCACGCTGCATGGTAACTCAGCCGGAGCTTCTGATGCTGGATGAGCCCGCTGCGGGCCTCAACCCCAAGGAAACCAAGGAGCTGGATGAACTGATCATCCGACTGCGGGATGAGCATGAGATATCCGTGCTGCTGATCGAGCACGATATGGGCCTGGTCATGGGAATCTCCGATCACATCTACGTGATCGCGCAGGGCACCCCACTGGCGGATGGGTCGCCGATGGATGTCAAAGAGAATCCCGATGTTATTAAAGCCTACCTGGGGGAGAGCTAAACATGCTTGAACTCAAAAATGTAAATACACACTACGGCCAGATCCAGGCTCTCCATGACGTTTCAATCACCGTTAATCAGGGTGAGATCGTCACGCTGATCGGTGCCAACGGGGCCGGAAAAACCACATTGATGATGACCGTCTGCGGTTCGCCTCAGGCGTCGTCCGGTGAGATTTTGTTCGAGGGCGAGACAATTGCCCAGATGCCCACCTCCTTGATCATGCGCAAGGGACTGGCCGTGGTACCGGAAGGCCGGCGCATTTTCCCGGGGCTGACCGTGGCCGAAAACCTGCACATGGGGGCTTACTTCAGTGACAAGTCCACCTACGAAGCTCAGCTACAGCATGTTCTGGGACTGTTTCCCCGGCTGCAGGAGCGTTACCACCAACGCGGCGGCACCATGTCCGGGGGCGAGCAGCAGATGCTGGCGATCGGCCGGGCATTAATGAGCCATCCTCGACTGCTTCTGCTGGACGAACCATCACTGGGGCTGGCCCCCATCATCATTCAGCAGATATTCGAAATCATCGAAAAACTGCGGGATGAAGGGGTGACGATATTTCTCGTCGAACAGAACGCGCACCAGGCACTGAAAATCGCTGACCGGGGCTACGTGCTGGAGAATGGTCGTGTGGTCATGAGCGATACCGGTGAAGCGCTCTTGACGCATGATGCGGTTCGTAAAGCCTACCTGGGCGGCTAGCCCCCTGACCGGTGGCCAGGAAGGCCGCCGGTCACACCCCATATAAGACCACCGCTGTCATCGTAACCTGCTACTATTAAATTTCGCATCTGCACACAGATACTCGACCGGGCAGGTCGTATTCATTCACATTGGTAAGGACGGAGTCTGACCGTGCGCCTGATCGTTATTTCCCTCTCTGCCCTGTTTATCAGTCTGATGCTGGTCATCAGCGGTAATGCTTATCTTCTGACCTATCTCGGTGTCCGCCTTGGTGCCGAAGGCGTCCCGCCCACCCAGGTGGGTTTCGTCATGGTCTGCTACTCGATCGGCTTCGCCGTGGGCTCGCATTACTGCACCAGTCTGGTGGCCAAGGTTGGCCATATCCGGACTTTCGCCGCATTCGCGGCGCTGACCGCCATGGCCTCGATCAGCTACCCACTGCTCGACTCGGTCTACTTCTGGGCGCTTTTACGGTTTGTGGGGGGCATTACCGCTGCGGGCCTGTACGTGATTATCGAGAGCTGGTTCAGCGCTGTCGCAACCAACAACAACCGCGCCACCCTGTTCGCGCTGTATCAAGTGGCTGCGTATGGTTCCTCAACGCTGGCTCAGCTATCGGTGGGCTACAGCGAAACCACAAGTCCGGTACCCTTTACCGCCGCGGGCCTGGTGCTGCTCGCGGCAATCATTCCGCTGACGCTGTCGCGGATGCAATCCCCGGTTATCGAGCCCGGTCCTAAGATGTCATTGCTCGCACTCTACCGAGAGGCACCCTTGGGCCTGACCTGCGCCTTCACCGGCGGCATTATGCTGGGCAGCTACTACTCCCTGGCACCGCTGTTTGGCAGCCTGACACAGATGAGCATCGCTCAGGTCTCACAGGTCATGACCGCCTCTGTATTAACCGCCCTGCTGCTGGCCTGGCCCATCGGTTGGATCTGTGACCGGGTTCAGCGCAGCTCGGTGATGCTGGTTATAACGATTGTTGGCTCGTTCATCAGCATCGGCGTGGCACTCACCGTAGACCTGCCTTTTATCCTCAGACTGATACTGATGGCCGCGCTACTGGGTCTACTCTCTCTGGTCAATTCGCTATCCGTTGCACTCACCCATGACCGCATCGACAGCAGCGCCCGAGTGGCAGCGAGCTCGGCGTTGATGCTGAGCTACGGCATCGGCAGCATTATCGGCCCGGTGGCCGGTTCCATGCTGATGGAAGCATTCCAACCGGCAACCATGTTTATCGGCTTTGCGATCCTGCTGGTCCTGCTCACAATCTACGTCCGTTATCGTCAGAAGCTGATGCCGCCTATTCCGGTCACCGCCCAGGAACATTATGTGGCGACGATGCCGGAAACCCAGGTATCCCGGGAGTTCGACCCTCGCCTGGATGTGGAGGAAGAGAAATCCAGTACCATTGAGGATATCTTCCCGGACGAGTGGGTTGAAGCCTGGGGGGATGATGCCTCTAAAGAGGAGAAGAAAACACCCGAACATGAGCTGTCTGCGGCCGGCGAGGATATCGAGGTAGGCGGAGAGATGATTGGTATGCCGGAAGTGGAAGCGTCGGAATGGGAGCGCCGCCGAAGCGAAAGGGAACAGCCGTCGACGTCAGACGTCCCGGGCGCGGAAGCACCTGCCGAGTCCTCCCCTGAGCTAAAACAGCATGAGGACGAAGACAGATCCAAACGCTGATACCCAAACACTCATCCCTCGAAGCCCGGCACTGTCCGGGCTTTTTTTGCAAGAAAATAAAAAACCGCCTGTAAGGATTCGATTTCTCCTGCGACTCAGTTCACAGGAAGCGGCTTTGACGCGCTTCTGGAATCGGAAAGTTCAATCAGGAGAAAGATCATGTCTGTTACACGCATTCAATCCAAAAGCGCCGCCACATCACTCGCATTCGCCATGGGCGCGGCACTGGGCCTGACCTCTGTACATGTCTCTGCCGACAATCACGGCATGGATAAGGAGATGGAGAAGTGCTACGGCGTGGCACTCAAGGGCCAAAACGACTGCAAAGCGGGTCCCGGTACGACCTGTGCGGGCACTTCAAAGCGGGACCATCAGGGCAATGCCTGGAAACTGGTTCCGGCTGGCACCTGCACCCAGATGGAGTCCAAGACCTCTCCCACCGGGCATGGGCAACTGGAAGCCTTTGAAGAAACCATGTCTTAATCAGACTCAATCAAGGCCCGGTCTCGGACCGGGCCCGAGGTTTCCCTATGAATAACCTTGCTGCCAGCCCTCCGGTCATACAGGTTACCCGCCCAGCCTCGCGTCTGGACTCCGTTGGTATCGGTCTCAAACCGGAACACTTTGAGGCCATCCTGACCCAGCGCCCGCCGCTGCAGTTCGTGGAAGTCCATGCCGAAAACTATATGATGGCCGGGGGCCCCGGTCACCACTACCTGAGCCGGATTCATGAACACTATCAGCTCTCCGTCCACGGTGTGGGGCTATCGATCGGGGGCGACGCGGATCTGGATATAGCTCACCTCAAGCGGCTCAGCGAACTCCTGGAGCGCCATCAACCAGAATGTTTCTCCGAACACCTGGCCTGGTCCACCCACAGCGGCTGTTTTCTGAACGACCTGCTCCCGGTGCCCTACACACAGGCGCGTCTGCAGCAGGTCTGTGACCATATCGACCAGACTCAAACGTACCTGAAGCGTCAGATGCTGCTGGAGAATCCTGCCACATACCTCCAGTACCGATCTTCGCAGATGGCGGAAACCGAATTCATCAACGAGGTCCTTCAGCGCACCGGCTGCGGCTTGCTACTCGATATAAACAATGTCTATGTCAGCTGCATCAATCACGGCTGGAACAGCGCGCATTACATAAACGCTCTGCCGCTGGACCGTATCGGAGAGATACATCTGGCGGGCTTCAGTCGTGACCAGGATGACCTGGGCGCTCCACTCTTAATCGACAGCCATGATGCGCCAGTCGCGAAGGCGGTCTGGACACTCTACCGACAGACACTTGAGCGTTGCGGCCCAAAACCGACATTGATTGAGCGCGATGGCAATCTGCCCTCTCTGACAACGCTGGCAGACGAGGCACTGCAGGCCGCCAGTATACAGCGTGACCTGCATCGGGAGCCGGCGCTATGAACACTGTCAGTCAAACATTCACAAGCGCACTCCTCGACCCCGAACAGCCGCCGCCCGGCGATCTGTGCAGCTGGAACAGCACGTCTGTAACACAGCGTTTTAACGTGTATCGCAACAACGTGGTGGTCTCCCTGATTGACGCCCTGAGTGCACGCTTCGAAGTGACCCTGCAACTGGTCGGTACTCCGTTTTTCCGGGCCATGGCCCTGGCTTTTGTCGACCAGGCGCTGCCCAAAACACCGATCCTGTCCGAGTACGGCGCAGCCTTTCCTGACTTTATTAGCAGCTTCGAGCCAGCCGTAAGCCTTCCCTATCTTGCCGATGTAGCGAGGCTGGAGTGGCTCCGGGGCGTCGCCTACGATGCCGCCGACGCCGCCCCGCTCTCAGAAGATGAGGGTATCTCAAGGCTTAATGAAATCAGTGTGGACGCAACCGTGACTGTGGGCTTTCACCCTTCAGCTCAAATCTATCGGTCGGCGTTTGCCAGTGTTTCAATCTGGGCCGCACATCATGGACGAGGCTCCCTGTCATCGATTCAGTTGCAGCGCGCCCAGGCTGCACTGATCGTGCGCCCAGCCATGGAGGTACTGGTACTGCCGCTCTCTGGCACTGATGTCGACCGGATCGAGACGCTGCACGCGGTAAAAGAGACCCGGTTAACACCCTCCACTCGTTCACTGCTACTACACCTGCTCTCACAAGGCGCGCTGACCTCAATTCAGCCCATCCAAAGGTAGCCCTTATGAACGCTGTAACATTGATAAAAACTGCGCACCGCACGCTCGCCAGCATACCCGAGACGCTGATTCTGCTGCTTGCGCGATTCTCTATCGCAGCCATCTTCTGGACCTCAGGACAGACCAAAATACAGGGGTTCGCCGTCGATGTGGTGGCCGGGCGTTTCGAGCTGGGCTGGCCCAGCTTCGCACCCTCAACGCTGTTTCTGTTTCGTGAGGAGTACGCACTGCCTCTGATCCCGGTGGAATGGGCTGCAACCCTGGCCACCCTGGCCGAGCACATATTCCCACTTCTGTTACTGGCCGGATTTGCCACCCGGTTCTCGGCGCTGGCCCTGCTTATAATAACCGCAGTGATTCAACTGTTTGTATACCCCGGTGCCTATCCAACCCACGGTGTCTGGGCCACCGTATTGCTGTTGCTGATGACACGGGGTGCCGGAGCCGTTTCTCTGGATCACTGGCTAGCACGCCGCTGCAAGGGATATTGATAGATCTGGCGACAACCTCGAAAAACTGCAACTCTCTGTTCTTATTGAGCCGATTGACGGTGCGGTCAATTCGCGCCATCTTGGTTGAGTTAAAGTTTCAAGATCTCCAGCATGGGGCCTGACGCGGGACTGCGTCGGGCCCCTTTTTATTGGCGTATTTACCCAACGCCTGTTATATACCTGACGGATGGAGCCTTCCCTTGCTGGTACCGGCAGCCTACCTCACGGTCGTGATTATCTGGTCCACGACGCCGATCACTATTGCCTGGAGCGGCGAAAGCATCGACCCGGTTGCTGCGGCCGGGTTGCGGATGCTGCTGGCGGCCAGTGTTGGCTGGGTGATTCTCAAGCTGCGCGGCCAACGTCTGCCGATGACGGGGGTGTCGTTCAAGTCCTACGGCTGTGCCACCCTGGGGGTATATGGGGCCATGTGCAGTGTGTACCTGGCCGCACGTTTCATACCGTCGGGGCTGATATCGGTTCTGTTTGGCTTGGCCCCCATTCTATCGGCTCTTTTTAGCCGCCTGCTGTTTAACGAAGAGCGTTTTCCACCCTACCGCTGGATTGCCTGCCTGCTCGCTCTTGGGGGGCTGGCGGTGATTTTCCGCGATGATGTAATCGTCGGCCCCGACAGCCTGCCAGGGCTTTTACTGCTGGTACTGGGCGTCTCCCTGTTCAGCCTGAGCGGCGTGCTGGTTAAACAGCAGAACGCCGGACTGGATCCCCTGGCGCAAACGGTGGGTGCTTTGTTGCTATCCATCCCCTGTTACGCGTTAACCTGGTATCTGATGGGGGCAAACTGGCAACCGCTAGACCCGGCCAGCCGCTCGTTCTGGTCCGTGATTTATCTGGCACTGATCGGTTCATTGCTGGGCTTTGTATCTTATTTCTTTGTGCTCAAGCACCTTCATGCCAGCACCGTGGCGCTTGTCACCCTGATGACTCCGGTATTCGCCCTGTTGATCGGCCACCTGTTCAATGATGAGCCGCTCAGCCAGGGGCTTTATCTGGGAGCCGGTTTTACCCTGGCAGGGTTGGGCCTTTTCTTCTTCGGCCATCGACTTCCGAGCCACACAATCCCAAGAGCCCGTCTTTAGACCAAGATCAACACATACGGGCTATCATTTCCGAAAAGCGGGGTATACTGAGGGGACCGACTGGCTGCAAGGACACCGATAACAATGAAGCAGCTCACTTTGATTCGCCATGCCAAATCGAGCTGGGACAACCCCGACCTGCGCGATTTTGACCGACCACTCAACCCCCGCGGAGAACGCGACCTGCCGCTGATGGCCGCGCGCGTAAAGGCGATGGGCCTGATCCCCGGGCGCCTCTACTACAGTGGCGCCACTCGCACAGCTGTTACCGCACGTTCACTGGCGCAAACGCTGAACCTGGCGGATGAACGGTGCATGGCTATTCCAGAAATGTACGAGGCCTGCTGGGAGACATTACTCAACCTGCTTCAGGGGCAGCCTGACTCGCTCTCCAGTATTCTGCTGGTAGGGCATAACCCCGGTCTCGCGGAGCTGGGTGCTTATCTTAGCGCAACGCCGACTCCACATTTTCCGACCTCCGCGGTTCAGCACCTGATGCTGAACGTACTCGGTTGGAGTGAGCTCTCGGAGGGGTGTGGAGCGGTTCAATGGTTTGATTATCCCAAATTGCATACCTAGTCGTTGCACAGGCCCACCTGCGCGAGTCGGGCCGCTTCCGGTAAACTAGCGACTCCTGTCGGTCTGTTTTGGGAGTCCCTTTGAATCTGTATCTAGAAACCCTGGTCTTTACCGGCCAGATTGTTGCGCCGATATTCTTCATTCTTTTCCTCGGGTACTTTCTGCTCCGCCTGCGGATCATCAACGAGAATTTCGTTAATACCGCTTCCAAACTGGTTTTTACGCTGACACTTCCGGCGCTGGTGTTTCTATCCATTGCGCGGATGGACTTCCACGCCATGTTCAATCCCCATCTGCTGGGCTATGTACTGGCCAGTACACTGGTCACCTACATCCTCATCTGGTGGGCGGGCAGTATCTGGATTAAAGTGCCGGAAGACCTGGCCAGCTTTATCCAAGGTGCTTTTCGCAGCAATTACGGCATCGTGGGTCTGGCGGTCAGCTTCAACCTGTTTGGCCAGCCAGGACTGGCACAGGCCTCACTGGTGCTTGCGCTGATCATCCCGCTCTACAATGTATTGGCCATTATCTGCCTGACCCTTCCGCTTAAGCGTTCCGACGGAGTCAGCCTGAAGCAGACCTTTATTGAAATTGCACGCAACCCGCTGATTCTCGCCGTGGTATTTGCCCTCCCCTTCTCCTACTTCGGCACCGAGCTACCTCAGTTGCTCAGCCGGACCGGTGATTACTTCGCCGACCTGACATTACCCTTGGCATTGCTCGCCATTGGCGGTTCTCTGGACCTCAAAAGCCTGCGTGAAACCTCGGGCAGCTCATTCTGGGCCACCTTGATCAAACTGGTACTTTTACCTGCCATCCTGACCCCCATCGCCTGGCTACTGGGCTTTGAAGGCCAGGATCTGGCAATATTGATGGTGCTGTTCGCAAGCCCCACCGCCGCTGCCAGCTTCATCATGGCCAAAGCGATGGGTGCCAATGCCAAGCTCGCCGCTAACGTGGTACTGACCACAACCTTGGGCTCCGTGGTTACACTGAGCATCAGTATCTATCTGATCCGGCTACTGGGCGTGGTCTAACCCTATTGAGGAGTTGCAGATGACTGACTTTATCATGCAGTTCCTGCAGACACTGATGGACCTGTATCTGGACACCGCGATCTGGCTTCTGCTGGGCCTTGCCCTCGCGGCCCTGCTGAAAGGCGTGCTGCCGACCCGGCTGGTCCAGCGCTGGCTGGGCGGTACCGGAGCCGGGCCTGTGTTCCGTGGTGCCCTGATCGGCGCCCCCTTGCCGTTATGCTCCTGCGGCGTACTACCGGCAGCGATCGGATTACATCGGGCCGGTGCCAGCCGCCCGGCGACAACCTCCTTTTTGATCGCCACCCCGGAAACCGGCGTCGACTCTATCGCGGTGAGCTACGCACTGCTGGGCCCGATTATGGCGATTATCCGTCCCATAGCGGCCATTTTCAGCGCCATCGCGACCGGATTACTGGTGTTGGTTAGCGGTGACACAAACACCGGCAATGCTTCATCAGTACAGACGAGTAGCGGCTGCTCGAAAACCGCCAACGCGGGTAACGCCACCGATTGCTGCGCCAGTAAAAACAAAGAGAGTGAGCCGGAAGGCTTTTACCCGGCACTGCTGGACCTACTGGATGACATCAAATACTGGCTGCTGTTTGGTCTGGTTCTGGCCGCTCTGGTGGGTTCATTTGTCGATCCGGCAGCCCTGAGCGAACAGGGCGACAGCCTCTGGGTAATGCTGCTGATTTTGCTATTGAGCCTGCCGCTCTATATCTGCGCCACCGCATCCACGCCCATAGCCGCAATCATGCTCTGGGCGGGACTTTCACCGGGCGCAGTCCTGCTCTTCATGCTGGTCGGCCCGGCCACCAACATCGCATCGGTGGGACTTTTAATTCGCGAGTTGGGCGTGCGGACGGTTGTACTCTATCTTTTCGGCATTATCGCCACGGCTCTGGCGCTGGCATTGACCACCAACGCGTTCCTGACCACCGACATGCTGAGCCTGCCACCGCTGGGTGAGCATTCGGAGACCGCACTGTGGATAAAGGCGCTGGCAGGCGTCGTGTTAGCCGTACTGATCATCAAACCGCTGCGTCAACTGTTTTACAAAGAGCCAACCAGCGATAGCTGCTGCGGTTCCTGAACCCGGAATAGTTTCAAGATGTTGAGCCTCATTCGCCAAAAACGTACCGACCGGCTGGTCGAAGCCCTGCGTCAGGGTGACCGGGATCGTCTTGCCCGCTTAAACGGTAAGTTTACGCCGCAGACCCTGTTAGCCCCCCTGTCTGACCCACTCAATGCTATCGAGATCAGTCTAGAAGCAGGCCAAGCTACGTCACTCGAATGGGTGATGACTCAATTGCCTGAGCCCTGCTACTTCGCGGCAACTGGCGAGCCTTACATAGTGATCGCCCTGCGCCAACGGGAAAACAGTCTGGGCTTGATCACCACCTTGCTTCAGGCGGGAGCCGACCCGAATCAGACCTTTGAACAACGCACAGTAGTACACTGGTGTTTTGAGCACTGCAGCCCCGAGTCATTGATGCTGCACTTGAGCCGCCTGAACGAATACGGAGCAGACCTGAACGACGCGAGCCTTCTCACTCAGGCATTGGAAAAAGATCACCAGGCACTGGTTCATTTCCTGATCCACTCAGGAACGCCACTGCCGGATGACCTGGAAGGGGTTAATTGCGCGCCGGATTTAATCACCTACGCCAAACGTTGCGCGGAAGACCGCCGTATTCGAGAGATGATGCTGGGTCGCTGATAGCGATGTTCTGCGCTGAGGGCTGAGGGCTCAGTGCCGATGCCACTCGATCGCCGGGCAGCGATCCATTACTACATCCAGCCCCGCCTCTTTGGCCCGTCGCGCAGCTGACTCATTGATAACCCCAAGCTGCATCCAGACGGCACCGGCACCCGCCGCGATGGCGTCATCCACAACTTCACCGGCATCTTCCGAGTTACGGAAGATATCGACCATATCGATATGGGTACCGATATCGGACAGTTTCGCGACCACCGGCTGGCCCAGCAAATTTTGCCCCGCCAGCTTGGGGTTAACCGGGATCACCAGATAACCCTGGCGTAACAGAAACTCCATGACCCGATAACTGGCCCGATGCGGTTTGTCGCTTGCCCCCACCAGTGCAATAAACTTAACCTCTCGCTCCAGCTTCTCGATCAATGCCTGTTCGCTTTGCATACCAGTCACCTCGTTTAACGGGCTTGTTTATTGATTAGGCCGGGGCGCCGAGCAGACCGGGCACGCGGGATCACGCCGCAGCTTGAGGGCTCGCCACTCCATTCGTTTACCATCGAGCAACAGTAAACGTCCAACCAGCGGCTCACCGACACCGGCCAACACCTTGAGCGCTTCAGCCGCCTGCATCGAGCCGATGATACCAACCAGCGGCGCAAACACCCCGGACTCGGCACAACTCAGGTTTTCGTCCTCGCCCTCGCGATAGAGGCATTGATAGCAGGGCGCCTCTTCAACCCGGGGATCAAACACGCTGATCTGACCATCAAAGCGGATGGCCGCGCCCGATACCAGCGGCGTACCGGTGGCAACACAGGCCCGGTTCAACGCAAACCGAGTGGTAAAATTATCGGAGCAGTCCACTACAAGATCCGCCCTGGAAACCTGCTCAACCAGGGCCTCACCGCCGAGACGCCGGTCGATCTGATCAATGCGGATTTCAGGGTTCAGCGCCCCCAGCGTCTGTGCAGCCGAAGCCACTTTGGACTCGCCCACCCGTTCAGTGGTGTGCACGATCTGACGCTGCAGGTTGGTCAGGTCGACATGGTCATCATCAACCAGAACCAGGTGACCGACACCTGCAGACGCGAGATAGATCGCCGCCGGGCTGCCCAGCCCACCTAGTCCGACGACCAGTACGCGACTATTCAACCAGGCTTCCTGACCCTCGATCTCCACCTCTGGCAACATGATCTGCCGGCTGTATCTCAGCAACTGCTGGTCCGATAACACCTGTTACTCCTTATCCTTCCCGCCGGGTTGCCAGCAGCCACGTGTCACGCGGGGCTGTCCACCCAGATCATGCAAGGTCTCGATATTAACGTAGCCCAACCGGGCCAGGATGTCAGAAACCGCCTGCGCCTGTGTAAACCCGTGCTCCAGTATCAACCAGCCACCCTTGACCAGCTTGTCGCGGCTTTGGCTGGCAATCAAACGGATATCCGCCAGCCCCTGATCAGGCGCGACTAGCGCCGAGGCGGGCTCAAAGCGCACATCCCCCTGACTGAGATGAGGATCCTTTTCATCGATATAGGGAGGGTTGGATACAATCAGATCAAACTGGCCTTCAAGGGGCTCACACCAACTCCCCTCCAGCACCTGGACATTGGCAAGCTGATGCCGATCACGGTTTCGGGATGCCAGCGCCACCGCTGATCGCACCCGGTCCGTGGCATAGATCTGCCAGCCGGAGCGCTCACTGGCCAGCGCCAGAGCAATGGCGCCGCTCCCTGTCCCCAGGTCCGCCACACGATAGTTGCCATCGGGCAGGGCCGCCAGAGCGGCCTCAACCAGCGTTTCCGTGTCGGGCCTGGGGATCAGGGTATCCGGCGAAACTTCAAGTTGCAGTGTCCAGAACTCTCTGGTGCCGGTCAGGTGAGCCACCGGCTCGCCGGCTATACGCCGCGTCAGCAATGCCTTGAATTGAGCCGCATCGGTAGGATCAAGAACCCGTTCGGGCCAGGTGAACAGATAACTGCGCGGTTTGGACAGCACATGACAGAGCAACAGCTCCGCATCAAGACGCGCACTGTCCGAGTCGATACGCTGCGCAAGCTCCAGCGCCCGGGCGATCGTCAACGCTTGATCAGTCACCGGGTATCACCCTTCTGCGGACAGTGCGCCGAGCTGCTCTGCCTGATGCTCCTGGAGCAGCGGATCAATGACCGCATCCAAATCACCCTGCACCACCTCAGAAAGCTTGTACAGCGTCAGGTTGATGCGATGATCAGTGACCCGGCCCTGGGGGAAGTTGTAGGTTCTGATCCGCTCCGAGCGATCCCCGGAGCCCACCAGGCTTTTACGGGTACTGGCCTGGGCCGCGTTCTGCCGGTCGGTCTCCGCCTGCTGCAACCGTGAGGCGAGCAGTCCCATCGCCTTGGCGCGGTTCTTGTGTTGCGACCGTTCCTCCTGGCACTCCACCACCACACCGGTGGGAATGTGGGTGATACGGATTGCGGAGTCCGTTTTGTTAACGTGCTGACCACCGGCCCCGGAGGCGCGGAAGGTATCAATTCTCAGATCAGCTTTATTGATCTCAACGGCGGCGGTCTCATCCAGCTCAGGCATCACAGCAACGGTACAGGCCGAGGTATGAATACGCCCCTGAGATTCGGTTTCCGGTACCCGCTGTACCCGATGAGCCCCGGATTCAAACTTAAGCCGGGCATAGACAGACTCACCAACCACCCGGCTGATAATCTCTTTATAACCGCCGTGCTCACCTTCACTGGCGCTGATCACTTCCACACGCCAGCCCCGCTGCTCGGCATAGCGCGAATACATGCGGAACAGATCCCCGGCAAAAATCGCCGCTTCATCACCACCGGTACCAGCGCGAACCTCCAGAAAGACGTTCCGCCCGTCGTTAGGATCCTTTGGCAACAGCAGGATCTGCAACTCAGCCTCAAGCTGCTCGATCGCCTCGCGGGCACTGTCGATCTCCTCCCGCGCCATTTCGCGTAGATCTGGATCGGCATCCTCCAGCATCGCCTGAGCTTCAGTCAGATCATCCTGTGCCTGACGCCAGTCACCAAATGTCTTGACCACCGGCTCAAGCTCGGCGTACTCCCGCGAGTAGTCACGAAACCGATCCTGATTGGTGATCACCTCGGGTTCGCTCAACAGAGCTGAGAGCTCCTCATAGCGGTCGCACAGCTTTTCCAGCTTGCTCTGAATAGATTCTTTCATGGATGGGTCCGTCAGTTGTCGCCGGAGGGGTTATCACCGAGCTGAAACAGCTCCTGGGCAACGGAGGCAAATTCGCTACGCCCCTCGGCTGAAGCCTTGCGCAGCTGAACAGTAGGCTGATGCAACATTTTGTTGGTGATGCCGCGCGCCATCTGGCGCAGAACGGCTTCGGGATCACGCCCCTGGGCCAGTTGATGCAGCGCCTTATCCAGCTCCACATCAGCGATCGCCTGCCCCTGCTGACGCAGTGCGGTCAGCGTATCAACCGCTTCTAACTCACGCAGCCGCGCCAGAAAGGCATGGGCACCGGCTTCGATTATGGATTCGGCGTCGGCGGCGGCCGATTCACGGGAGCGTTGGTTCTCTTCAATAACCTCGGTCAGGTCATCAACCGTGTAGAGGTAGACATCATCCAGCTCCGCCACCTGGGGTTCAATATCCCGGGGTACGGCAATATCAACCATAAACATGGGACGATGTTTGCGTTTCTTGAGCGCGGTCTCCACAGCCCCTTTACCCAGTATGGGCAGTTGTGACGCTGTGGATGAGATCAGAATATCGGCCTGGGGGAGTGCATCCGGCATGGCGGAGAGTTCAATTGCCTCGCCGCCGACCTCTTCCGCCAGGGCACTGGCACGTGTCAGCGTGCGGTTCGCCACGGTGATCGAGTGTACACCGGCCTGCTTCAGGTGGCGTGCCACCAGCTCGATGGTTTCGCCGGCACCGATCAACAGTGCCCGACTCTCGCCCAGATCGGCAAAGATATGCTGAGCCAGGCTCACGGCCGCGTACGCCACCGATACCGGATTCTGACCAATGGCGGTTTCCGTACGAACCTGCTTGGCGATGGAGAAGGTGTGCTGAAACAGCCGCCCCAGCTCAGCCCCCACCATTCCGGCTTCCTGGGAGAGGCTGAAGGCGGTCTTCAGCTGACCCAGAATCTGTGGCTCGCCCAGCACCAGCGAATCCAGCCCACAGGCGACACGCATCATATGCCGGACTGCGGCCTCGTCACGATAAACGTAACTGCACTTTTCCAGCTCGTCTGGATCCAGCCCGTGATACCTGCCGATCCATTCCAGCACCTGACGCGTACTTTCCAGATCAGTGGCGCAGTACAGCTCGGTACGGTTGCAGGTCGAGAGGATAGCAACTTCCTGCAGACGCGCGTGTTCACGGGCACCGCACATCGCCTCGCCGAGTTGCTCAGGCGCAAATGCGACCCGCTCACGTACCTCGACCGGCGCGGTCTTGTGGTTGATCCCTAATGCCAGCAACGCCATAGAATGTGGTTCGCACTACCCTAAACAGACAAGCGCGACATCATACACCTTAACGCGCCGCTGATTAAGTGAGTCAGCACGGCAATGACAATGACACCGCGCATCTACTATAGTGGCTTTTTGCCATCTGGATCAGAACGGATTATGAGAACGACTGGCCTCCTGACGCTTAGCCTGCTCGCCCTGCTCACCGGCTGCGCCGGCACGGTATCGACACAGGCACCCACCACACCCACCGAACCCGACCCGGTGACGTATCAACCCGGGGAGCTCAACCGCGAGTCGGTATTTGAGCTGCTGGCGGCTGAAATCGCCGGTCAGCGTCACCAGTTTGATCAGGCGCTGGAGTTCTACCTGCATCAGGCGCGGACCACCGGCGATGCCGATGTGGCCGAGCGCGCTACCCGTATAGCTCAGTTTCTGCGCGACAGTGACGCGGTGCTTCAGGCCGCCGAACTCTGGAGTCGCGCCGCGCCCGACAATCCCGAGCCATTGCACATTCGTACCAACATTCTGATCAGCGAACAGCGCTTCGACGAAGCGCTGCCATTACTCAAGCAGGTGCTGGCGGATGACAACACGGAAGCGGTGCTTTTAATCGGTAGCAAAAGCGCAGAACTGCCGCCGCAAACCGCCGCCGTGTATGAGCAACTGTTGGCAGAGTACTCCCGGGCAGAGCCTGAGCGGCTGGATCTGCTCCTGACCCGTGCCCTGCTTAAGCGTCGCATCGGCGATCAGGATGGTGCCCTGGAGCTACTGGAACAAGGGCTCGCGGTAGAACCGGCCCAGTCAGAGCTGGTTCTGCAAAAAGCGGAGATCCTGCGTCGCAGAGGACAGGCCAACGAGGCACTCAAGGCGGTGGAAGCCGCCCTGGATGAGACTCCGGACCATAAGCAACTGCGTATCCAGCGGGCACAACTGCTGTTCGATCTGAATAAACCGAAGTCAGCGACGGAGGAAATTCGTGCATTGCTCGAAGAGCACCCGGATGACAGCCAGTTACAGTACTACTTCGCACTGCTCCTGCTCGACAATAACCGGCTGCCGCAAAGTCATGGTTTGATTCTCGACCTGCTGGAGGGCAACCCGGACAATGACACCCTGCAGTTCTATCTGGGTCTGATCGAAGAGAAGATGGGCGATACCCAGTCAGCCTTGCAGCGCTACCTTCAGGTCAGTAACGGGCCCAACCTGCAGCAGGCACGTGCCCGGGCGTTGAACCTGATGGATGATCCCGAGTTAAAGGATGAGGTCGACAGTCTCATTGACCGAGCGATCGAGGAGACACCCGACCAACGGATCGATCTCACACTGATGCATGCAGAGTGGCTTCAGGCCCATGGCTACACGCAGCCCGCGTTACAGCGTATTAATGCAGCTCTGGATGCTAACCCGGACCATGTGGGCCTCCTGTACAGCCGCGCACTGCTCATTGAGCCGAGCGATCCCCAGCAGATGTTGTCCGACCTTGAACGGGCGCTGACGCTGGAGCCCGACAACGGCATGCTCCTCAACGCGCTGGGATACTCCCTGACGCTCTACACAAAGGACTATCAGCGGGCGCATACCCTGATATCAGAGGCTCTGGAGCAACACCCCGAGGACGCGGCGGTACTTGACTCCATGGGCTGGGTGCTGTTCAAACTGGGGCGTACCAATGAAGCGCTGGATTTCCTGAACCGCGCGTATGAACGCTTCGCCGACCCGGAAGTGGCCGCCCATCTGGTGGAAGTGCTGTGGGTTGACGGACAGACCGAGCGTGCCCGCTCCGTGTTGAGGGACACCCTGGCGCAAAACCCAGACGCCGAGCAGCTGCATGAAGTGCAATCACGCTTGGGAATCGACCTGTGACGCGACTGCTTGCTCTGGTCCTGTTCACGCTATTGACGGGTTGCGCTGGTGTCCAGGCTCCACCCGTAAGTCAGAACGATCAACTACGCGGCAACCCGGGACAGGACTGGTCACTGGAAGGTAAAGCGGCAATCCGCAGTGGAGAAAGCTCAAACACCGCCTATATCGATTGGCAACAGCAAGGCGAACGATTCAAAATCATCGTTAGTGGGCCGCTGGGACAGGGCGGCGCCCGCATCGAAGGCGGCCCAGGCCTTGTCAGCCTTTCGTTGCCCGGGGAGGAGCAACCGCTGACCGGCCCCAACCCGGAGTCGGTCATGCAGCAAGCGCTGGGCTGGCATCTGCCAGTCAGTCAGGCCAGCTACTGGGTCACCGGCCGACCGGCGCCAGACCTCCCCTCCCAACCGCTGAGCAGCGGCGGGCCAGGCTTTGAACAGCAGGGCTGGCAGGTCGGGATACTGCGTCTGACGGATATTTCCGATCAACTCACACTCCCCTCCCGGCTGGATTTTCGCTACGCCGATATCCGGATTCGACTGGTGATCGGCCATTGGTCTCTGGAGCCGCAGAAAACCCCGCCGGAATAAATCGTCATTTAACCGGCCTGAACCCGCTTCAGGGGTTGATTTTCGCGCCCTGTTTACCGAAAATACGCGCCTTCTTGGATAGGTGGTCCGCCACCTGAATACACAGGGGTATAGCCAAGCGGTAAGGCAACGGGTTTTGATCCCGTCATGCGCAGGTTCGAATCCTGCTACCCCTGCCAGAATTGTGATCGATGACTGACTCCCTTTCAGCGACTTCATCCGCTCAACCTGATGCAATCAAGAAGGTATTCGCCGTGTCTAAAATGATGGTTTTCACCGGCAACGCTAACCCTGCGCTGGCCCAGAAAGTGGTGGAACGACTGGACATCCCCATGGGGAAGGCGAACGTCTCCCGCTTCAGCGATGGTGAAGTCAGCGTCGAAATCCAGGAGAACGTGCGTGGCAAGGATGTGTTTATCATCCAGTCCACCTGCGCACCGACCAACGACAACCTGATGGAGCTGATTGTATTCGCCGACGCCATGCGCCGCGCATCAGCAACCCGTGTTACCGCTGTGATTCCCTACTTCGGTTACGCGCGTCAGGATCGCCGCCCGCGCTCGGCTCGCGTGCCGATCAGTGCAAAGGTCGTTGCCAGCATGCTCTCCAACGTCGGTATCGACCGCGTACTAACCGTCGACCTGCACGCCGACCAGATCCAGGGCTTTTTCGATATCCCGGTGGATAACGTGTACGGCTCGCCGGTGCTGCTCGACGATATTCTGGATCAGTACTATGAAGATCCGATCGTGGTTTCTCCGGACGTGGGTGGCGTAGTCCGTGCCCGCGCCGTGGCCAAGCAGCTCGACTGTGACCTGGCGATCATCGACAAGCGTCGCGAGAAAGCCAACGAAGCTCAGGTCATGAACATCATCGGTGATGTCTCGGGCCGCACCTGCATTCTGGTCGATGATATGTGTGATACCGCCGGCACCCTGTGCAAGGCGGCAAAAGCGCTGAAGGATAAGGGAGCCTCCCGCGTGGTGTCCTACGTGACCCACCCGGTACTGTCAGGCCCGGCGATCAGCAACGTTACGAATTCAGAGCTGGATGAGCTTGTCGTGACCGACACCATCCCGCTCTCGGAAGCGGCGGAGAAGTGTGAAAAGATCCGTCAGCTGACGCTGGCTCCGATGCTTGCCGAAGCGGTCCGCCGCGTCTGCAATGAGGAGTCAATCAGCGCCATGTTTCGCTAAGCGATTCAGGCCTGAACGTATCGGCATAGTCCGGTACACACGCACCCGAAAGGGCTAAGAAATAACTGCACGCTTCTGGTCGCGGGAGCCTGCAGTTTTTATTATTTAAAGGTAATTAACCATGACAGATTTTGTAATCAACTCCCAGACCCGTAGCGATCAGGGGAAAGGTGCGAGCCGCCGCCTGCGTCGCGAAGGTCAGATCCCGGGCATCCTGTACGGCAGCGGTGAACCGGTTTCTATCTCCGTAAACGGTAACGAACTGTACAAGGCGATGCTGATCGAGGGTTTTTACTCCTCGCCGCTGACCCTGAACGTCGATGGCCAGGCCACTACCGTGTTCATCAAGGACCTGCAGCGTCACCCGTTCAAGCCGCTGGCTCTTCACGTTGACTTCCAGCGCATGGATGACAGCAAGAAGATCAAGATCCAGGTACCGCTGAAGTTCGTCAACTTTGGCAAGTCTGCTGCGTCCAAGGCGTCTGCCAAGTTCGCGGCTGAAGCGAGCACCGTAGAAATTCTCTGCCTGCCGAAAGACCTGCCGGAAGCACTGGAAGTTGACCTGTCCAACATCCAGATGGGCGAAATCGCTCACCTTTCCGACATCACTCTGCCGGAAGGTGTTGAGATCGTTGCTCTGCGTCGCGGCGAAGACCACGACCAGGGTATCGGCTACTGCTACGCTCCGCGTGGCGCCAAAGCCAAGTAAGCCTCAGGCTTAAGGCACAGGCATGAATGATCGGATAGCCCTTATAGTCGGCCTGGGTAACCCCGGCAGCAAGTATGAGCATACCCGTCATAATGCCGGTGCCGAGCTGGTGGAGCAGCTTGCTGCCCACCAGCACACCCCCCTGCAGGTCGAAACACGCTACAAAGGCCTGTACGGCAAGATTCTGATTGAGGGCGAGCCGGTACACCTGCTGATACCGACAACCTTCATGAACCTGAGCGGCCAAGCGGTCGCGGCACTGGCCAATTTTTTCAAGATCCCGGTCAACGCCATCCTTGTTGTTCACGACGAACTCGATATCGACCCAGGCACGGCCCGCCTCAAAAAGGGCGGCGGCCACGGCGGCCATAACGGTCTGCGCAGCATCATCAGCCAGATGGGAAACAGTCGCGACTTCTATCGTCTGCGAATCGGTATCGGCCACCCGGGACACGCCAGCCAGGTCTCGAATTTCGTGCTCAGTAAAGCCCCCCCGAAAGAGCGGGAGCTGACCCAGAGCGCCATCGATGAAGCGCTGCGCCAATTGCCACTGGCGATCAAAGGGGACTGGCCAAGGGCCATGAACCACCTACACAGTTTCAACGCCTCCAGCTAAACAGGATTTTCAACATGGGATTCAAATGCGGCATCGTCGGTTTACCTAACGTCGGCAAGTCCACTCTGTTCAACGCCCTGACCAAATCGGGCATCGCAGCGGAAAACTTCCCGTTCTGTACCATCGAACCCAACGCCGGCGTTGTGCCCATGCCGGACCCGCGCCTGGACGCGCTGGCAGAGATCGTCAAGCCGGAGCGCGTGGTCCCCACCGCCATGGAATTTGTCGATATCGCAGGGCTTGTCGCGGGTGCGTCCAAAGGTGAAGGACTGGGCAACAAGTTCCTGGCCAACATCCGCGAAACAGACGCCATCGCTCACGTCGTGCGTTGCTTTGAGGATGATAACGTTATCCACGTGGCAAATCGTATTCACCCGCTGGAAGATATCGAAACCATCAACCTGGAGCTGGCACTGGCGGATCTGGAATCCTGCGAGAAACAGCTTCAGCGCGTAACGCGCTCCGCCAAGGGCGGCGACAAGGAATCGATCGCAGCCAAGGCACTGCTGGAAAAACTGATCCCCCATCTGGAAGAGGGCTTGCCGGTACGCTCGCTGGCCCTGGAAGAGGATGAACGCAAGCTGGTGCGCACCTTCCATCTGTTGACCACCAAGCCCACCATGTATATCGCTAACGTGGCGGAAGATGGCTTCGAGAACAACCCCTGGCTGGACCAGGTCAAGGAGCTGGCTGCCGGTGAAAATGCCAGCGTGGTGCCCGTCTGCAATAAGCTCGAAGCAGAGATCGCCGAGCTGGAAGATGAAGAAAAGCTGATGTTCCTCGAAGAGATGGGGATGGAAGAACCGGGCCTGGACCGCGTGATCCGCGCCGGTTACGAGCTACTGGGACTGCAGACCTACTTCACCGCCGGTGTAAAAGAAGTGCGTGCCTGGACCGTTAAAGTCGGTGCCACCGCACCTCAGGCAGCCGGTGTCATTCATACCGATTTCGAGAAAGGCTTTATCCGTGCCGAAGTGGTCGCCTACGACGACTTTATCGAATACAAGGGCGAACAGGGTGCCAAGGACGCCGGTAAGTGGCGTCTGGAAGGGAAGGAATATATCGTCCAGGATGGCGATGTGGTTCACTTCCGCTTCAACGTCTAACACCGTTTAGATCCGCCCCAGAGAGAAGCGCTCGCCACCGCTGTATAGCGCGAGCTCTTCTCCACCCTCCGCACACTCTTCAGTCGCTGCCAGCTCAACCAGCCGATAGAACAGGTTGCGATTAATCCGCCCGGACATCCCGAACCGTACCAACAGCGACGGCTGCGGCTCTCCACGTTCGCTTTCAACAACGGTCAATGGGTGCGCCGGCCCCGCTGCGACACGATCGCCGGTGGTGCTGATAAAAAGTAACTCAGTCCCCTGCTCCCCCTCCGTCTGCTCCATATCGACAAACAGGAACGGAAGATCATCCACCTGAATCCGCACCTGTTCTACCGGAGTTTTCAGATAGTATTCGCCATTCTCCTGCCAGAGTATCCGGGAAAACATCCGCACCATCGCTTCGCGCCCGATGGGCGTACCTTCGTGGTACCAGGTGCCATCGCGGGCAATTCGCATATCGATATCGCCGCAAAACTCAGGCTGCCATTGCTCCAATGGCGGAATATCCTGCCCCTGCGTTTCGACGTCACGAGTTAACTGCGTCAGATCGAAACCCTTTTTCGTGCTCTTATCAACCATGGCTGCTCATTGTTATACCTGATGGTGAATTCAGTCTGCAGCAACCGGCGCCCCCCAATCAATACTCAATCCCCACCATCCTCCTCCAGCGCCCGCGTAGCACCCGGGTGTCCCTGGGCCGCGGCCTGCTCAAACCAGTATCGGGACTGCGCGCGGTTCTGGGCAACCCCGACCCCGGTGCTCAACATCACACCCAGCGCATACTGAGCTTCGGCGTAGGCTTTAAACAGCTGCACGGAGGGGCGTGCATCATAAAAATCCGGCGGCAGGTTTTCTTCAGAAGCGGCAAACAGCGGGACAGCGACGAAAAAGGCAAGACAGCAAAGGGGGCGCATGACGGCTCCTTCTGGATAGATTTCAACCTATTCAAACGGAGCCCCGGTGACCAGACAATGGCACCTTGGTACTCTTTCCGCGTTATCGCGCAAGCACCTAAAATTCGGCGCTTTTTTCTTGGCATGCCTGTTGACAGAGACACCCAAAAAGCGAATAATTCGCGCCTCAAACGCGTGGCAATATAGCTCAGTTGGTTAGAGCATCGCATTCATAATGCGAGGGTCGCAGGTTCGAGTCCCGCTATTGCCACCATTTGCGAAGTTATTGGGGTATCGCCAAGCGGTAAGGCAACGGGTTTTGATCCCGTCATGCGCAGGTTCGAATCCTGCTACCCCAGCCACTTCGTGACAGATGGCAATATAGCTCAGTTGGTTAGAGCATCGCATTCATAATGCGAGGGTCGCAGGTTCGAGTCCCGCTATTGCCACCATTCTACAGGGGTATCGCCAAGCGGTAAGGCACTGGATTCTGATTCCAGCATGCGCAGGTTCGAATCCTGCTACCCCTGCCAATTTCTTCTCCGTGCGCATAACTTTCACGTTGCCGTATCCTGACAATTTGCGATTCCCGGGTTACTATTTCTCTGTCAGGGAGGAGAGTTATCATGGGCCTTGCAGCCGACAGTAGTTATGCGCTGCTGGATCGTTTGTCCAGCAGTCGCGCCAGTAGACGCCAAACGATCAATATTCTGTTTCTGGGCTTTCACCCGGATGCTGTCGATCCGATTCTGTCACTGATTCGGAGCGGACGTATGGCGCCCCGCGGCCGGCAAGTGCAATCCCGCGAGGACCTGCTCGCAGCCCTCAGCGAGCGTGGCTGGGATCTCCTCTTTTGCGGCACTCTGGAAGACGGTCATGATTTCCCGGCAGCAACAGCGGTCTCGTTACTGCAGGGCCGCGAGAAAGACATCCCGGTTATTCAGCTGAGCCACGATACCTCTCAGGATGCGCAGTTGCAGGCGTACAAGGATGGCATTGCCGCTCTGCTACCGGCGCAACCCGGCGAACTGCTGCTTCATGTAATGCTGCAGCAGCTTCAGGCGCTGGAGGATCGCCGCAGGCTCCGTCAGAGTGAAGCGATGCTGGAAGTGGCAGAACGGCACTTCCATGAGCAGGTCAGCCAGTCCCGGACCCCCATCGCCTACCTGACAGATGGCCAGATTATCTTCGTCAATGACAGCCTCGTCGAGCTCATGGGAGTGAGCAAGTCTTACGAACTTATCGGCACCGAGCTGGATCAACTTATCCTGCCCGAGCACCGGCAGAAAGTGGCGGATATGCTGCATGCCTTTTCCGACCAGCATCGCCCCATCGACACCAGCCTTCCCCTGGAACTGACACGGCCCGATAACAGCATGTTTAAGGCACAGGTCCAGTTCCAGACCTGCCGCTACCAGGGCCAGCCGGCACTTTCCATGAACATCACGCCGGAGCAGTTCAGCGAAGAGGCAAATGCTGCTGTGCACCGGGATGATGATCCACTGACAGGACTGAAAAACGGCTCGTACCTGATACAGCGCCTGGATGACACAGCACAGCATGCGCTGGCCGGCGGTCACGATGCGCAACTGTTTTACATCCGCCTGGACCAGTATGAAGATCTCCTCGCCACCCACGGACAAGAAGCGACCAACGGACTGATACGACTGATTGCCGAGCGGTTGGACAAAGCCTTTTACGATCCCCACCTGGTCTGCCGGTTCGAAGATGACAGCTTCGCGATCATCTTCCGCCACCCCAACACCGATGAGTCGTTAAAAGTGGCACGGAAACTGGCCCGCCAGATCGCCGGACTTAAGCTACAGCACGCTCAGACCACAGTTTCGACCAGCGCCTCCGTTGGCGTTGTCAGCATTACCGACAGTGCACCACCCGCCAGCGAACTGCTGCACAGAGCGCGCAAAGCCGCGGATGAACTGACTGACGGGAACGGCTGTGTGTTGTATCAGCCACCCGCGACACTGCATCCGCAAAATGATTCCGAAGCGGTCAAGCGGGTACTGACCGCCATCAGCGACCGCCGTCTAAAGCTTATGTTCCAGCCGATTGTTCCGCTGGAAGCGGATACCGAAACACATAATTATGAGGTGTTGGTTCGTCTGCTGGATGAAAATGGCGAGACGCTGGCACCGAACTTCTTCCTGACCTCCATCGAACAGAGCGATGTCATGGTCAAGATGGATCGCTGGGTCCTGGAGCATGGCCTGCAACAACTCCGGGAGGAAAACGATAAAGGGACCAAAAACCGTCTGTTTATCAATTTGGCCGGTCGTTCACTGCATAGCAACTCACTGCTGACCTGGTTCCAGTCACAACTGAAGGAACTGCAGGTTCCTCCAGATCAGATCGTGTTCCAGCTTAGTGAAAGTGATGCCGCCGCCTCCCTGGCGCAGGCCCGTCGATTCTCGGAGCTTGCCAGTAAACTGGGGTGCCGCTTCTGCCTCAAACACTTCGGCAGCTCACCCAACTCCCAGCACGTCCTGCGTCAGCTACAGATCGACTACGTCAAGCTTGATGGCGCTTATATACAGGACCTGGAGAGCGGCGATATCACCGTGGAGCAGCTGCACTCGCAACTGCTGGTCGCGATCGAGCGAGGCGCCACGATTATCGCACCGCTGGTGGAGAATACCCGCGTCATCAGCAAACTGTTCCGATGCGGTATCCAGTTGATACAGGGCTACTACCTGCAACCCCCGCGGGAAAATATGGACTATGACTATTTTCAGGGCTGATTAACCGGCCCTGTCCCGATCGCGAAAACCGATCAGATACAGGATACCGTCCAGCCCCAACGTTGAGATTGCCTGTTTGGCACTGCGGCGTACAAGCGGCTTGGCACGGAAAGCGATTCCCAGCCCGGCAATAGACAGCATCGGCAGATCGTTGGCGCCATCGCCCACCGCAATGGTTTGCTCCAGCCGAACTCCCTCTTTCTCCGCGATCTCACGCAATAGCTGGGCCTTGCGCTCACCATTGACGATGGTACCGATCACTTCACCGGTCACCTTCCCATCCTGAATATCCAGCTCGTTGGCATGGACATAGTCAAAACCAAGCTTCTCCTGCAGGCGATGTGCAAAATAGGTGAAGCCGCCGGACAGGATCGCTGTCTTGAACCCCAGCGAGCGCAGATTGGACACCAGCTCCTCAGCCCCCTCGGTCAACGGGATGCGCTGGGCAATACCTTCCAGTACCGAGGCATCCAATCCCTTGAGTAGCGCGACACGGCGACGGAAACTCTCGTTGAAATCGATCTCCCCGCGCATTGCCGCTTCGGTGATGGCCACCACCTGATCGCCCACACCCGCTTCCTTGGCCAGCTCGTCGATCACCTCCGCCTCGATCAGGGTCGAATCCATATCGAAGACCACCAGACGGCGATTACGGCGGTAGATATCATCCTTCTGGAAGGCGATATCCACATCCAGTTCCGAGGCCGCCTTCAGGAACGCCTCACGCAGCTCCGAGGCATCTGACGGCATACCGCGCACCGAAAACTCGACACAGGCTTTGGTTTGCTCGCCCTGCTCTCCTTCATCGAGGGCCACACGCCCGGACAAACGGCTGATATTATCAATATTCAGGCCGTGGCCCGCCGCAATATCAGTCACCCGTGCGATATGGGTCGCCGTAATTCGACGCGCCAGCAATGTGATAACATGCCGGGTTTTACCCTGCCCTTCGACCCACAACCCGTAGTCGCTGTCGCTGACCGGCTCGAACCGGACCTGGAGGTTCAGCTCATGGGCCTTGAACAGGATATCGCGCATCAGCGGGGAGGATTCCGCCTCTCTGGGGACCTGAATCAGGATTCCCAGTGACAGGGTGTTGTGGATAACCGCCTGGCCGATATCCAGGATGCTGATGCGATAATTTGCCAGAATACCAGTAATGGCTGAGGTAACACCCGGCTTATCTTCGCCGGAGAGCGTTAGGAGAATAATCTCATGCATGGGAAAAGGGTCCGCCGCCGAGTGACAGGAGCTGAAATGGCCTGCATTATACAGCGCTTTGGCGGTGGTAACACAACCGCACGGACCCCTGCTGGCCTATGATGACGCCCGAGTTCTGGCTATCTTTCACTGACGGGCACCCATTTATTCTGGTACTGGCCATCGCTTTCGTTGCGTGCCTGGAGAGTCTGGCGATAATCGGTCTGGCCGTGCCGGGAGTGGCGATACTGTTCGCGTTAGCCGCACTGGCCGGTGATGCGGCACTGCCTTGGCCGGCGCTGTTATTGGCAGGCTTTATCGGCGCGGTTCTGGGTGATCAGGCCAGCTTTGTTCTGGGCCGCTTCGCCACCCCGGTGCTGAGCCGATATCCGCCCCTCAAGAATCACCCGCAATGGCTTGAGCAGGGCCACCGTTACTTTGCCCGTTACGGCGGCGGGAGCGTGGTACTTGGGCGATTTATCGGTCCGATCCGACCCATCATTCCGCTTATTGCAGGCAGCTGTGGTATGTCGGCTCTGCGCTTCACACTGTTCAATCTGGGCTCTGCACTGGTCTGGGCACCGGCCTACCTGCTGCCGGGCTATCTCACAGGCCTGGGTTTACGCGAGCTGTCCTCCACCGACGCCGGTCTGCTCACCACCCTACTCGGGATGATCGCACTACTGGTCATCGCGCAGCAGTTCCACTGGCACCTCGGCGCTTCGAGGCGCCTGCAGGTCAAACTTGAGCAACGCGGGCTGACGTTTGGCACCTTGACGGCATGGCTGATGGTCGGGGTCGGCGCGCTGATTTTTATTAGTGCCTTGAGTCTGCAGTTAACAGGCCCTCCCGCCTGGAACCGCTCCATGTATCAGACGATTTTCGAGCTGGGTGCTCACCAGCCCGGCCTTGTGCAAACGCTGACTCATCTGGGTGATCCTCCGCTCCTAGTGGCCATGATCTTGCTCGCCGCCCTAACCGCGCATTGGCGCCACCGCCTCACCGGTGGCTGGCCTGTTGCCGTGTTTCTGGCCGCCGTCCTGACGCTAAACTATCTACTCAAAGAGCTGTTGGCCATCGCTCGACCCGAGGTCGGACAGCAGTTACTGAGCAGCTTCAGCTTCCCCAGCGGCCACGCCAGCGCGGCTGCCAGCGCCTATCTGCTGCTCGCCATCTGGCTGATGGAGAACAAGCCTCACCGTACCCGTCATCTGGGTTACTGCCTGGCAACGGCGATGGCGTTACTGATTGCCGTATCCAGGGTATTGCTCGGCGTGCACTGGCCTCTGGATGTGATCGCAGGGCTGGCGGAAGGGTTGGTATTTGCCGGCATCTATAAACTATGGCTGACAAAACACAGGAGCACACAGAGTGTACCCCTGAGTTTCATACTGCCGCTTGTCACTGCGCTACTTGCAGCCTATCTACTGATACGTCCTTTCTACTGACGAGTGTTCAGCTTTTCTTCCGGCGCGCGCGGGGTGGGTGCTTGGGCTTATGGGGTGCCTTACGCTTACCGGTACGCTCACCACCCTCGCCACGGGGTTTCCCCCTGGGCTGCCCCGCACCAATTTTGCCCGATGCCAGCAGTTCCCGCTTGGTCGGCTTGCGGCCAGGCTCCTGGCCGGGGCTGGATGCCAGCTCAAAGTCGATCTTGCGCTCATCCAGATCAACCCGGACCACACGCACCTGCAGCGGGTCGCCGAGCTTGAATACCTGCCGGGTGCGCTCACCGATCAGGCGTTGTTTAGCAGCCTCGAAGTGGTAATAGTCATTGGGCAGTGAAGTGATATGCACCAGGCCTTCCACGTAGAGCTCGTCGAGCTCAACAAAAGCGCCGAAGCCGGTAACTGCAGCGATAACGCCACTGTATTCCTCGCCAATCTGGCTCTGCATATACTCACACTTGAGCCAGGCAACCACATCGCGCGTGGCATCATCGGCACGCCGCTCGGTCATCGAACAGTGCTCACCCAGGCTCAGCATCTGCTCCATGGTGTAACCGACCACAAAATCCGCATTGGGCTTAAAGCCCTTGGGCCACTCCAGGTGCTTATTGCGCTTATTGGCGTGTATCGCCGAACGGATCAGACGGTGAACGATCAGGTCCGGATAGCGCCGGATTGGTGACGTAAAGTGGGTATACGCTTCGTACGCCAGACCAAAGTGGCCGTGATTATCCGGGCTGTAGACCGCCTGCTGCATGGAGCGCAGCATCATGGTCTGAATAATATGCCGGTCGGGGCGTGACTCAATGGTCTCCGCCAACCGCAGGTAGTCCTTCGGCTCTGGCTTTTCGCCGCCCGGAAGGTTCAGACCCAGTTCGCCCAGGAACGCGCGCAGGTTTTCCAGCTTCTGCTCTTTCGGACCTTCGTGGATCCGATAGAGCGCCGGCTTTTTGAGCTTATCCAGGAACTGCGCCGTCGCCACGTTGGCGATCAACATGCACTCTTCGATCAGCTTGTGGGCATCATTGCGATGGACCGGCACCAGTTTCTCGATCTTGCGATCATCACTGAACACTATCTTAGTCTCAGTGGTCTCGAAATCCATGGCGCCACGTTCTTCACGGGCCTGGCGCAACTTTTTGTAGAGACCATACAGCGCTTCCAGATGGGGCACCACCTCGCCGTATTCCCGACGCCACTGACTCCCCTCTTCCGAGTCCGGCTCGGCCAGCATGGCACCGACCTTGGTGTAGGTCAGCCGCGCCTTGGAGTTGATCACACCCTCGTAGAAAGAGAAATCAGACAGCTTACCGGCGCGACTGATCTGCATTTCGCAGACCATCGCCAAGCGATCAACTTTGGGATTCAGCGAGCAGAGGCCGTTGGAGAGCAACTCCGGCAACATCGGCACCACATACTCCGGGAAGTAAACGGAGTTACCCCGGTTAACCGCCTCGGTATCCAGTGCCGAGTTCGGCTGCACGTAATAGGACACATCGGCGATCGCGACCCACAGTCGCCAGCCACCGAAACGTTTCTTCTCACAATAAACCGCATCATCGAAGTCGCGTGCATCTTCTCCGTCGATGGTGACAAATGGCAGATCCCGGAGATCAACCCGGTTACGCTTATCCTCTTCACGTACCTCGGGGGTCAGCTCGCCGATCTCCTGGTGTACCTGCTCTGGCCACTCGTTGGGGATATCGTGGCTGTGAATCGCCACCTGGATCTCCATCCCTGCCGCCAGATGATCCCCAAGCACCTCGATGACCCGTCCCCGCGCCGGTTGGCGACGGGTAGGTTGCTGCATCACCTCTACCACAACAAGCTGGCCATTCTCGTAGCTCAACCCTGTAGTCGGATCGGGAATCACCATCACCTGATTGGTGATCCGCTGGTTTTCAGGCACGATACTGCCAAAACCGTTCTCGCCATCGAACTTACCCACCAGCTTGCGGGTATTGCGTTCGAGCACCTCGACCACTTTACCTTCACGGCGCCCCTTATAGTCGACCCCGATCTCCTGGACCAGCGCACGGTCCCCATCAAACAGCTCGCGCATATTGCGGGGACTTAAAAACAGATCATCGCCCCCGGCATCCGGTTTGAGAAAGCCGAACCCATCCCGGTGGCCGATAACACGGCCCGGTATCAGGTTCATCTTTTCAATCAGGCCGAACTCTCCCTTGCGGTTGGAGATCAGCTGCCCGTCCCGGCACATGGCAATCAGACGGCGGCGAACCGCTTCTATATCATCTTCGTCGGTGAGGCCCAGCTCCTGGCAGAGGTACGGGTGCTTAATCGGAGCGCCCCATTTACGCAGGAACTCCAGCAGAAAATCCCGACTCGGTACCGGGTTGTCGTATTTACTCGCCTCTTCGGAGGCGTTGGGATCTTTATCTTTCCAGTTTTTACTCATTCGTATTCCGTTTTGCCCGCCGATAAAAAACTAACGTGGTTATGCGGGTCTGGTTTCAAATCAAACTCTAGAATAGTCGTAAAGCGCCGCGAATCCTACCGGTCGCGGCGACCAATAAAAGACAAAGCCGGCTCAGGGCCGGCTTATCGGGGATATCAGGGCATTTCGTCCACTTCGGACTCTTCTTTCGGAGGCGGTATCAGATCCTCCCGATCCACCTTCAGCATCAGCAGCAGGTTGGCAGCCACATAAATTGAAGAGTAGGTACCGATCAGCACACCGGCCAGCAACGCCACCGCGAAACCGAAAATGGTGCTGCCACCAAAGACAGCCAGGGCCACCAAGACCAGGATCGTGGTGAATGAGGTCATCAAGGTTCGACTCAACGTCTGACTTAGCGATCCATTCATGACTTCGACCGGACCGGCCGTACGCATCACCCGAAAGTTCTCGCGAATCCGGTCATAGACGACAATCGTATCGTTCAGGGAGTAACCGATCACCGCCAGAATCGCCGCCAGCACGGTCAGGTCAAACTCCAGTTGCAGCAGGGAGAAAACCCCGAGCACGATCAGCACGTCATGCACCAGTGCCATCACCGCACCCACCGAAAACTTGATCTGGAAGCGGAAGGCCAGGTAGAGCATGATCATGCCCAGGGCCAGCAGCATGCCCAGCCCACCCTGCTCGCGGAGCTCCTCGCCCACCTGCGACCCCACAAATTCGTTGCGGCGCAGGGTCAGGGTTTGCTCCTCTTCCGCCTGCAGCAGCGCAAGGATATTATCGCCCAACTGAGGGTCGTGGGTTTCGCCCAGGCGAATCAACACATCGGTGGCAGCGCCAAAGGTCTGTACCGTCACGTCCGGGTATCCGGCCCCCTCCAGCGCCTCGCGCACGCCACCCAGATCCACCGGCTGCTCGTAACCGATTTCCACCAGACTACCGCCGGTGAAGTCGAGCCCGAACTTCAGGCCATTGATCGCCAGGGAACCGATGGAAATCAGCAACAGGATAATGGAGAAGGCCGCCATCGCTTTGCGCGGCCCCATGAAATTGTAAATTTTCTGTGCTTTAGACATTATTCCGCTCCCCTCACAGCGCCAGCTTCTTCAGCGTTCGACCGCCATAGGCCAGGTTAACCAGCCCGCGGGTCACTAGAATCGCTGTGAACATGGAGGTGACAATACCCACCGACAACGTCACGGCAAAGCCTTTCACCGGGCCTGTTCCCATGGCAAAAAGAATGACGGCCGCAAGCAGCGTCGTTACGTTGGCATCAAGAATGGTGGTATAGGCGCGGGAGAACCCGGCATGGATTGCCGACTGGGGCGGCAGACCATTCTTAAGCTCCTCCTTGATTCGCTCAAATATCAATACGTTGGCATCCACCGCCATACCCACGGTCAGTACGATACCGGCTATACCCGGCAAGGTGAGCGTCGCCGACAATATCGACATCACCGCCACCAGCAGCACCAGGTTCAGGGTCAGTGCGATATTCGCCAACACGCCGAACACCTTGTAGTAGATCAGCATGAACGCCAGTACGAGCGCGAAGCCGATCTGCACTGAGGTCACGCCCATCTCGATATTTTCCGCCCCCATGCTCGGTCCTACCGTGCGCTCTTCCACAAAGTAGATCGGCGCCGCCAGTGCACCGGCCCGCAACAGCAGTGCCAGCTCCGAAGACTCCTGAGAACTTTCAAGCCCGGTGATGCGGAAAGAGTTACCCAGGGTGCTCTGAATGGTCGCCAGGGAGATCAAGCCCTTTTCGGTGTAGGGAACACGCTTTTCGACCGTTTCACCATCAACCTTCTGCTCCACGATGCGCGACTTGTGCTCGACAAACAGCACGGCCATACGACGTTGAATCGCGCCGCGGGTAACTCGGCTCATCATCTGGCCACCTTTGCCGTCCAGGGTAATATTCACCTGCGGCATGCCGTTTTCATCGAATGAGGCCTGGGCATTGGCTACGTTTGAGCCGGTGATAATGATATCTTTCTCAAGCTCGGCGGTGCGGCCCGGTTCATTACGGAACGGGTAAACTTCAGTCGTCGCCCGGCTGGCGTCCGGCTTGGCCTCCAGTCTGAACTCCAGGTTAGCGGTTTTACCGATGATACGCTTGGCCGCCGCAGCGTCCTGAATACCCGGCAGCTGAACCACAATCCGGTTACGTCCCTGGCGCTGCACCAGCGGCTCGGCGACACCCAGCTCGTTGACACGGTTACGCAGAGTGGTCAGGTTCTGTTTGACAGCGTAGTCTTCGATTTCCCGGATCGTCTGCTCGGTCAAGTTGATGTAGAGGAAGTTATTTCCCTCCTCATCCGCGGTTTCGAACATAAACTCCGGAAAGTTTTTTCTTAGCAGGCTTTGTGCTTCGTCACGGACTTGTGGGTCCGCAAAGCGCACGGACAGCCGACCGTCATCCAGATGCTCTACCTGCCGATAACGCAACCGTTCATCACGAAGCTGACCTTTGATATCGCTGACATAGACATCCAGGCGCTGACCGACCGCCTGCGCCATATCCACTTCCAACAGGAAGTGCACACCGCCACGCAGGTCCAGCCCCAGCTTCATGGGCCCGGCACCGATTGACTCCAGCCAGGCCGGGGTTGTCGGTGCCAGGTTCAAGGCCACAACGTAGTTGTTGCCCAGCGTCTGTGCCAGAAGGTCCTTGGCACGCAGCTGCGCATCACCGTTAGCGAAGCGAATCAGCCCGGTGCCCTCATTCAACTCCACCGCTTTGAAGGAGACGCCCGCCTCCTGAAGCTGCTGCTCCAACCTTTCCATGGTGGACGTATCAACCGTATACGCTTCCCGCGTTCCGGAGACCTGTACGGCATAGTCTTCTGGATAAAGGTTGGGTGCGGCGTAGATGGCCGCAACCACCAGCACACAGACAATCAGGAGATTTTTCCACAGAGGATAGCGGTTGAGCATCGTGCTCCATCCTTAACAAAACGGAAACGCCAGCGCGATGCGCTGGCGGGGGGAGATAGAACGGGTTTAGATCTCTTTGATCGTACCCTTGGGCAGCTCAGCCGCCACATGGGCCTTCTGGAACTTCATCTCGGTACCTTCGGAGACTTCCAGTACCACGTACTCCTCATTCAGGCGAATCACCTTGCCGATGATGCCACCGGCGGTGATAACTTCATCACCTTTCGCAAGGCCGGCGATCAGATTTTTGTGCTCCTTCGCGCGCTTGGCCTGCGGGCGCCACATGAAGAAGTAAAAGATCAGACCAAAACCCACGAGGAAGATGATGTTAAACATACCCGGATCCATCTGTCCGGCACCTTCGGCGGCGTGGGCCGGGGCGATAAGGAAGCTCATTAAAGCAATCTCCTGAATTAATAAATCTTAACTGTGGTTTGGTGCCTGCTAGACACCCTTATTGCTCATCAAGCGGCGGCACATCAAGCCCCCGCCGTGCGTAGAACTGCTCCACAAAGGCGCTCAATTTACCCTGTTCAAGAGCGCCACGCAAACCGGCCATCAGCGTCTGGTAATAGTGCAAGTTGTGGATTGTGTTGAGCTGCGCACCAAGCATTTCCCCGCACTTGTCCAGATGGTGAAGGTAAGCGCGGCTGAAGTTCTGACAGGTATAACAGCTGCAGGTTTCATCCACCGGTGATGTATCGGTTTTATTCACCGCGTTACGGATTTTAACGATACCGGTGTCGGTGAACAGAAAACCGTTGCGGGCGTTACGGGTAGGCATGACGCAGTCGAACATATCCACGCCCCGGCGTACCCCTTCGACCAGATCTTCCGGCTTTCCGACGCCCATCAGATAACGCGGCTTATCCTGCGGCATTTTCGGCGCGATATGCTTGAGCACGCGCATCATATCGTCTTTCGGCTCACCCACGGAGAGCCCGCCAATGGCGTAGCCGTCAAACCCGATCTCGGTCAACCCGGCCAGGGACTCATCCCGCAGGGATTCATACATCCCCCCCTGCACAATGCCAAACAGCGCCGATGGGCTGGTCGCATGAGCCTCTTTCGAGCGTTTAGCCCAGCGCAGCGAGAGACGCATAGAGTCCGCTGCTTCCTTCTCCGTTGCCGGATAAGGCGTGCACTCATCAAAGATCATGACGATGTCCGAACCCAGCTTGCGCTGAACGTCCATCGATACTTCCGGGCTCAGAAACACCTTGCTGCCATCGACCGGTGACTGGAAGGACACACCCTCCTCGGTGATTTTGCGCATTTTGCCCAGGCTGAACACCTGAAAGCCCCCCGAATCCGTGAGAATCGGGCCCTTCCACTGCATGAAATCGTGCAGGTCGCCGTGTTGGCCGATAATCTCGGTGCCCGGACGCAGCATCAGATGAAAGGTATTACCCAGGATAATCTGTGCCCCGGTCGCCTCGATATCCCGAGGCAACATCCCCTTGACCGTGCCGTAGGTTCCTACCGGCATAAACGCGGGAGTTTCCACGGTTCCGCGGGGAAAGGTCAAACGCCCCCGGCGAGCCGAGCCTTCGGTTCCCAGAAGCTCAAAGCTCATAAAACACTGACGGTTATCTGTGTCGCTCATTCTGTCTCCGATAGACGCTGACGGGTCAGGAACATGGCATCGCCATAGCTGAAGAAACGGTAGCGCTCGGCAACCGCTTCGGCATAGGCGTTCATCATGTGGTCATAGCCGGAAAAAGCGCTGACCAGCATCAGCAGCGTGGACTCCGGCAGGTGGAAATTGGTAATCAGCGCATCAACGCTGACAAAGCGGTAACCCGGATAAATAAAGATATCGGTATCACCGTAGATCGGCGCAATCTCGCCACTGCGGCTGGCACTCTCCAGACAGCGCACGCTGGTGGTCCCCACCGCGACTACACGATTACCCCGCGCCCGCGCCTGCTTGACCGCATCGCACACCCCGGGCGACACCTCGATATACTCGGCATGCATGTGGTGCTCTTCGATACGTTCCACCTTGACCGGCTGAAAGGTACCTGCGCCAACATGCAGCGTCACGAAAGCGGTCTCGACCCCTTTCTCGGCCAGTTTGTCCAGCAGCGGCTGATCGAAGTGTAATCCTGCCGTGGGCGCAGCTACAGCGCCCGGTTTGCGGTTATAGACGGTCTGATAACGTTCCCGGTCGGACAGCTGGTCATCCCGTTTCATGTAAGGCGGTAGCGGCATATGGCCATGCTGCTCCAGCGCTTCGATAAGATGGGTATCCAAATCAAAGCGCAGTTCAAACAGGTTTTCGCGCCGTCCGGTCACCTCCACGGACAGACCACCCTCGAGCACCAACCGGGCACCGGGTTTGGGCGAGCGGCTGGAACGAATATGAGCCAACGCTTCATGCTCACCGGTCACACGTTCAATCAGCACCTCAACCTTGCCGCCGCTCTCTTTCTGGCCAAACAACCGTGCCGGTATGACACGGGTATCGTTGAACACCAGCAGATCACCGGGCTCCAACAGCTCCAGGATGTCGCTAAAGTGACGATGAGCCAGCGCACCGCTGTCACCGTCTACGCACAGCAAACGGCTGGCACTGCGTGACTCCAGCGGGTACCGGGCAATCAGCTCTTCCGGCAGCTCGAAATAAAAATCTTTTACCTGCATCGGGCGGAGAAATGTTCACTGAAAAGGGGCGCGAAGTTTACCAGATAAACAGCTTTTTAGCAGTCCCGATTGACCCGGCGAAAGTTCCGCTTATAATGTGCGCCTGCCTCGTCGCGATAAGCTCTAAAACGCGCGGCGCCACATTGCCGGTGTGGTGAAATTGGTATACACGACGGATTCAAAATCCGTTGCCTTAACGGGCGTGTCGGTTCGAGTCCGACCACCGGCACCATTGACTACTCTTCACGTCTATTCAACCGACTTAACGCTCATGACTCGCCGGTCATGCTCAGCAGTTCATCGACCAGGATACAGAGTCGTTCCACATCGCTGTGGTCGAGTGCATGCTCCAGATGGGCCGAATAGGTTTTGCCCGCCGCTTGATTGCCGCCGGCTTGGATACCTGCCTGCAGTAATTTCAGCCCTTTCAGGGTAAGCCGTGCCGCGGGAAACTCGGGGCCACCAAAAAAGTACTGATCCGGGTCGTATATGATCAGTGACTCCGCCACCAAGAAGCTGATGGCGTGTTTGGGCATTTCGTAGGTGTAATGAAACTGCAGGTCGTCTTCGATCCGGTCATCCACCAGGTCCGCACCGATTGCACCCGCGTCCAGGTCAGTGGGTACCGGGAAACTGCGGTAGAGTTGGATCAGCGCACATGCCGTCACCCGGTGGAAAAACGCGATATTGTCCGGCGTCGTGTCGGCCATCAGTGTGCTCCCAGGCGCTCAATCAGTGCCTCAATCGTCATGGGGCGCGCAAAGTGATACCCCTGGCCCAGCTGGCATCCGCTGGCCAGCAAGCAGGCCTCTTGGGCCTCGGTTTCGATGCCCTCTGCAACCACATTGATGCCCAGCTCCCGGCACATCAGCACCGTGGTTCTGACGATGGCCAGATCATCCTTATTGTCCGGTAGCTCATCAACAAAGCTGCGATCGATCTTGAGCTCGTAGATCGGCAACTGCTTGAGCTTGAGCAGGGAGGAAAAGCCGGTACCAAAGTCATCGATAGAGAAGCGTATGCCACGGTCACATAACCGCTGCATCATCTCGACACAGGCTTCCACATTTTCCATCGCAGCGGTTTCGGTAACCTCCAGCACCAGCCAGGGAAAATAGGCGGCATGAGGCTCCAGCATCTCCTCCAGACGATCACAGCCGAGTTTGCTGCCCAGCAACCGCTCCGAGATGTTCAGCGATAAACTGCCAACGCCCCGCTCACCGAGAAGTTTTCGTGAAGCCAGCTCCGCCACGGCATGATTGATAACCCGTTCAGTGATAGCAAAGATAGCGCCTGACTTTTCCGCGACCGGGATAAACTCGGCGGGAGACACCACTCCCCGCTCGGGGTGGTTCCAGCGCACCAGCGCCTCTACACCGGTAATCTCCGAGGACTCCAGCGCATATTGGGGCTGAAAAAGAACACTGAACTGTTCAGGCTCGCGACTGGCCGCGACCACCTCCCGGGCCAGCTCCACCATTTTCAGATGACGCTGATGCAGCTCCTGATGGTAGAAGCGCATCCCCCCTTTCTCCAGCTTGGCTTCCTGCAAGGCGGCATCGGCAAACTTGAGCAGCTCATCGCCGCTACCGGTATCCAGCGGGCATGTTGCGATTCCGATACTGACCGTCAGGCTGTGCTTCTCGCTACCCGGCACATGTAGTTCTTGCGAGATTACACTGGAGAGGTCGCCTGCCAGGTTTTCCACTGCTCGCAGGCTATCCACGGCGACAAGCAGCACAAACTTGTCCGCGCCAAAGTGATAAAGCCGGGCTTTGCCGGGCAACTGACTATCGATAAGCGCGGCACAATCCTTGAGCAGCAGGTCTCCGCCGTAATATCCGGCCGAGTCATTGACGGACTGAAAATCATCAAGATCCAGCAACATCATCGACAGCTTTTCGTTTCCCCATCGATATTCGTGCAGGCGTGTTTCGAGAAATTCATCCAGCGCCTGCCGGTTAGGCAGACCTGTCAGATGGCTGTGGTATGAGAGGCGGGTAATCTGCTCGATGGAGGCACGAATCAGCAGGTAGAGGAGCCAGGCGGTCAGCGCCACATAGCCCCACCCTTTTATCGTTTGCACACGCGACAGGAGGGCGGCATCTTCCACCCAGCTGTCTACGATACGGTCGGAAAAGAGTATCCACAGCGCACCAAGCACCAGGTAAAACAGCGCGATACGAAGGGCCGAAAACGTGGATTTCTTCAGAAACATCAAGGGGCTCGCATTGTCGATTCCCGCCTTTGTATCACTATAGTTCCCCGGACTCCAGTCAGCGCCCGGCACTGAACTGAACCAGCAGACTCTGCACCCCGGCTGCTTGCTGCTGGACCTGCTCCGCTTCCTGGGCGGACTGACGGGCCCCGGCCGCGGTTTGCGTGACCTGCAACTGCTGTTCAGTGGCCGCTGCCACGCCCGTATTCAAGCCAGTGATGTGGTCGATCTCCGCTATGATCTCATCCAGCGCATCGGCCGTTTGCTGGCTCAACTCCGCGCTTTTGTTGAGCAGATCCTGAACCATCGAACTATCGTCGACCGCCTGCGCTGCACGCCCTCGCAATCCAGTGAGCAGATGCTGTATCTCACCGGTGGACTCCTGGGTACGCTGCGCCAGCCCCCTGACCTCATCCGCGACGACCGCAAAACCGCGCCCGGAATCGCCGGCGCGGGCGGCTTCAATAGCAGCATTAAGCGCGAGCAGATTGGTCTGTTCAGCAATCTCTTCGATCACTTTGAGAATTGATCCGGCCCGGGTACTCTCCTCGGCCAGACTGTCGATCACCTGCGCCGTACGCTTGAACTGCAGCTCCAACTGACCCACCGCCTGACGCTCTGCGCGCATCAACGCCTGGCCACGTTCGCTGCCGGCCTGCGCCCGCTGACTGCTGGCGGCGGCCTCGTCCGCGCGGGCGGCAATCTCATCCACTGCGGAACGCAACTGGGAAACGGCGCCGGCCGCCAGGGCACTTTCCTGTTGCTGTTCGCTCACGGCCGTCAGGGCGGCTCGCGCGTTTTCCTTCTGATGGAGTGCGCGTTGATTCAGCGCCTCTCCCATGGTTCGAATACGGCTGACGAGACCATCGATCTTATCGATGAAACCATTGAAGCCATCGGCCAGCTCCGCCAGCTCATCCCGCCCCGATACAGTCATTCGAACACTGAGGTCACCATCACCGGAGGCGATCTCCTGCATGCGGTCACGCAGACGTTGTATCGGTTGAATCAAGCCTCGGTAGCCCAACACAATCGCTGCCAGTGTCAGTAGCGTACCTAAAGCAAGCGCACCTCCAACGGCCCAGTGTTGATGATCAACCAGATCCAGCACTTGAGTCCGCTGCTGACTGACGTCGCGACCGAGCTGCTGACGGAACGTCTCTACATCAGCCAATAACGCCTCCATCGAACCGATAAATGCCTGATGACTCTGTTCAAACAGCGCATGGCGCTTCATCAGCTCGGTGACGGCGGGGCCGAACGCGTCTCTAAATCCGCTCAACGCCTCGGCGTAGCTCTGCCCCTGGTAGCGTCCCATATTAATCTCACGCGCGGCGGCCGGTGCGGCTATCAATTCGCCGAGCGTTTCGTTGAGGATTTCGATCTGTTCCTGCAGCGACTCTGAAGCCACCTCCGCTGTACCCGCGAGTTTCTGCTGCATCAGGGCAACGGTTTCGTGGAGCGCGACGCGGGCATCATAACCGGCCAGGACAAAACGCCAGCTTGGCTCAATATCGTCATCCCAGCTCAGAGTCTCCTCCCGCAGAAAGGCGTCCTCAAGATTGGCGATCTCGAAATTACCGTAGCGCCCCAACCGCACCATTAAAGCCTGGGCGGCTAACTCCGTGTCTCTTACCGCTTCAAGCTTTGCCAGCCATACCCGGTATTGTCTGAGCACCGAATCAGCATCCTGCTGCGCACGTAAAAACGGTTCACTCAAGGATTCAGCATCCCGGTTATAGGCCCCGGACACCAGCTGACCGAGGCTTTCAGCGGCCCGTTCAAACGCTGCCAGCGCCTCGCCCTCAGGCGGTAGTCGGCTTCCAGGCTGAACCATCTGCTCGATATCCGCCAGCCCCCGCTGGAGCTCCAGGCTGAATACAGCGGCGCTATCCGAGGCGCGCCAGGTCTGACCGACGATGCGTTCCAGACGCTGGTCGATTTGACTGATCCCCACCAGCGAAAATGCACCGGTAACCAGCAAAACTGCCAGCGTCAAAAGAAAACTGAGTCCGAGCTTTAGCCCAAGCGTTGGTCTTAACATCTGTTTTGCGCCACCTATGCGTACGATCCAAAGCCTCTGGTTAGCCAACCAGCAGCCGTAACAAGGTCAGAGCAAGGCAAGAACCAAGCCAGTGGCACAACTCTTTGAAATTATTGAAATACCTTTGAATGCAAAGCTATTTTTTGGCGGCCCGCCACCCACCTAACGGGCAAGTTTCGGCGGTTTTTCACACAGACGCTTAGCGACGGTGACTACTGCTGCTCTATCACAGTTGATACTATCGGCTATCTCACATCACAGACCGATTGATGCCCATGCAGATAGAACGTTTCGCCCCGTTACCGGCTTATCTCTTAGAACGCCTGCTCCCGTTTGACTCACCCCATAACGGGCAGAGCTGGGAGCTGCTGTATCGCAGTCTGTCAGCACTGCAGCAGGCCCACCCCGAGGAGCGCTTTACAAGTGCCCCGAGGCTGCACGTGGATATCCGGGGCCAGAGCTGCGGGTTGATCTTTATCGCGGCGGACAGTGGCGAGCTGTTTTACGTCCATGACTGACAGCCATGTAGCAACACACATGTTCTGCGCCGGACCGGTTCAGAAGCGGATGTCGAAACCGTCGGCGTCCTGCCAGGCGGGAAATTTGGTTCGAAACGCTTCGAGGGCCTGTCGACTGATCGATTCCGTTGCGGTAAACGGGTCTCCCGGAGGGCGATCGATAATGGACTCCCCCTTGAAATCGATAATCTGACTGTCACCGGCATAATCCAGCCCCTTGCCATCCTGACCGACCCGGTTCACCGCCGCCACGTAACACTGATTTTCAATCGCCCGGGCGGCCAGCAGCGTCCGCCAGGCGTTTCTGCGCGGCGCAGGCCAATTCGCGACGCAAAGCAGCAGGTCATAATCCTCCCGCCGCCGACACCACACCGGAAAACGCAGGTCGTAACAGACCAGAGGCCGGATTTTCCACCCGTTGTACTCGAACCCACCCACATCCGCACCCGGCGCATAGTGGTGATGCTCATCGCCCATCCGGAACAGATGCCGCTTATCGTAGTACCCGGAGTGACCATCCGGGCTTACCCAGTAAAACCGGTTG
This sequence comes from Marinobacterium litorale DSM 23545, assembly GCF_000428985.1. Lineage (GTDB taxonomy): Bacteria > Pseudomonadota > Gammaproteobacteria > Pseudomonadales > Balneatricaceae > Marinobacterium_D > Marinobacterium_D litorale. Next base: position 51,464 of record NZ_KE386828.1, on the reverse strand, counting down.
TAATAGCAAGCCCCGTCCTGCACCGCGACTGATCCGCAGAGCAAAGCGCCACTGTGTCGACTCTGTTGCCGCATCCAGTCCAGCGTTTCGCCACCCGCCGGCTCGGCAATATGCTCAGGCGCCATGGTAAAGCCGGTGGTAAACATCTCCGGCAAAACAATCAGATCACTGCCCCCGGTCAACTGTGCTATCTCTCCTGCCAGATGTTCACGGTTGATCTCGGGCGACTCCCACGCCAGTTCTGTTTGAATCAGGCTGATGCGTAACGCATCCATCTTTATCCTCCTCTGTGCTGACCCGGCTCAACTCTACGCCTTTTGGCGCAGTACCTCAGCGCCAGGCCTCTGATATACTCGGTGCACCGGCCTGGGCCGGACACCAACAAACGCCCCCTGGAGCTCAGCTTAGTCCTGAAAAGGCTCAGGGTGCAGGATAGACGTGCGTCTCGATGTTCGACTGGATCTGGCAAAATAATGGCTTCATTATCGAAGCGGCCCTGATGGCAGCACTGATCCTCTATATCGGACTGAAAATCAAGTAACCGCGATCTTCAAGCTGAGTAGTGATGAAGCATACTTTCCCACATCTTACGCTATTGGCCCTGATCAGCCCCTGGGCACTGGCCGCACAAAATGAGCTGCTCAACGAGTCGGACTTTTTTGTCGATATTCCGGAAGTCACCTCGGCTACCCGGCTTCCACAAAAGTTGTCGGATGCACCCGCATCGATGACGGTGATCGACCGGCAGATGATAGACGCCGCCGGCCTGCAAACGTTGCCGGATATCATGCGCCTGGTACCCGGCTTTCAAAGTTACATGGTCGGAGCCAACCGGACCTCCACCAGCTACCACGGTGCCAGTGATGACTGGCCTAATCGAATCGAAGTCATGGTGGATGGTCGTTCTGTCTACCTGCCACTGCTCTCCACCGTGGACTGGAACACACTGGCTATCGGACTCGAAGACGTGGAGCGGATCGAGGTCGTACGCGGCTCCAATGTGCCCACCCAGGGCTCCAACGCTTTTTTCGGGTCAATCAATATCATCACACGCGAACCCGCCGCAGAACATGGCACCCGGGTAACCGCAACGCTGGGGGCAAACGACACCCGTAATGGCCACGTTGCCTATGCCGATGTAGCCGGTAGCCTGAGCTATCGCATCGGTATCAACCACCGTGAAAATGACGGTAACCGGCACTGGAACAATCTGTTTGCGGATGATCCCGAATACTGGAATGACTCACTCAGCAGCAGCGCGCTGAATCTGCGTGCGACCTACACACCGAACCTGATCGACACCTGGACGTTCGCCGCGGGCTATGAGAGCGGTGACAGCGTTATCGGCCAGCTGGATAAAACCGATCAGCCCTACGGCGAGCGCAGCCACAGTGGTCACTATCAGAGCGTAGACTTCTCCCGCCTGCTGTCGGATACGGGCACGCTTCGGGTCAAGGCCTACCACAACTATCTGGATCTGAATTCACCCCTGGCCACACTCAAGCTGGGTCACCTGCTGCTGGACGGGCTGGGCCTCACCGATGAACTGGTTGCACAAACCATTGATCTGAGCCGTTATCGCCCGCTGGGTGAGCATGGCAGCATGCATACCTACGATACTGAGATTCAGGCCAGCGACCGTGGTGCTTATGTCGACTGGGTCGCCGGTGTCGGTTATCGTCACGAGACTGCAAGCAGCGACAACCTGCTTCAGCAGGGTGAAGCTGAAGAGGACCGCCTGCGGCTGTTTACCAACCTGAATATAAAGCCGGCACCACGCTGGTCCGTGAACTCGGGCGTCATGTTCGAACACTCATCCAATAATATTGACGCCTTTTCATACCGGCAAACGCTGGGTTACCAACCAAGGCCCGGTACCAGCCTGCGACTCGGTTACTCCGCCAGCGAACGCCTGCCCTCGTTGCTGGAGCAGAAAGCCTATACCAACGTTTACCTGCCGGCGATACCGGGTCTAACCAACGAAACCACACTGATCGATGTGATCGACCGACCCAACCCGGATCTGGATGTAGAGACAATTCGCACCTTGGAGCTGGGGCTCTATCAATCCTTTGATCACCATCAGGGCCATGTCGACGTTCGAATTTTCCGAGAAGAGGTGGATGATGGCATCATTGCCTATCGCCGTGCGCTGGTCGGCTCAGACCTGGGCGATTACGCGTTGACGATCCCCGGTATCGACACCTATGTACAGAGCAACCGCAATCTGGCGAACTGGACCAATACCGGCGCTGAACTTCAGATTCAGCACCGCCCCACGCCCGGTGTGTGGTACGCCCTCAGCTACAGCTATATCAACACCGTCAACGCACACTGGGATCGTGGAATCAGTAAAAGCGCCTTTACCGCAAATCCCAGCATGACACCGGAACACACGCTGTCGCTGTTGACGAGCTGGAGCCCAAGCAGCGATATTAAGCTCAGTGCGGCGCACTACTATATGGATGAGGTGGACTGGGATGAAGGCGGCGAGCGTGATGCGTACAACCGAACCGACCTGAAAGCCGCGATGAACTGGCAACTGGATAGCCGTCATCAACTGGAAACCGCCATTATCGTGCAGAATGCTTTTGACCGTCTGTACAGCGAGTTCTACCGCCTTAACGAATTTGACCGACGCACCTTCCTGCAACTGAGACTGCTGCGGGATTGATCGGGCCGGAACGGTTCCCGGTGAGCCCGTTCCAGTGGACAAACAACGTTAAAATCAAGGGATGCCGACAGGGATGGCTGGTGTACTAAGGACGCTCCGCCAAATGCTGCTTTTGCTGTTGTTACCTATAGCAGGCGCGGATGCAAGCGAGCCACCGCTGATACTGCTCAGTGACACCGGCACCAGTTACGCCGCGGTCAGGGACGCGATTGAAACTCACTATCCAGGCCCGGTAAAAACGGCGGCTCTGCCCTCGACCGGCGCCAAGGAGGCAACGCTGATCATGGCCGTTGGCACCCGGGCCTGCGAACGGGCACTCTTCCTGGCAACGGATAAGCAGCGACTCATCTGCGTATACCTGCCCGCCGCCACTTTTTATGAGCTTACCGACGCCGAGAAAGGGCAACGCTTACTGGCCGAAAAGCGGTTGTCTGCCCTGTTTCTGGATCAACCTTTTGACCGCCAGATACGCCTGGGAAAGCTGATCAGACCGCAAGCTCGGAGTGTGGGCAGTGCGGTCGGAGAAGCTGGCAGCAGACAGTATGACGCTTTTGCCAATGCAGCGGCAGACGCCGGTTTGACGCTGCGGGTGGCTCGACTCGGCGCCAACGATAATCCGGTAGAGGCACTCACACCGGTTATTGAACAAAGCGATTTTTTTGTACCCATACCCGATCGCTCCGTCTTTAACCGCGCGGCCGCCAAATGGATTCTTTACATCACCTTGCGCAGCCAGGTACCACTCATCGGCTTTTCTGCCAGCTACGCAGATGCAGGCGCTGTTGCCTCACTGTATTCCACCCCCGACCAGATCGCTCGCCAGTGCGCCCGAATGTTGACGCTGGCCGAGACCACGGCAGAGCTGCCTCCTCCGCAATATCCGGAGCAGTTCTCGATATCGGTCAACCGAACCGCCGCCCGCAACCTGCGGTTGCAGCTGCCATCGACAGAGATCCTCTCGGCTCAGCTGCAAGCTCAAGAGCCGGAACGATGATCAATCCCTGGCCCATGAGCATCCGATTTCGGGTTATGGCGCTTTCATTGCTGCCCATGACCTTGCTCGCCCTGATACTCGGCAGCTATTTCACCTATACCCGCCTGGCTGAAACCCGCACCAACCTGCTCGACCGGGGCAGCGCCATGACTCGGCTGATCGCCTCTGCCGCCGAATTCGGCGTCTTAAGCGGAAATACCGAACTGCTGCGCAGTCTCAGCAGCGGTCCGATTCGAGATGATGAGGTCGCCGACGTTCTGTTTTACGACAAGGATTTCCGCCTGCTCTACCGTAGCAGCCGATTTGAGATTCAGATTCAGCGCGATCAGCAGGCTCCGCGGCTTGAAAAAGGGACTTGGCGCTTTGTTCAGCCCATTGAGCCGGCCCGGATTCCGTTTCAGGACAATCCTGAGCTCTTACCCATAAGCCGCCAGCCAGAAACCCTGGGCTGGGTCGCGGTCGTTATTTCCGCTCAACCGACAATCCAACGCGAACGCGATATCCTGATGCGCGGAGTGGGGCTGACGCTGATCTGCCTGATGATCACGTTATTCCTTGCCAACCGCTTTGGCCGACGCATCACCCATCCTATTCTGGGCTTAACACGTCTTATCGAGCGCCTGCAGCGCGGTGAACTGGATGCCCGCGCCGACGTCAGCCATACCGGAGAGCTACGCACCCTCGCCAGCGGTATCAACCGACTGGCGGCCCGCGTTCAGGAATCCAACCAACAGTTCGAGTATCGGGTAGAAAGCTCCACCCGCCGCCTGACGCAAACTCTGCGCCACCTGGAGCGACGCAATCGAGAGCTTCAGCTGGAGCGCCAGCGTGCCGATGAAGCCAACCATGCCAAGGATGAATTTCTTGCCCGCATGAGTCATGAGCTACGCACCCCACTGACCTCCGTGATCGGTTTTACCGAACTGCTGACTCACACACGGATCGACAAACAGCAACGCCAGTATCTGCAGATCATTACACGCACCTCCGCGCTGCTACTGACAATCATTGACGATATTCTGGACTACTCCCGTCTTGAATCGGAGGCGATCGAGATCGAGGCCATTCCGTTCGATCTCGAGCAGAGCCTGTTCGATGTGATAGAGGCTCAATCGCCGGCCGCAGGACGCAAGCAACTGGAGCTGATCGCCGATCTGCCAACCCACATGCCTCTGCGGGTTCTGGGTGACCCCACGCGCCTGTGCCAGGTCCTCAACAACCTGGTGGGCAATGCCATCAAATTCACCGAACATGGTGAAGTCGCGTTGATCGTCGAAGTGCTTCGGGCCCCGGAGCTTGAACCTCGCCTGCTGATTCGCGTGCGCGACACCGGCATCGGCATTCCTGCGGAGCGGGTCGGTCAGTTGTTCAGCGCATTTACCCAGGGCGATGTGTCGATCAGCCGACGCTTTGGCGGTTCAGGACTGGGGCTGGTCATCGCTCACCGTCTGACCGAGCTGATGGGGGGCAGTATCACCCTGGACAGCGTCGAGAAGAGCGGAACCGAGGTCCGGGTCGAGTTGCCTCTGAAGCTTCCGGCCGAATCGCCAAAACCGGTGTGTGTGGAAACCTCCTGGCGGCATGAGATCGTGCTGTATGAACCCTGCACCAGTAGCCGGACCGCGCTACTTCGTTTACTGCGACCACTGGCGGCTGACATCCGCCTGATCCGACGCCTGGAGGAGATCTGCACGCTGGCTCCCACCAAACGCCCACGCATGCTGATCGCCGCCGTTAGCCCCCAGGACTGCTCGCCACGCTCGGTTCAGGCGCTGTGTGACCGCGTGCGGGCACAAAGCAACGCGCCCCTGGTCCTCATGGTTCCCGGGCGCACGCCCATGCGTCTTCAAGGTGACGACCTGAACCTGGTGGCCAAGCCGCCTCGACCGGGTGAGCTTTATGACCTGCTGGGGCTGCCATTCGCCACCAACGCCAGCAAACCCCAACCGGTCAGCACCAACCAGCTGCCCTATCCACTGGAGATACTGATTGCCGAGGACAACGATTTCAACCGCCTTCTGATCCGCCGACTGCTGGAAGATCTGGGCGCCCGCGTTGACGAAGCGCGCAGCGGCCAGGAGGTCCTCAATCATCTGATCGACAAACGCCCTGACCTGATCTTGATGGATGTCCATATGCCGGAGATGGACGGCATCCAGGCCACACACCGGGTTCGTGAGCAGGACAAGGAACTCCCCATCATCGCGCTGACAGCCAATGTGGTACCCCATGAACATCGTGCACTGGTGGCAGCCGGCATCAATGATCTATTGCTGAAACCGGTCAATACCAACGAATTGATGCGTACTCTGCTTCATCTGTGTGAACGCAAACTGGGCCACTCGCTGGAGGCGCCGAAACCCGCCGCCGGCGCTCAACCCAGCCTTAAACAACTGACGAGCCCCGAGCTTCTTCATGATGAGGTACAGCGTCTTGCCGAAGGCGTACTCAAAGCCGTCTGGCAAAAGGACCTGAAACAGATCCGCAGCCTGGCTCACCAGCTGTTGGGGATGGCCGGGCTGTACGATATGCCAGTGCTGGAAAGCTGCACAGCTGAACTGCATGAGGCGGCACGCAAGGGCGATATGCGTACACTCTGGAACGCTTGCTCGCGCCTCCAGCGTCTGGCTCAACAGGAGCATCTTGAGTAACGCTTAGAACTCGCGATACACCGGTGTCTTACGAATCAGATCATCCAGCGCTTCCAACACAGGCTCGAGTCGTTCGCGCCCGGCGCGGTCATAGAGATAGCCACCCAGGCCTGCATGAGCGGCGGGCTGGCCATCGGTTCCTTCGTGGATCTGAATACAGCGACGCCGGATCTCCTCCAGCTCGGGATCATGCAGGATCGGCAAACCCAGAAACATATCCCAGGCTTCCTGGCTGGTTTTGCGCTCGAAAATCCCCGCGAGCAAATCTCGCACCTCCTGCCGCTCCGGTCGGTAGGTCGGCGTCCTGCCGAACTCCATAAAAACCACCAACAGCACCAGAAAGATCAGTGTGAGGAGGAAAACCGGGAGAAATTCCACCATCACTACTGCATCTGCTCCAGCGGGTAGCTCTTCAGTGCCTGCATCGCCCGCTCCACATCCTCGGCGTGCTCCGCCTCGACCCGCGCCATCTCAAGCTCATACCGCGCCTGCTCCACCCGGCTCAATGCCTTCCACTGATCGAGAAACGGAATATGTTTGGTCGCGTCGAATACGCGCCCGATCACGGCAAAGGTCTCATGCTGCAAGAGATGCGGCGCCAGATTCTCAATCAGCACCTTAAGACGTATACACCCTTCGGTGATGGTCATTTTTTCGTCATGCAGTACAGCATTGGCGATGATGCGAACACTGTCAGCCAGGTAATCCCGATGCTCGCGGGCTTCCCGCTCCAGCTTCTGGCGCTGTTGCTGCTGCACGTCCAGCCGTTCACGCTGAGCCCTCAGTTGTCGCCTTATCAGCACAACCAGTACAGCGCAAAGCGCGATTCCAAGAGCGATTAAAAGGTAGAGCAATTGGCTGTTCATGAATCAATCCCGGTACAGAAAGGCTTAACGGTTCAGGCGTTATCTCGGGCTGTAACGGCACAGTCAACCCGCCACTTTATTATAGCGTCCGTGGCTTACGAACCCGAGCCCGGTCCGCGTGCGGTTCAACGGTCCTGGGCCCTGTGCTATCATTGCGCGCTGTTTTAGCCCGGTAAAGAGGGTTTCTTCCCGCCCGCCGCTGTACTGCTCTCTTGATACCGGAATACCCAGGCCGATTTGCCCGGCCGCGCTGATGCCGGCCCACTATGAGGGCCAGGGCACCTATATTCAACCGCTCAACGAACAATCCAGGACACTCATGATTGCTACGCTAACCCATGGCTGGTCTCTTCAGAACCTGCGAGGTGATATCCTCGCCGGTCTCGTCGTCGCACTGGCGCTGATCCCGGAGGCGATCGCGTTCTCCATTATCGCCGGTGTCGATCCCAAGGTCGGCCTTTACGCCTCCTTCTGTATTGCTGTCGTCACCGCTTTTTTCGGTGGGCGTCCGGGGATGATATCTGCCGCTACCGGGGCCATGGCGCTGCTCATGGTAACGCTGGTCAAGGAGCACGGCCTTGAGTATCTGCTCGCCGCTACGCTGTTAACCGGCCTGATCCAGATCCTGGCCGGCTTTCTCAAGCTCGGCTCGCTGATGCGCTTCGTCTCCCGATCGGTGGTCACCGGCTTCGTGAATGCGCTGGCGATCCTGATCTTTATGGCTCAGCTGCCGGAGCTCACCAACGTTACCTGGCATGTCTACGCGATGACCGCCGCGGGCCTGGGGATCATCTATCTGTTCCCCTACATTCCCAGAATCGGCTCGCTGATCCCCTCTCCGCTGGTCTGCATTCTGGTTCTCACTGCCGTGGCCATGACCCTGGGGCTGGATATCCGCACCGTGGGTGATATGGGCGAGCTGCCCGATGCCCTGCCGGTTTTCCTCTGGCCCGATGTGCCGCTGAACCTGGAGACCCTGTGGATCATCCTGCCCTATTCGGTGCCGCTGGCCGTGGTGGGCCTGCTGGAGTCACTGATGACCGCTACCATCGTCGATGACCTGACCGATACCCAGAGCGACAAGAACCGCGAATGTAAGGGCCAGGGTGTGGCGAACTTTGTCGCCGGTCTGTTCGGCGGGATGGCCGGCTGTGCCATGATCGGCCAGTCAGTGATCAACGTGAAATCCGGTGGCCGTACCCGTATCTCCACGCTGATCGCCGGTGTGGTGTTGTTGATTCTGGTTGTATTTCTCGATGACTGGGTCTCCCGTATCCCGATGGCGGCATTGGTGGCGGTGATGATCATGGTCTCCATCGGTACATTCAGCTGGGAGTCGATCACCAATCTGCGTAAACACCCCATGTCCACCAACCTGGTGATGGTGGTGACCGTCGCCATCGTGGTTGCCACCCACAACCTGGCGCTGGGCGTTTTCGCCGGTGTCCTGCTGGCGTCCCTGTTCTTTGCCAACAAGGTGGGGCAGTTCCTGTACATCGATGCGGACAGCCGCAGTGAAGAGGACCATCGCTACTACCGCGTGGTAGGGCAAGTCTTCTTCAGCTCGTCGGAGAAGTTCACCGCCGCCTTCGACTTCAAGGAGGATGTGGCCCGGGTCACCATCGATCTCAGTCAGGCTCACTTCTGGGACATCACGGCCGTTTCGGCACTCGACAAGGTGGTGATCAAGTTCCGCCGGGAAGGGACCGAGGTGAATGTGATTGGTCTCAACGAGGCCAGCGCGACCATCGTCGACCGTTTTGCCGTGCACGACAAACCCGAAGCGGTTGACCAGTTAATGGGTCACTGATATCTCTGAGAGGAGAAGCATAATGACAACGGAAGGAACCCCGATGAACGAGGTGATCGCCTGTATCGATGGTGTTGGCGAGCGCGCGGCGGGCATCTGTGATGCTGCCAGCTGGGCCAGCCTGCGCCTGGACGCCCCTCTCACACTCCTGCATGTACTGGACCGCTCCCAGTTCCCCACCGAAACCAACCTGACCGGCTCTATCGGGCTGGGCAGCCGGGAGTCACTGCTTGAAGAGCTGGCCTCGCTGGATGAGAAGCGCGGCAAGCTGGCCCGTGAACAGGGCCGGCTGATGCTCGATGCGGCCCGTGAACGCGCCGTCAGTGACGGCGTGGAGTCGCCCCAGGTCCTGCAGCGCCATGGCGACCTGGAAGAGACCCTGGGCGAACTGGAACACCGTACCCGCTTATTGGTGCTCGGTCGTGGGGGCGATAGCGATGCCCACCTGGGCAGCCATGTGGAGTCGGTCATTCGGGCGCTGCACCGCCCCATGCTGCTGCTTCCCGATGACTTCAAGGCCCCCGAGCGTTTCCTGATCGCCTATGACGGCAGCCCCACGGCCCGTAAGGCGGTAGAGATGGTTGCCCGCAGCCCGCTGCTGCGCCAGCTGCCGTGCGATCTGTTGATGATTGGCCCCTCCACCACCGACGTTAAAATGGAGCTGAAACGGGCAAGCGAGAAACTGGAACAGGCGGGCTTTACACTCAACGCCGAGATTCTGGCCGGCGATGTGGAAGAAACCCTGCTGGGCGAAGTGGAAAAGCGTGAGGCCGATATGCTGGTGATGGGCGCTTACGGCCACTCCCGTATTCGCCAGATGCTGGTGGGCAGCACCACCCGCAATCTGATTCGGCAGACCCGGGTGCCACTACTGCTGTTGCGTTGAGGCGACGATCCGCTCACGCAACGCACTGGCCCGATGCACCCGGGTGGCCACCGCTTCATAGAGGCGCGCCCGGGATGGCAGCACCAGCGTAAAGCAGTCACGGGCGCGGGTGATGCCGGTATAAACCAGCTCCCGCGTCAGTACCGGGTTGGGTCCTGGCGGCAAGACCAGAGCGGTGTGCTCAAACTCCGAGCCCTGGGATTTATGGACCGTCATGGCAAACACCGTCTCCACCTGCTGCAAGCGGCTGGGCAGCACCCATTTCAGGGAGCCGTCGGGCAGTGGAAATGCCACCCTGAGCATCCGCCCGCCGTCACCGTCGGGCACCTGCAGACAGATACCGATATCCCCGTTCATCAGCCCCAGCGCGTAATCGTTGCGGGTCAGAATCACCGGCCGCCCTTCATACCAGAGCGTCTCCGGCGAGATCAGCCCGGCACCGGCCAGTGCCTGCTCGATCGCCTCATTCTGCCCCTCCACGCCCCAGGGACCCTTGCGCAGGGCACAGAGAATGCGAAACCGACTGAACGCCTCCAGTACCGCCTTGCCCCAGCCGACCCAATCCGGGTCACTCAGTTGTCCATTCCCGGGGCGGTTAACTCTCAGCGCTTCGAGGTAATCCCGGTAACCCCGGGCGCCACGACTTTGACCCAGCGGCCCAGCATCCAGCATCAGCGGTTTAAGCAAGCGCTGTGGATCGCTACCCGGTTCAAGCAGCGCCAGCTCATCACTAGCACCCAGTAGTATCCGCTCCACCGCCTGGGTGTCACCCTCGTTAACCGCCCGCGCCAGACGCCCGATACCACTGTCGGCACCAAAGCGGTGGCTATGCCTGAGCATTACGATCTGCTGTGCCAGCGGCTGCTGCCCCGGCTCGCCCTCGGCCGTCTGCCAGGTAGAGAGTCCCGGGCAGCCGCTGGCGGCGGCCCAGTTCAAGGTCTGCGGGTTATAACCACCCTGTTGCGCCTGCTGGCAGAGGTCGCCCAACACGGCGCCGGCCTCCACCGAGGCCAGCTGATCCTTGTCTCCCAGCAACACCAGCCGCGCCCGGGAAGGCAGCGCCTCCAGCAGAGAGTGCATCATCTCCAGGTCGATCATCGAGGCCTCATCCACCACCACCAGATCGGCGTGTAAGGGATTCGCCGCATTATGGCGAAAACGGCGACTGTCGTGCCTTGAGCCGAGCAGACGATGAAGCGTGCTGACCTCCGTGGGCACGCCCTCGGCCATCCCCGCGGGCAGGGCACTAACGGCCTGGCTGATCGACTCCGTCAGACGTGCCGCCGCCTTGCCGGTGGGGGCCGCGAGACGGATCCGCAGGCCCCGGCCCTGCTCCCGTGCCTGGGTCTGTAGCAGCGCCAACAACCGGACCACGGTGGTGGTTTTGCCGGTTCCGGGCCCGCCGGTAATGATGCCGAAGTGGCTCCGGGCCACCAGAGCACAGGCCAGGCGCTGCCAGTCCACCGCCTGCGACTCCGATTGCGGAAAGAGCCGGTCGAGCTTTTCCGCAAATCCCGCCGGCGGGGCTGAGTCCAGTGCCCGTTCCAGACGATCACGGATAACGGCGGCCACCGTCACCTCGTAGTACCACTGACGGCGCAGGTAAAGCCGAACCGGGCGTCCGGGCTGCAGAACCAGCGGCGAACTCCCCGCTCCCTGCTGTACCAGTGGTGAACCCTCCAGCGCCTCACACCATTCGGTCAACGTCAGGCCACAGAGCAGTTCGCTGGGCTTATCCGGTAGCTGCTCACCGTAAGCGCCCTCCGGCGGCAGTGACAGCGCCGCATCCGGATCACCCAGAGTGGTATCCAGGTCCAGACAGATATGACCGCGGCCCAACTGATGACTGCAGAAAACCGCCGCCAGAATCAGCTCCGCTTTAGCCCCCGGATCCAGCTCAGCCAGCATCCGGGCCAACGCCAGATCCAGCGCCCGGATCCACCCCTGCAGGTGCCAGCGCTCCAGCACCTGCCAGAGGCGCTCGCCACTAAGGTCGGTGGCTTTCACCGCAAACAGATCGCTCTGCTGACCCTCAAGCTTATCCACAGACAGGCTCCTTGTGACTCACGCTTTTACCGCTGAACAGCGCATCCAGCTCCAGAACCAGCTCAACCGGCGGCCGATCCACAAAGGCACCCTGATGGCGGGGCTCCTCGATACCGCGCAGGAACAGGTAGAGTGCGCCGCCCACATAATGTTCATAGCCCGCGACGGGATCCGCCCTATAGTCGGGCAGGCGGGCCTTCAGCAGGCGGTGTAATGCCAGCGTGTAAAGCACATACTGCAGGTCATAACGCTTGTGCAGCACCGCCTCACGCATAGCCGTTTCGGTATAGGCGCTGCTATCCACACCCAACCAGTTGGACTTGTAGTCCGCCACCCAGAAACGTCCCTCGTACTCAAACAACAGATCAATAAAGCCCTTGAGCATGCCATTCAACTGGCCCCACTCCAGGTCTGGACGGGGCTCCCCCGGCAGCACCCACTGGCGTACCCGCTGATCCAGCTCACCGATATCCACGGCTGCACTGGCAAACCAGAACTCCATCTCCGCCTTGGGCTTGTCCAGATCCGCCAGGCGAACCCGCTCACCGGCACTCAATGGCAGCGGCGTATCCAACAAGCGCACCAGCCAATCATCCAGCAACGCCTGCCAGCCTTCCCACTCCCTCCGCTGACAGCGCGGCTCCAGAAAGCTGGCCCGTAAACCGGCATCCGCGACAACCCGGTCAAAGCCCTGATCTGCCGCCCACTCCAGCATGCCATGCAGGAAGGTGCCGGCCGCCGGGCCTTTCCAGAAGCGATGGATATCGGGATTCCCCTCCACCAGCGGCAGCCCCGGCGACTCATCCCGGGTTTCCAGCACATTGTCATCATCCGCCGTTTCCGCAGCATCGCTCTCCGCCCAGGTCTGCTCAGCCGACTCGCCTTTAAGACGCGCGATGGCGGAATAACTGGCTATCCACCAGCGCTCGCTGTCCGGCTCACGGGTCACCCGTTCCGCGGGTCTTAACGTCAGCGTATCCGCTGCCGGTGCCAGGCGCTGACTATCCGCTTCAGGCAGGGGCTCCATGGTCAACGCCTGATGATCACAGATGGTCCGGAATGACTCGCCAACACTGATATTTTCGCCACCGGCGAGGAGCTGGCCCAGTGCGCTTCTGTTGACATCCTTAAGTTCCGCAAGCCCCATCCAGCAGGCGTGAACCGGGCGGGTCAGCGCCACATAAAGCAGGCGCAGGTCTTCCTGCAAGCGCTCACGATCCGCCTGTTTCTGCGCGTCCTTATCATCCTTATCCAGTTCGATGGCGGTGGAGCCATCATCCTGATGGTAAAGATAGCTACCGTTTTTGGCCGTCACCGGCCGACAGTCACTGATAAAGGGCAGAAACACCAGCGGGTATTCCAGCCCCTTGGACTTATGAATGGTGATCACCTGCACCCGGTCCGCATCGCTTTCCAGACGCAGCACACGTTCTTCGGCATCGCCCTGGCGCTCCACCAGCTGGTCGGCCAGCCAGCGCACCAGGGCCAGCTCACCATCAAGCTGCTGACCGGCCTGCTGCAGAATCTCTCCCAGATGCAGCAGGTTAGTCAGTACCCGCTCACCCTCTGTAGTCTGTAACAGTCGCGCAGGTAATTCGAAAGCATCCAGCCAGCGACGGAGCAGCGCCAGAACACCATGACGCCGCCAGTGATCGTGCAGCTCGCGGAATAGCTCCACACGCGCTTCCCAGAACAGCTCGTCACGGTTCAACCGGTCCAACTCCGCCAGGCTCAGCGCCAGTGTCTGGCTGGCCAGCGCTTCGTGAATCAGGCCGGGCTGCTCCGGCTCGGCACAGGCCTTGAGCCAGCGCCAGAGGTCCTGCGCCTCCCGGGTATCGAACACGGACTCCCGGTCCGACAGGTAGACACTACGTATCGCGCGGCTCTCCAGAGCCTGTCGGATCAGACTGGCTTCACTGCCGGTGCGAACCAAAATGGCGATGTCCCCAGGCTTCAGCGGCTTAAACACACCGTCTGGCTGGCGAAAACCGGCATACCCCTGAGCCGATTGACTCAAAAGCTGACAGATCCGGCTCGCAGTGGTTTCCGCCAGCGCGCTGCGAAAAGCGGGTTTACTGTCGGCGTCATCCCCCTCAAGGTGCCAGGCCGTTAACGCCGGCACCGACTCACCGGCCAGCTCCAGCTGCTCCTTGCGGCCATTGGCCCTGACCGGCATGAAAGGTAGTGGGTTCTGTTCACGGTTACCAAACTGAAAAGCGCCCGCGTCCTGAGCCGTTTCTGCCCGACCGAACAGCGTGTTAATCGCTGCCACCATTGCGTCACTGGAGCGGAAGTTGGTACCGAGTGTATACAGCGCACAGGCACAATCCTGACGCGCCTTCAGGTAGGTGTGGATATCGGCCCCCCGGAAGGCATAGATCGCCTGCTTGGGGTCGCCGATCATCAACAGGGCGCTGCTCGACGGATCGGCACTGGCGTAGATCCGGCTGAAACTCTGGTACTGCACCGGATCGGTATCCTGAAACTCGTCGATCAGTGCGACTGGATACTGCTGCGCGATCTGGCGCGCGAGACGCGGGCCCGCGCCTGCATCGGCCAGCGCTGCGGCCAGCCGGGTCAGGAGATCATCGAATCCCAGCGTTGCCACCCGCCGCTTATGATGTTCCACCCGTGCCCGAACCCAGAGCGCCGCATGGCAGCGCACCGGATTAAGGTCCGGGCGGGTTTCCAGATGATCGACCAGCTGCTGCAGCGCCACAAAGGCCTCATGCTGGGGCGTGCCATCGGGCTGGAACTTCTTGTTGGTTTTACTGCGCAGCTTGTCACTGCCGAAATTGACCAACAGCTTGTCATCCCCCTCCTCGCCCTGGCTCCACGCCCGCATGTTCTGGAACTGTTCGGGCAGCTTCTCCGCCTTATAAACCTGTTTGCTCAGGGCACCCTTTTCCACCGCAGCCACAATCAGTGATTCGATCGCATCCTGATCCCGGGCCCAAAGCTCGCGGGCACGCTCCTGCAAGCTTTCCCGCTGCTGTTCCCAGTCCACCAGCACCGAGGCAAAATCGGTGGGTGACACCGGCGCGGGCAGCGGTTCACCGGATTGATAGAGCGACGCATCCTGGTTCTGCAATAGAGGCCGAATACGCTCGGCGAGCTTGTCAGGCTGATCCGCCAGCTTTTTCAGCGCTCGCGCCGCCGCTTCCGGCAGCGGATAGAAATAGGTCCGCCAGTAATCGCGCACCGCCTCGGTGACGATCTCGCCGTCATCGCCTTCCAGTTCCTGATCAAACAGGCTGCCGCTGTCAAAGGCGTGCTGGGTCAACATGCGCTGGCTCCAACCATGGATGGTGTAGATCGCCGCCTCGTCCATCCACTGTGCTGCCTGATCAAGCTGATGCGCGGCAGCCGCCCGATCTGTTTCATCGGCGTAGACGGGATCATTCAGCAGCGCGCTCAGAAAAGGATCACCGGGCGGTTGTTGCGCACGAAAAACCCGGGCGCCCTCGGAAAGCCTGTCCCGGATGCGCTCACGCAGCTCACGGGTCGCGGCGTTGGTGAAGGTGACCACCAGGATCTCCGGCGGCAACAGCGGTCGCGGATAGCCGGCGCTCTGGCCATGCCCCAGCACCAGGCGCAGATAGAGGGCCGCAATGGTGTAGGTCTTGCCGGTGCCTGCGCTGGCCTCGATCAAGCGCCGCCCGTGGAGCGGGAATGTGAGCGGATCAAGCTGAATCATTTCGCTCATTCAGCGTCTCCTGTTCCTTGGATACTGGCGTGTTGCAGCAGCGGCTCATACAGCGCCCGGGCCCAGGGTTCCAGGCCCCCAACCAGCAATTGCTCGAAATCGGGCCAGGCCCGTGCCAGAGCCGGATCGCTCTGCAACTCGCCGCTGAACTGGCTGTTGCCCTGATAGGCACTGAGCGCGGCCTGTATCGCTTTTTCCTCGGGCTCTGTCAGCAAAGCCAGCCCAGCCTTGCACGCCAAGGGTGGCGGCCCCTGCATCGCCTGAGCCCAGCAGTTGACCAGCGTGGTCAGTATCTCGCGGGCGCGCTCAACCGGCAGCGGCTCGATCAACACACTGGTATCCGGCCCGACCAGCCAGCTGCGCAGATCGTAGCCCTGCGCGTTGGCACACAGATGTTCCACCCAAAGCCGCAGCAACCGATGCCAGCGCGGGCCTTTTTTATCAGCCACGGCCTGGGGGGATGTGCGGATCAATGCGTAGCACCCATCCCGTACTGAAACAGTGTTAAGCCAGTCTTCGATCACAACGCTTTGCGGCTCTGCGCCGGCCGGCCCGTTCAGCCGGATATCCAGTGCGACTTCCAGGGCTCCCTCGAGCGGCTTCCACTCGGCCAGCGGTTCCAGATGGCGCAATGTGGAACGCACCGGGCTGAGAATCGGTTTCAGCGCCAGTGCGCCATATTCACCCAGTGGCAGGCGTCCGGCCCGGCGCCAGCGCTCCAGCTCTGTCTCCAGTACCTGTCCCGGATCGTCGCTGCCGTGGGCCAGATCGATCAGTTCCTGGCCGAGTTGGAACGCCTCCAGATTGTCAAAGGCAAAGGGTTCGTGTTCCACCTGCTGTACCGCAGGCTGCTGGAAATAGACGTTGAGCCGCTCATTAAAGAAGCTGCGTACCGGATAGCGCAAAAAACGCCCCAAACGTTGCAGCGTCAGCGCACCCTCGGGTAGCAACGGGGACAGTTCATCGGCGGCCTGTGCATCGAGATGCTCATGGATCTCACGCCACTCATGGGCATAGGTGAACAGGCGTGGATCGGCATCGTCCCCGATCCCGAAGTAGCCGGGGCTGAACGGCTGCAGCGGATGCTCCAGCGTCAGCTCCGCCAGCGGATCACTGTCAGCATCCCCTTGGCCGTTCAGCCATCCCTGAGCCAGATGGTCGCGCAGCTGCGCCACCAGCACCGATGGAGGCTGAGGCTGGTTATCGCGGATGCTGCGCCCAACCCAGCTGATATAAAGCTGCTCCCGGGCAGACAGCATCGCTTCCAGGAACAGGTAGCGGTCGTCCTCGCGTCGGGAGCGGTCGCCGGGCCGATACTGCACGGCCATCAGATCAAAATCCTGAGGTGGCTTAATACGCGGGTAATCGCCATCGTTCATGCCCAGCAGAAACACCTGGCGGAACGGAATCGCACGCATCGGCATCAACGTGGAAAAGGTCAGCCGCCCGGCCATAAACCGGGCCGACAGGCTGCCCTGATCGATAGCGCCAAGCCAGGCTTCCCGGGCCAGCGTCAGCGGCAGCTCGGCAGTCAGATCGGCATCGATACACCCCTGGGTCCAGGCCTGAAGCTCGGTGACCAGGCGCTCGATCAGCAACAGGTCAGCATCGTCCTCCGGCGCAAAAAAGCGATCCAGCAGCCAGTGAAGCTGTTCGCGCCAGCCCAATGCATCCAGGGGTGTGCTCAGGCGCTGCAGCCACTCTCGCAGGTCATCCAGCAACAGGGCCAGTGAGCCGGCCAGCACCGCTTCCAGACCCGCCACCTCGTCGTACGGCTCGATGCCGGCGAAGGCGTCACCGTCACCGGCGGCGTAACCGAGCAGCATCCGGCGTATACCAAACAGCCAGGCGTTCTGCTCAAGGTCCGGGGGGAGGTCGAGGCCCGCTCGATGTGCCGCGTCGAGCCCCCAGCGGATACCGGCACCGTCGATCCAGCGCTGCAGCGTGGGTATATCGGCAGGATTCAATCCGTAACGACGCTGCAGAGCCGGTACTTCAAGCAGGTCCAGCAGCTCACTGGCCCCCAGACGCAGCTCCGGGAGGCGCATCAGCTGCTCCAGCGCCACCAACAGCGGCACCTGGCCCCGACTGGACTGATCCGCTAGACTGTAGGGGATATAACGGGGATCGTCCTTCGGCAGGCGGCCAAAAACCGCCTCTATATGTGGCTGGTAGACGGCGATATCCGGCACCATGACAATCATGTCACGAGGCTTGAGCGTCGGATCCCTGTCGAAACGCTTCAGAATCTGATCCTGCAACACCTCCACTTCACGCTGAGCACTGTGAGCCAGATGAAACACCAGCGAATCGTCGGCAGGGCTGTGCGGCCGTGGCTCCTGCTGCAACGGGTTGAGCTCGAGAATATCCTGTTGAAGCTGCTGTAAGAGCGGCAATGAGGCGATATCCGGGTCTGGCTCATCGAAGAGGTCAATGCGGCTGTCATTAAACCAGTGGCGATAACGCTCGCTTTGATCAAACTCATCCAGCAGCCGGATATAGTCACGGCCCTGCTTGCCCCAGGCGGCCAACAGGGGCGGCGCATGCAGATGCATCTGCTCGCCGGACAGGTTGACCGGTACCCCTTCACGACGCTGCTGGCGTTTATGTTCTGCGCGCAACAGCTCCTTACCCTCGATGATATCGGCCCAGTAGAAACGACAGGGGTTGAGTACCGCCACCATCACCTGCATCTGTCCTGACAGCGCCGCCAACGCTTCGATCATCTGCTGCGGCAGCGCGGAAATACCAAACACCATCAGGCGCGGTGGAAGGTCTTGAGGCCGGGTTTCAAGCCGGCGACAAGCGGTCAGAAAGCGCTGGTGGAGATCGGCCCGGGAGCTGTCTGCGCGATCAGCCAGGTCTGCGCGGATAGCGCGCCAGAGGCGCGGCTGCCAGCGCTGGTCTTCCGCCAATGGGCTTGGTTCACCGTCTGGCATGCGCAGCTGATCCAAGCCAGCGGCCCAGTCAGCCAGCCAATCGGCCCGATAAACCTGGTACTGGTCAAACAGATCCGCCAGATGCTCAGCCAGCTGATAGGCCTTGCGCTCGCCCGGGTCCGACGCCAGATACTGAGCCAGAGAGGCAAAGGCTTCGGTTTGTAACAGATCCGGCAGCAGACGCAGCAGTCGCCAGCGCAGCTGGGGTTTGTCGTAGGGCGACTCGGGCGGAACGGCATCCTGACCCAGTACCGCACGATAGGCTCGCCAGAGAAACGCAGAGGGCAGGTCCAGCTTGATCGAAGCGGCAATGCCACAGCCGCCTTCAGACTCCGGAGCCGCCAGCGCAAGCTTCAGCCACTGGGCGATACCGTTGCTCTGCACCAACACCTGCTCATCTTCCAGTGGCGGTAGCGGATGGTCCTTCATCCACTGGACCAGCAGGTCACGCAGTGTCTCCAGACGGTTGGCGTGGATAATCGCTAAACCGGCGGGTTGATTAGACATTCGGCGGCTCTCTCTCCTTTCGGCCGGAACCCCCTGCTCCGGACTCGATAGTCTGCCGCAACCCCGGCTGAAGGAGCAAGCCGAACTCGCCGGCACGAATGCATGCGACGCCGTCTTTCAGGCATGCAACAACTTGCATTAAACACCCACCTGTTATTTGATCGACATCAATGTTTTGTTGTGCGACAGGCTCAATAACAGTGACTTACCGGTATCATCGACCGGCGCAATTCACGTACCGAATTAGAGACACCCAGCGCCCTGGATGGAGCTGGACCCGGCCCAAATAACAACGACGGAACCACCGGACTGGCAACCATGAGTCGAACCACCCCAACGATCCGCCGCTATCTGCTACAACGCACCCTGCTGTTCTCGGTAATGGGATTTGGTCTGGTCCTGCTCGTTGCCAGCCAGGCGTACCAGGCCAGTGTCCGGGACAGTGGTAAACTGGTGGCCCGGACGGTGGCCGAGAGCACATTTAACTCCATGTACCTGGTAATGAGCCAGGGCTGGACCCGGGCACAGCTGGAGCAGTTTATGGACCAGCTGGAGCAGAACTCTTCCAGCGAGGACCTCAAAGTCAGTGTGTTCCGCGGCCCGGTGGTCACCGAAAAATTTGGCGACATTGATCAGCCACCGTTCGATGACGAAATGGTCAACACTCTGGCCCACGGCGAAATTACTGAGCTGATCGACGGCGATAACCTGCGCACCCTCTACCCACTGCAGGCCCGCGAAGTCTGTACCGCCTGTCACACCAACGCCCGGGTCGGCGATACCCTTGGCCTGATCGAGGTTAAGCAAAATCTGGAGCCGCAGATCGAGGCGGCCAACAAACATCTGCTGTTCTACCTGCTCGCTCTGGCCCCCTTACCGCTGTTCCTGGCTTACTGGTCGGTTCGTACCATCACCCGCAGTGTGAATGACTCGCTTGATCATCTGACCGCAAGTATTCACAAGGTTGAGTCCCTGCAGGACCTGACCCAACTCAACCAGCAGGACACCCAGTTCGGTTTCAGAGAACTCAATGGCATCTACGGTCAGGTCGCCCATCTGGCAGGCAAGCTACACTCGATTGCCGTGGATAAGGACCTGCTCGAATTCGAAATCCGCCTGCTCGAAAAATGCGTGATCACCTCGGAAGTCGTGCGTGACTGGCGCGAATACGTCAATGCACTGATGAGCGATATCAACCATGTGATCGAGATTTTCACCATGTTCTCGATCTTCAAGGTGGATGAAGAGCTTTTTGACCTGGAGATCTTCTGGCTCGCGCGCCCCACTCCGGAAAGCAAGGAGATGATGGAGCGTACCGTTATCCAGCGTCTGCGCGAACATACCGGCCTGTTCGATTATGGTGAGTTCAAGGTTCGCCACAACATTGCCGATACCGGAGCCCAGCCCTTAAACCTCAGTGAAGAGGAGATCGAGCTGCAGGTTAAATCACTGCTGGTAGAAACCCCCAAGATCGGCGGTATCGTCGGCATTGGCGTCCAGGCCGATACGACCCGGGATCAGACCAAGCTACTGGTGATAGAAAGCATCCTTTCAACCCTGCTGAACGTGGTGGGCTCGGTCAAGGCGATCTACAAGTACACCCGGGACCTGGAGTACTACGCCACCCGGGATCCGCTGACCAACCTCTATAATCAGCGCATGTTCTGGGAGCTGCTCGATTACGAGATGGATCGTAGCGCCCGCCACGGTTACAAAACCGCACTTCTGTTGATCGACCTGGATAACTTCAAAGCGATCAATGACGGCTACGGCCACGCCTGCGGCGACCGACTGCTGACCGGCCTGTCTGCAGCGATGGAGAAACGGCTCGATATCGGCACCGTACTGGCTCGCTATGGGGGTGACGAGTTTGTCGTCGTGCTGCCGGAAGCGACGCTGGAATCCGCCGAGGAGCTGGCGGAGCGCCTGCTGCGTACGGCTCAGAGTTACACCCTGACCCATGAAGATGGGGCGACCATCCGGGTGACCTGCTCCATCGGCGTAGGCCTCTGCCCGGATCATGGCGATAACCGCAAAGACCTGTTCATGTTCGTGGACAACCTGATGTATCGCGCCAAATCCATGGGTAAAGACCGTATTTCTCTGCCCCATGACCAGGATCTGGCCGATGTCTTCCGGGATATGAACGAGAAAAGTCTGCTGGTGAACAAGGCGATTGAGGAGCGCAGTATTCTGCCCGCCTTCCAGCCGATCTCTCCGCTGAGCGGCGGACGCAAAGCCGTGGAGGTACTCAGCCGGATTCAGCTACCCAATGATACGCTGATGAGTGCGGGCGAGTTTATCGAGATTGCCGAATCGATGGGGCGGGTGCATGTTATCGACTACATCGTCACCGAGAAGGCGTTTGAGACCGTACAGCGAACCGGCTATGACGGCCTGATCTTTATCAACCTGTCACCCCGCTCGGTGCTGGTGGCGGACTTCCTGCTCAAGATTCGCAGCCTCGTGGAACAGTATAAGATCGAGCCGGAACGGATCGTGTTCGAAATTACCGAACGCGATACCGTGAAGAACATGTCCCTGCTGGAAAAATTCGTCCAAAGCCTGAAAGATCAGGGCTACCAGCTGGCGATTGACGACTTCGGCTCCGGCTTCTCATCCTTCCATTACCTGAAGTACCTGCCCATCGACTTCGTGAAGATCGAGGGTGAGTTCATCGCCAATATGGCGAACGACAAACGCGATATGGCCTTTGTCACCAGCATTACTCAGCTGGCCAAGCAGCTTCAGGTGGAAACGGTGGCTGAATTCGTTGAAACGGAAGAGGTGTTGGCACTGGTACACGAGGTGGGAATCGACTACGCCCAGGGTTATCTGATCGGTCGCCCCGATCTGGAGCTCAAGCCCTGAATGGTCGGGCCGCCAGTCAACCGGCTGGCGGCCCGGTGATCGAATCAACCGATCAGATGACGGCCCGCATCGACAAAAATGCGATTGCCGGTTTGCGTCTTGGCCAGGTCACTGACCAGGAATGCCGCCAGCGAACCGATATCCTCCAGCGTACCCAAACGATGCAGCGGCGAACGGGAGGTCGCATCCTCCATCAGCTCGTCGAAATGATCGATACCGGACGCGGCACGTGTCGGCATCGGCCCCGGTGAAATGGAGTGCACGCGGATCTGCTGCTCACCCAGCTCCGAAGCCAGATAACGGGCGCAGCTATCCAGCGCCGACTTGATCGGCCCCATCAGGTTGTAATGATCCACCACCTTCTCGGCGCCCTCATAGCTCATGGTCAGCAGCGTACCGCCATCGGGCATCAGGCGCTGGCACTGCTTGGCCATCCGCACAAAAGAGTGACAGGAGATATCCATGGCTTTTGAGAAACCCGCCGAGGAGCTGTCTACCAGGCGCCCGTGAAGCTCCTCCAGCGGCGACCAGGCGATGGAGTGAATGGCGAAATCCAACGTGCCCCACTGCTTTTCCATCTCATGAAACACCGCTTCCAGCTCACCATCAACGGAGACATCGCAGGGCAGCAGAAGCTTCGCACCCAGCTCTTCGGCCAGCGGCTCCACATAAGGCTTGGATTTCTCGTTCAGGTAGGTGATGCAGAGCTCGGCGCCCATCTCCGCCATAACCTTGGCACATCCATACGCAATGCTGTGGCGGTTGGCGATACCGAGCACCAGACCTCGTTTGCCTTTCAAACTCAGGCTCATGCGACTTTCTCCTCAGAAATCAATTAGCCATAGTGTGCAATGCTGCATCGCAACATACAAGAGTCTAGCGGGTGCTCAGAACCTTGCCATGAAGAGATTGCATACACGGCACATCGAGAAGTCAGTCTAATCGCCTCAGATGACAGTTATCCTTCGTTGTCGTAATCCTCAGACAAAACAGCCGGTGGCGCTAAGCTCATGTTTAACACGGGTTTCATAATGAATATTGTCGTGTAACGGGCAACGTGCGCAGATATCATCAAGGAACGCCTGTTTCTCTTCATCGCTGAGGTCAGCATCAATTTCAGCAATAATTTCAATATTCTGGAAACCGACCCGGTCGTCCGTTTGCTTACCCAGCAATCCATCCGGATTCAGGTCTCCCTCCACCGTCACCCGCATGTTACGCAGGTTGAGCTTTTGCTGCGATGCAGCAATACGACCGATGGACGCCACACAGCCCGCCAGTGAAAACAGAAAATATTCCAATGGGCTGGGCCCCCGATCAGTCCCGCCACCAGCCTTGGGCTGATCAATAACCAGCTGGTGTCCCCGAATGTCGGTCTCGATCGCGAACCCTGCACCCATATCGGCCACAACCGAAATCTTCTTGGAAGGCATGATAGTCACTCCTTTAATTTAGATACATCTAATATATAAGGAGTCGTATCTGCTTTCAACGCAGTGCAACAAAAAACGCGCCGAAGCGCGTTTTTTGTCACCGAAAATTCATACTCGATTCAGCCGACTTTTTCGCCCTTGGCCTGCAGATCGGCATGGTAGGAGGAGCGCACCAACGGCCCGGAGGCTACGTGCGTAAAGCCCAACTCATGGGCGACTCGCTCATATTCAGCGAACTCTTCCGGGGTCACGAAACGATCCACCGCCAGGTGGTCCCGGCTGGGCTGGAGATACTGGCCGATCGTAACCATATCCACATTGTGCGCCCGCAAATCGCGCAGCACTTCGATGATTTCTTCGTTGCTTTCGCCAACGCCAACCATAAGACCGGATTTGGTGCGAATCTCGGGACGGAGCGCTTTAAAGCGTTTTAGCAACTCGAGTGACCACTCGTAGTCTGCGCCCGGGCGAACCTGTCGATACAGGCGCGGTACGGTTTCCAGATTGTGGTTAAACACATCCGGGGGCGTTTCACTGAGGATTTCCAGCGCAATATCCATCCGCCCACGGAAATCAGGCACCAGGGTCTCGATCTCGATTCGATCAGAGCGCTTGCGGGTCTCGCTGATGCAGTTGGCGAAATGCTGAGCCCCTCCGTCACGCAGATCATCCCGGTCCACCGAGGTAATCACGACGTATTTCAGGCCCATATCGGTAATCGCTTCCGCCAGCTCGCGTGGCTCATCCTCGGCCAGCGCGTTGGGGCGTCCATGTGCCACATCGCAAAACGGGCAACGACGGGTGCAGATATCCCCCATGATCATGAACGTCGCTGTTCCGTGGCTGAAGCACTCACCCAAGTTGGGGCAGCTCGCTTCTTCACAGACTGACGCCAGCTTATGCTCACGCAGTTTGGCCTTGATCCGCTTTACTTCGCTATTGGAACCCATCCGTACACGCAACCAATCCGGCTTGCGCGGCATGGCATCCTTTTCGGTCGGGATCACCTTCACCGGGATCCGCGCGACCTTATCGGCGCCACGCAGCTTAACGCCCTGTTCGACGCGGTGAGTATTTTTTTCGCGGGATTCAGACATAAAACTTACTCGTCCCAACTGGTTGTTCGGTTTACAGAAGTATACCCGATCTCATCGATCAAGTAATTCAGCAGCTGCTCGCCTACGCGACCGGTGTCGACCGCTGGCTCATATCGTGATAGCTGAGTCATGCTAAGACCGGCATAACCACAGGGGTTGATACGCAGAAACGGCTCCAGCGCCATGTCGATATTCAACGCCAATCCGTGGAAGGTGGCTCCCCTGCGTACGCGCAAACCCAGCGAGCAGATCTTCTCGCCCTCCACATAGACACCGGGCGCATCCGGTTTCGGGTAGGCCTGCACGCCATAGTCTGACAACACATTGACCACTGCGCGCTCCATCAGCGAGACCATATCGCGAACACCCAGCTTTCTGCGTCGCAGATCGATCATCAGGTACGCGAGCAACTGGCCTGGACCGTGGTAGGTTACCTGCCCCCCGCGATCAACCTGTACCACCGGAATATCACCGGGATTTAGCAGGTGCTCCGCTTTGCCGGCTTGGCCCTGAGTGAACACAGGCTCATGTTCCAGCAGCCAGATCTCATCCACTGTTTCAGCGTTACGCTGGTCAGTGAAGCTCTGCATGCGGCGCCACGTGGGTTCATAGGGCTGCCGGCCCAGCACGCGGACTTGGAGCAGGTCACGCGGCTCCATCATAAAACCGTCTGAACACGGCCCGAAGCTTTGAGCTCCTCATGCAACCGCTGTAGCTGCTCTTCACCGGTCGCGGTGATCGCCAGGCGTACCGACAGGTATTTACCGGTCCGGCTCTCGGCAACAGTCACTTTCGTAATATCTAAGTCGGGCGCGTGGATCTGCACGGTTTCGATCACAAAACCACGGAAATCATCTTCATTGTGACCCACCACCTTGATCGGGTAATCCTCGCAGGGGAATTCAATCTTGGGCGGTTCGGGGTTTTGACTCATCAATTCTCTCCGGTCATTAAGCGGTGATGGAACTGGCTGAAAAGCTCAAACATCCTGCGCCAGAGCGGGCCTTTAACACCCGCCCCAACCGGCCTGCCATCCACTTCCAATACCGGTACTACGGCTCGAGTGGAGCTGGATATCCATACTTCATCCGCGTCGAGCAAATTTTCATAACTGAGGTCCGTTTCCTGATAGGGGATACCGGCCTCGCGCGCCAGCTCCAGAACCAGCTCACGGGTGGTGCCACCCAGAATTTCCGAGCTCAGCTTAGGGGTATAAAGTACCCCGCACTTCACCAGAAACAGATTGGAGGATCCGCCTTCGGTCAAAATACCTTCACGAATCATCAGCGCTTCCTGGGCTCCGGCCTCCCTGGCCTGCTGCAGCACCAAAATATTGGGCAACAAGCCATTAGCCTTGATGTCACAGCGGTGCCAGCGCAGATCAGCGGTTACCAGTACGGCGATCCCCTCAATACCATCAGGTCCCGCCGCGTAGATGTCGCGGATCGGGTTGCAACAGGCAAAGCAGGTGGGGTGCATCGAGTCATCGTATACCGGCGTCCGGCGCCCCGCGTCACCTCGGGTGACCTGCAGGTAAACCGATAGATTGCCGCCACCGTTGAGCGCTACCAGCTCATTCAGCACTCCGGGCCAGTCCAGCGCCAGCGGTATACGTAATGCAGCCAGGCTATGCCCAAGACGCTTCAGGTGCTGTTCGAGCCGGAAGCTGACCCCACGGTAGTAGGGTATAACCTCGTAGACGCTGTCGCCAAACAGGAAACCACGATCAAACACCGAGATTCGAGCCTGGTCCGCGGGCAAGAACTCGCCGTTAAGATAAACGATCTCCCGACTCATAAATGCGTCCCCTTATGCAAAGTTCAAGGGGCGGTCATGCCCCTATTTGAACAGGCTGGTAAAGAACAGCACGATCTCGTCCCAGATCCGCTTGAACAGTCCCCCTTCGGGCACCGCTTCCAGCGCGACCAGCGGAACGGACTTAACCTCTTCGCCGGCCAGTTCAACAACAACCCGGCCCACTTCCTGGCCACGAGCGATGGGCGCCTTGATCACTGGGTTCAGGTCCAGGTTAGCGCCCAACTGGTCTCGCTGCCCGCGCGGGATAGTGACAGAAAGCGCTTCATCAAGCCCCAGGCGTACCTGATTGGTCGCCCCGCCCCAGACACGGGCCTGGTTCAGCACCTGACCGGCGTTATAGAGTTTGTGGGTACGGTAGAAGCGGAACGCGTAGGAGAGTAGCTTCTGGGTTTCCTGAGCCCGGGCCTCCTCGCTGGAGGTGCCCAGCACCACAGTAATCAGGCGCATGTCATCACGCTTGGCGGACGCAACCAGGCAGTAGCCCGCTTCATCGGTATGGCCGGTTTTTATGCCATCCACGCTGTCATCACGCCACAGTAGCCGATTACGGTTAGGCTGTCGGATTTCATTGTAGGTGAAGTACTTC
Organism: Marinobacterium litorale DSM 23545; assembly: GCF_000428985.1. Classification (GTDB taxonomy): domain Bacteria; phylum Pseudomonadota; class Gammaproteobacteria; order Pseudomonadales; family Balneatricaceae; genus Marinobacterium_D; species Marinobacterium_D litorale. Next base: position 24,580 of record NZ_KE386828.1, on the reverse strand, counting down.
TCCGAGTAGATGGAGTAGTGTTCCGGAAACCGCTGGATCAACGCCCGCCCAATCATCGCAAGGTCATGGGGTGACGAGTAATGTTCCGGGTCCGGCAGGCCGGTAGCATTGCGAAACTGAGTATTTTTGAGCCCCAGCATCGAAGCATGCTGGTTCATCAGATCGGCAAACGCACGCTCTCCACCGGCGATATATTCAGCCAACGCCACAGACGCATCGTTACCGGACTGGATAATCACACCGCGCAGCAGATCGCCCAATCGCACTTGGGTTCCCTCACGAATAAACATGCGCGAGCCCGGTGTGCGCCATGCTTTCTCGCTGACGGGAACCATATCGTCCTCACCGATGTTGTTCCGTGCAATCTCGTATTCAACGATATAGCTGGTCATCATCTTGGTCAGGCTGGCTGGTGCGAAGCGCTCGTTTTCATTCTTGGCGAGCAGCACTTCGCCGGTGTCGGCGTCCATCACCAGATAAGCCGTAGCACCGATCTGAGGTGGTGCCGGAATCATATCAGCCGCTTTCAACTGCAGGGACAACAACAGCAGAGCAACAAACGTAAATAGATGGGTCCAGGAGCGCGGGAATCTCTTCAGCATGGTTCTCATCTTCGGGTCATTAAAAGCAACGTCAGATGGACCCGAACCGGGCCCATTCGTTCCCCGGTCGTATCCATCAGGGGTAGTTTACCAAGATCGGTGACGGATGGCCTGCCGCCTGGACCTGGGATACCAGATCATCGGCAGCACCACGCAAAGGACCGACGAGTACACGATAGAGCGTGCGCCCGCCTCGTTCCACCGCACGCACCATGGCAGGTTCAGCCAAAGCCGCGGCACCGAGACCTGCTACCACACGCTGGGCTGCCGCCTCTGACGAATAGGCGCCCACCTGTAGGAAGCGCCCGGCAACACTCGTTTCAGGCACCGGGCTCTCCGGTACGGGCGCCGATGTCGATGTTTGCGTGGCATTGGCCACCACCGAGCGACTGTTCCAGGTCAGCGGATCGATCGCTTCAACTTCGACCCGTGCGGTGCCATGTTTCAACATATCCAGGCGCGCCGCCGCCGCATAGGAGAGATCGATCAAACGGTTGCCATGGAAGGGCCCGCGGTCATTAACCCGAACAATGACCTGGCGGCCATTGTCCAGATTGGTTATGCGGGCGTAAGTCGGTAATGGCAGGCTTTTGTGCGCAGCGGACATCTTGTACATGTCGTAAACCTCGCCATTGGAGGTTTTGTGCCCGTGGAACTTCTCCCCATACCAGGACGCTGTGCCGCGCTCACGGTAACCGCTGGCACTGGCCAGCACGTGGTAGTTTTTGCCCAACACTCGATACGGGCTTTTGTTGCCACCACGGCTTATCGGCTCTACCCGCGGAACGGCGTCAGGCACATCAGACACGTCAGCAGGGCGATCGGGATAACGGTCATGCTTCATGGCATAACGTCCGCTGTTATCATCAACCTTCCCGGCGCAGCCTCCAAGGAGGCCCAGCATCAAGGAGAGGAAAAACGCTCGCCGCCACATCTCTAAGCCCTCTTGCTCAGTTGGGCATCGCTTCGCGAATCGCCTGGCTCAACTCATACACAGCCATGGCGTACAGCCGACTGTGGTTATAGCGCGTGATCACGTAGAAGTTATGCAAGCCGAACCAGTAGTGATCACCATCTTCCATCTCCAGCCGCATCAGCGTAGCCGGCTGTGCCAGATCGATCCCATGACGGGTATGGATATCACGCTCGGCCCACTGTGCCAGTGTAACTTCCGGTTTCAGATCGGCATTGAACCAGCCATCCTGCGCAGGCTGGCCGATCACTACATTGCTGCGTACCGGCTCGCCCTGTTTCCAACCGTGCTCGTGGAAATAGTTCGCCACGCTGCCGATCGCATCTACCGGGTTCTGCCAGATATTGCGCTTGCCGTCACCATCAAAGTCCACCGCGTAATGACGGAAGCTAGAGGGGATAAACTGGCCAAACCCCATAGCACCGGCGTATGAGCCTTTCAGCGTACCTGGCTCGATACCCTCTTCTCGGGTCATCAGTAGATAGTGTTCGAGCTGACCCAGAAAAAACTGGCTTCGCCGAGGATAATCAAACCCCAGTGTCGCGAGTGCATCCAAGACCCGGTAACTCCCCATGATCCGACCATAGCGGGTCTCAACCCCGATAATTGCGACAATAATTTCGGCCGGAACACCATATTCCTGTTCGGCGCGAGCCAGGGTATCGGCATGCTCTTGCCAGAACGCCACACCCTGCTTGATCCGCTTGGGCTCAACAAATATAGCCCGGTATTCGCCCCAGGTCAGACGTCGCTCGGCAGGACGAGACATGGCACGCAGAATCGACTCCTGCCGGCTGGCATCGGCCAGGATCTCCGCGACCTGGGCGCGCTTAAACCCCTGCGCCTCCAGGTTCTTATACAGCGTTTCGGCTTCCGCCCGTTGATCGTAATTGTCAGCCGCGTGAACGGATACCGAGGTGATACCCAGTGCAAGCAGACCCGCAGTGACTAAAGCGCGTATCGGGGTGTTCATTTGGCAACTCCTGAAGCTGGATTCCCTGCAGCACCATTATGCCTGCAGAACAAGTAAACTGTCAGCGGACAAGCATCTGACGATGGGTCTGCACCGACATCAATATGCCAAACCCAGCCATCAGCGTAACGATGGAAGTCCCCCCATAACTGACCATCGGTAGAGGCACACCCACCACCGGCAAAAGCCCACTTACCATGCCGATATTGACGAAAACATAAACAAAAAAAGTCAGCGTCACGCTACCGGCCACTAGCCGCGCAAAACTATCCTGAGCCTGTACGGCGATAAACAGACCACGGCCGATAATCAATAAATAGAGCGCCAGCAAAACGATAACGCCGGTCATCCCCAACTCTTCACCAATGACCGCGATGATAAAGTCGGTGTGTGACTCCGGCAGAAAGTCCAGCTGCGACTGGGTACCATGCAGCCATCCTTTACCGGAAAGTCCGCCGGAGCCAATTGCCGTTTTGGACTGGATAATGTTCCAACCGGCACCCAACGGATCACTTTCCGGATCAAGAAAAGTAAGCACTCGCTGACGCTGATACTCTTTCATGATCATCCATAAGCCGGGCAGCGCCGCTGCTGCCAGCGCACCCGCCAGGAAGATCCAGCGCCAGTAGACACCCGATAGCAGGATCACAAACACACCGGATGCGGCGATCAACAACGAGGTACCCAGATCCGGCTGTTTCATAATCAGTGCTGTGGGCACGCCGATTAACGCCAACGCGATCAACAACCGCGGAAAACTGGGAGGTAAGGCTTTGCGAGCCAGGTATCCCGCCACCATCAACGGCAATACCAGCTTGAGGATTTCCGAGGGCTGGAACCGGAACCCGCTCAGCTCGATCCAACGCTGCGCGCCCTTAGCGCCGACACCAAACAGGAGCACAGCCACCAGCAATGCACATCCGGCCGCGTATGCCCAGGGCCCCAGACGCTGAAAGGTGCGAGGCCTTAACTGGGCAAGCACAATCATCACAGCGAAGCCGGCGCCCATTCGAATCGCCTGGCGCTGTACATATCCCCAGTCCTGTCCCGATGCGCTGTAGAGAACAAACAGTCCATATCCACACAGCGCCAGCAGCAGCATCAACAGCCAGACATCCAGATGGGTGTAACTCCACCATCCGGTGGGACGGCTCAGGTGTGCCGAGCTGTCGGAGAGCGTGCGCTGAAAATCACGCTGACTCATGGCTTCTCCTTGAGGCCGTTCTCATAATCGCCCACCAGCCAAGCATCGAGTACCTCGCGGGCCACCGGCGCCGCAGTGCTGGAACCCCCTTCACCATTCTCAACCACCACCGCGACCGCAATTTGCGGATCTTCCACCGGTGCAAAAGCCACGAACAACGCGTGGTCACGGTGGCGCTCGGCCAGTGCTTCGGAATCATATTCGGCATCCTGGGCGATCCCCACCACCTGGGCGGTGCCTGTCTTTCCTGCCATGGTATATTGAGCTCCCTTGGCCGAGCGGCGCGCGGTACCGTAGTTGCTGTGCATCACGTTGACCATTCCCTGGATCACCGGTTCCCAGTGTGCCGGATTATTCAGGGTAACGTCCGCCGGCAGCGGCTCAGGCGGTTCGAGATCTGTCAGATTGGGCGCCTCACCGTCACCAACAACACCCTGAATCATCCGCGGACGCACCCACTGACCGCGATTGGCCAACACCGCGGTGGCAGTCGCCAACTGTAGAGGCGTAGCAAGCATATAGCCCTGGCCGATACTGAGGTTGAGAGAATCCCCCGGATACCAGGCTTGATTGTAACGCCCCCGCTTCCAGTCACGGGAAGGCAGCAGTGCATCATCCGCTTCCGGCAGATCAAGACTGGTAACCTGACCAAAACCGAAGCGGCCCAGATAATCGGACATGTTATCGATACCGGTTCGGTAGCCGGCATCATAGAACCAGACATCACAGGATTCAGCCAGCGCGTGATTGAGATCGACCCAACCGTGACCACCGCGTTTCCAGTCCCGGTAGCGACGCCCCCCTTTACTCAGCTGATAGAAACCGGGGTCCCAGACCCGATGGGTCAGGGGTACCGAGCCACTGTCGATGGCCGATAGCGCGGTGAAAGGCTTTAACGTGGAGCCAGGAGGGTAACGGCCACGGATCGCGCGGTTGTACAATGGCAGATCAGGGGATTCACGCAGTTCTGCGTAATCCTTGCTGGAGATACCCGTTACAAACAGATTGGGGTCATAACCCGGGGTACTCACCAGCGCCAGAATCTCACCCGTTTTTGGCTCGATGGCTACCACCGAGGCACGTTCCCCAGCGATCAACTCCTCGGCGAACTGCTGGAGACGCAGATCCAGACTGAGCTGAATATCCACACCCGGTACCGGGTCCTGACTCTCGAGCACTCGCAGTACGCGGCCACGAGCGTTGGTTTCCACCTTCTGGAAGCCAACCCGGCCATGCAGTATCGGCTCATAGTAGTTCTCAACACCCAGCTTGCCGATGTAGTGAGTCGCCGCATAATTTTCCGGATCCAACCGCGCTAATTCGCGCTCGTTAATCCGCCCCACATACCCCAGCGCGTGGACCAGCGAGCCGCCGAAGGGGTAGTACCGAACCAGATCCGCCTCCACCTGTACACCGGGCAACTCGTGATAGTCGACGGAAATTCTGGCGATCTCCTGCTCGGTCAGGCCGAACTTAAGCGGGACGGAAGTAAAGGGGCGACGCCGCTGATTCAAACGCCGCTTAAATCGCTCCACCTCGGCCTCATCCAGCTCGACAATTTCACCAATACGCGCGATGGTGGCATCCAGGTCGCTCACCTCCTCTTTCAGCAGTGTCAGGCTGAAGTTGGGCCGGTTATCGGCAAGTAATATGCCGTTGCGGTCGTAGATCAATCCGCGTCGTGGCGCCACCGGCTGCAGCTGAACCCGGTTATTCTCCGAGATCGCCGCATAGCGATCATGCTCGACGACCTGCAGAAAGTAGACCCGGGCAACCAGAATGCCCATCATCAGGATGACAATCACCAACGCCACCACCGCGCGGTTGGTGAAGGTGATGCTTTCCTGGGAGTAGTCTTTGAGGCGCTCGAAAGGGGACATCGTCAAGCGCTACTTGTGGTATGGATGGCCATGGAGCAAGGTCCAGGCCCGGTAAAGCTGTTCGGCCAGCACGATTCTGACCAGCGGATGAGGTAATGTCAGGGCAGACAATGACCACTTTTGATCGGCTGCTGCCACGCAGCGTGGGTCCAGGCCATCAGGCCCGCCCACCAGCAGAGACAGGTTTTGACCGGACATACGCCATTGTTCCGCTTGCTCGGCCAGTTTTTCCGTGGACCAGGAGCGCCCATCTACGGTAAGCGCAACCACTCGATCACCTTTACCAATTGCGGCCAGCATGGCATCACCCTCGCTACGGATCGCACGGGCGGTATCGGCACCTTTACCCCGGTGCCCCAGCGCCAGTTCTACGAGCTCTATACGAAAGTCCGCCGGCAGGCGACGGGTGTACTCCTCGTACCCCTCGGTCACCCAACCCGGCATCTTGCCACCAACCGCAATCAGCCGGATTCTCATGCTTATTCAGCCGCCGCTTCTGTGTCATTATCGAAAGACCAGAGCCGCTCGATATCATAGAAGCTGCGTGCATCCGGCATCATAACGTGAACCACCACGTCCCCCAGGTCCACCAGTACCCAGTCGCCCGCTTCCTGCCCTTCTACACCGACCGGTTTAAGGCCCGCTTCCTTGACCTTGTCGAGCACGTCCTGAGCCACCGAAATAACGTGGCGCTTGGAGGTACCACTGGCGACCACCATCCAATCGGTCACACTTGATTTTCCGGTCACATCCAGCGTCACGACGTCGCGCGCTTTCATATCGTCAAGGGCGCCTTGCACCAGGTTGACCAGCTGATCGATCTGCATCGGGTTTTCTGTACCTCTATTGGAAGCCATAAAGCTTGTTTGTCTGAATGTACTCCCAGACCGGGTCTGGAAGCAGGTAACGGGGCGACTCACCCCGAGTTATTAATTGTCGAACTTGGGTCGCTGAAATACCCAGCGGGGTCAATTCATGGATCAGAACATACCCACAGGGGCTCGATTTGAGTGCTTGTGCTGAGCGCGCCGCATGCTGATCAGTCAGCCGCCGCATATGCTCCTCCGGCCGGTAGTCGTATCCGGGGCGAGCAACCACAACAATATGGCATAGATCCAGAAAGCGCTCCCACCGGTGCCAGCCGGGAAGTGTCAGATAGGCATCCATCCCCATAACCATACAGAGTGATTTGCCCGGGCCGAGTTCCTCGCGCAGTGATTCCAACGTCAATAATGAGTATGAAGGCTGATCCGAGAGAATTTCACGGGCGTCGGCTGTGAGTGCAGGTTCTCCCGCCACGGCAAGACGCACCATTTCAAGACGCTGTTCCGACGTACAACCCGGCGCTTCGCGGTGCACCGGCACTTTCGACGGGATTAGACAAACCTCCGGCACATCCAGCCACTGCCGAATCTCCAGCGCCGTGCGCAGATGTCCGTTATGGACCGGATCAAATGTCCCGCCCATAAAAACAAAAGGTGAGCTCAACGTCATCGACTACTGCCGGACCTGGCCATCGCCCAGAACCACATATTTCTGGGACGTCAGTCCTTCCAGCCCCACGGGCCCCCGTGCATGAATCTTATCGGTGGAGATACCAATCTCCGCGCCCAACCCATACTCAAAGCCATCGGCAAAGCGGGTAGAGGCATTGACCATCACCGAACTGGAGTCTACTTCCCTCAGGAACGCCCGCGCGCGGGTATAGTTCTCGGTGATGATGGCATCCGTATGGTGCGATCCCCAGTGATTGATATGCTCGATCGCCTCATCCATGTCCTCCACCAGTCTGATCGCCAGCACCGGCGCCAGATACTCGGTGGCCCAGTCTTCATCAGTGGCTGGCAGCGCCTGAGGCAAAAGCTCACGGGTCGCCTCGCAACCGCGCAGCTCCACGCCAATCTCGGCATAACGATCGGCCAGTTCGGGCAGCACATCCGCGGCAATCGCCCGATTCACCAGAAGCGTTTCCATGGTGTTGCAGGTGCCATAACGGTGGGTTTTGGCATTAACGGCAATATTCAGCGCCTTGCTACGATCCGCCTGATCGTCAATGTAAACGTGGCAGATACCGTCAAGATGCTTGATCACCGGTACCCGCGCATCATTGGAGATCCGCTCAATCAGCCCTTTACCGCCGCGGGGCACAATGACGTCCACATACTCAGGCATGGTGATCATGGCACCTACAGCCGACCGGTCTGTCGTTTCCACCACCTGCACGGCGGTTTCCGGCAGTCCTGCGGCCTGCAGCCCCTGAGCGATGCAACGAGCAATGGCGTGGTTGGAGTTAATCGCTTCGGAGCCACCTCGCAGGATTGTCGCATTGCCCGATTTCAGGCAGAGGCTAGCCGCCTCCACTGTCACGTTGGGGCGGGATTCGTAGATAATCCCAATAACGCCAAGGGGCACCCGCATTTTTCCGATCTGAATTCCGGATGGACGGTAGTTCATATCGGTGATACCACCGATTGGATCCGGCAACGCCGCGACCTGACGCAAACCCTCAATCATCGTATTGATACGCGCTGGTGTCAGCTCAAGGCGGTCCAGCATCGCCGCGTCCAGGCCATTAGCCCGGCCCTGCTCCAGATCTTTACGATTCGCCTCACTGAGCTGTTCTCGGGCGGCATCCAGCGCTTCTGCCATGGCGTCTAGCGCCCGGTTTTTGGTGCCGGTATCAGCCCGTGCCATGAGACGGGAGGCAGCTCGGGCCTGTTTGCCCAGCTCGGTCATGTACGCTTCTACATTCATCCCAAGTTTCCGGATCGGGTTCAAAAAGGGGCATTATAGCGTCCCGGCCGTTCAGGGTCATGAGCAAACAGGCCTCGGGGCTTATTCAGCGGCACCGGAGCTGCTATTATCCTCTGAATCTTTTCCGGCCGCCCTACGACCGAGCCCAACTGCAGATGGATCGCACTAACAACAGCCCCCAACGCCCCGGCCCCTGGCGACAGCTACTACCCGTCGCTCTGGTCCTCGTATTGTGCCTGGGCATGAGTGGGGCGGTTCTCTATTTCGGTGCTCAGACCCATGCTCGTCAGGAGGCGCTATCCACCGGCCAGTCCCTGGGCCGGGGCACAGCCATCCTTATCCAACCGCTTTTGCTCGCAGATGACCGTATCAGCCTTAATTATCTGTTTAACGAGCTGAGCCGCCAACCCCAGGTGCGCGGCCTGCGGTTGCTGGATACTAATCGGATTCCGGTCGCCGTGGCGGGCGAAACGGAGGGCACACACCAGACCCTGGAGCTGGCCCGGGGCGATCAGGTTTTAGGGGAGTTGACGATTTGGGTCGATAGTCGACCCGGGCTGAACCTGCTACGCAGACAACTGCTTGAAGCGGGAGCTCTGGCTCTGATCGCTATTATTGCCACCCTGACCACCCTGTGGTTGATCCTGCGTCGACAAACGGCCACCCCGCCAGAAACGGACTTTGCCCATGTGGCTGCTCGTTTCGCCCCGTCTCTTCAAGATACCCCTGCGCCTGAAAAGCCAGAAACAGATGAGTCCGACAGCCTCCCCGACTTCCCGCCCCCCCACCAGACCGGGATCAAGAAGCAGCCATTGGAACACGCAACCCAATCGGCAACTGACGAAGACTCGTCAGCAAGCAGTGACGATCGCGTTTCGGATGAGGACCTGGAGCTCAGCGACTATGCACTCGACGACTCGCAGTTCGAAAACGCCCCCGAGAGGTCACGCCTGACGGAAACCGGCGCCGTTAGCAACACGGAACAGCCCAACGAAGCAAACTCGCCACCTGACGATTGGTACACGGAGACCGAGGAGACGAACACCGCTCACACGGATGAGAGACCGGCCGGTTCCGACCACCGGGCCGAGTCTCAGGAGCGGGACTCAGGTATCGAGCCCCACCTGGAATTCTGGCTGAAGGCACCTGCAGACGATGAGCTTCCGGATGATGCCATCCCGGACTCATTCAATCTGGATAATGATGACGATACAGAGACCGAGGAACCTGCAACGCCGGCTATCCAGCCTGCACCGGTTGCTGAATCACCGGAGCGGGATGACAACCGCGAGCTGGTGGAGCTGTTACGCCCGTCTCGTGACCAGCAGCGCATGCCCAAATTCACACCATCAGCCCCGCGCGACGAGGATAGCGATGAGGCGATTGTACCGGATATGGATCAGGTGGAATTTGACGATGGGACTCCGGAGCCGCCGGAACCGCCGCCGCGTTCTGACCGCCCTCAGCTCTCAGTGGTCTCTCCCCTGAGCGATCGCGAAGAGGAACAGCTGGGGCTCTATACACTCGAGCATGAACTGGAACTGATGCTCCCGGCAGAGGACGCCGGTTACCTGTTCCTCATCGATAGCAGTAGTGCACACTCCGATAATCTGGAGCCGGAAGAGCTCAGCGCACTGATGCGCCCCTACAGAACCCTGGCCAACTCCGTGGCTCACATCTATAGCGGGCGACTGGAGCCCACGCGGGAGGGGGATCTACAGCTGTTTTTTGACGATGCCCAGGAGGATGACTCCCATGGTATCAATGCGCTCTGCAGCGCCATGCTGTTCAGCTACCTCTACCGACACTATAACCAGAGTCGTATCCGCCAGTTCAAACCGGTGATCAACCTGCACCTGGCACTGGTACGAGGCCACCGGGAAAAGCTGGACCGTTTGCTGGAGGAAGCGCGCTTCCTGACTCGAACCACAGAGAGCAATGAGCTGATCAGCCATACGGCCCTCACTGAAACACCCGATCTAAAGAGCACGCTACTGGACGGGGCGGATATCCGCCGCGAGGATGAAGACAAGGTACTGATCATGCGCATCGCCAAATCGTACCAGGATCTGCTGGAAAAGCAGGCACGCCACCTGCTCACCAAGCTCCAGCAGAAAGAGCAGTCAAACGGCTAACTCACTCCTCTTCTCGCGTTGAGGCCGGCAGCACACCCATACCATCAACCCGCTGAAAACCGCGCGGCAGTTTGTTGCCCCGCCGCCCCCGCTCTCCTCGATAGCGTTCAAGATCAGCGCCCTTGAGTTTCAGGTGCTGACGACCGGCATGAATCACCAGCGTATCCTCACTGTTGAAGGTCTGCAGCGCCACCATCAACTCCTCTCCAGCGGCCGCAGCCGCACTGGGGATATTGATAATCTTATTCCCCTTGCCGCGGGCCAGCTGAGGCAGTTCGGCGACCGGGAAGACGAGCAAACGCCCGCTGGAACTCACCGCAGCCAGCAGGTCCGTTTCCGGGTCGTTGACTCGGGTAGGCGGCAGCACCTTCGCCTCTTTGGGCAGGGTCAGTACCGCCTTGCCATTTTTGGTTTTGGAGGTTAAATCCTCGATCCGAGCCACGAAACCGTAGCCCGCATCAGACGCCATCAACACCTGATCCCGTTCCCGGCCGCTGATCAAGCCGTCTATCAAAGCGCCCTTGGGTAACGTGAGCTTTCCGGTGACCGGCTCACCCTGCCCCCGCGCTGAAGGCAGGGTGTGGGTGTCCAGCGTATAACTGCGGCCGGTGGAGTCGACCAGAATCGCCGGTTGATTCATTCGGCCCTTACAGGCCAGTTTGAAACCATCTCCGGCCTTGTAATTGAGCCCCTCCGGATCGATATCGTGGCCTTTGGCGGCCCGTATCCAGCCCTGCTTTGAGAGTACCAAGGTTACCGGATCTGCGCTGAGCAGGTCCTTTTCACTGAACGCCTGAGCTTCCTCACGCTGAACCAGCGGAGAGCGGCGCTCATCACCAAACTCTTCGGCGGTGGCTTCGATCTCTTCACGGATCAGCTTGCGCATCAGCTCATCGGAACCCAGGATTTCCTCAAGCTTTTTACGCTCTTCGCTGAGTTCATCCTGCTCACCGCGAATCTTCATCTCCTCAAGACGGGCCAAGTGGCGCAGCTTGAGGTCAAGAATGGCATCGGCTTGGATATCAGACAGCCCAAAGCGGCGCATCAGCTCCTGTTTGGGCTCATCCTCATGACGGATAATCGCGATCACCTCATCGATATTGAGGTAGGCGATCATCAAACCCTCAAGAATATGCAGGCGATCTATCACCTTCTGCAGACGGTGCTGCAGACGTCGACGCACAACGTCAGTCCGCCAGCTCAACCACTCGGTCAGAATCTGTCTAAGATCTTTCACCTGGGGACGGCCATCAATGCCAATCATGTTCAGGTTGACCCGGTAGCTGCGCTCCAGATCAGTACTGGCAAAGAGGTGCGCCATCAGCTGCTCGATATCGACCCGGTTCGAGCGCGGTACAATCACGAGGCGTGTGGGGTTCTCATGGTCAGATTCATCGCGCAAGTCCGATACCATCGGCAACTTTTTCTGCTGCATCTGAGCCGCAATCTGCTCCAGTACCCGGGCACCAGAGACCTGATAGGGCAATGCGGTGACCACGACCTCACCATCTTCTTTGCTATATACAGCCCGCGCCTTTACTGAACCGCGGCCGGTTTGATACAGCTTCAGCAGCTCCGCTCGTGGCGTGATGATCTCCGCCTCGGTCGGAAAATCAGGTGCGGGCAGCATCTCACAGAGGCTGTCCACATCGGCTGTCGGATGGCTCAACAGGTGCACACAGGCCAAGGCCACTTCACGGATGTTGTGCGGCGGGATATCCGTGGCCATCCCTACCGCTATGCCCGTACCACCGTTTAAAAGCACATTGGGTAAGCGCGCAGGCAGAACTTCCGGCTCGCTCATGGTGCCATCAAAGTTAGGCACCCAATTAACGGTGCCGAGCCCCAATTCACTGAGCAGCACTTCCGAATAGCGAGATAATCGCGATTCGGTATAGCGCATGGCGGCAAAGGATTTAGGGTCGTCCGGTGAGCCCCAGTTACCCTGACCATCCACCAACGGATAACGGTAGCTGAACGACTGCGCCATCAGCACCATCGCTTCGTAGCAGGCAGAGTCACCGTGAGGGTGGAACTTACCCAACACGTCACCGACTGTTCGAGCCGACTTCTTATACTTTGCAGTCGCCTTTAAGCCCAGCTCAGACATGGCGTATACAATACGTCGCTGCACCGGCTTCATACCGTCGCCGATATGAGGTAACGCCCGGTCCAGAATGACGTACATCGAATAGTCGAGATAGGCTTTTTCGGTGAAGTCGCGAAGCGATACCTTCTCGGTACCATCCTCCACGGTGGTGTCTACGCTCATTCGAAGTTCCTGTTTCCGCACAACGGGTTGTGCGCGGAGTATGCCATTTAGGCACGTTAGCGTCATCTGCCACGGCGTTGCCCCTTCCGCGCAGGGGCGCTTTCGGTCTAATCTTTAACTAAGGAATCGCTGAAGGCCCAATACCGCCTGAACACCCGCCCCCTCGTTGCCAGGAGATGGATATGCCAATTAACAACAATCGCTTGCTGCTGGAACTCGAAAAGACCCGTCGTGAAATCAATCGCGATATCATCAACCCCCAGTTTCCTGAGCTCGCACTGGAAGACCTACAGCCCCTGCTAACCATGGTCGCCCATGCTCGCGCAGCTTACGTGAGGGAACTGCTCGATATCGCATCGGTCTGCAGTGATAGCGGCCCCAGCCAGGATCAGATTCGCCAGCTTCGGCAATGCCGCGAAACCTTTGAGGAGTTGGTAACAGCAACCAATGCGCTGGAAACAGTCATCCAGCGGGACTATCTGGACGTAAAATCGAATAAACCCACTTAAACACATCGCCAATAACAGGGATGGAATGATGCGTATCCTGCTCCTCTGCCTGACCGGCCTGTGGCTAAGCTTAGCCGGCACAGCCATGGCGGCTCACCCGCTGACCGGAAAAATCTGGTCTCCCAAGATGCGGCACTTTATCAGTGAGCAGGCCCTGCTCCAGGACTGGATGCCCAATGGTGGCTGGCTTCTGATCGGCGAGCAGCATGACAACCCGGATCATCATCGTATCCAGGCCGACCTAATCCGTTTACTCGGCACCGAAAACCGACTGGGCAATGTTGCCCTGGAAATGGCAAACAGATCACAACAGCCACTTTTGGATAACGCGAAACGCACACCCGAACTGCGCACACCGGAGAATCTGGAATGGTCTGATGGCTGGCCGTGGGCGCTCTATCAAGAGCCATTAATGGCCGCCTTTCAATATGCTCCCCGTATCATCGGTGCAGACCTCAACCCAACGGGGATAAAACGCGCCTATCAGCAAGGGGCTCCTGACGGTGAGCTGGAACCGGCCCATGCCGACTATATGCTGGATCTGCTGTTCGACAGCCATTGCCGACAGATGCCACGCCAACAACTGGAGCCGATGCGACAGGTCCAGCTGGCAAGAGATCAGCAGCTGGCCAGCGCCCTGCGCGATAACACGGAGCCGGGGCGAGTTAACCTGTTGCTGACCGGTTCCATCCATGCCCGCAAGGATCTGGGTGTTCCGCGCTGGCTTGATACGACGCCTCATATAACCCTGCTGCTGATCAGTGCTGAGCCCAATATCAACGACCCTGCCGCCTATCAGCCGGTCAGCTTTGGCAACCTCGATTCAGCAGATCTGATCCTGTTTACCCAACCTCTAGAAGCCCCGGACTACTGCGCTCGCTTCCAGCGCGACGCCAATTGACAGGCTGACTCGCATCCGCAACACAACCGGCGTATATTTTGTGCAATGCACAAACGGTTAACAGGGTGACGGGACCACTATGCCACACACGATCATGATTGCACCGGCCGGACTGGGTAGCGGCTTGACCACTATAGCGCTCGGGCTGGTCCACGCTCTGGAGCAACAGGGAGTCCGTGTGGGCTTCTTCAAACCGATCGCTCAAACGCGTAACGGAGAGTCCGAGGATCGCAGTGTCTCGATTCTGCGTTCAAGCTGTGCGTTTACCATCGCCGAGCCGATTCCGATGCGCGAGGCAGAGCACCTTGTAAGTACCGGCAAGCAGGACCAACTGCTTGAGCAGGTCATCGAGCGATTTCAGGCCAGCTGCAAAGACGCGCCGGACGTCGTCGTCATCGAGGGTCTGGTATCCACCATGACCCAGCCCTACGCCAACACCCTGAACCGTGAAGTTGCCAAGTCACTCGACGCCGAGGTCGTCCTGGTCGCGTCCCCGGGCCTCGATACCGTGGATGCTATCGAGGACCATATTGATATCGTGGCACGCTTTTACGGTGGTGTTGCGGATAGCCGGGTGCTGGGCTGCATCATGAATAAGCTGGATGCCCCACTGGACCGGGAGGGCAACCCACGCCCTGACATGGCGGAAACTGACATTCAGACGCGCAGCCTGACACCGGCACAAATCCGCGAACAATCAAAGATGTTTAATCCCGGTTTCCGGCTGTTGGGCGCAATTCCCTGGGATGGCGCCATCGTCGCACCGCGTTTAAGCGATTTAACCGACTATTTGGGCGCCCGCATCCTTAATGCGGGCGAGATACGCCAGCGACGGGTTAACAGTATCACCTTATGTGCGCAAACCCTGCCCAACGCGGCCACCCGCTTTAAGGCCGGCACCCTGATCATCACGCCAGGGGACCGGGAAGATATTGTGCTGGCCGCGTGCCTTGCCGCCAGCAACGGGGTCGAGCTGGCGGGCCTGGTGCTTACCGGTGGCTTTATCCCATCATCCGAGGTGATGAAGCTGGGCAGTAAGGCACTGGAAGCGGGGCTGCCCATCGTCAGCGTAGAAACAGACAGCTGGCAAACGGCACTCAATATCCCGCGCTACACGTTGGAAATACCGGTGGATGATGCAAGGCGTATTGCTCGGGTCAAAGAGTTTACCGCCCGTCATATCGACCCGGACTGGCTGGAGTCTCTGCGCGAATGTTCGTCTGAAGTCCACTTGTCACCCGCGGCTTTCCGCTACCAGCTTCTGATCCGCTCTCGCGCCGCCAATGCCACCATCGTTCTGCCGGAAGGTGACGAACCGCGTACTGTGCAAGCTGCCGCAATATGTGCCGAGCGAGGCATAGCACGCTGTGTCCTGCTGGGCAACCCCGAGGAGATCAACCGGATCGCCGTGAATCAGGGCATCAGGTTGCCTGATACGGTAACGATTATCGATCCCGAGCAGGCACGGGCCCATTACGTTGCACGGCTGGTGGAGCTGCGTGCTCATAAAGGGATGACCGAGCTGAAAGCGCTGGACGAACTGCAGGATAACGTGATGCTTGGCACGCTGATGCTGGAGCGAGACGAAGTCGACGGACTGGTTAGCGGTGCGGTACATACCACCGCCAACACCATCCGACCGCCGCTGCAGTTGATCCGCACAGCACCGGATACTCAGTTGGTGTCATCCATCTTTTTCATGCTGCTACCGGACCAGGTACTGGTGTACGGTGACTGCGCCATCAACCCGGACCCCAGCGCTGAAGAGCTGGCCGATATTGCCATTCAAAGTGCGGATTCCGCCACCGCCTTTGGTATCGAGCCACGTGTCGCCATGATCAGCTACAGCACCGGGCAGTCTGGCCAGGGCGCCGATGTGGATAAGGTACGAACCGCGACTCGGCTGGCACAGAAAAAACGACCAGACCTGCTGATCGATGGTCCATTGCAGTATGACGCCGCGATTATGGAAAGCGTCGCGCGAAGCAAAGCACCGGACAGCCCGGTTGCCGGACGGGCGACGGTTTTCATATTCCCCGACCTAAATACCGGTAACACGACCTATAAAGCGGTTCAGCGCAGCGCTGAGGTGGTCAGCATTGGCCCGATGCTGCAAGGAATGCGAAAACCTGTGAACGACCTATCCCGTGGCGCGTTGGTCGAAGATATCGTATTCACTATCGCTTTGACCGCGATTCAATCCGCGGCAACCCGGGGCTCCCAGATCCATTAACAAAAACAATCGTATGGCTTTAATTAATCAATTTTAAATATTTAAGAGCCGATAGTACCTTAGTTTCTGTCGAAACGATTTGAAACCAAGAGGAGTAACAACATGGCTCAAGCGATTAACACACCAATCAAGCCGTTCACCGCCACCGCTTTCAAAAACGGTGAATTTATCGAAGTCAGCGACACCGACCTCAAAGGCAAATGGTCAGTATTTTTCTTCTACCCGGCAGACTTCACGTTTGTTTGCCCGACTGAACTGGGTGACATCGCCGACCACTACGAAGAGCTTCAAAAGCTCGGCGTTGAGGTGTACTCGGTTTCCACCGATACCCATTTCGTCCATAAAGCGTGGCACGACGCGTCTGAGACCATCGGAAAAATCAAGTACACCATGATCGGTGACCCAAACTGGACTGTAACCACTAACTTCGATGTTCTGCGTGAGGGCCAGGGCCTTGCCGACCGCGCCACCTTCATTGTCGATCCTGACGGCATTATCCAGGCTGCTGAAGTGACTGCCGAAGGTATCGGCCGCGAGGCTGAGAGCCTGCTGCGCAAGATTAAGGCCGCTCAGTACGTTGCCGCTCACCCGGGTGAAGTCTGCCCGGCGAAGTGGAAAGAGGGCGAAGCGACGCTGGCGCCCTCTCTGGACCTGGTCGGCAAGATCTAAGACCGGCTCTCTCAGGGCTGCCCCCACTCACCGGGGTGCAGCCCTCCCCGAATTTTTCTCGAATTCAATGCAGGACAGGCTCATGTTGGATGCAAACCTGAAACAGCAACTGAACACCTACCTGCAGGCGCTGGTTACTCCGATTGAGATAACCCTGTCTGCAGACAACTCGGACAAGGGCGAAGAGCTGCGTACACTGGCGCGGGAAATCGCACCGTTGTCCGACAAGATTTCCCTGAACGAAGAGGGCAACGACGCACGCAAGCCGAGCATGGCAATCGCCCCTTTGGGTGAGATCCCTCGCGTTCATTTCGCCGGGATTCCGATGGGCCACGAGTTCACCTCTTTGGTATTGGCCCTGTTGCAAAACGGTGGCTACCCACCGAAAGTAGCTGACGACCAGATCCAACAGATCAAGGCACTGGATAAGGAGCTGCATTTCGAGACCTATATCTCGCTCTCCTGCCAGAACTGCCCAGACGTAGTTCAGGCGCTGAACCTTATGGCGACACTGAACCCGAAGATCACCCACACCATGATCGACGGCGCACTGTTCCAGGATGAGGTCAACCAACGCAACATCATGGCGGTGCCCAGCGTCTACCTGAACGGTGAAGCGTTCGGCCAGGGCCGCATGAGCCTGCCGGAGATCCTGAACAAGGTGGATGACGGCGCCGCCGAGCGCAAGACAGCTGAATTGTCCGAGAAGGAACCCTACGACCTGCTGGTCGTCGGTGGTGGCCCGGCCGGTGCCGCGGCCGCAATTTACGCTGCCCGTAAAGGCATCCGCACTGGAATCGTTGCCGAACGTTTCGGTGGCCAGGTCATGGACACCGTGGGGATCGAGAACTTCATCTCCACCAAGTACACCGAAGGCCCCAAGCTGGTCGCCAGTCTTGAGGAGCATGTCCGTGACTACGACGTGGATATCATCACCGAGCAGAAGGCATCCAAACTGCGCCGAGAAGGCCAAGTTGAAGTAGACCTGGAAAGTGGCGCCACTCTGAGAAGCCGCGCGGTCGTCCTGGCCACCGGCGCCCGCTGGAGACAGATGAACGTCCCCGGTGAGAAGGAGTACAGCGGCAAGGGTGTAGCCTACTGCCCGCACTGCGACGGTCCACTGTTCAAGGGCAAGAGCGTGGCAGTAATCGGTGGCGGTAACTCCGGTATTGAGGCAGCTATCGATCTGGCCGGTATCGTTAAAAATGTGACCGTACTTGAGTTTGGCGACACCCTGCGTGCCGACGATGTGCTGGTACGCAAGGCGGAGTCACTGCCGAATATCAAGATCATCAAACAGGCAGCGACCACCCAGGTAAATGGCGATGGCGAGCGTGTCACCGGTCTGACCTATACCGATCGCGCCAGTGGCGAATCCCATGATCTCGACGTGGCCGGTATCTTCGTCCAGATCGGCCTGGTGCCGAACAGCGAATGGCTCAAGGGCGACCTGGAACTGTCAAAGTTTGGCGAGATCGAGATTGGCGCCAAGGGTGACACGTCCATGCCGGGCGTCTTCGCGGCGGGTGATGTGACAACCGTGCCGTTCAAGCAGATCATCATTGCCATGGGGGCAGGCGCAACCGCATCACTCGGCGCCTTCGACTACCTGATTCGCGAGTCGGTACCGGCGAAAGACGAAGCGGCCGCCTGATATACCACTCACCAACCCTTCGATGATACCGGGGCAGAGCGCCCCGGTTTCTTTTTTACTGCCTGATAAAACCCAGCCGCCCTTCCAATGCGAGTGATAATGTGTATCATTTATAATATCAAGACCATTAATGCGGTTATTCGTTGAATGCGCCGCGACCGAGGGCGGTTTATGAAATTGACCTTTATCCGTTACGGCATAGCAAGCCTGTTGATAGCCGTGCTATCGGGATGCCAAAGCCAGGAGCAAAGCACTGGCCTACAGACTGCGCAGACGTTGGCAGAACTCGGTCAACGACTTTACTTCGACGTAAACCTGTCAAAAAACCGCACGCAGTCGTGCGCCAGTTGTCATGATCCTGCAAGCGGTTTTGTGGATCCGGCCCACACCGCGGACTCCATTGGCGATGACGGAACCTCGCATGGTGGGCGAAATGCACCGACAGCCAGTTACGCTTCCTTTTCACCGGATTTTCACCGTGATAAAGAGGGGCGCTATGTTGGCGGCCAATTCCATGACGGACGCGCAAGTAATCTTGCTCAACAAGCCCTGGGTCCACCGTTGAATCCTGCCGAAATGGGCATGCCCAGTAAGCAGGCGGTTGTCGACAGGCTGCGGGAAAGCGACTATTACCGCGAAAGCTTCACCCGACTATTCGATACTCGGATTCTGGAGAATGTGGACCGCGCTTATGAAGCCATGGGAACAAGCATTCAAGCATTTGAAGAAACGGAGTTTTTTTCACCCTTTGATTCCAAGTACGACCGTTACCTGCGCGGCGAGTACGAGATGACAACCGAGGAAGAACTGGGCAGGACGCTTTTCTTCTCCCAGCAGTTCACCAACTGCAACCAGTGCCACCAATTACGTCAGTCACCGATCAGCCCGACTGAAACGTTCACCGATTACAGCTACCACAACATCGGCGTCCCCCGGAACCCTGATCTGGAGCGCGCACAGGACCTCGGTCTCGCAGCCAATGAGAGCGTTCAGGATGAGGCACAGGGCGGTAAATTCAAGGTACCCACACTACGCAACGTAGCGGTCACAGCGCCCTACATGCATAACGGGGTTTTCTCTGACCTGCGCACCGTCGTTCTGTTCTATGACCACTACAATAGCCGCAATCCGGCCCGCGCCATCAATCCGGAAACAGGCCAGCCCTGGTCTTCTCCAGAGGTAGACAGAAATCTCTCCGAGCAAGAACTTACATCAGCCCCGGCTTTGGACAACCGCCGCGTCGATGCCCTGGTCGCATTTATGAAGACGCTGACGGACCAGCGCTATGAACATCTATTGGACAAGTAATCTGTGTCCACTAACCGAAATCCAGAGGGCCAACCAGGCCCTCTGGCTCGGTCAAAAATCAGGGAGTTTCAAACTTTAAGATACGCTCGAAGCGTAGGGGATAAGCGAGAAGTGGGCTTTGTTATCGTTCTCCCCAGCCCAGGGGATTTGCTCAGTTCCCAGCTCAGTGAGCGTGGCGTTGGAACAGCGCGCTGATATCGTGAGCAATACTTGAAATCTTACGTGAAATCCAGCTGAACCCGGAGTGCAGGAGCTCAGAGATATATTCGGCACGTTCGATTTCAGCCAGAACACGAATGTCTTCACAGCCATTACGACGAGCGATTTCTACAGTAGTAAGATTTTCTTCAACCATTTTGTTCACCTCATGGGATTTGCTTCGTTTTGATGACCCCAGAATAGTGGCTTATGGCCCGGTCATCAAACGACCTTTTCTCCACCCAATGTTGAGTTAAATTCAACCATTATCAACTACATCAATGGCTGCAATAATCTACGTTTAGATCACTCCTCCATGTTGACCCTTAACTCATTGATACCAATACTCTAGATACATGCTTTGGGCATACTGAAGAAATACACAGCTATTCTGTACGACCTTGACTCTTAGGCCTGAATATACGGAACGGACTGTCCCAAGAAAGAGTGATTGATGAAGAAAACGTATACAGGTCTTGTACTGGCTGGTGGGCGGAGCCGTCGCATGGGAGGCCAGGACAAAGGCCTTGCTTTATACAAGGGAAAACCGCTTGTCGAGTATGCACTTGAGGCCCTCAAGCCACATTGCACAACAGTGTTCATAAACAGCAATCGCAACCTGGCAGGCTACAGCCAATATGGACTCCCTGTCATACAAGACCTCAGCACAGACTTCCCAGGCCCGTTGCAAGCTCTATCAGAACTGCTACCCCGACTGCCTGATCAAGGTACGATTATTCTCCCTTGCGACACTCCCGGCGTAACAGCGAGCCACGTCATGCAGCTCATAGAACACGCTGAGCAAACCCCAACGGCCTGGATTTATCTGCGAGCGCCCGACCACGACCATCCTCTTCACGCTTATCTACCTCGCGGTTTCGCTGAGTTTCTCCAACAACATCTGGCTATAACCCACAGCCAAAGAGTGATGAAAGCGTTGGCAAGCTATCCGGAGACACAGGCGATCGATATCACCAATGACGCAGAGTTCAATATCAACCGACTCAACAAGTCGGATGGTCCTCATTGACGCAAGTCAATTTTTATCAATCACATCGCAAAATCTAGGAGTTTTTCCTATAGGAACTCCGCCTCAAAATCTGGAGTATAGGCCTTGAGGGACGCAAGGACGCGTGATGAATAGCTGGAGAGCTAACCCCTCCCTCACATCAAGGAATGACGTGAGGTTGGCAAGGAAGCCCACAGGGGCCTGCTTCACGGATGTGTCCAGGCCCCTCCTTGTCATTTTTCCTTTGTCTGTATTCCCCGCCTGACTGTTTCCAACTGCCACGGCAGACCGACGTTAATCCGTAGATTACGTTTCTAGCGGTAACCGTCCGCCTATCACCTCTTGCCAAGGTCAGACGTTGTTTATTTATTTATTGATCTAACTCAACTCACACCGGATCGGTCCGTGCAACTGAACACCAGCACCCGTAGGGTAGTGGCTGACAGAGGGCAAGGACTGCCGATGCTCTCAGGATGAGAGCCTCTGTCACCTTTCAAGGATGTGTCGGAGGCTGCAAGGACGCAGCGGAACTCCCCATCGTCTAATGATCCTTTCCGCTGCAAGGCGACCAGTGCTGCGGCAGCAGTTCATCGATCGCGCTGGCTTTTTGCGTGGGCAGTCGCATCAGTACGTCTTTTAGATACGCATAAGGCTCATGTCCATTCAGTTTTGCTGACTGGATCAGGCTCATTACGTTTGCCGCCCGCTGGCCACTGCGCAAGGATCCAGAGAACAGCCAGTTTTTCCGGCCTAGTGCCCAGGGTCGGATCAGGTTCTCCACCCGGTTATTGTCGATCGGCACCGCCCCATCCTCCAGGTAACGCGCCAGCGCCGCCCAGCGTTTAAGGCTGTAGTCCAGCGCTTTGGCCGTGGCCGTGCCGTCCGGCACTTTCGTGCGTTGCGCCTGCATCCATTGATGGAGTCCGTCCACTATCGGTTTGGATCGGCTTTGTCGGATCTCGTGCCGCGCCTCACTTGAGAGCGGTGCCAGTTCACGCTCGATCTCATAGAGTTAGCGGATGTATTCGACGGCCTGGCCGGCGATCTGACTTTTACCGCTGACCTCCAGTTCCACGAACTTGCGACGGGCATGCGCCATACAGCCGATCTCGATAACCCCTTGGGCGAAGCTGGCCTTATATCCGCTGTAGTCATCGCAGACCAGCTTGCCGCTCCACTCTCCGAACATATCTCGGGCGTGCTGTCCGCTCCGTCCGGGAGTGAAGTGGTAGATCACCGCGTTCAGGTCAGAGAACGGGGTGCTGGCATAGGCCCAGATGTAGGCTTTATGGGTTTTCTTCTTGCCGGGTGACAACATCGGCACCGGCGTCTCGTCGGCATGCAGAACAGGTTCGCTCAGCAACGTTTCACGCAGAGCGTCGACCAGTGACTGCAGCTGTACCCCGCAGATGCAGACCCATTCCGCCAGTGTGGAGCGGGCGATCGGCACACCGGCCCGGGCGAAGATCTGTTCCTGGCGGTACAGCGGCAGATGGTCGGCGTACTTGGCGATTAGCACCTGGGCCAGCAGGCCGCTCGTC
This sequence comes from Marinobacterium litorale DSM 23545, assembly GCF_000428985.1. Lineage (GTDB taxonomy): Bacteria > Pseudomonadota > Gammaproteobacteria > Pseudomonadales > Balneatricaceae > Marinobacterium_D > Marinobacterium_D litorale. Next base: position 1,765 of record NZ_KE386828.1, on the reverse strand, counting down.
GGGATACCCTTGTCGATGACCTGTGCGGCCACAGGCGCCTGGGTGAGCGTCTCACAATGATCGCAGACCCACTTGCCCCGTATGTGGCGTTCAACGGTGAACACGCCGGGTGTGTAGTCGAGTCTCTCGCTGACGTCTTCACCGATACGCGTGAGCTGACAACCACAGGCACACGCGGTGTTATCCGGCTCATGATGGATCTCGGTACGAGGCAGCTCTGGCGGTAAGGGTAAGCGCTTGGGCTGACGTTTTTCGGAGGGTATGGCCTCTGGGGTTTTCAGCTGCTCAAGCTCAGTCTCGATCCCAGCGATATCGGCATCCACAACCTCGTCCAGCAGGCTGATCTGAAGCACGTTGAGATGCTCACTGCGCTGGCCGTACTTGTGCCGCTTCAACAGGGCGACCTCATGCGTGAGCTGCCCGATCTTCAGGTCTCGCTGCTGGATACTTTGATCGCGCGCCTGGATGACCTGGTCCCGCTGTTGAAGCGCTTGACCCTGTGCTTGGATCACCTGATCCTGCTGCTCGGCACGCGTGATCAGATCGGCGGCTAACTGGCGCAGCTGTTCGGGTGTCAGTTGGGTCAGATCAGGGGATGAACTCATGCATAACAGTATGCTGTTATTAGACCCGTGTGGGGATACCCTGATTGGCTAATGGCAGGCTAAGCGGTCTTGTGATCATCACCCATCAGACATTAGATCAGACCTGCGTAATCACACCGGCGGCACTCAGCTGTCGCCAGGGCAGCCCTTGTACCAGTGCCTGAAGTTGCTCGGACGTCAGCACGATCTGGCTACCCCGCCAGATCTCAGCCCAGTGGAACTTGCCTTGATGGAGGCGACGTGCGCAAAGCCAGATTCCCAGCCCATCATGGATCAGCACCTTCATCCGATTACCGCGCTTGTTGGCAAACAGGTAAGCGCAGTGTGGGCGAGCCTCGCCGAACACATTAATCACCCGTGCCAGAGCGGTATCGGCCCCGCTCGCATATCCATGGGTTCAGTCGCCAACCAGATCTCATCTATACGGATCATCGCAGCAGATCCTGCAACCAGCGCAAACAGCGTTCGACGTCAGCCAGGGGCCAGTTCACGACGAGGCTACCGTTGGTACGAGGGATCTCGATACGGATACTGTCGCCGATATCCATTGATGAGCGTAGTGCTGAAGGAGCCTGCAAGGGAACAGACAAAAAAGCAGGTGGTACCGGCTCCGACTGTTGCAGCCGAGCAGCGCGGATCCACTTATGAACCAGGTTGGCATTGAGGTCATGCTGCAGAGCGATGCCGGCGACCGAAGCGTTTGGTTGCAGGCAGTCAGCCACAATCCGGGCTTTGAACTCGGCGGTAAAGCGACGACGCTTCTTGGGGGCTTTTGATACGCTTGGCAGGGTCATAACAGGTGTCCACTTAAAAATAGGTGGACACTATCGCCAGTGGATGACCGGTAGCTCAAGATGGGTTCGGCGGACGGTTACGCCTCCCCGCCGTACCTTCGGTACACGCGTGCTCACATGGGCCAGGTAGTGCACAGCAGATCCTCGCTCCAAACATTAAAAAACCCCGATACCTTGCGGTACCGGGGTTCTTTAATATTAGGTGCCTGGCGATGACCTACTCTCACATGGGGAAGCCCCACACTACCATCGGCGATGACGCGTTTCACGACTGAGTTCGGCATGGGATCAGGTGGTTCCACGTCTCTATTGTCACCAGGCATAACTGGTTTTAACAAAACTGGCTCTGAAAGACTCTCTAGAAGA
>NZ_AUAZ01000011.1 GCF_000428985.1 Marinobacterium litorale DSM 23545 | reverse complement strand
AGCGCCTCATAAGGAGGTGCGTATTCTACCGCCCCCGCATTCAGTGTCAAGCGTTTATTTCGCTTTTCACTGCGATTTTCGTTTTCTCGAATCAACCAAAAGGCTTAATGATTTCAAGAGGTTAGAAAACCGCCTCGCTGTTCCGTCCGGCTCCCGAAGGGGCTGTCGTCTCAAGCGAGGAGGCGCATTCTACAGAGCTGACTGAGGGAGTCAACAACTCTTTTCAGATTCTTTTAAGAATTATAGAGGGCCGCTCCTGCGGCCCTCTATTGGATATTAACCACCGACATAAGCGAGGGGAACAAAAGTACCCCACAGGATAACGGTTGCCGCCAGCAGCCCGACCAGTACGACAAGCCCGACGGTCAGAATAGAGGTGGCAAAGAAGAACGCCCTCTCCTCCGGAATCTGCATGATTTCCGGCACCCCACTGTACAGGAGGTACACCGAGTAACAGAGCGCTATCAGCCCCACGGACACATTGAACCACAGCATCGGGTACAAACCTGCCAACCCGGCAACGAATAGCGGTGTCGCTGTGAAGGTTGTCAGAACCAGACACTCATCGAAGCTCACGCTGCCACCGTAGGTTTTTTCCATCCAATGCACCGAGTACGCGATAATGCCGACAGCCACCCACATCGCCACATAAAATGCGACCGCAGCCGGCAACGCACTGCCCACGGCCAATCGGACATGGTCGCTTCCGGTCAGACTCCAGCCAACCTGGGTTGTACCGATGAATAAGGATACGGCGGGTATTGCGGCCAGTATGCTTATCTGGGCAAGGAATATATGCATGGTGGAGTAGTGCTCACTCTTGATTGAACGCCACTCTTTCTTGGGATGGTACAGGACACCCATCATATGCTGCAGGAACATAGATCTATCCTCCTGAGGCGCGGTTGTTATCGTTATTACCGCCCTCTCACTTAGGCTTTTACATGGTTTTCAGCTTCCCTTCGCATGTGCAGTGAGCCGCTCGCACTCCGGTCAAGCGGTCGGTTTTTACAGTTGAATTTTCCAGTAATGGTCCACTAGCAGTATGGCAAACAAGCTCATGATGTACAGAATCGAGAACTTGAACATTTTCATAGCATTTGCAGAATCACTTGACCGATATACACGCCAGCTCCACTGCAGAAAACGTACGTTTAGCAGAGAGACACCGATCAGATAAGCCAGGCCGCTGAGTTCCGAAAAGTAAGGCAGCGCAGTGGTCAGTATCGTAAGCAGTGTGTAAAGCACGATCTGAAGACGGGTGTACGCATCACCATGGGTAATCGGCAGCATTGGGATGCCCGAACGTTCATAATCGACCCGCCGCGCCAGACACAGCGCCCAGAAATGGGGAGGCGTCCATGCGAATATAATCAACATTAACAACAGGCCCTCAGGCGCTACCGACCCCGTTACCGCCGTCCAGCCCAATAATGGTGGTGCCGCCCCGGCCACGCCGCCAATCACGATGTTCTGAGGCGTTGCGCGTTTTAAGAACGCGGTATAAATAAACGCATAACCTACCAAGGAGAAAAGAGTCAGCAACGCCGTTAGTACATTCACACTCACTGCCAGCACCAGGATCCCCGACACACCCAACAAAGTGGCAAATATCACTGCCGAAAGCGTGGATACACGCCCCTGAGGTAGAGGTCGTCTTGCTGTTCTTGCCATTCGCGCGTCGATCTCCCGATCGAGCACATGGTTGATAGCCGCAGCCCCAGCCGCAGCCAACCCCACACCAAGATTGGTCAGAACAAGCAGCGAAAAACTCGGTGGCGCCGGCGACGCCAGGCACATCCCGACCACAAGGGTCAGCAGCATCACGACAACCACCTTCAGTTTGCACAGCGCCAGGTAGTCACGCCAGCTGGAATGATGTTTCTGAACCGTTTCAGCCAGTGGATAAGTAGCCATGATAGACCTCCTTTTCGCGCCGATAGGCACGGTCGTACAGCCCGACGGTCGCCAGCAACAAAGCCACGGCCATTGCGTGATGCGACACCGCCAGAGGCAGCGGCAAGAGCCAGATTACATTGAGTATCCCGATCACCGCCTGCAGAAACCATAATGCGCCAACCCCATAAAGCCAGGGTCGAATGGATGGGAGGCCGTACAAGCGCACTCCCACCACAACAATCGCCAGACCCAGCACAAGCGCGCCCAGACGGTGCGTTACCTGGATCGCGGAGCGAGCCGGCGCTGGCAGCAACCCACCTTCGTAGTTAGGACCGACTGGCTGAAAGAGATCAAAGCCCTGGACAAAGTCATACTGACCGCCCGGCACACTGTGACAGCTAATCCACTCCTCACAGGCCCAGCCCGCGTAATTGCTACTGGTCCAGCCACCCAGCGCTATCTGGGCAAAAAGTACGGTCACCAAAAAGCGGGCACTCCAGTCACGCCCTGCAACCACATCGCCATTGACCGCACGCTTCAGTCGCTGCCTCAGACGCACCAGCAACGTCAGTGTCGCAAGGCCACCCAATAAATGAGTCGTCACCACCCAGGGAACCAACTTCAGTGTGACTGTCCACATTCCAAACAATCCCTGGACAATCACCAATCCCACTAAACCTAAGGAAAGCACTTTTAAGGGCTTTTCGACATCCGTTCGCCAAATCCAGACCGACTGCACGATGATAAGAAGTCCTAGCAGGCTGGCCGCATACCGGTGCACCATCTCAATCCAACCCTTTTTTAAGTCAACCTGATGACCGGGAAAAAACGGCTCGATTCGCGTGCTCACCTCATCAGCGCCAGGCAGCACAAAATGTCCATAACATGAGGGCCAGTCAGGACACCCCAACCCCGCCTCATTCAAGCGAGTCCACCCCCCCAATAACACAACGACCAGTGCCAGTCCGATAGCCGCATTAACGATACGAGCACAGTTCTCCATAACGCTCCTCCTATCCCAGACCGGAGACTTTTAATAGCCGTTTCAAGTCATCCAGAACCGGTTCGCCAATCTGGCTGTAGGAGTAACGCATCAGCAGGTTTCCGTTGGGATCCACGATCCAGACGCCTCGCTCCAGCGCCGAATCAGTCGATAGCTGTTGAACTCTGACCCGAGCCGCATCCCGGCCCAACGCATCATGTACTCGCCGCAGGCGCTCCATTTGACGCTGGCATACCTCGGTGCATGTATCATTGCCCCGGTAGATAAGACTCCAGTGCCCCACGTGGGCTTGCCGTTCACCGCCCCACTGCTCCAGCGTCAAAACAGGGTCAAGCAAAACGCCGTTATTGGTGCGCTGATCTGTGATTGGCAGGTGCGTAAAGTAAGCAGTCACTGCAAAAGCCAGCGGCAGCAGAGCCACCAGCCATATCGCCCACAGTACCCTACGGTTACGTTTGACCATGACCACCTCGCTTCAATAACCACAGACCCAACCCCAAAAACACCAGCGCCAGAGAGAACCACTGCACTGCATATCCCAGATGTCGCTCCGGGGTCATCCGGCCGGAGCCTGGTAATCGAGCCACTATATTTTCTGGAGCTTCCTCTTTTAACCAAAGCAGCCAGGGCTCGAGTTCCATACCCCAGGACTCACTCAAGCGGCCCAAACGAATACTTTGCAGCCGCCACTCCACATCCGCGGCAACCTGATCCAGAACGTAGGTTTTCGGCGGATAGCCGATGACACCGCGAGCCGTTGTTGGCATAGCATTCAGATTCAGTGTTGGTCTCAGCGATCTCACGGCCGGCGCTGCAACCCACCCCAGGTTAACCACGAATGTTCGGCCATCTTTCAGTTTTGCTGGAACCAGCACCTCATATCCTGCCTGACCCGAATGCGTGCGGTTATCCAAAAACCGAGGGGGCTGATCCAGCCACTCCACATTCAGATCAACCGGCAACCAAGGCTGCCGGTTCAGCAATGCAGACACTTCCCACTCCGGCAGCACCGACAAGGCCGGCCGTTCTTGAGCGCTAAGCCAGCGCTGCTTGAGCGCAGCCCGGTCGAGCTGCCAAAATCCCAGGCCAGTCAGTAAAGCAGTTATGACCAACCACAGCCCTCCCCAAACCCAACGCTTGCCGGATCGGCGTTCCTGCCCTTTACTGACGGAGTTAAGACCCAACACGCGGAGACCTGATTCCATGTTTCGCCTTGCCGCTCTGTTTATCTTTGCCCTCATTGTGGTCGCACTCTTCACCAGTCTCTGGTTCATGATGCGAGACCGCGGCGACAACCCAAGAATGGCGCGTACCCTTATGATTCGGGTCGTACTAAGCGCCGCGCTATTACTGTTAATTCTGTTTGGGTTCCTCAGCGGTCACTTACATTCTCATGCGCCCTGGTGATTTCAGATCACGTAAACAAACAGGAACAGGCCGATCCAAACCACATCCACGAAATGCCAGTACCAGGCGACCGCTTCGAACCCAAAGTGTTGCTGGGAGCTGAAATGCCCCTTTAGAATCCGCCCCAAGATGATGATCAACATCACCGTACCGAGGGTCACATGGAGACCGTGAAAACCGGTCAGGATAAAAAAGGTCGCTCCATAGACGCCCGCATTTAACGTCAACCCCAGCTTGGTGTACGCCTCTACATACTCGTAGGCCTGGAACCCGATAAATGTGATGCCTAAAAAGATAGTGACGCCCATCCATCGCACCACTCTTTGGCGCTGGTCTTTCAGTAGCGCGTGATGAGCCAGGGTGATCGTAAAACTTGAGGTGACCAGCAACACCGTGTTCAGTAGCGGGATGTGCCAGGGGTCGACCAGCGCTTTGGGCCCTGCAAACTGTTCAGTGTCTGGCGGATTCATTAGCGGCCACTGGGCTGTAAAGTCGGGCCATAGCATCTGCGACACACCCTTGTCTCCCTCACCCCCCAGCCAGGGAACCGCCAACGTCCTCACATAGAATAGTGCGCCGAAAAATGCCGCGAAAAACATCACCTCAGAAAAAATGAACCAGCTCATACCCCAGCGAAACGAACGATCCATCTGAGCACTGTAGAGCCCAGCCCGGCTTTCATGAATGACATTGCCGAACCAGCCGACCAGGATACCCCCCATCAACAGCGCTCCCGCCAGCACCATCAGTAAGCCAAGCCCTCCTCCAGTCTCGTGGGTAATACCGTTGATCAAGGTTCCGGCACCAAAGGCCAGCAGGAAAAGAGCTATAGATGCCAGAATCGGCCAGCGACTCTGCTCCGGTACATAGTAGCTAGCGTGAGTGCTCATATCGGCGAACCTCCATCGGGTTCGGCACTGCCGTTGTCAGCGGCCTGCGCCTCAGTAATATCGAACAGCGTGTACGAAAGGGTGATTGAGTGAATCTCCGGCGGCAGCTCCTTATCGATCACAAACAGCAGCGGCATATCCGCTCTGGCACCCGCTTGCAGGGGCTGAGCGTTAAAGCAAAAGCAGTTCACTTTGTGCAGGTATTGAGCTGCAACGCCCGGCGAAACCGAAGGAATCGCTTGAGCCACCATACTGCGCCCCGTCGGGTTGTAAGCCTGAAACGCGGTCTGTTTCATCTCACCGGGATTGACCGTCAGCAGAGACTGCTGGGGCGAAAATTCCCACGGCATCCCTTCATTATTGATACCGATAAGCCGGACCCGAACCTGGCGACTGGTGTCGGCTTCGACCGTCTCGATAGCCCCGGTGCGCGTAATTTTTCCATTTAAGCCGGTGACTTCACAGAACACGTCATACAGGGGCACCAGCGCAAAGCCAAAGCCAAACATCAGCACGGAGCCCCCCAGCAGACGAATAACCAGACGTCGATTGGCACGTGCGGTATCCATGACTTAGTCCACCCTGGGCGGCGTTGCAAAGGTATGGTAGGGCGCCGGCGACGCAACCTCCCACTCCAGCCCCTCAGCCCCCTCCCATGCGCGGGCCTGAGCTTTTTCCCCGTGACGAACCGTCTGAATCACGTTCCAGACGAACAGCAGTTGGGAAAAGCCGAAGATAAAGGCCCCGATGGATGCCACCATATTGAAGTCAGCGAACTGCAGCGCATAGTCGGGGATACGCCGCGGCATACCGGCAAGACCGATAAAATGCATCGGAAAAAAAGTGATATTGACGCCGATAAAGCTCAACCAGAAATGCAGACGCCCCATCCGTTCATTGAGTTGATGTCCGGTCCATTTGGGTAACCAATAGTAGACCCCGGCCATGATCGCGAAGATCGCGCCTGGCACGAGGACGTAATGGAAGTGCGCCACCACGAAATAGGTATCATGGTACTGAAAATCCACCGGCGCTATCGCCAGCATCAAGCCCGAGAAGCCGCCAATGGTAAACAGCACCACGAATGCGATGGCAAAGAGCATGGGTGTTTCAAACGTGAGTGACCCTCTGAACATGGTGGTTACCCAGTTAAAGACCTTCACCCCGGTCGGTACCGCGATCAACATCGTCGCGAACATGAAGAACAGCTCCCCCACCAGCGGGAGACCGACTGTGAACATGTGATGCGCCCACACCAAAAACGATAGGATCGCGATCGATGCCATGGCATAGACCATCGAGGCGTAACCAAACAGGCGCTTGCGGGAGAAGGTGGGAATAATATGGCTGATGATACCGAAGGCGGGCAGGATCATGATGTAGACCTCAGGGTGCCCGAAGAACCAGAACACGTGCTGAAACAGCACCGGATCACCACCACCGGCCGCGTTAAAAAAGCTGGTTCCAAAGTGGATATCCATCAGCATCATCGTCACCACACCGGCCAACACCGGCATCACCGCAATCAGCAGGAACGCGGTAATCAACCAGGACCATACGAACATCGGTAGCTTCATCATCGTCATGCCGGGTGCACGCATATTCAGAATCGTGGCGATGATATTAATCGCCCCCATAATCGAGCTCATCCCCATGATATGGATGGCGAAGATAAAATAGGTCACGCTCGGTGGTGCATAGGTCGTCGACAGCGGGGCATAGAATGTCCAACCGAAGTTAGGCGCCCCGCCCTCCATCAACAGCGTAGAGATCAAGATCGCGAAGGCGAAAGGCAGAATCCAGAAGCTCCAGTTGTTCATGCGGGGCAACGCCATATCGGGGGCCCCGATCATCATCGGGATCATCCAGTTGGCCAGCCCCACAAACGCCGGCATCACCGCCCCGAACACCATGATCAACCCGTGCATGGTGGTCATCTGATTAAAGAAGCCGGGCTCCACAAGCTGCAATCCAGGCTGAAACAGCTCCGCCCGTATCATCAGCGCCATCACGCCACCGGTCAGGAACATCAACAGACTGAACCAGAGATAGAGCGACCCGATGTCCTTATGGTTGGTTGTGAACAACCAGCGCCCTATGCCGCTGGCCGGACCATGATGGTCATGACCGATGTCATCGGTGGCGGTATCCAGCGTACTCATCACATCCCCTCCTCTGCTGCGCCTTCTCCAGCCAGAACGCGGCTGACCTGAGCCGGTGAAACCGCCTCTCCCGTGCTGTTACCCCAGGCATTGCGTTCATAGGTAATTACGGCGGCAAGCTCCGCCGGGCTGAGCTGCTCGGCAAAGGCCTGCATCGCAGTTCCCGGTTTGCCATGAAGTACGATATCGATATGCGCCTGCACATCACCTACAGCAATGGCGCTGCCTTTAAGGGCGGGGAACGCCGGCGGCAACCCTGCACCGTTCGCCTGGTGACAGGCAGCACAGCTGGATAAATACACCTGTTCACCCTGAGCCATCAGCTCATCCAGTGTCCAGGTACGCTCCGACGCCTGCTGCTGGGCTTGCTTCTCCGCCTTCATACCGGCCACCCACTGCTCGAACTGATCCGGGGGTACGGCCTCTACGACAATGGGCATAAACCCATGATCTTTACCGCACAACTCGGCACATTGACCACGATAGAGCCCGGGCTCATCGATCTGAGTCCAGGCTTCGTTGATAAACCCGGGAATAGCATCCTTTTTGACTGCCAGTGCGGGGACCCACCAGCTATGGATCACATCATTGGCGGTGAGCAGAAAACGGATTTTGGTATCGGTGGGCAACACCAGGTGGCGGTCTACCTCAAGCAGGTAGTGCTCTCCCTTGTTTTCGGTGTTGGAAATCTGTTCGCGGGGTGTTGTGAGGTTGCTGAAGAAATCCAGCTCCTGATCCAGGTACTGGTAACGCCACTTCCATTGATAGCCGGTAACCTGCACATCCAGTTTGGCGTCCCGCGGATCATACATATCCACCAGGGTTGCAGTAGCGGGAACCGCCATGGCCACCAGTATGCCGAGTGGGATCAATGTCCACATCACTTCCACGGCGGTATGCTCATGGAAGTGGTGAGCTTTTGCGCCACGGGATTTGCGATGATGGAAGATCGACCAGAACATCACGCCAAAGACCACGCAGCCGATAGCCACGCAGATCCAGAAAATGGTCATGTGCAGGTCATAAACCGACCGGCTGACTTCCGTCACACCGGGGGTCAAGTTCAACGTCCATTCCGCCTGGGCCGAAGCCGACAGGAGGATAAGGGCGCAGCTCAAGGGTATTATTCTTATCATTCCCATCACCAGGCCTCCATTGCGGGTATGCCCAGGATCCATCCCATACCCGCGTAAGCAGGTCCGGTTCCCTTTGGATACGGGAGTCCCGGGTAGCGCCCTATTTCGCAGTGAAACGGCAGGTCTACCCGGTGGCTACATAGCGGAGTATAGCAGGCGTTTAAAAAATGCAAGGAAAAGACGGGAATGTCGGAATATGGCAGTTAAAACACATCAGGCGCCCGCAAGCTGGAGTGCCCAGCGCACCAACAGAATCACGAAAATCACGAAAACCGCGGCCATCAGGACGCCAACTACAACGAAATGGAGCGCACGTCCTTCCTTGAAGTCGCGTTCCCGACGCGCTTCCGATTGCACACCCAAAAAGCCGGCAAGCACCCCCAGCAGCGTGTTCCACCAGCGGCGCAGGATAGTCGGAGAAGACATTGGCTCACCTCCTGTTTAACATCAGATGCGATTGTCTGCTGTTAAACATATAGGTCAGATGAGCCCGTTCTGCACAGGAGAGGTATCAGCCGACAGCTTGCTCGCGCTTGAGCTCACGCAATGATTCCTCCAGCATCTGCCGATACTGGTTAGTCAGAAACTCCACCGCTTGAGCGGGGCTGTCTTGCTCCCCCTGACTGAGATAGTTAAAAGCGTTAAAGCGAGCCGCCGCATGCATAATCGCAGCACTCAACATCGGTTGAGCCCACTCGTCGAGCATTTCATTTGCCAGATTGACAAATTCGTCCGACACCTCAAAAAAATCGGCTTCCAGCATGACGTGACTCCTCGTCTACTCCACCATATCTCCGCAGAGATATTCATCTATCTCGCGCATGATGTATTGATTGGCACCGATATTACGCGCAACTGAAACCGCCTCAGCGGGGCTGTATCCATTCAAGTCGAAAGAGAGTATCCCCGCTGGCTCATTGTCATAAAACAGCTTTAGCCTGAGACGGATGACATGATGAGCCTGTGTCGCCAGCTGCAGCTCCGAGATCACTCGCAAATGACTGTCGACGGCGTTCATGAAACTGAGACCACCGGCCCCCTGGACCATGCGGTTATCAATCTGTTGGGCACTCCCCTGCATCCGACGCTCCCATTAATTACGCGTTAACGATCGGTTCAAGCTATCCGCTGCATTTTAAGTGCCAGAACGAAAGCGGCATCACTCACGCGCAACCTCTTGAATGCTGGGGCCTGTACTCATTACTACAGAGAAACGCGACCTACGTTTTGTCAGCTTTACGCCAATCTCAGAGGAGTGATTACCGACGCAACCTATAGGCTATTCGATATCCCAGCAATAACGACAAAATAATACCGTACGCCAGCACTTCGCCGTATCCCGCTCGAATAAGCCACGCGAAATGTAGTAGCGCCAACAAGCTGATGGGGTAGATCAGGTAGTGTAACTGCTGCCAGCGCTTGCCGAGTCGTTTAATCCATCCTTTGGTCGACGTAATACCCAGGGGTACAAGACCCACCCAGGCGATGAAGCCAACAATGATGTACGGCCGCTCGGACAGCTCGTAACCGATCAAATCAGGGCGCCAGCCCAATATAAAGGTCGCCACGGATAACAGATGCAAGGTGGCGTAGAACAGCGTATACAACCCCAGCATTCGGCGGTAACGCTGCAGCCAGAGCCAGCCGAGCAGACGCCGACAGGGCGTTACAGCCAGCGTCAGGAACAGCAGCCGCAGCGTCCATATGCCGAGTGTAGTCACAATAGTCTGCGCAGGATCAGCCCCCAGCTGTCCTTCCACAGCGCTTGTCACGAGCGCACCCAAGGGTAACAGCGGAGCCAGAAACATCAGCCACCAGAAAGCCCGGCGCCCACCGGCTGAGCGATGAAGCTCGCTGATGGTCAGAACCATTTACGCAGATCCATACCCGAGTAGAGGTGAGCGACCTCATCGGCGTATCCATTGAACATCCGGGTATCGATAATATTGGGGCTGAACAGCGATGAAGGCAGACGCCTTTCAGTGGCCTGGCTCCAGCGCGGATGGTCCACATTAGGGTTCACGTTGGCGTAGAAGCCATACTCATTAGGCGCCGTTTGATTCCAGGTCACCGCCGGCATCTGCTCAGTAAAGCGGATACGCACGATCGATTTGATGCTTTTAAAGCCGTATTTCCAGGGCACTACCAGTCGAAACGGGGCTCCGTTCTGGGGAGGAAGAGCATCGCCATAGACCCCAACCGCCAACAGCGTGAGCGGATGCCTCGCCTCATCCATCCGCAGGCCTTCCACGTATGGCCAGTCCAACGTACTGAAAAATCCGCGCTGACCAGGCATCTGCGCCGGATCATGCAGGGTGGTGAACTCCACGTACTTCGCGTTAGCCGTGGGCTCTAGCCGCTTGATCAAATCAGCTAACGGCAGGCCGACCCAGGGAATCACCATGGACCAGCCTTCCACACACCGCATCCGATAGATCCGCTCCTCAAGCGCGTGAGGCTTAAGCAGGTCTTCCAGATTATAACGACCCGTTTTCGCCGCCTCTCCAGCTACCTCGACACTCCAGGGATCAGTAACCAACCCCTGAGCCTTAGCCTTGGGATCCTGCTTATCCAGACCAAACTCGTAAAAATTGTTGTGACCCGTTACGTGGGGATAGGGCGTCAACGGCTCATTGGGAATTCCGTCATCCGCTTTGGCTGCTCGCAGTTTACCCTGAAGCCAATCCGGCCCCGGGTAACGTTTCGCATCCTCAGACAGATCATAGCGGCCCAGAGCCAACGCCGGACCCGCCGCCGCCAGCGCACCGCCGGCAACCAGCGCCTTAATCAAGCTGCGGCGCTGACGGTAGACCGACTCGGGTGTGATTTCACTGGAGCGGATATCGACCGCTTTTTTGATCAACATGACTGCTCTCCTATTCGCCTTTATCCCTCAGTCGCATAACCGGGCAAATCCTTACACCCTTACGTAAATTGGCCCAACTCAGATCGAAGCCAGAGATACCCGCAGTATAGAAAGCACAGCAAAAAGGGCGCCCGGGCGCCCTTTTTAAAATCAATGCGGCCTGCGTCGCCAAAGCCAAAGCAGCGGGCCTGAGAATGCGTAAATCAAGAACAGCAACCAGAGGAATAATGCCGGATTGGTTGCGATTACAGCGACTGCCAACACGATCATTGCCAGCTTCAGGAATTGAATTTTCCCCTTGAAATCTACGTCCTTAAAGCTGTAATAAAGCACATTGCTGACCATCAGTACCCCGGCCAGGGCCACGTAGATAGCCACGGGATAAGCGAACCCCTCCGGGTCAATCTCGTTTGCCGCGCAGAACCAGATCATCCCGGCGATGGAGGCCGCTGCTGCCGGACTGGGCAGACCCATGAAATAGCGTTTATCCACCGATCCGATCTGTGTGTTGAAACGTGCAAGCCGCAAAGCGCCACTGGCACAGTAAACGAATGCGGCGACCCAACCAATTTTCCCCAGGTCTTCCAGTACCCAGGTAAACGACACCAACGCCGGCGCGACGCCAAAGGAAACCATATCAGACAGCGAGTCGTACTCGGCCCCGAATTTACTCTGAGTATCGGTCATTCGCGCGACGCGACCGTCCAGCCCATCAAATACCATGGCCACAAAAATCGCCACCGCCGCCGCCTCAAAACGGCCACTCATACCCGCAATGACCGCATAAAAGCCGGCAAAAAGCGCCCCTGTTGTAAACAGGTTGGGAAGGAGATAAATACCACGCGGTCGGCGGGCTTCCCGGCCAGCATCTTCGTCACAGGGCTGATTCGGCTGATCAGTCATAGGGATCTTTTCTCCGTTAGCGATATACACACTGCCAGCTTAGCGTGGCAGACCGAGCTACCCCGTCGGCGGGAAGGCCATATTCTACGTGACCACCCGGCCTGCGCCCAGCCATCTCAAAGAAAGTAATGTTTGAGGGCACAACTGGTCCGCAGCCCCAACTTATCTCCACTTTTCTCAATAAACACGGATGCCTGCGCCCGCCCTCGGTCGCGCAACGCCAACAAAAAGTCTCCTCGCGTATCGAGCTTGCTCGACCGGTGCAGGCCGGCCAGGGTTTCATCGGGACCCACCATATGAAAGCGCAGTCGCCGAAAGCGCCGCTCCAGCCCACCCAGCAACCAGGGACGCCGCTTCAACCGCTGCTGCATAAGGACCACGGCCCGCATCTCTCGCATAAAAGTGGTCTGGAACCCCAGCTCAGCCACACGATCAGCAATAGCCTGAGAACTCTTGGGTAAGGTATCCCGCTGCAACGGCTGTAGCAGAATCATCAGTAGATCCAGCTTTTTGCTCTCCATAAGCAGGGGATAAAGCACGGGGTTACCGGCAAATCCGCCGTCCCAGTAGTAATGACCGTCAATTTCGATCGCCTGATTCAGGCTGGGCAGACAGGCCGAGGCCAGCAGGTGATCGACCTGAAGCTGATCATCGGTGAACAGCTTCAAACGCCCCGACAGGACATCGGTCGCTGCAATATAGATGCGAAAAGGAGAGTCCCGGTTTAACCCGTTAAAGTCCACCATCTGCTCTAACAATCCCCGCAGAGGATTGATATCAAATGGATTGAGATCATAGGGTGAAAGGTGAGACGTGAGACTTTGCCAGAGCACGCCGGCTGATTCGGACAAGATACCAGCGGACAGTGACGCAGGTTGTGTAACCTCTCGCCAAAACTGCTCCAGCTGCGCTCGAGCGCCTGACGCGCCCCCTTTGCGCCAGCCCTCAGCGAGCATCAGCGCATTCATGGCACCCGCACTGGTTCCGCTAACAGCTTCGACACGAAACCAGGGCTCTTCCAGCAGGCGATCAAGCACGCCCCAGGTAAAAGCGCCATGGGCACCGCCACCCTGAAGTGCCAGGTTGAGCGAAATAGCCTCAGCCATCACTGACCTCCATTTTATGCCGCACTGCACAAAACAGTGCGCCATATCTTAAGATCAGTCAAATGAAAGCATCGTAATTTGGGCGCTAAGCAGGTCTCTACTCTCAATACCCAATAATGCGTCAGCCCCCTCAGCGCTGCTCAGGTGCAACTGTTGGAATGCGACACTGTGCATCGCGGTAGGGGCCACCGGCACGACGCCAACCTTCTCCGGGGTCAAACTGACGGCACAGCTTATGTCCATCCACCCGACTTTCCCACCAATACCAGGGAGCCGGCTTGGCAAAGGCCTGTACAACCCAAAGCGTTAACAGACACGCAACAATGGCAACGACGACCCGAACAAACACGCGGATACTCCACACACTTCAGACACTCTAGAGACACTGCATTGTCTGTCCGGGTTCCCGATGCAGCCGGTTAACCAAGCTGTTTATGCAGAAATGCCAAGGTCCGACTCCAGGCTAATGCCGCGTCCTCCTCGTCATAGCGAGACCCCGTGGGATTGGCAAAGGCATGATCGGCCACATACCAATGGATCTCCATATCGGTTTTACCGGCTTCCGCCATGGACTTTTCGAACTGACCCACCATCGCTTCGTTAATATGACCGTCCAGCGTTCCAAAATGCCCCAGCACCGGACTTGCCAATGACTCCAGCTCCTCCGGTGACTTAGCCACATTACCGTAATAGATCACCGTGGCATCAACCGGCGTTGCCAGGGAGGCGTTCAATGACCAGCCTCCACCAAAGCACCACCCCAGAGTTGCCACTTTTCCGGTGCTGCTCGGATGCTGTTTAAGCCAGTCGATCCAACCGACCAGTGTTTGTGTAGCGACCTCCGGATCTAAAGCCATACGCAGGGCATTGGCCTCCTCACGCGTAGTCCCGACTTTTCCACCGTATAGATCCACCGCCAGCGCGATAAATCCCTGCTCCGCAAACTCGGCGGCGACTGCCTTGATCTGATCATTGAGCCCCCACCATTCATGGATCAGTAGCACCGTAGGAGCCTTGCCCTCGCCCAACTCCGGGGGCACAGCCAGGTAGGCCGGTGCGGTTTGACCGCCAGGCAGTGCCAGAGAAACCTTATCCAGGCGTTCACCGGCCGCCTGCGCCAGTGACGCATCAGCCAACACCATCGCCAAAGGCAACGCGGCCATCCCCTTTAAAAACGCCCGGCGCTGTTCGCGGGTCGGCTGGGGTAACGGCTTATCACTTGAACTCTGTCCACACGCGTATTGATCACACATTAGATCGACTCCCCTGTTGAATCCCTGTCAGGACACACTCGTTGGCCTCGCGTTCGTTCTACCGGAGAGCCCGAGCGAATCCGCGGTTGGTCTCATGACTATAGGCAAAAACGAGAAAACCGCCCGAAGGCGGTTTTAAGATACGACTGCGCAGACAGCGGCGGATCAGAGGCTCAGCACCTTTTCACCGCGGGCGATACCGGACACACCGGAACGCACCACTTCCATGATGCTGGCCATATTACCCAGTGAAGCGATAAACGCGTCCAGCTTATCGGAGGCCCCCACCAGCTGCACGGTGTAGGTGTTCGGTGTCACGTCGATGATCTGGCCGCGGAAGATATCGCACGTACGTTTAATCTCCGCTCGCATCTGGCCGTTGGCCTTCAGCTTGATCATCATCAGCTCGCGCTCGATATGATCGCCCTCGGACAGATCCACCACCTTCACCACATCAATCAGCTTGTTGAGCTGTTTGGTGATCTGCTCCACCACCCGATCATCACCGGTGGTGGTCACAGTCAGGCGAGACAACGTGGAATCTTCGGTCGGCGCCACGGTCAGCGACTCGATGTTGTAGTTGCGCTGGGAGAACAGACCCACTACCCGCGACAGCGCACCCGGTTCGTTTTCCAACAGAACTGAAATGATATGACGCATGATCAGGTCCTCTCCGTCTTGCTCAGCCACATGTCACGCATGGCACCGCGCGGCACCTGCATCGGATAGACGTGCTCGAACGGGTCGACCGCGATATCCATAAATACAAGCCGGTCTTTCAGTGCGAACGCCTCGCGCATCGCACCTTCAAGATCCGCGTACTTGTCGACTTTCATGCCGACATGACCATAGGACTCGGCCAGCTTGATAAAGTCCGGCAGAGACTTCATGTAGGACTGAGAGTGACGCGACTCATAGTTCATATCCTGCCACTGACGCACCATACCCAGTGACTGGTTGTTCAGGCAGAGAATCTTCACCGGCAGATCATACTGCTTGCAGGTAGACAGCTCCTGGATATTCATCTGGATACTGCCTTCACCGGTAACACAGGCCACATCCGCATCCGGGAAGTTCAGCTTAACGCCCATGGCCGCTGGTAGACCAAAGCCCATAGTGCCGAGACCACCGGAGTTGATCCAACGGTTGGGCTTGTTGAACTTGTAATACTGAGCGGCAAACATCTGGTGCTGTCCCACATCGGAGCACACGTAAGCATCACCACCGGTGACCTTGCTCAGCATCTCAATAACCTGCTGCGGCTTCATGAGCTCGGAATCGGAGGTATCGTAACGACCACCATGACGGCCGCGCCACTCCTCAATCTGCTTCCACCAGCTTTCCAGCGCAGCACCGTCAGGACGTTTCTTGCTCTCTTTAACCTGCGCGATCATCTCCTCAAGCACAACCTTTGACGGGCCTACGATGGGCACATCCGCCTGCACCGTCTTGGAGATTGAGGCCGGATCGATATCGATGTGGATAATCCGCGCCGTCGGACAGAACTTGTCGGTCGCGTTGGTTACCCGGTCATCGAAACGCGCGCCTATCGCCAGGATGAGATCCGCATGATGCATCGCCATGTTGGCTTCGTAACTGCCATGCATCCCCAACATACCCAGACACTGACGATCGGTACCGGGATAACCACCCAGCCCCATCAGAGTGTTGGTCACCGGGAAGTTCAGCATCTGCGCAAACTCGGTCAGCTCGGCACTGGCGTCGCCCATAATAACGCCGCCACCGCTGTAGATAACCGGACGTCGCGCCTGCAGAAGCATATCCACAGCCTTGCGGATCTGACCGCTATGGCCCCGGCTGATCGGATTGTATGAGCGCAGTTTCACCGACTTCGGGTACTCGTACGGATAGCGATCCGTGGGCGTGGTCATATCCTTGGGGATATCGACGACGACCGGACCGGGACGACCGGTCTGCGCGATATAAAACGCTTTCTTGATGATGCTGGGAATCTCTTCCGGGTTCTGCACACTGAAGTTGTGCTTTACCACCGGACGGGAGATACCGAGCATGTCGGTTTCCTGGAAAGCATCTTCACCAATCAGATGACTCATCACCTGACCGGTAATGACCACCATCGGGATGGAGTCCATGAATGCGGTAGCGATACCGGTAACGGCGTTGGTCGCCCCGGGGCCTGACGTAACCAGCGCGACGCCGGGCTTGCCGGTCGCACGCGCATAAGCATCCGCCATATGGGTTGCAGCCTGCTCGTGGCGCACAAGAATATGCTGGACATCCTCCTGCTGGAACAGCGCGTCATACACATGCAAAAGCGCGCCGCCGGGATAGCCATAGATGTACTTAACGCCCTCATCATGGAGCGCGCGTACCACCATTTCTGCGCCTGAAAGTTGTTCCACTTTATTACCCTCTACTCAGCACCGGCAACACAGTGTGCCGATGATCAACAGTTCAAGATACGTGCATCTGAATCCACCCGTAGCCGTAGCGATGATGACGCTGTTACGGACACAAACTGAGCCTGAATCAACAGTTGCCCATCTGGATGGGCGGTGGATTCGGTGCCGACCGTGAAAAGGATCGCTTCTCTCGGCCTTCTGTTCTGAGCCCTAAGCCGGGTACTGCTTAAATAGCCACACAAAGCCCGTGGGGTTGGGATTTCCTGGACCCACCGACAGAAAAAGAGCCCGAAATTCTCTCACTCAAGGCAGTTTTGATCAACCGGACAAAAGGAGTAATTTTTCGGTCATCTGGCGCGGTAGGCAGTTACTCAAGAGTCGGGTTATAGTGAAAGGCAGAAGATCTGCAGGAGAAGCATCGATGAGCGTTTCTGATATCAAGAACAAAGAGCGGGTTATTAACGAGCTGTTGCGGTTTATCCGCAAGGTATTTGATGAACCGGAAATCTGTTCCATCGCCAAGGAGATCGCGCGCAAGCATATCAACTCAAAAGATGCCGACCAGTTGATCGCCGAAGAGCTGTCGGCGACCACTAATGTGAAGATCCCCATAGAGCACAGCGAAGCAGACCGTCTGTTTTTGGAGTTACTTCAGGACCTGGTCCGGGACGAGAAAGCGCTCTACTGAAATTCAGGCAGGGGGTACCAGCCAACGCAGACTTAGGGCTGACTCAGGCAGCCCTAGCATACGGGCCAAGACGGGCAACTGCTCGTCCAGGCGCTGATCCAGTTGCCAGGGGGCGTTAACGATCAGCATACCCGACCCGTACATCCCGCCTGCATCCGCATCAGCCGCACGGAACTCGCTGCACAGCACTGAGGCTGTGCTCACCTGCACAACCTGCTCCACCATCGACCGCCAGCGGTTAGCGGCGAGCAGCGGGTACCAGATCGCGTAAACCCCTGTGGCCCAGCGCCGCTGAGCCTTACTCAGAAAACGGGGCACGGTCTCATACTCATCCTTGACCTCATAGGCAGGGTCTACCAGCACCATGCCCCGGCGCGGCATAGGCGGCAACTGTGACAACACGCCCTCATATCCGTCCCGGTGATGTACGGCCACCCGAGCGTCATCACTGAATACGGCACGGAGCACATCAAACTCAGCGGGGTGCAACTCCATCAGACGAATTCGATCATCCGCTCGCGCCATCAACTGAGCCAACATGGGAGAGCCCGGGTAAACGCTCAGAACGCCATCCGGGTTTAGCTGTTCGATGAGCCCCCGGTAAGTGGCCAGCCCATCAGCCGACGCCTGTTGCCACAAGCGCTCTATCCCTTCGCGGTACTCCCCGGTTTTCTGAGATTGATCATCTGCCAGGTTATACAGAGCGCGACCGCTGTGCGTTTCCAGATAACTCCAGGGTTTATTTTTTGCGTTCAACGCGGTGAGCAGTGCCGTAAGCACAACGTGCTTGTGCAGATCGGCAAAATTGCCGGCATGAAAGCCGTGCTGATAACTGAGCATGGTAGAAACCTTGTCGGTGGCGCGTCAGGGAAGACGCGGCACCTGCAAATGGGGGAAGAGAGTCTTCAGACCAGAGGCAATCTGCTGCAATTCGGACCAACGTTCGGCAAACAGAACCGTATCACCATCTTCGGCATACACCCCCAGTAAGCCCGGCATCCCGCTGTAGGACTGGTAAAGCGAACCGCGGGTCTGGCCACTGCATTCGAACCGCCCCGGCTGCTGTTTGTCGAACGCCCACCCGCTGCCACCCCAGACCGGCGGCTGTCCCGCACCGGTCACCAAGCAGAAGCGCGCATTTTTAAGAACCAGAGCATAGGCGTCCTGACCATTACGCTGCACATCAAATGCATTCATGATGGCTCCGGCAGGCACACTGAAGGTCACCATCGCCCAGGTCGGTTGATTCTGATGCTGCATCAGGACAATCATCTGCCGGCGGTCCGGCGAATAAACTGCCTCACCCAAGCGGTACTGGCGACTCATAGGCAAGGGGTTAGACATACGATACAGCGGCCCACCCAGGTAATGGGAGGTCAGCGCCAGCGCCAACTGCTGCTCTTGCCCCATTCCTGACATCGGCTGGGTACTCAGCGCGCGGGGTTTAACACTGGACTCAGGTGCGCGAGTCTCTGGAGCTTGCGCCGCACACCCTGCCAAAAACAGAGCCAGTAGAAGCGAGAGCAGGGTATTGGATTGTATCAACGGCATAAAAGTCCCTTAACGTACACTGGCGATATATTCAGACAGGTGTGCCAGTTTGTCGGGATCGTCGTCGACAAATTGGATTCGCACTTCCACATAGGCGCTTTCGAGGCGCGCCTCGGTAGCCTGCATCGACAGAACAAAGCCGTTGATACGGGCGACCGCGTCCCCGGAGAGCTGCTCGATATCCACAACCACCTGATCCAAAAGTTTGGGAAAGCGGCCATCGTTTTTAATCACGACCTTCACTTCGCGCAACGTCAGATCCTTGATCGCGCACTTAAAGGTTTGATCGGAGCAACGCAGCTGGGCCAGCCCCTTGGGCTTGGGCATCGATTTTGGAGCCGAGGCACCGGACTCTTTTCTCGCCTTATCCTCTTTAAGCATTTCCGCAGCACGGGCCTGCTGTTCGGCACTGAGCTGCCCCCCTTTCCCCAGCGCTTTCATGATCTTCTGGACCAACTGCTCGCTGGTGAAGGGTTTCCCCATGTAGTCGTTAACCCCCGCCTGAATCGCCTTAAGCACGTATTCACGCTCGCCACGGCTGGTCACCATCAGAAACGGGGTTTGCTTGTAATTATCCTGTGCTCGGGTCCACTGAAGCACCTCCAAACCGCTCATCTGCGGCATCTCCCAGTCACACAGGATGATTGAAAATTGCTCCTGAGACATGGCCTTGATCGCATCGCGGCCATTTTCGCACGCGTATACGGCGCTTTGCGGGAAAGCGTCTCGCACCATGGAAGTGACACGTTCGCGAATAAACTTCGCATCGTCCACCACCAGTACTTTGAGTTTGTTCATCTGTTCAATGATCATCCACTACGTCATGAATAGATGACACTCTCCCACAAACGGCCCCCGGACTGAAGCCCCCGGGCGCTTTCAGCCCCCCGTACAACGTCCATTTTCAAGCAGATACCCCCCACTCTCAGAGGGTTGTTTTCAACACGCAAACCTGATCGCCGTAGTAGTTATCACGGTAGTTGCAGCAAACAACGGCCGTGCGATCCGAAGTCTGACTGCCTGCCAACAGAGGGGAGTTTCGAGTATCAGCCTGGGCGGCCTGATTCAGGTGACGAAATAAATGATCCATGATTTTCTCCTGCTGAGCTTGTTTCATCGACAGGATCAGAATATTCCGCGACAAGAATTGTTAGAAATAATTTATCTCATATTAATTAATAGCTATTACCAATTACGCATTTACCTTCGACCCATGCCAGACGAAAGTCCCTGACTGCTTACCCAGAATACGTGCAGACAGGTGATCATCGCAGGGGCGGCCCGCCAGCCCATAACAGACGTGTAACGGCAATAGGTGCTCTTCCCGTGGATGACAGAAACGTGCCGCCGGGGCTCGCTCCCAGCTTTCCAGGCGCCGGGCGCGCTCCTCTTCTCCAACCTCCGATGTGGTCAGGGTCTCCTGCAACCATTGCTCAAAAGCCAGGTTACTTGCACGAATCTCACCGGTTTCCGGTGCGTAGAAGGCACGCATATTGTGAAAGGAAAAGCCGGAGCCGATTACCAGCAAATTCTCATACTTCAACGCCTGTAATGCCTGCCCCAGAGCCAGGTGATTAGCCGCACTCAGATCATTGATCAGCGACAGCTGTACCACCGGGATATCCGCATCCGGATACATCACCTTCAGCGGCACGAACATGCCGTGATCAAAGCCCCGCTGGTGATCAAGGTGCGCAGGCATGCCTGCATCTTTCAGGCATTGTGCCAATTGATGGGCCAGCTCCGGTTCGCCTGGTGCCGGATACTGAATCTCGTAGGACTCCGGGGGAAACCCGTAATAGTCATAAATCAGTCCCGGATTTGCGCCGGCTGTAATCGTAGGCACCGACTCTTCCCAATGCGCGCTGATCAACAGTATCGCGGACGGCTTGGGCAGCTCGCGCGCCAGCGCCTTAAACTGAGCAACCATCTCCGCATGGTCCGGATCCCCCAGAAGTGGCCTAGGACCACCACCGTGGGACAGATAAAGAATATCGAACGTGGTATTCATAGTTTTTTCTCCTGTCGGCACAGTGCCGGCACTCATAGAGCACCCGGTCCCTGCGGGACAATTCCGCCTGGATTTAACGCTTTGACCGAATAATAGCCTGCCTTGATGTGATCCAGTTTTACGGTCTCTGCGACGCCTTCCAGTGCGAGTATTCGATGCATGTATGCGTGAAGCAACGGCATCTCCTTCAGCTGGTTACGATTACACTTGAATAAACCATGGTAGGCCGCATCGAAACGTACCAGCGTCACGAATAACCTGAGGTCAGTCTCTGTCAGCCGATCTCCGAAAAGATAACAGCGGCCATCACCCAGGCGGGCCTCCAACTCATCCAGCGCTGCGAACACCTTGTCATAGGCCTCGTCATAAGCCAGTTGGGACGAAGCGAAGCCTGCCTGGTAGACGCCGTTGTTCAAGTTGTCGTAAATAAAAGGATTCAGTGCATCGACCTCCGCGGCCAGGTCACTGGGATAGAGATCCGGCCCTGACTCAACCAGCCCAGAGAATGCGCTGTTAAACATGCGCACAATATCGGCCGACTCGTTATTCACAATGGTGCCACGCTGTTTATCCCAGAGTACCGGCACTGTTGCCCGGCCAGTATATGTTGGGTCGGCCTGGGTATACAGCTGATGCATGAATTCGGCGCCGTTTAACGGGTCGGGTGCCGCCCCCGGAAAGCCGCCAAACGCCCAGCCTTGGTCGGTCAGCTGCGGATTGACCACCGTCACATCAATAAACGGTGCCAGACCTTTGAGGGCACGAGCCATCAGTGTACGAGACGCCCAGGGGCAGATGTAAGCGACATACAGGTGGTAACGCCCCGGCTCTGCCTTGAAGCCTGCTTCACCCGTGGGGCCTGCCGACCCATCCGGGGTAATCCAGTGACGAAACGATGATGTCTGACGAATAAAACGTCCCTGCTCATCTTTGGACTGTACAGGCTGCCAATTTTCCTGCCAAACGCCATTTACCAACATAATGCCTCCCATGTCTGGCTCGGGATTCGACGAGCCCTCGCAGAGCTCGCCAATTCATCCTGTAACCTGCTGTGTTTACCTACTGATCAAGTGTTAGCGATTGTCTGAGAGTCGCGCTTGAATCCAGTTATCAACCGCTAGACGGCCACCACCCTGAAAGACCAGAGACAGACTGACCACAAACAGTGTCAGCGCATATTCGTAACCGTTATTGGCCATAAACAGGCCATTGCTGAAATGCACGCTGAAGATCGCCACTAGCATGGTAAACGCCGTAACCAACGCGGCCGGGCGCGTCAGCAGCCCCAGCACCAGCGCAAGACCACCGAAAAATTCGGCACTGCCCGCCAGCAGGGCCATCAAGTAGCCGGGTTCCAGCCCGATACTGGCCATCCACTGACCGGTGCCTTCCAGTCCATATCCGCCAAACCAGGCGAATAGCTTCTGAGCACCATGAGCGGCCAGGATCAAGCCGACCGGTACGCGCAGAACCAGTGCGCCAATACCGCCATTTGAACCAAAAAGAGTCTGCACAAGTTGAGTATTCATCTGAGTCACCTGAATAGATCTGATCGACTGATATCCGGGATTGCCCCCGATCCATGCTCACACTCTACTATCTACGCTCAGCTAGACTAAGATGGTTAATATTGCATAATTATCAACAAAACATTGTTAATAAATAGAAGCCGGAGCATTTATGGATCGTATCGATGCCATGCGCGCTTTTATCAGTGTGGTCAATGAGAACACCTTTACCGGCGCGGCCGAGCATCTGGATACCTCCCCCCAATTGGTCAGCAAGTACGTATCCCAATTGGAGAAACACCTGGGAGTCCGTCTACTCAACCGCACCACACGCCGCGTCCATCTGACCGAGGCGGGCCGACGCTATTTTGAACGCGCTACTCAGGTGCTGACTGATATTGAGGAGATGGAAAGCGAACTCGGTGAGATGCAGACCCAGGCCCGAGGCCAGCTGCGTATCAGCGCTCCGGTCTCCTTTGCTGTGCGTCATATGGCACCACTGTTATGCGCCTTCCAGAAAGCGCATCCCGCTGTGGATATAGACCTGCAACTGAACGACCGCAAAGTGGATATCGTTGAAGAGGGGTTTGATATCGCGTTGCGTATCGGCCATTTAAGGAGCTCGTCCCTGATAGCCAGAAAAATAGCGCCAGTACGCATCGTCACCTGCGCTTCACCGGCATACCTTGATAACCACGGGCTGCCACAGACGCTAGATCAACTCAGCGGGCATCACTACCTGCGTTACAGCTATATGGACAGCAGTAGCAACGTTCCGCTATTCAGGGCCCTCCAGTCGATCGCTGAACGGGGAGAGGGTCATATGAGCAGTAATAATGGAGACGTGCTGCTGGAAGCCGCCGTTGCCGGCGCTGGAATCGCTGTACAACCCACATTTATAACGGGGCCCGCCGTCGCCTCCGGCCAGCTTCAGGTCATACTGGAGGAGTACGCCCCTGAACCTCTGGGACTCTACGCAATATATGCGCATCGGCAACTACTGGCCAGCAAGGTCAGGGCCTTCATCGACTTCATGGAAGGCTACTTCGGTGATCCACCCTACTGGGACCGATTCGACTTGCCCCGGTCCGGCGCAACAACCTGATCAACGACCACCGGCCACATCAACAATGGTTCCGGTGATATAGGAGGCTTCATCGGAAAGTAGCCAGGCAACCGCCTGAGCCACCTCTTCCGGCTGGCCACCGCGCCCCATGGGAAGCTGGGACGCCAGCCGATCCACGCGCCCAGGCTCGCCACCATCGGCATGGATATCGGTGTAGATCAATCCGGGGCTGACAGCATTCACTCGAACTCCTTGCCCTGCCAGCTCCTTCGCCAACCCCTTGGTCAGAGAGTTGACCGCGCCTTTTGCGGCAGCATAATCGATATATTCGAATGGAGCGCCGAGCTGGGCGGCCACTGAGGAGAGGTTAACGATAGCACCCTGCTTGATTCGACGGGCAGCTTCCCGGCAACAGAGAAAACAGCTGGTGGCATTAGCCTGCAAGGTCCGGTTGAAGCGCTCCAGCTCCATATCCACTAACCGCGATTGCCGGAACAGTGCGCCGGCATTGTTGACCAGATGCGTCACCGGCCCCAATAGCCGCTCGGCCTCATCGAACAGCCTGATTACATCAGCTTCCAACGATACGTCGGCCTGAACTGCCACCGCTTTGCCACCGCCTGCCTGAATCTGCGTGACCAGCTGTTCAGCCAGCTCTTTCTGCACACGGTAATTGATACACACCGCGTACCCCTGCACAGCCAGTAGCTTTGCCGTCGCAGCACCAATTCCACGACTGGCACCGGTCACCAACGCTATTTTCGTCATGAGAACCCCCCATCGATGAATAAAACTTAACCAATTCGATATTTTTTATACTTTGTAAGCTGACCAGGCAGGCAGGATAATTCACCATGCATAGAAAAATATGCAGGAAGTAACAAATAGTATATGAGCGATATCCATGAAATATCGCCAATTAAAGGTCCCCTCGTATGTCTACATTCGATATCAATGCAAACCGTATTCATCACCCGGCTAACTGGGAACAGAAACCCAAGCTCGACGGGTTAAAAGCGCTTGCAGCACAGATTTTCCCTGCCCTGAACGCACGCATCACTGAGTGGAAGTATCGCCGTACCCTGGCCGCCCTGCTCGATCGAGACGACTCGATCCTGGAAGATATTGGTATGCCGCGTGGCGCGCTACTGACCGCCATTGACCTTCCCCTGTCACAGAGTGCCCGCAGGGCGCTGGATCAGTGGCAGCGTGAACGCTCCATTACCGGGTAACCGGTTTTGGTTGCTAAGTTTGGCCATCCGGCGTGCACTTCAAGCCGGATGGCACAGACCTCTGCTTAATGCGCTTTAGCCGCCCGGGCGGCATGCAGCTTCCGGTAGCTCTCGATCAAGCGCAGATGCTTATCAAGCCCCTCCAGTTTCATGCTGGTCGGCGTCAGACCGTGGAAGCGCACCTCACCGTTCACTGAACCAACCACCGCATCCATGGTGCTCTGACCAAACATTCGCGTCAGGTTGGGCAGGTAATCATCCAGCGCCAGCTCCTCATCCAGAGCGATCTCCAACACTGCATTCATGGCCTGGTAAAACAGACCCCGCTCCACCGTATTGTCGTTGTACTGCAAGAACGCCTCGACCAGCTCCAGTGCCGCGTCATGCTGCCCCAACGCCAGGTAGATCAGTAACTTCAGTTCCAGAATAGTCAGCTGGCCCCAAACTGTATTTTCGTCAAACTCGATACCGATCAGGGTGATGATGTCAGTGTAGTTATCGAGCTGGCTCTCTTCGAGACGTTCCACCAGGTCGGCCAGCTCGTCATCGTCCAGGCGGTGCAGATTGAGAATCTCCTCACGGAACAGCAACGCCTTGTTGGTGTTGTCCCAGACCAGATCTTCTACCGGATACACCTCGGAATACCCGGGTACCAGAATACGGCAGACAGGCGCGCCAAGCTCCTCGTACACCGCTATATACGTCTCTTTATCGATCGATTCGAGAATACCGAACAGTGTATCGGCCTCTTCCTGATTACTGCCCGAGAAGTCCCACTCACAGAATTCGAAATCCGGGCGCGCGCTGAAGAACCGCCAGGAAACCACCCCGGTGGAGTCGATAAAGTGCTCCACAAAGTTGTTGGGCTCGGTAACCGCCATGGAGTTAAATGTGGGTGGCGGCACATCGTTCAGCCCCTCGAAACTGCGCCCCTGCAGAAGCTCGGTCAGGCTGCGTTCCAGCGCCACATGGAAGCTCGGGTGGGCACCAAAGGAGGCGAACACACCACCGGTTTTCGGGTTCATCAGGGTGACGCACATTACCGGAAAGACTCCGCCCAGAGAGGCATCCTTCACCAGTACCGGGAACCCCTGAGCCTCCAGCGCCTCGATCCCCTCAACAATATCGGGGTACTTGGCCAGCACCTCGGCAGGCACATCAGGCAGCGCCAGCTCCTCTTCCAGAATCCGGCGCTTAACCGCGCGTTCAAAGATCTCTGAAAGACATTGAACCTGCGCCTCACACAGCGTATTACCGGCGCTCATGCCGTTACTGAGAAACAGGTTTTCGATCAGGTTGGACGGGAAGTAAACCGTCTCCCCGTCCGAACGCCGGGTAAACGGCAGTGCACAGATACCACGATCAATACGGCCTGAGTTGGTATCGATCAGGTGGGACCCACAGAGCTCATCATCCGGGTTGTAGATCGCCAGGCAGTAGGGATCCAGAATACCCTCGGGCAGTTCATCTTCCTCATTCAGCTCAAACCAGCGCTCGTTGGGATAGTGAACAAACTCCGCGTTGGCGATCTCCTCGCCAAAAAACTGATCGTTATAGAAGAAGTTACAACTCAAGCGCTCGATAAACTCGCCCAGCGCTGAGCACAGCGCACTTTCCTTCGTAGCTCCCTTACCGTTGGTGAAGCACATGGGGGAGGCGGCATCACGGATATGCAACGACCAGACATGGGGCACGATATTGCGCCAGGAGGCGATTTCGATCTTCATCCCCAGATCCGCCAGGATACCGGTCATATTGGCGATGGTCTGCTCCAGCGGCAGATCTTTACCCTCGATCCAGGTGGACACCTCTCCGGCGGGCGGAGCCATCAGCAACGCCTGAGCATCCTCATCCAGGTTGTCGACCTCTTCGATTTCGAACTCAGGCCCGGTCTGCACAACCTTTTTAACGGTGCAGCGATCGATAGAGCGCAAAATCCCCTGACGATCCTTGTCGGACAAATCCTCCGGCAGCTCGACCTGAATCTTGAAGATCTGGTTATAGCGATCGTTGGGATCAACGATATTGTTCTGCGACAGACGGATGTTGTCGGTGGGAATATCCCGGGCGTTGCAGTACACCTTCACGAAATACGCCGCACAGAGCGCGGACGAGGCCAGAAAATAATCGAACGGACTCGGCGCCGACCCATCGCCCTTATAGCGGATAGGCTGATCGGCAATAACGCTGAAGTCATCAAACTTGGCTTCGAGCCGAAGGTTGTCGAGGAAGTTAACCTTGATTTCCATGGGTGGTGTACCGGATTGGGTGAATTGCAGCGGGGCTGGCGTTGAACACCTGCCATTATCCAGATTTTGGCAGTGGCCGTCTCGTGATATGTCACCACCTCAGACTGCGACCTTATGCCTCACGCCAGCCCCCGGCCATTTCCTTAAACTTCGTGTCAGTTTTCTTACCGGGTTCGGCTGAGTCGCCACACCGTTGTCTCGCACTTCAGGACAGCACCAAAACCGGGCCTGTTAATAGCCATCTGCAGAGAATCTGGAGTTTTCATGATGAACCAGAACCGCCGATTACCCTTTCAGCCCGGCCCGCTGTCAATGGCCATTGCCATCATCACGCTGTCCCAGGGCACACTTGCTCAAGGGGCCGAACAGGAGCCGCTGGTTGTTGTGGTGGAGGGCAAAGCGCTACCACTGGATAATGCCGAGGCTGTTCACCCGGCTCTGATGGAACAGCTGAAACCGGCAACCAATGACACCGCAAGCCTGCTGCGTAATGTACCGGGCGTCAGCCTGAACGGCGCCGGCGCCGTGTCCAGTCTGCCGTCTATCCGTGGGCTGGCCGACGACCGACTGCGGATCAAGGTCGACGGTATGGATCTGATCGCCGCCTGTCCCAACCATATGAACCCGCCGCTCTCCTATCTTGACCCCAGTAATCTGGGCGAACTCAAAGTGTTCGCGGGTATAACCCCCGTCAGCGTCGGTGGCGACAGCATCGGCGGCACCGTTATCGCCGACAAGCCCGAGCCGGTTTTCACACTCGGCGACGAGTCACCCCGCACGAACGGTGAAATCGGTGCGTTCTATCGCAGCAACAACAACGCGGTGGGCGGCAACCTGGCCCTGGGCCACGCCACAGAAAACGTCAGTATTCGTTACAGCGGAGCCTGGAGCCAGGCCGAGAACTACTCGGCCGGCGACGACTTCAAGACCTTCACCGATACAGGTCGCCCTGGCCACACTCTGGCGCTGGATGAAGTTGGTTCAACCGCTTACGAGACTCAGAATCACACGCTCAACCTGGCGTTCAAAGCCGGTCGGGACCTGTTTGAGACCCAGCTGAGCTATCAGGATATGCCCGAGCAACTCTACCCCAATCAACGCATGGACCTGTTGGATAATGAGCAGAAGCTGGTCAATCTGGCCTGGACCCGACAAACGGACTGGGGCGAACTGGAAACCCGCCTTTATCACGAAACCGTAGACCACTTCATGGATTTCGGTGACGACAAGCGCTTCTGGTATGGCACCCTGTCCGGCCCGGGCAATCCCTGCGATCCTATCAGCTTCCATGGCGACCCGGCCGGCACCTGCGCGGCGGGTATGCCGATGTACTCGGAGAGCGAAAACACAGGTCTTACCCTAAAGGCCGGCATCGATCTAACTGCCAACCAACAGCTTCGCATCGGCACCGAGTTACAGCGCTATCGGCTTGATGACTACTGGACCGCATCAGGCGGCGGCATGGGGCCAGGCACCTTCCAGAATATCAACGGCGGAGAACGCGACCGCATCGCGGCATTCGCTGAACTGGAAAGCGAGTTGAACGCACGCTGGTTGACCCTGTTCGGTCTCCGTTACGAACGCGTGCGCAGCGATGCCGATGATGTGCATGGTTACAACACAACGCCCACGGCACCGGGCATGCAGTTCATCGATTCCACCGCGTTCAACGCCCGCGATCACGAACAGATTGATCACAATGTGGATCTGACCGCGTTGGCGCGCTACCGGCACAGCGACACACTGGACATCGAACTGGGCCTTGCCCGCAAGGTGCGCTCGCCCAACCTGTATGAGCGCTATACTTGGTCAAGCTGGGCCATGGCCGCCACCATGAATAATTTCGTGGGCGACGGCAACGGTTACATCGGTGATATCGACCTGGACCCCGAAACCGCCTACACCGCCTCCATCACCTTCGACTGGCATGCTGGCAATTCCGGCTGGTCCCTTCGGGCAACCCCCTTCATCACCCATGTAGATGACTACATCGATGCGGTTGCAGGCACAAACTGGGCCGAGGACCAGTTCAATGTTCTGCAGTATGCCAACCAAACCGCCCGACTCTACGGACTCGA
Organism: Marinobacterium litorale DSM 23545; assembly: GCF_000428985.1. Lineage (GTDB taxonomy): Bacteria > Pseudomonadota > Gammaproteobacteria > Pseudomonadales > Balneatricaceae > Marinobacterium_D > Marinobacterium_D litorale. Next base: position 108,505 of record NZ_AUAZ01000011.1, on the reverse strand, counting down.
CCTGTCGATGTACCTGCCGCTGGCCAACAACGACTGGGGTCGCTGGAGCCTGGAGAGCGTCATCAACTACACCCATGGTGAGAACCGGGATACCGGTGACGCCCTGTACAACATCATGCCGTTGAACGGCCGCTTTACACTGACTCATCAAAACAACGGCTGGGATAATGCAATTGAATGGGTTGTGGTTGACGCCAAGGATGATGTTTCTGATCTGCGCAACGAAATCGGTACCGACGGCTACAGCCTGCTCAACCTGCGCACCAGTCATAACTGGGAGCAGCTTCGCCTGGACCTCGGTGTAGAGAACCTGTTTGACCGCGCCTATGCACTGCCCACCGGCGGCACCTACACCGGCCAGGGTCGTACCATGTCGATGACAGGCATCCCCTGGGGTATCGCCGTGCCCGGCATGGGTCGCTCGGCCTATGTGGGTGTCACCGTCAAGTTCTAAGCACCAACGGTGATGCAGAGGACCTGGGCGCTCTCTGCATCACCGGCCAAACCAGGTTGATTACTTCAGAAAAACCAATCAACCCGACAAAATAAACCTAACCCCCAGGCTTTATCCGACACAACCACTGACAGCCCACCTATTCTCTCCTATCCTGAAGCAACACATTAACTTCAACCCACAGGAAAGGATGACCTGCACATGATTCCAAGTACCATGAAAGCCATGGTCCTCACCGGCCACGGTGACATCGACAAACTGGTCTATCAGGAGGTTCCCACGCCCGAGCCCGGTGCTGGCGAAGTATTAGTGCAGGTAACAGCCACCGCCAAGAACAACACCGACCGCAAGGCGCGAGAGGGGCTCTACCCGACCAAAAAAGGCGAGATGACCTCCTTCCAGATGGGAGGTAAGCCAACGCTGATTTTCCCACGGATTCAGGGGGCCGATATCGCCGGTCGCGTCGTCGCCGTTGGTGAGGGAGTCGATCAGAGCCGCATCGGTGAGCGGGGCCTTCTGGATTTCAACATCTACGCGGACCAACGCCGGGATATCAACCTGACACCGGACTACTACGGACACGGTGCAGATGGCGGCTATGCCGAGTATGTAGCCCTGCCCTCAGACCAGTTTCACCGAATCTCAAATCCGGAGCTGGCCGATGCCGAGCTTGCCGCCATGGGCATGTGCTCCTACCAGACCGCCTACCACATGGTCACGTCAGCCAAGGTCAAGGCGGGCGAGCGAGTACTGGTTTCCGGCGCCAGCGGCGGGGTCGGTACCGCACTGATTCAACTTTGCCGCATCGTCGGCGCCATCCCCTATGCTGTGAGCAAGCAGGACAAGGCCGATGCACTGCTGGAGCTGGGCGCCGAAGCGGTACTGGATCGCTCAGACTTGGATAGCTTTGTGGACCGGGTCAAAGCGGCTACCGGCGGCAAGCCGATCGACGCGGTGATGGATCTGGTGGGTGGCGAAATGACCGACCGCTTCATCGACAGCATGATCTTCGATATGAATAGCCGTTCCACTTACCCAAGACTCAGCATCGCCGGTGCCAGCGGCGGCAATATCAGTGAGATTCTCTGGACCCGCATCTACCTCTATCAGGTGCAGATTTTCGGTGTATCCCATGGTACCCGCGAAGAAGCGGAGCAGTTGATGACCTGGATCCGCCACGGCCAGCTTAAACCGGTACTTCACGGCGCTTTTAAACTCTCCGACTTGCACCATGCCGAGACATATTTCATGAACCGGGGCAGTAACTACCTGGGCAAGATCGTAATTGTTCCCGACAGTCAGTGGAATGAACATGGCAAGCCGTTTGCGCTGGAGAACGCCTGATGAAACAGGAACTGACGATTCAGCTAATGGATACCCATGCCGGGGGTGATGTCAGCCGGATCGTGACCGGCGGGATTATGCCGCTGCCCGGTAACAGCGTGCGGGCACAGATGGAGTATCTAAGAGATGACGCCGACGGCCTGCGCCGGTTATTGCTTGAGGAACCCTACGGTATACCCGAGATGTCAGTGGACCTGCTGGTCCCACCGACAGACCCGCGTGCCGCCGCTGGCTACATCATCATGGAGGTAATGGGTTATCCGATCTACTCCGGTTCCAACACCATCTGCACCGCCACCGCCGTACTGGAGACGGGCATTGTCCCCAAGCAGGAGGGCAAGCAGCAGTTTATGCTGGAATCACCCGCCGGCCTTGTTCAAATTGAAGCGACGGTACGTGACGGCGTTGTAGAGGCGATCACCTGCGAGGGTCTGCCCAGCTATATCCACACTTACAGGGCAACCATCGATGTCCCCTCCCTGGGCGAGGTTACCTACAGCGTGGCCTACAGCGGTGGCTTTTATGCACTGGTGGATGCCAAAGCGCTGGGATTCGATCTGACCCTGGACGAGGAGCGCACGCTGGCCCAAACCGCCCATGCCATTGTCGAGGCGATCACGGCCGAACGTGGTTTTTCCCACTACACGCTGGGTGATGTGGGCCCCCTGCCCTTCCTGCATTTCATGGGTCCGGTTGAGCATGTGGCAGAGGGCTACTTCCGGTCCCGCTCGGCCACCTACGTGCACCCCGGGGTAATCTGCCGCAGCACCACCGGCACAGGCACATCGGCCCGTCTGGCGCTGATGAACTACGAAAACAGCATCAAGCCCGGTGACCGGCTGGAAACTATCTCACTGCGCGAAACCGGCTTTATCGGCCAGCTCAGCGCTGTAGAGCAGGAAGGCGAATATCAGGTCGTCAAAAACAACATCACCGGTAAAGGCTACGTAATTGCCCGTTCCGATATAGTCGTCAACTGTGATGACCCGATGGTCACCTGCGCCAGCCTTCGCCACATCCTGTCCACACAACACCCGGAGCCGGAAGCCTGAAGGGGCTTCCGGCATGTCGAACGGCATCGCCTGCCTGATATCCTCAACCAGATTGCGCATCGCTGGTTGCGTTGCGTTGCGTTCAGTCATTATCCGCGCAGAGACATCGCGACATTTTTCATCACTTGTTCCACATATACGGTTTTTTCACCAACGGGAGCAACATAGTCAATCGCCTCTTCAGCCGCCTGCCGGTTAACCAGACGCCCGATAAGCCAGGCAGCCATATAGGTTGATGCCAGGCAGCCACCAGCCGTGGCAATATTACCCTGCGCAAAGAAGGCCTGATCGAGCACACGGATCCCTTGTTGTTCTACCCAGGGGCGCGTGGTTACATCGGTACACGCGGGCACCCCCTCAAGCAACCCGAGACGCGAGAGTATCAGCGAACCCGAACACTGGGCGCCGATTAATTGCCGGGAAGGATCCAATGAAAGCCTTTCCAGCAGCCTCCCGTCCTTGGCGATCTCTCTCGTTTTACTGCCGCTCCCAATCAGCACGGCATCTGCACTGGAAGCTGACTCAAGCGATAGATGGGATTTCATTACCACCCCATTCATCGACGTTACAAACTCATCAGGGCTCGCGATCAACACCCGCCATCCCGGCAGTTTGATCCGGTTCAAGACACCCAACGCAATCAGGGAATCGAGCTCGTTGAAGCCATCAAATGTAACGATAGCGATCTGCATAGCCACCTCTGTCTCTCAATAGATAGTCAGAGTGCAGCCTAAAGCCTAAAATCATTACATTAAAATTATTGTAATGGATACAATCCCTCATGCGACCCTCCCGTTACAAACAACTGGTTGACCGGTGTGCTCTGGATATACGGTCGGGCAAGTTTCCCCCGGGCACACAGCTACCGACTCACAGGGCTTTCGCAAGCCAAGAGAAAATTGCACTGGTTACCGCCACCCGGGTTTATGCCGAGCTGGCCAAAATGGGACTGGTCAGCGGTGAAAAAGGCCGAGGGACCTTTGTCAAAGAAACCCGCTTACCGCCAGGCCACGGCATGGATCAACAGGCAGTTCCCAGCGACACGCTCGATCTCAACTTCAACTCCCCCCTTCTGGACGGACAAACCGACGACTTGAGGGAGGCCTTAAAACAACTGGCCTACTCCGGTGATCTGGAGTCGGTCCTGCATTATCAGCCCCATGTAGGTCGCCTCCATGAACGGCAGATTTTTGCCCGGCACCTGAGTCGCAGGGGGCTCAGGGTAGATGCCCATCAGCTGCTTGTAACCAGTGGCGCACAACACGGCTTGGCCCTGGCCTGCATGACCCTGCTGGAGCCGGGCGATGTTGTCGCCGTGGATGAATTGATCTATCCAGGCTTTAAAACAGTGGCGCAGGCGAATGGGCTGGAGCTTGTGCCTTTCTCATCAAATGAAACCGGCCCGGATTTGAATGCATTGATGCAGCTTTGTCGCACCCGACGCGTAAAAGCCGTTTACACGATGCCGACGCTGCACAATCCGCTGGGCTGGGTATTAAGCCAGTCCGACAGAGAGATGCTGGTTTCAATCGCACGCTCCTACCACCTGATCCTGATTGAAGACGCTGCCTACGCGTTTCACGCGGCGTCAGCGCCCCCACCGCTGGCCTCTATAGCACCTGAGCGCACCCTGTACATATCCGGGTTTTCGAAGAGTATCGCCACCGGACTAAGGGTGGGATTTTTAACCGCGCCTACATGCTGGATCGGGAAGTTGGAGCGAGCCATTCGCGCTACGACCTGGAATACGCCCGCTCTGATGACCGCATTGGTCGCCCGGTGGGTGCAAGACGGTACCGTATCCAGACTGGAAGAGGCGAAAAGAGCGGATGCCCGTGCCAGACAGGAGATCGCCAAGAAGGTGTTTCAGGATTTCCATTTTATTCACCACCCCAACGCCTATTTCCTCTGGCTGCCTCTCCCTCCGGACGCGCGAGCCGACCGCATCACAGCCAACCTCCTGGACGGCGGTATTTCAGTCTCCACCGCCCAACCGTTTGCCACCACAAGCCATACTCCTCAAGCGCTCCGCATAGCCTTGGGCTCGGTGAAAATGAGCCAATTATCAGACGCGCTGATTGTCATAAGGGATCAGGTGGAAGCCGATGTGTACGGCCTGGGTGCCCAATAATGCATCTATCCTACTGATTCACTTTACAAAATTGAGCAATAGAGGCATCTTTAAACCGTCCCTCGATGTTTATTATCAGCGTCAGCAGTACAGGCTTGGCCAAGCCAACTATAAATCCATGCATTTGGCCACGACTTGAAGCTATAAAAAGTGCGACCTGGCTTTACCGAACGTGAAACTCCAGCAACGCGTATAGCCGTCCATACCCCTGCACGGAAAGCGGCCCTGCTCATCGCACACCCGGGCCAATCTGTCTTTCCTGTAGTGCGGCGTGTGCTGACAAACCATCATTTCATTGTGGGAGAGGGAGATGTTTGCCGGAAAACGACTTCAGGAAATGGCGACACATATCGCCGACGGCATCAACCAGATCATGGAAGGACGGCCCCCGCAGTCGCAGGGCGCAGACGCTTACCCCGTCCTTGGCAAGGCACTTGAAAGGCTTCATCACGGCTGGACGGACTTAAAGGGCCGGGCAGGTGAGCCCCTGCGTGAAAAACAGCAACTGGAAAACCAACTCGATGAGCTTAAAGCTGAACTCCGGGACCTAGCGGACCAGCGTGAACGCTATCGCCTGGAGTTAGAAAGTACGCGCGCAGAACTTGAGGCCCGCGAGACCGATCTTAAAGTGTTCCGCCAGGAGCAACAGGTCTGGGACTTGATCAAGGGCGCGATGGTCGAGGGCAGCTGGGACTATCTGGTGGTGGATGGCGACCCGGATCACCCGGACAACATACTGCGCTGGTCTAAAGAGTTTCGGGATCTGATCGGCTATACCGCTCAGGAGTTTACCGATGGCTGGGATGCGTTTGAACGGGTTACCCATCCCGACGACTGCAAACAGGTCTTCGAAGAGTTTGAGAAATTTGTGGCCAGCACCGACCCAAATGCCGATTACGTCGTCGAATACCGCATGAAACACAAAACCAAGGGCTATATATGGTTTCGTGAACGTGGCCTCGGGCTGCGCGACGAAGAAGGAAAACTGTGCCGTGTCGTGGGGGCGACCCGTGATATCAGCGATGAAAAGCGTGCGGAAGAGCTTCACCAGCGTGAATTGGGGGTGATGCAAAACACATACGAACAGATATCGGGTGTCGTTGATGTTATTCGCGCTATCGCGGATCAAACCAACCTGCTGGCACTCAATGCGGCTATCGAAGCGGCACGGGCAGGTGAAACCGGGCGTGGATTTTCCGTGGTAGCCGATGAGGTCAAGCTGCTGGCCGGACGAACCCGCGACGCCACGCAAAGAATTCAAGATATGCTCAATCAATTCCGGCAGCAGGTGGAATAGCTTCCGCGCCCCAATCCTCGCCCAAGCCAAACAGAGCCTGCCAGTCTTAACTGCAGGCTCTCATCACGTGTACTCCCTCCTCGGTCTGACCTCATAAAGAAACTCCCTAATTCTTCTGATGGCCTGGACTGGATCCTGTTCCGGTCCGTTTCTTGCTGATTTCTCTCTTACTCAATTCACAGTTCTCTACTGAACCCGAGTCAGGTTATCGCTGAAATGAACAGTCTGACGGCTCACCCATTGCTGCTGCGGCTGGGCTATTGGCCAATAAACACAAGGGTTTCAGAGAGTTGCACAGGGGGAAACGCTCATCCGGAAAGAATCATTTAACACTGACTAACCAAACCAACTGTCATCGAATGAGGTGAAACCTGTTACTGGATCGAAATCCGGTAGGGTGAACTGTGGCCGCAACACGTCGTAATGGCGGCAGCACTTTTCCTCATTCAACGCATACCCGCATTTTCGAGCTTTGCACACTGCACGAGCGGGTTTGTTACGCCCTGACATCAGCAAATGCTGAGCTTTGTAAAAGAGCGGCAGGGTTGCATGTTGCCTAAAAACTGGAGAAACAGAATGATTATTCAGACCAGTAGTATTCATATGAGCTCGGAACATGAGAAAAACGAACTCAGAACAACATCCCGCTTACTGGACGCAGAGTCAGCGAATAACGGCTTTGGTCTTCGACTACAGGAGCTGCTGGCAAGCAGCCCCGAATCTGAGGCGTTAAGGGGTGCTCAGATGTTCGGCTTCAGCCTTAGCCAATCCAGCACCCAATCGATGAACTTCAGCTCCGCGCTTTTAGCGACCCCAGACGGTGCCCGTTTCCAGCCCGTTGAAAATGAGGGCGATAGCGACAAAACAGAGCAAGAGAAAATCCGGGCTCTGATGTGGTACAGCCTGCTGCATGCACTTAATCCTCAAAACAAAGCACTAACGCGTATCGATGATATCGAACTCCCGGATCAGCCAGCTGCAGAGACAACCGCCTCGGACGCCGGAGAGGTCATCGCATTACGCCCAAAATCCCTGCAGATGAGTTTTCGTGCGACAGAAACCATCGAAGAGTATGAGTGCACAAGTTTCAGTAGCTGCGGTTCGGTTTCAACCGCCGACGGCAAGACGATCGAGTTTGATCTTAACCTGACCATGGAACGCAGTTACTCAGAAACCCGGGAGGTCGAAATGACACAGGAGGTCGTCTTCACCGACCCCCTGATTCTTAACTACGCGGGTAACCACGCGGACCTGACCAACGAAAAGTTTGAGTTTGACCTGGACGCCGACGGAAATACCGAGCTGATCAGCTACCTTACCGGCAACAGCGGCATGCTGGCCCTCGATAAGAATAACGACGGCATCATTAACGATGGATCGGAGCTCTTTGGCGCACTGACCGGCAACGGTTTTGCAGAGCTGGCGGAATACGATGAGGATGGTAACGGCTACATCGACGAAGCCGACTCAATCTTTGAGCAACTGATGGTCTGGAACAAAACCCCAGATAATGACTCGCTGGAGACGCTTGCATCCCAGGATATCGGCGCGATCTATTTAGGATCCAGCGAAACCCCGTTCGATATCAAGGGCGAGGGTAATCAACACAACGGCAGAGTCAAAAACAGCGGTGTTTACTTCACGGAAAATGGTGGCGTGGGCACTGTTCAGCAGATCGATATGGTTGTTTAGGCGTCACCACTGGAGCGGGGCCTTCGGGCCCCGACTCATACCCATCGATGAATCAAGACGACCCGCCTAAAAAATCCAGGCGATCATCAGCCAGAAAACAAGGAAAAAACCGAAGAAGCCCATGAGGATAAACTGAATCTCCCCCAGCAAACCGTCACCCGAGGCAAATGCAAACACCAGCAGAGTAGCAACGGTAACGAAAAAGGAGATCACAGCCGCTGTTTTCAACCCCAACCCCGGTGCGAAATGCACGGCGACGACCTCCGACAGCGCGGGCAGCATCAGCATGATCGCCACGCCCAGCAGAAGCGCCAGCGAGATCAGGACGATCGCAATCTTGCGGGATTCGTTCTTGTCCTTGTTATCGGATTCGCCAACCATTTCGCCTACCCGCCGTTCTGACGCGCCTTGATCAGCTCGCGCACCCTGTTCGGGTCCGGCAGCCCCTTCACGTTGATCTCCGGATCATCACCTGCGGTAAAGATTTCCACCGACCCCACACCGAAAATACGATTAAAAAAAGACTGTTTCACGGTCACCGTTCGCACACTGGTGATGCCGATCTCTGAGCGCTCTTTGCTAAGCAGTCCTTTCTCATAAAGGATGTCGTGTTCGGTCACCGACAGCTTGGACGCCTTGGTCTGCAGATACCAATAGAGCAGAATAATAATGCCGATGCCGAAAGCCGGAATCAGCAATATCGAAAGGATAAACCCAAGCGGGTTGTTCTTGAACATGACCGGATTTTCGGAGTAGAGCTCACTCATCTGTTGTCTCCTTGAGCACCTGCGTTTCACATCCCCTATTGATGCCCCGCTAATACTGTAGGAGTTCACCGCCCTTGTCACGCCGGAACCGCCGGAAAGTCGAGCACGCCGAACCGACGTACCCCAGGTACGGCTCAAACAGCTCTAACGCAGTCCTGAGCTGCGTTAAATAGAGTTCACTCGCGCAGTTCTATCTCACCCCGGGCCAACCGCTGTTTATAGATCGCTTCCAGCTTATAGTAATCCAGCTGCAGTTCGAAGAAACCGTGCCAATGGGCATAGTCGGGGCCAGCCATCAAGGCACCGTGGCGCGCACGACGCCCTTCATGATGCCAGAGGTGGTAGAAGGTAATCTGAAACTCGTCGGCCCACGGATTCTCCAGCAACAACCCTTTGGATTCCAGGTCGTCCAGCATCTTCTTGGCAGGATCGTAATACTCGACGTTATACAGCTTGACCGCCTTATCGCCCTGGGCAAAGAAACCCTCTGTGTGGTTCTCGCTGTGGCAAGCCGAGCAAACCTGTTTCATCTTCTCACGCCCCTGAGGCCCATTACCCAAGAGCGGACTCAGCACATCGGTGGAGTTTCGCATCTCCGAGCGCTGAGCCCAGAGGTTCCAGTACAGGCGCTCACTGACGTTGTGGGTACTGGCCAGATCACCGACGCCACTCATATGACAGGTGGCGCAGGTCGGGGCACGATAATCACCCGGTTCCCAAGCGCCAGCCGGTTCATCCCAGCTCCATTTGTGCCCTTCTGTCGCGTAGATCTGGCCATGCTTGCTGTTCTCGTACACCTCTATATCGGGATGGTCCGGGCCCAGGTGGCAACTGGCACAGGCCGCCGGCTGACGCGCCTCCTCCAACGAAAACTTATGGCGTGTATGACAAGCCCCGCAGTTGCCGGTGCTGCCATCCGGATAGATGTTACCCATCCCGGAGTTGGGCCATGTGGTTGGATCCGGGGTGCCATCTTCATTCAGAGCAAGTTCGGTACCGTGGCACTGCATACAGCCGGTCTCACCCGGAGCCCCACCCAGCTCCTCGTTGTTGCGCCCTTCGTGAAATTTCACCAAGGCATGCAGGCTGTCCTTGGGAATGATCTGGTGATAGGAGCGGAAGTGTCCGCTTTCATTGAACTGGGCCTGTTCCTCGGCATGACAGCGCCCGCAGGTGTTGGGAGAGACCAGCGGCGTAATGTACACACCCTGAAGCCCCTCCTCATTATGCAACTGAGCATCGGGCTGGGATTTGCTGACCGCATGACAGTCGTTACAACCAACGCCTACATGACTGTGCCGACTGTCCTTCCAGTCGGCAACAATGCCGGGTTGCTCCTCCTGGTGACAGGCCACACACTGCTTATCCAGCTCGCTCAGCCCCTGAGTAAATGCCAGTGTGCGAACCTGGGCCATGTTCACGTTCTCATTCTGAGCCTGTAAGGGAAGGCTCAGCAGCAGTAACACGGCTGCAAACATTCCGATTAATGAGCGGGATTTAAGGGGAACCATGGGCACATCCTTTTTCTTATTGTTCAGGGGTTAGCGGTAACAGAGGGTGGACGATTCAGGCGTTCGTGGGTCAACAACGCCTGAGTCAAATCCCGGTGGCCCACGTTATGGCAGTCGATGCAGGTCTTATCGACCGCGCCCTGAAAATAGGGCTTGTGGGCGACGAACTGGACACTGTTGCTTTCGCTGCCGCGCTCGAGACCGTTATGACATTTGAGGCAGCCGGACTCATACACGTACTCGTGAGCGCGTTCACGCTTGGCATGCCAATCCACATCGTCGGCGCCGATGACAAACTCCTTCCAGACATCCCAGGCGCCGTTGCGTGCTTTCATGTAGAGGTAATTGACGGTGCTGTCGTGGGGCAGGTGACAGTCGGTGCACAGCACTTCGACACCGGTGGTGGAGCGCCCACCGTGACTGCTGTTAAGAAAAGAGATCTGCATCGGCACCATGCTGTGACAGCTGCCGCAGAATGCAGCATCGGAGGTAATATGCAGTGCCTTATCGGTAACCCCCCAGGCCAACACGGTCGCGAGACCAAGAAGCCCAAGTATCAGCAGGATTTTCACCGCCTTCAGCATGGGATGAATTCCCTTTCTTATTAGATGGCTATTAATTTACTGACACTATAGTCAAGTTATCTCAGGCCGCCAGGTGAGGCTGTAGATCAAACAAAAAGAGCCCACCGATCACTCGGCAGGCTCTTTACTCAGTCGTCGCTGTAATTCAGCTTAGCGGAACACAAACTCTCCGGCTTCCACATCCACACCAACCTCGGTACCCGGCGCGTAGTCACCAGAGAGGATTTTCTGTGCCAGCGGGTTCTCTATCCACTGCTGGATCGCACGCTTGAGCGGGCGCGCACCGTAGATCGGCTCGAAGCCAACCTCCACCAGCTTGTCCAGCGCGGTGCTGGTCAGGCTCAGGGTCAGGTCACGCTCAGCCAGACGTTTGCGCAGACGCTCCAGCTGAATGTTGGCTATGCCGGCCACCTGGCTCTTACGCAGGCTGTGGAAAACCACCACCTCGTCGATGCGGTTGATCACCTCCGGACGGAAGTGGGTGCCCACCGCCTCCATCACCGCCTTTTTCATCAGATCGTAGTCGTCGTCCTCGGTGTAGTTCTGGATCAGATCCGAACCCAGGTTGGAGGTCATGACCACGATGGTGTTGCGGAAGTCCACGGTGCGGCCCTGACCATCGGTCAGGCGGCCATCTTCCAGCACCTGCAGCAGGATGTTGAACACATCCGGGTGGGCCTTTTCCACCTCGTCGAGCAGCAGCACGGAGTACGGCTTGCGGCGCACCGCTTCGGTCAGGTAACCGCCCTCTTCATACCCGACATAGCCGGGAGGCGCACCGATCAGGCGAGCCACGGAATGTTTCTCCATGAACTCGGACATATCGATGCGTACCATCGCCTCTTCGGTATCGAACAGGAAGCTGGCCAACGATTTACACAGTTCGGTTTTACCCACACCGGTTGGTCCCAGGAACAGGAAGGAGCCATTGGGGCGGTTCGGGTCGGCAAGACCGGCACGTGAACGACGCACGGCGTTGGAGACGGCGGTGATCGCTTCATCCTGGCCGACCACACGCTGATGCAGCGCATCTTCCATCCGCAGCAATTTTTCACGTTCGCCTTCGAGCATCTTCGCCACCGGGATGCCGGTCCAGCGGGAGACGACCTCGGCCACCTCCTCTTCGGTCACCTTGTTACGCAGCAACTGGTGTTCGGTCTGGGTCTGCTCGGCGCTGTCGGCAGCCTGAAGCTGCTTTTCCAGCTCCGGAATCTTGCCGTACTGCAGCTCAGACATCTTACCCAGGTCACCGGCTCGGCGAGCCTGCTCCATTTCGATGCGGGCCTGATCGAGCTGCTCTTTGACCTGAGCCGCCCCCTGCAGGGTGGCCTTCTCGGCTTTCCAGATCTCCTCGAAGTCGGAGTACTCTTTTTCCAGCTCGGCGATGTGGCCTTCCAGCTCACCCAGACGTTTGCGGGACGCCTCATCCTTCTCTTTCTTCAGCGCCTCACGCTCCATCTTCAGCTGGATCAGACGGCGGTCGAGACGGTCCATTTCCTCCGGCTTGGAGTCCATCTCCATACGGATGCGGGAAGCCGCTTCGTCGATCAGGTCGATCGCTTTGTCCGGCAGCTGACGGTCGGTGATGTAGCGCTGGCTCAGCTTGGCCGCCGCGATGATCGCCGGGTCGGTGATATCCACGGCATGGTGCACTTCATAGCGCTCTTTCAGACCACGCAGGATGGCGATGGTGTCCTCCTCGGACGGCTCATCGACGATCACCTTCTGGAAACGGCGTTCAAGCGCCGCATCTTTTTCCACATACTGGCGGTATTCGTCCAGCGTTGTCGCACCCACGCAGTGCAGCTCGCCACGGGCCAATGCGGGCTTGAGCATGTTCCCGGCATCCATGGCACCCTCGGCCTTACCGGCACCGACCATGGTGTGCAGCTCGTCGATAAACAGGATGATCTGGCCTTCCTGCTTCGCCAGCTCGTTCAGCACACCCTTCAGGCGCTCCTCGAACTCGCCACGAAACTTGGCACCGGCGATCAGCGAACCCATATCCAGCGCCAGCACGCGCTTGTGCTTCAGGCCTTCCGGCACCTCGCCGTTGACGATACGCTGCGCCAGGCCTTCGACGATGGCGGTTTTACCCACACCGGGCTCACCGATCAGCACCGGGTTATTCTTGGTACGACGCTGCAGCACCTGAATGGTACGGCGGATCTCATCGTCACGGCCGATCACCGGGTCCAGCTTGCCGGACTCGGCACGCTCGGTCATGTCGATGCAATACTTATCCAGCGCCTGACGGCTCTCCTCGGCGTTCGGATCGGTCACCGCTTCGCCACCGCGCACATTTTCAATAGCGGCCTGCAGCGACTCACGGGTAACACCGGCCTCTTTCAGTACCTTGCTGGTATCGCCCTTATCTTCCAGCATCGCCAACAGAACCAGCTCGCTGGCTACAAACTGGTCGCCACGCTTCTGGGCCATCTTGTCGGTGAGGTTGAACAGACGTGCCATGTTCTGGGACAGGCGGATCTCGCCATCGGGGCTGGAGACCACCGGCAGACGTTCAATCGCTTCACCGATCTTGCGGGTCAGCGAGCCCATCTCGGCACCCGCCTGTTTAAGAATCGGGCGCACGGATCCACCACGCTGCTCGAGGAAAGCAGCGAGCAGGTGGATCGGCTCGATCATGTTGTGGTCTTTGCCGATTGCCAGTGATTGAGCATCGGCCAGGGCCTCCTGGAGTTTGGAGGTGAATTTATCGGGACGCATAGGCTCTCCTTTTGAACTCAGTGCGCCGGAAAGGACTCCGGTATTTCTCTGTTACCCCTGTAAATGAGGGTAGTTTCCCCAGTCTTCAAGAGCCAACCGTATAAAAATTAGCCAGAGCGCATATAAGTTTTCGCGGAAAGACTGCCATAAGCGCGTTAGACTAACCAGCAGATAACTACCCGCAGGAGGTCATATGAACCAGACAATTCATCCATTCCACCTGGCATTTCCGGTCCGAGACCTGGAGCAAGCCCGCCGTTTTTATACCGAGGTACTTGGTTGCAGCGAGGGCCGCAGCGCGCCGGGCAAGTGGTGTGATTTCAACTTCTATGGCCATCAGATAGTGGCCCATGTGGCGCCTGAAGAGTGCGGGTGCGAGGCGCTCAGCACTGTGGATAACCATAAGGTGCCGGCCAAACATTTTGGTGTGGTATTACCTATGGCTGAGTGGGAAGCCCTGGCCAACAAGCTGAAAGCGGCTGGCACAGAGTTCGTTATCGAACCCTATATCCGGTTCAAGGGAGAAGTGGGCGAGCAGGCTACTATGTTTTTTCTTGATCCGTCCGATAATGCCATTGAGATCAAGGCATTCAAAAATCTGGAAACGCTGTTTGCGACGTAGACCATGCCTCGATACTGCTGACTTATTACTGTCATGAGCTGTCGAGTACAATGTGTCGCCGGTCACAGAAGCAGGACCGGCGCAGCGTGACCGTCGACTGACAGACTCGCTGAACACTGACTTGTCAGCTTGAGCCCGATTTTTAACAGAGTCGGGTTTTCTTTTTTCTTCCCCTTCCGCAATGACCCGACCTGGACTGGTCCTCCCTAGCGCCAAAATCAATTACTAGAACTTTGTTCAGTTTTTGATTAATATCCCAATAAATAAAATCCACATTCCCAAAGGTCGATCACTGTGAAAAGCCAGAACACCACATCAAGCCAGATCAGTTGTGACTTGCTCGTCGTCGGATCCGGTGCTGCCGGGCTCTCTGCCGCCGTTACCGCTGCATCGCACGGCCTTAAAGTGGTCGTTGTGGAAAAGGACGAAACCTTAGGTGGCGCCAGTGCCTGGTCCGGCGGTTGGATGTGGGTTCCGGGTAACCCGCTCGCTCGGCGCGCCGGGATCAAGGAGGACCCGCAACAGCCTCGCACCTACCTGAAGAATGAACTCGGTGATCGCTACAACCCCGAACGGGTGGATGCATTCCTCGATAACTGCCCCTACATGGTGGCGTTCTTTGAGCAGCGAACCGAGCTGCAGTTTGTCGATGGCAACGCGATTCCCGATATGCACGGCAATACACCGGGTGCCGCAACCCAGGGCCATCAGGTGATCGCCGCACCCTATGATGCGCGTAAAATCGGACCACTGTTGAAGCGGCTGCGCAAAACCATGCGTGAGACCTCGTTCCTGGGGATGCCGATCATGGCAGGGCCAGACCTGATGGCCTTCTTGACCATGACCCGTTCGCTGAAGTCCTTTATCCACGTCAACAAGCGCTTTTTACGTCACCTGTGGGATCTGACCCGCCATGGCCGTGCCATGCACCTGGTCAACGGGGTGGCACTGATCGGCCGACTGGCTAAATCTGCCGAAAAACTTGGCGTGCAGATGATCGAATCCGCGCCGGCCAACGAACTGATCTTCGATGGCGACAGAGTCACAGGCGCACTGGTGCAAACCAAGGAAGGTATGGTAGCTATCAACGCCGCTAAGGGTGTGGTGTTGGCAGCGGGTGGTTTCCCCAATGATATTGATCGACGTAAAGCGCTGTTCCCACGCACACCCACCGGGCATGAGCACTTGGCGCTACCACCCAAGAGCTGCTCCGGCGACGGTCTCACGCTGGGAGAGTCGGTCGGTGGCGAGCTGGTCACCGATGTCGCTTCTGCTGCGGCCTGGGCCCCGGTCTCGAAAATCCCCTACCCGGATGGCAGCGTGGGTCACTTCCCTCACATTATCGATCGCGGCAAGCCCGGGATTATCGGCGTCGTTTCCACCGGTAAACGGTTCTGCAATGAAGCGAACGGCTACTACGACTATACCTCGGCCATGATTGCGGCGGCCCCTGAAGGTGAAGAGGTCGCCTCCTGGCTGATCTGTGACCATCACTTCCAGCGCCGTTACGGACTGGGCTACTCACGCCCCTTCCCGCTGCCGGTTGGTCCCGCCGTGCGCAGTGGCTACCTGAAGCGCGCGAAAACGATCCAGGAACTGGCGAACGTCTGCGGTATCGATCCGGAAGGCTTAACCGCCACGATCAAGACCTTTAACGACAACGCCCGCCGTGGCGAAGATCCAGAGTTTGGGCGTGGCACCACGCCGTTCAACCGCAAGCAGGGTGATCCGCTCAACTCAGGGCCAAACCCCTGTGTTGCACCGATCGAGAACGGGCCTTTCTATGCGGTGAAAGTGCAGCCAGGCAGCTTTGGCACCTTTGCCGGGCTTCAGACCAACGCTCAGGCGCAGGTACTCAACAGTGCCGGTGAAGCAATCCCGGGCCTCTATGCGGCGGGGACCGATATGGCCAGCGTGATGGGTGGCTTCTACCCGTCTGGCGGGATCAACCTGGGACCGGCCATGACCTTTGGTTATATTGCGGGCCGTCACGCCGCCGGCGCCACTGACTACGAATGCAAGATCGACTGACCCGGATTGAGGAGAAAGTGGCCAGGCGCTAGCCCGGCCACTCCAGTATTACCTTACCGGATTCGCCCGAGCGCATGACATCGAACCCCTGCTGAAAATCGTCGATGGCAAAACGATGGGTAATGATCGGAGCCAGGTTGAGGCCGGACTGAATCACCGAGGCCATTTTGTACCAGGTCTCAAACATCTCTCGCCCGTAGATTCCCTTGATAATCAGCCCCTTGAAGATCACTTCGGTCCAGTCGATAGCCATATCAGCGGTGGGAATCCCCAGCATGGCAATCTTGCCACCGTGATTCATGGCGCTCAACATAGAACGAAACGCCGGTTCCGCGCCGGACATCTCCAGCCCCACATCGAACCCTTCGCTCATCTGCAGCTCACGCATTTTTCCGTCCAGCGACTGTTCCGCCACATTGACCGTATGAATAACCCCCATACGTCGGGCGAGTCCCAACCGATAGGGGTTCACATCAGTTAACACCACATGCCGCGCGCCCACGTGCAGCGCGATGGCCGCCGCCATAATGCCGATGGGACCGGCACCGGTGACCAGCACATCCTCGCCCACCAGATCGAATGAAAGCGCCGTGTGCAGGGCATTGCCGTAGGGATCGAAAATAGCCGCCAGGTCATCCGATATATTCTCCGGAATTTTGAACGCGTTGATAGCAGGAATTGCCAGATATTCGGCAAAGGCCCCCGGACGGTTTACGCCCACCCCCACCGCATTGCGACACAGATGGCGTCGGCCCGCACGGCAGTTACGACAGTGGCCACAGGTAATATGACCTTCACCGGAGACGCGGTCGCCGATTGAGAAGCCCTCTACCTCGGATCCGATCTCCACCACTTCACCCACGTACTCATGCCCCACCGTCATGCCAAGCGGGATGGTTTTACGGGCCCAGTCATCCCAGTTGTAGATATGCACATCGGTACCGCAGATCGCGCTCTTGTGGATCTTGATCAGCAGATCATTGTGACCCACCTTGGGCCGCTGGGTGGTATGCAGCCATATGCCCTGCTCCGGGTGAAGCTTTGCCAGTGCCCGCATCAGATCACCCCCAACTCACGGCCAATCCGAGAAAATGCCTCAATGGCCCGATCCAATTGCTCCCGGGTATGGGTCGCGGACATCTGGGTTCTGATCCGTGCCTGCCCCATGGGCACCACTGGGTAGGAGAACCCGATCACATAGATACCCTCTTCCAGCAGTTTTTCAGCCATGGCACCGGCCAGCGCTGCATCACCGATCATCACCGGGATAATCGGATGATCAGCACCACCGAGGGTAAATCCGGCACTGGCCATTTCGCCTCTGAAGTAGGCGCTGTTCGTTTTCAGTTGCTTACGCAGCTCACCACCCTGGGACTCAACCAACGCCAGCGATGCCAGTGTGGCCTGCACGATGGGCGGCGCCAGCGAATTGGAAAACAGATAGGGCCGTGAACGCTGTCGAAGCCAGTCGACGATCTCTTTTCTCGCAGCGGTATAGCCACCCGACGCACCGCCGAGCGCCTTACCAAAGGTACCGGTCAGGATATCGATGCGGTCGGTTACGCCGTGATACTCCGGTGTGCCTCGCCCCGTATCGCCCACAAAGCCAACGGCATGAGAATCATCCACCATCACCAGCGCATCATAGCGCTCGGCCAGGTCACAGATCGCCGGCAGGTCGGCAATAACACCATCCATGGAGAACACACCGTCGGTGGCGATCAACCGTACCCGGCAATCCTGCGTTGCCTTGAGCTGCTGCTCAAGCTCGGCCATATCGTTGTTGGCATAACGATAGCGCTGCGCCTTACTCAAGCGCACGCCATCGATAATGCTGGCATGATTCAGTGCATCACTGATTACCGCATCCTCTTCCCCAAGCAGAGTTTCGAACAGCCCGCCGTTGGCATCAAAGCAGGAGGAATAGAGGATACTGTCTTCCATCCCAAGAAAGTCAGCCAGACGTTGCTCCAACTGCTTGTGGATATCCTGAGTGCCGCAGATAAAACGCACAGAGGCCATGCCAAAACCGTGTTCATCCAGCCCCTGCTTGGCGGCCTCTATCAGCGCCGGATGATCGGCCAGCCCCAGGTAGTTGTTGGCGCAGAAGTTGATCACCTGACGCCCGCCACCGAGCGTGATCTCCTGGGCCTGGGCCGAAGCGATCTGACGTTCCTGCTTGTAGAGTCCTTCACGTTTGAGCTGCTCACTCTGCTCGGCCAGCGTTGCCAGAAACTGCTCCGCTTTCATCGCCCCTCCCACACATCAGGTCAGTCTGATGTTAAAGATAGACGCTCAGATGATGGACGCCCTACCGCTAGGCAAACTGCCCGCTGACCAGGTAGAGCGTGTAGGCTCCATAGGCGGCCAGCAGGATGCCGCCCTCCAAGCGGTTGATCCGCCCCATCCGCTTGAAGCCGTAGCCAAAGAGAAACAGGGAAAAGGTCAGCGCAATCATCACCGGCATATCCCGCGACAGAACTTCGGGCACCACTGCCATCGGGCTGATGGCACCGGCGATCCCCACCACGGCCAGGGTATTGAACAGGTTGGAGCCAATGATGTTGCCCAGGGCAATATCATGCTCGCCCCGGCGGGCAGCGATGATGGACGAGGCCAGCTCCGGCAGCGAGGTACCGATCGCCACGATCGTTAAACCGATGATCAGATCGCTGACACCCAACGCCAGGGCGATCTCCACCGCGCCCCAGACCAGCGCACGGGAGCTGGCGATCAACAGGATCAGGCCCAGCACCAGCCAGAACACCGCCTTGCGTAGCGGTAGTTCATGTTCCACCAGCTCCTGCTCCATCTCGCTCTGCAGCGCGTCATCCTGGCTTTTCGTGCCTGCCCGGATGGTCCAGGCCATCAGCAGGCCAAACGCACCCAATAGCAGAACCGCATCCATACGACTCAGAAAACCATCCCAGAGCAGCCAGGCGGCAAACAGGGTTATACCGCTGAGCAGCGGTAGCTCACGGCTTAAGATCCGAGAGTGTACCGCGATGGGACTGATCAGTGCCGTTACCCCCAGAATCAAAGCGATATTGGTGATATTGGAGCCGTAGGCGTTACCCAACGCGATACCGGGGTTGCCCTGTAGAGAGGCCAGTGCAGAAACCAGCATCTCCGGGGCCGAGGTGCCAAAACCTACCACCACCATGCCGATCAGCAGGGCCGACATACCAAAATGCCGCGCCGTGGCCGCCGCGCCTTCCACAAAGCGCCCGGCGCTCCAGACCAGAACGACCAATCCACCCACCAGGGCGGTTAATGCCAATCCCATACGTTTTCCTTAAACACCAGCATTTGAAAATCTGACTGGCAGATAGCCTAGTCAAGCCACGCCTACTTCACCTAACTGCAACATTGATTTGATACATATGAATTTCCATATATATGGCTTAGCATATATATAAGCAAGCAGATTTTGAGTGGTACTGAATAATGACACCGGTGGAGCTGTTTAAGGCGTTAGGCGACCACATCCGACTCACCAGCCTGCTGCTCATCGAGCAGGAGGGAGAGTTATGCGTCTGCGAACTGACCTGTGCGCTGGATGAAAGCCAGCCCAAGGTTTCCCGCCATTTGGCCCTGCTGCGTCGCAGTGGTGTTTTGGCGGACCGTCGTGCCGGTCAGTGGGTGTTTTACTCCCTTGATCCGCAGATGTCGCCCTGGATTCACCGGGTATTGAAAGAGACCGCGAAAGCCAACGCCGACTATCTGGCCGAAAGCCTGGACCGCCTCCATACCATGAAGGAGCGTCCGGGCAGAAACCTTTGCGCGAGCAACAGCTAACCACCCCCGAGACAGCAAAAAGGACGGACTGAATCATGGGTATCTTCGAGCGTTACATGACCCTCTGGGTCGCGCTTTCCATCCTCGGCGGCGTGCTGCTCGGCAACCTGGCACCGGGCCTGTTCGCCCAGGTGGCCGGGCTTGAATTCGCCCATGTAAACCTGGTGGTTGCGCTGTTCATCTGGGTGATGATCTACCCGATGATGGTGCAGATCGACTTTAGCGCCATTAAAGATGTGGGTAAACGCCCCCGAGGACTGATTCTGACGCTGGTGGTGAACTGGCTCATCAAGCCATTCACCATGGCGCTGCTCGGCTGGCTGTTCTTTCGTGTTCTGTTTGCCGACTGGGTCGACCCGCAAAGCGCCAGCGAATACATCGCCGGTATGATCCTGCTCGGGGTGGCTCCCTGCACCGCCATGGTGTTTGTCTGGAGTCAGCTAACCAAGGGCGATCCGAACTACACGCTGGTACAGGTCTCGATCAACGACATCATCATGGTGTTTGCCTTTGCCCCGATCGCCGCTTTTCTGCTCGGCGTCAGCGATATCCAGGTGCCCTGGGAAACCCTGCTGCTGTCGGTGGTGCTCTACGTGGTACTGCCGCTGGTCGCCGGGATCTGGACCCGGCATCAGCTTGAGCGCGGCAGCGACGGCGCCCGGGTGGATGCCTTCGTGCACCGGCTTAAACCCTGTTCGATTCTCGGTTTGCTGGCCACTGTTATTCTGCTGTTCGGCTTCCAGGCCAATACCATTCTGGCCCAGCCACAGACCATCGGTCTGATCGCAATTCCGCTGCTGATCCAGACCTATGGCATCTTCGCGCTCGCCTATGCCGCCGCCCACTGGCTACGCCTGCCGCACAATATCGCGGCGCCCGCCTGCATGATTGGCACCTCCAACTTCTTCGAGCTGGCCGTGGCGGTGGCGATCTCACTGTTTGGCCTGCACTCCGGCGCGGCGCTGGCCACCGTGGTCGGCGTGCTGGTGGAGGTACCGGTGATGCTGTCGCTGGTCGCTTTTGCCAACCGGACGCGGCACTGGTTTGGGAATTAAGGTGAGGAGTTAAAGCATGTTTGAGATCTTCACCCAGCTGGCCGACTGGCTGGTGTATCGACTGATGGGGCTATCGCCGGACACCAAGCTGGGCGATGCCCTGCACTTTTTTGTCGAGGATGTGAGCAAGATCTACGTGCTGCTGGTAGTGATGATCTATCTGATCGCCCTGGCACGCGCTTCGCTCAATGTGGAGCGAGTGCGGGACTTTCTTGCCGGTCGTCATCGGGGGGTCGGCTATGTGCTGGGCTCCGGCTTCGGTGCTATTACACCTTTCTGCTCCTGCTCCAGCATCCCGGTGTTTCTCGGTTTTACCTCGGCCGGTATTCCGGTGGGCATCACCATGGCGTTTCTGCTCACCTCGCCGCTGATCAACGAGGTCGCGGTATTGCTGCTGATGAGTCTGCTGGGGTGGAAGTTCACCCTGCTCTACGTGATTGTCGGTATGGGCGTTGGCATTCTTGGTGGCCTTTTTCTGGATCAGATCCGTGCCGAGCGCTGGCTGCAATCCTTTGCTCAGAAAGCCTTGGAACGCGGCAGGCAGCACCAGCAGCCGACACAGACAGGCCCGGTTGAAAAGCTCGCATTCAGCGAGCGCCACCGCTTCGCGAAAACAGAAACCGGCGAGATCTTCGGCCGGGTCTGGAAGTGGGTGATCATCGGTGTTGGCCTTGGCGCTGCCCTGCACGGCTTCGTGCCGGACGGCTGGATCGAAACCCACCTGGGCGATGGCCAGTGGTGGTCGGTACCGGCGGCCGTGGGGCTGGGCATTCCGCTTTACTCCAATGCCACCGGCGTGATTCCGGTGATGGAGAGTCTGATCGTCAACGGCTTACCCATCGGCACAACGCTGGCGTTCTGCATGAGTACCGTAGCCGCCAGTTTCCCGGAGTTCATCCTGCTCAAACAGGTGATGCAGTGGCGTCTGCTGGCGATTCTGTTTGCGGTTCTGCTGACAGCTTTCACGCTGGTGGGCTGGATATTCAATCTGCTGACGCCCTTTATCTGAGCGCCGGCAACGCGAGGTAAACACCATGAAAGAGATAAAAGTACTGGGCAGCGGCTGCAGCAAGTGCATCAAGACCGCGGAAATCATCAGCAAAGTTGCTGCCGAAGTGGGCACCGATGTGAATGTCATTAAAGAGACCAACCCGGAAGCGATCATGAACTACGGCGTAATGAGTACACCGGCCGTGGTCATCGACGACCAAGTTGTCCACAGCGGCAGTATTCCCAGCCAAGACGCGATTCGCGGATGGCTGAAGAGCTAAAGAGCCAGGACGCGATCCGCGACAGGCTCTCCTGACGTTATTCATTCAACGAAATTAAGAGTATGTGTTATGGCCAAGATCAAGATCGGAATCAACGGGTTCGGGCGCATGGGGCGCCTGACTTTTCGGGCCGCCTGGGAGCAAACTGAGATCGAGTTTGTTCATATCAACGACCCGGCCGGGGATGCCGCCACCCTGGCCCACCTACTCAATTTCGATTCGGTCCACGGACGCTGGAACCATGAGGCCAGCGCCGAAGGAAACAGTATCCTGATCGATGACCGGCGCATCAGCACCAGCCGCAACAAGAGCATCGCCGAAACCGACTGGTCAGGCTGCGACCTGGTGATCGAAGCCTCCGGTAAAATGAATAAGAAGGCGCTTTTGCAGGCCTACCTGGATCAGGGCGTCAAGCGCGTGGTGGTGACCGCACCGGTGAAGGAGGAAGGCGTCCTCAATATGGTGATGGGGGTGAACGACGACCTGTACAACCCAGCTGAACATACGATCGTTACCGCCGCCTCCTGTACCACCAACTGTCTGGCACCGGTGGTCAAGGTGATCCACGAAGCGCTGGGCATCCAGCACGGCTCCATGACCACCATCCACGATATCACCAATACCCAGACCATTCTGGATGCGCCGCACAAGGATCTGCGCCGGGCGCGGGCCTGCGGCATGAGTCTGATACCGACCACCACGGGATCGGCCACGGCGATCACCCATATTTTCCCGGAGCTGAAGGGCAAGCTGAACGGCCACGCCATCCGCGTCCCTCTGGCCAATGCCTCGATCACTGACTGCGTTTTCGAAGTGGCCCGCGAAACCAGCGCAGAAGAGGTCAACGCCCTGCTCAAGGCGGCTGCAGACGACGAGCTGAGCGGCATCCTGGGTTACGAGGAGCGTCCGCTGGTCTCCATCGATTACAAAACCGATCCGCGCTCCAGCATCATCGATGCGCTCTCCACCATGGTGGTCAATGGAACCCAGGTGAAGATCTACGCCTGGTACGATAACGAGTGGGGCTACGCCAATCGCACGGCGGAGCTGGCTTTGAAAGTTGGGCGGATGGATCAAGGCTAATCTGGCACGCGCTCCACAGAGACCGGGAGGCTTCATGTTGATAACCGTAGGGCGCCACGGATGGCGCCGTCCGAGCGAACAGGGATGTGACAGCGTGTCGTCAACATGATGCCTGCCGGTCATACACCACTACCGAGTCTACATTTAAAGCAGGCTTTATATGCTGAGTCACCTCTCCCCCGCCATTCGCCAGTACCTGATCGTTACCGGTAACTACTGGGCCTTTACCCTCACCGATGGCGCCCTGCGGATGCTGGTGGTGCTGCATTTTCATGAACTGGGCTACGCGCCGCTGGAGATCGCACTGCTGTTTCTGTTCTACGAGATCTTCGGCGTCATCACCAACCTGGTGGGCGGCTGGCTCGGCGCGCATCTGGGCCTTAACCGAACCATGAATATCGGCCTGGCTCTGCAGGTGGTGGCACTGGCCATGCTGTTGGTGCCTGCGACGATGCTCACCGTCCCCTGGGTCATGGCCGCGCAAGCCCTTTCCGGCATCGCCAAAGACCTGAACAAGATGAGCGCCAAAAGCTCCATCAAACTGCTGGTCCCGACCGATGCCCAGGGCACGCTCTATAAGTGGGTGGCACTGCTTACCGGCTCCAAGAACGCGCTCAAGGGGGCCGGCTTTTTCCTGGGCGGTGCGCTGTTGATGGGGCTCGGTTTTGCAGGTGCCGTAGCGGCTATGGCAGCTGCGCTAATGTTGGTCTGGATCATCAGCCTGATACTGCTGCGCAAGGACCTGGGCCGGGCGAAAGCCAAACCCAAGTTTCGCGATGTTTTCTCCAAAAGCCGGGCAATTAACATTCTGTCGGCGGCTCGCCTGTGTCTGTTTGGTGCCCGGGATGTCTGGTTTGTGGTCGCCCTTCCGGTCTTTCTTTCGCAAACCCTGGGCTGGAGTCACTGGCAGACCGGCGGTTTTCTGGCCCTGTGGATTATCGGCTACGGCATGGTACAGGCGGTGGCCCCGCGCATTACCGGAAAAGCCGACGACAAAGTGCCGGATGGGCGCAGCGCCTTGGTCTGGGCCGCGCTGCTCAGCGCCATTCCGGCACTGATTGCGCTGGGCCTGGGCTTGGCGATCAACCCGGCCATCCTGCTGATCGGCGGATTACTGCTGTTCGGCGTGCTGTTCGCCATCAACTCCTCTCTGCACAGCTACCTGATAGTGAGCCTGGCGCGGGAGGATGGCGTATCCCTGGATGTGGGTTTCTACTACATGGCCAATGCCCTGGGCCGGCTGCTCGGGACGGTACTCTCCGGCTGGGTGTTTCAGGCTGCGGGGCTTGGCAGTAACGGTCTGGCCGCATGTCTCTGGATCTCTGCAGCGCTACTCCTACTCACCACCTTGATCTCGCTGGCTTTGCCCTCAGGAAATGAGTAAGGGCCGGCGACTGGCATTCTGACTGTGCTGGCATATTCTGTAGTCAGAAGGTGTAACCTAGGAGGCACACATGCAGATCGATACCTTCCGCGACATTATCCACTGGACCCGGGCTTACCACCAGCAGCTCGCGGACTGCCTGAGCAATAGCAGCACCGGCCAATCCAGCGAAAAAGCACGGATTC
Source organism: Marinobacterium litorale DSM 23545 (assembly GCF_000428985.1). Taxonomy (GTDB): domain Bacteria; phylum Pseudomonadota; class Gammaproteobacteria; order Pseudomonadales; family Balneatricaceae; genus Marinobacterium_D; species Marinobacterium_D litorale. The sequence goes on along the minus strand of NZ_AUAZ01000011.1, from coordinate 83,517 downwards.
TGTTGGACTACCTGGCCGAGCATGAGAGCAAACTCTCCGATGCGCTTCGCGCCTTCGAAGAGACCGACAATTTAAAGGCGCTCAATACCTGGGTGATGGAATTTCTCAACAAGAAACCGATCAAGCCACTGAACGAGCTCGGAGCCCCGTTCGAAAACCTGTCTGCGGAAGAGATCATCAGCAAGATCGAGGAAGAGCACAGTCAGATCGTTGAACTCTACAAGTTCCTGGCCAGCCGAGCGGTTGCCACACCGGCTGTGGACCTGCTGGAAGAGCTGGCGGCCCTGGAAAAACATGAAGCGATGCGCCTCTCAAGTGCGTCCAATCTGCTGGGTGATATTTAAGGGTGTATTGAGTGGCGCGCCCCCAAATATGGACTACAATGAAGTTAGACGGCAGTCGCAATGCTCACCCGGCTTCAGGGTTCCTGGCCTACGCCTCTCACGGCGTCCGGCCAGATAAAAGCGGCGACTGCCGTACCTTTTTCCCTTCGCTACTGCTACTTATCCGCATCGTCCTCACAAAATGGCCGACTACCACAACCCCTGCACTTGGCGGTGTTTTCACAACCGCAGCGCGCTGCCAGAGCCCGTCGAACAAAGCGAAAGAGCCAGATTCCCACGACCGTAACAACAACGACCAGAACCACCAGGTCGAACCCGCTCAAGCCGCTCATAACCACAAGCTCCCCAAGTTATAGGCCGCCCAAGCAGCACCCCAGGCCAGCACGAGCCCAACCACTGTGGAGGCAAGCGTCCAACGCCAGCCTCCCGCTTCCCGACGGATCACGGCCATGGTAGCCAGGCAGGGCATGTAAAGCAGGGTAAAGACCATCAGCGCCAGCCCGGCAGCCGGGTCCAGCGTAGCCGACAAGCTCTGCGCCAACTGGGCCGAATTATCACCGGCAGCGTGATACACCACGCCGAGGGTTGAGACGATTACCTCCTTGGCCACAAACCCCGAGAGCAATGCCACTGTTTCATGCCAGGTGAACCCCAGCGGCGTGAACAGGGGCGTCAACCAGTGACCAAACTGCTCCAGCCAGGATGTCCCCTCGCGGGGGAAGGTCTGCAGCAGCCAGATCAGCATTGAGCCGAACAGAATCACAGTCCCTGCTTTGGTCAGGAAGAAACGGGAGCGCTCCCACAGATGCAGCATCAGCGAGTGCCAGGTGGGAAAACGCCAGGGGGGCAACTCAATCAGAAAGGTTTCATCGTAGTAAGTTGGCAGGCTGCGCGAGAGAATCATCGCCACCGCAAAAGCGACCACCACCCCCAGCACATAGATACCAAACAGGGCCGTACCCGCATGCTGCGGAAAGAATACGCCCGAGAGCAACAGCATCACCGGCAGTCGTGCCGAGCAGCTCATAAAAGGGTTGATCAGTATCGTAATCAACCGCGCCCTGGGCTCTTCGATACTGCGCGTTGCCATGATCGCCGGCACGTTACAGCCAAAGCCCATCACCAACGGCACCAGTGCCTTGCCATGGAGGCCGACCCGGCTCATCAAGCGGTCTGCCAGAAAGGTCGCCCGCGCCATGTAGCCGCTCTGTTCAATCAACTCCATAAACAGAAACAGCAGCACCACATTGGGTAGAAAGACCATGACCCCGCCCACGCCGGAGATAATGCCATCCACCAGCAGCGCCTTGAGCAGAGAATCGGGTAACAGACTGGCAATGCCATTACCGAGCCCCACAAAGCCGGCATCGATCCAATCGGCCGGGACCTGCCCGAGGGTAAAGGTCACCTCAAACATCAGCCAGATCACGGCGAAGAACAGAGGCACGCCCAGCCATTGGTTGAGCGCCCAGCGGTCCAGCCGGTCATCGATACCCGCCTGACCGGGCTGGCGTTGCTCCACGCTTTGTAGCAGGTCATGAATCCACTGGTATCGTCCATGCACCAAACGCTCACCGGGGCTCTCCTCATCCTCGTCATCAAACTCGACCAGGGCATCTTGCAGGATCCGTTTCTGCACCTCATTGCAGGCGAAAGGTACGTCGCCGTCCGCTTCCAGCAGACGCACCGCCTGCCAGCGTTGTAAGCCGGTGGTTACCAGGGCATCGATCGGGCACTCGATAGCTGCATCGTAACGGATGCTGTGAGTACGCGGCTCACCGGGATGGAGCAACTGATTAACCAGTGCATCGAGCAGCGCATCCAGGTAGGTACGACGACGCCCATCGCTGGGTAGAACCGGGACACCCAGGTGAGCACTGAGCTTTTCGAGATCGGTCTGAATACCGTTGCGGCGCGCCTCATCCAGCATATTCAGCGCCAGCAACATGGGGACACCCTGCTCTAGCAGTTGGCTGGTCAACGCCAGGTGGCGGCCTAAGTGACCGGCATCCAGTACATTGAGAACCAGATCAGGAGGTGTCTCGTGCAGATAATCGCGCGCGACTCTTTCTTCAACCCGGTTCTGGCTCAGTGAATAGATACCGGGCAGGTCCACAAAGTGGATCTCTACCCCCTGGTGCTCACGCTCCCCAAAACGGGCAGAGACAGTGACGCCGGGCATATTACCGGTACGCTGATTGGCACCGGTCAGTTGGTTGAATAATGAAGTTTTTCCGCAGTTGGGGTTGCCGATTAACGCGACAGTGAAACGACGCTTAGGCACAATCGGCAATATCCGCTAGCTGAACTTCGATCTGGCAGGCTTCTTCATGGCGCAGGCAGTACTGATGCTGACCGATGGTGTAGACGCGGGGCCCGCCCCAGAGGGTGGTCGCTTTTAGCGAAACCGGCTGACCTTTTAGAATACCGATGGCCGCCAAACGCTGACGCAGGCTCCGAGATCCGCGTAGACGAAGGATCTGACCGGAATGCTGCTTGTTCATTTCGCTCAGTGGTACACACGCCATAAGCCACCTCGAAAAAACAATGATAACAATTATCAATAGTACTCAGTACTCGAAACTAAACGACTGCGCTGGATCAAGGAAGCAGCCTCTTGTGCAAAACTTTGTTCTAAAAACCACATCAATCCTAATGAAAATCCCGCGAGCGATTACTCAACCCGGCCCAGAGTGACGTCATATCGGTCAGACGTCCGGCAATCACGTGGATCAACTCGCCTTCACGCTCCAGAATCCCATCCACCTGCAGGATTCGGCTACCCAACAGTGCTTTGCGCTGCGCCCGTGCCGTTGCCTGCCAGACCACCAGGTTGATCTGCCCCGCTTCATCCTCCAGTGTGACAAAGGTGATGCCGGTAGCCGTACCCGGTCGCTGTCGGTTGGTAACCAATCCGGCGACGCGAACCGGACGCCCGCTTTTGATTGCACTCAAGCGATCCGAACGCACGGCGCGGGGCAGCTGCCCCTGCTCCCGTAACAGCAGTACAGGATGACGCCCCAGCGACAAGCCGGTATGCCGATAGTCCGCCTGCAGCTCGGCACACTCATCTGGCACAGGCATGGGTGTCGCCGCTTCCAACGTTCGAGTTTCATCCACTTCCGGGGCTTCAATATCCAGTAACAGTTCCGGCTCCTGATTAAGTAATGCCCAGCGGGCCTGATGCCGATGTCCGGCAATCTGCACCAGCGCATTGGCAGCGGCCAGTGCATCGTAATCTCCCCGGCTCAGGGCGACCCGGCGACGTAACTCATTGATACTGGAATATCCCGGGTCAGGCCGTGCTGTAACCAACGCTTCGGCGCCGCTCTGTGAGAACCCCTTGATCAACCGAAATCCCAAGCGCAAAGCACCCGCTTGTCCAGATGCAGGCGGTCGCACGTCATACTCCAGCGTACAGTCGTAGTGACTGGCGTTGATACAGACCGGGCGGACCTCCACACCATGACGACGGGCATCCTGCACCAGTTGGGAGGGTGAGTAGAACCCCATGGGCTGGCTGTTGAGCAGTGCACAGCAAAATGCAGCCGGTTCATGGCACTTGAGCCAGGCGGAAAGATAAACCAGCAAGGCAAAACTGGCGGCATGGGATTCAGGAAAACCGTATTCGCCAAAGCCTTCGATCTGACGACAGATCCGCTCGGCAAACTCGGCACTGTAGCCTCGGCCGGATAATCCTTCTCGTAACTTCTGCTGATAGCGGGCAATGCTGCCGCTGCGTCGCCAGGCTGCCATGGCCCGGCGCAACTGGTCTGCCTCGCCGGCACTGAAACCGGCGGCCGCCATCGCCAGACGGATCACCTGCTCCTGGAATATGGGTACCCCCAGCGTAGGTTCAAGCACCGCGCGCACCTCCTCGCTGGGGTAATCCACCGCTTCCTTGCCCTGCCTGCGCAGCAGGTAAGGATGCACCATATCACCCTGAATCGGGCCCGGCCGGACAATCGCCACCTGCACCACCAGATCATAATATTTGGCGGGCCGCAGACGGGGCAGCATGTTCATCTGCGCCCGCGACTCCACCTGGAATACCCCCATGGAGTCCGCTTCACTGAGCATGGCATAGATCTGAGGATCTTCCCGCGGTATATCCTGCATCTGCCAGTTACGGCCATCCCGCTCACCCAACAGATGCAGAGCCCGGCGCAGGGCGCTGAGCATCCCCAGAGCTAACACATCGATTTTCAACAACCCCAGGGCTTCCAGATCATCCTTGTTCCACTGGATCAGGGTACGATCGGCCATGGCCGCGTTCTCGATCGGCACCAGCTCATGCAAGGGGCCGGAGGCGATCACAAAGCCACCGACATGCTGGGACAGGTGCCGTGGGAAATGCAGGATCTGCGGTACCAGCGCCAGCAGATGACGGAACATCGGTGCCGGCTTCTCACCGCCCAGCTGCCGCAACTGCTCAAGCCAAGGCAACTGAGTATCGCGCCGGTCAAGCTGACTGATCAACCACCCCAGATACGCCTCATCAAAGCCCAGTGCCCGTCCCACATCGCGGATAGCGCTGCGGCTGCGATAGCTGATAACCGCTGCCGCCAATCCCGCCCGCTCACGACCATAGCGCTGGTAGATATACTGAATCACCTCCTCCCGACGCTGATGTTCAAAGTCCACATCGATATCGGGCGGCTCGTTACGCTCCTTCGATAGAAATCGCTCGAACAGCAGGTTCACCTGGCGCGGGTCTACCTCGGTTATCCCCAGGCAGTAGCACACCACGGAGTTAGCCGCAGAGCCTCGCCCCTGGCAGAGGATGTCACGCTCGCGGGCAAAGCGGACAATATCCTCAATGGTCAGAAAATAGGGCTCATAGTCGAGTTCAGCGATCACCTTCAGTTCATGTTCAATCATTGAACGAACAGTCTCCGGCTCGCCGTCGGGAAAGCGGCGCTTAATCCCCTGCTCAACCAGATTACGCAGATGCGCCCGAGCACTGAGCCCGGCAGGCACCAGTTCGGCCGGGTATTCATAACGCAGTTCATCCAGAGAGAAGTCGCACAACGCAGCAATTTTCAGAGTCTCCTGCCGCAGCGCCTGTGGATAAAGCTGTGCCAGGGCAGCAAGGGGGCGCAGGTGGCGCTCGGCATTGGCGGCCAACTGCCAACCCGCCTGAAACACTGTGGTACGTAACCGGATGGCCGTTAGCAGATCCTGCAACGGTTGGCGTTCAGGACTGTGCATACAGACAGCACTGGCGCAGACCAGAGGAATATCCCCGTTCCCGGCCCGGGCCAGCAAACGCTGCCAGCGCCAGCTATCATCGGCATCCAGCAAACGCTCAACCAGCAACCAGGCACGTCCAGCGTGATAACGCTTGAGCCACGCCATATCAGCCGCCAACTGAGCCTCCTCCGGCCCCGGCTGGAACAGTAACAGGCAGCGATCCAGCCCGGTTTCAAAGTCTTCCAGCGTCAGTAAATACTCACCTTTTTTTGCACGCCGACGCCCGCGGGTAATCAATGTGCACAGCTGTGCATAGCCCATCCGATCCCGTGCCAGCAGTACCAGCACGCGACCGTCTATATGGAACTCACTGCCGACCAAAAGTTTGAGACCCAGCTCTTTAGCTTCCTGGTGCGCGCGCACAACACCCGCCAGTGAACACTCGTCGGTCAGCGCCAGGGCTTCATACCCCAATGCAGCGGACTGGGCCACCAGCTCCTCGGGATGGGAAGCGCCACGCAGAAAACTGAAGTTGGAGATCGCATGCAGCTCTGCGTAACGGCAGGAATCGTTGCTCATGTCATCACCCGAACCAACCGTGGATAAACCAGTGCCCCCGCGTGTCCCGGAAAACCCAGCCGCATCGACCATCCGGCCAGCGGGCGATAAAATAATCCCGCGCCACGGGCTTATCCCACCAACCACTGCAGATCCGCTCCGGGCCCATTAGCCAATCCAAGCGCCGCTGCAAATGTGCAGAGAGAGGCTGAGGTCGGGATAGCAACCAGCCGGGTCGCGCAGCATGGAAATCAGACACCGGCGCTCCCCGACCGGTACGAGCGCTTATAACCTGTTCCGGCCGGTGATCCAGTTGTACCTCCATCTCCATGACGGCAGCCTCACCCAACCGACTGCGCAGACGACTGATCAGCTGCTCCGGTAACTCCGCATTTCGGGCCGGAGCAAACAGATCCTGGTTGATTAAGCTGCGCGACAGTCCCTGTTCGGCAATCAACTCCAATATCAGTACCGGTGCCTGTAACCGCTCCCGCTCCAGCCGTAACCGACACAGTTCCATCCACTGAGCAGCCGTTACACAGCCGCCGTCATGGTGCACAGTCACCACCTGAATCTGCCCATCCCGAGGATAGAGTTGCAGTTTGATCCGGGTCACATGCTGCTGTCGCTGACGCAGAAAACCCTCCAGCATTGCCAACAGACGTCGCAGCGGAAACAGCAGCCCCTGGGTATGGCTGACCTCGCTACCCAGTTCTATACGTTGATGAAACTGCTCCGGCGGTTCAAATATATCCGGTAGCGCTGCCCCCGGGTCCAGAACCCTGTCGAGACTATCCAGCATGCCCTGCCCAAATCGCTGGGCCAGTTCATGTCGGGGCAGAGCCCGCAGCTCGCCCAGCGTGCTCAGGCCCACACCCTGTAATTGCTCAGCCTGCCGTGTCGGCAACCCCAGAGCATCGATCGGTAACGCCTCCAGACGTTGCCACCATTGCCGTTTATCTGGCTCCAGACACTCTGTCGTTGCGGCTAACAGCTCAGTTCCGCGCGCCGTCTCACCAATGGCCAGCCGGACCGTGTAACCGGTACTGGCCACCCCCTCACGAATACACCTCAGATAAGCATCCAGCCCGCCAAAATAGTGCAGCATGCTGGCCATCTCCAGCAGCAGGGCGCGGGGAGGACAGAGACTGATCCGCGCACTGTATCCTCCGGCCCACAGAGCCAGCTGATTCAGCGCGGTGTGCAGTCGCGCCGCCGGAGTTTCCAGCAGCTGCAGCTCCGAGCTTAACGCCAGTGCCGTCGCCAGGGCCTGACCGGGTTTCACCCCCTGGTCCTGCGCACAGGGGTTAGCCAGATCTATCCGCTGCCGGGTATCAAGTAGCGCCTGGGGCTGATCCGCCGGTATGCCATGTAGCTCCAGCGCCAGCCAGGGGAAATGCAGACAGAGCCAGCGCATCAGACCACAGCCGGCAGTTCTAGCTCGGTGGGCGGTAGTGGCCAGCCACCACGGCGCTTCAGCAGTGTCAGCTCTGCCGCGACCAAACCCGGCCGCAGGTGTAACCGATATCCGGCCGGCGAGGACTGTTCACGGACCTGTTCCGGCCGCATGATCCAGCCCAGTCCGCCCCCCTCCTGCACCGCCAACTGCAGGCGCCGAAGTGCCGCGGTGGATACCTGCGGCCCCAGCCAGCTCAGCACCAGGGGGACACAGCCACTTTTCAGGGCCTGCTCTGTAGCCCAGAGCCGCTCTTTCATGGAGCCGGTACGTACCACTCGCTGACTGGACAGGGAGATACCGGCCTGAATCAGCGCCAAAGGGTAGGGTTGAAACGGTGGGTCAACCCAGATCACCAGGCCATCCGGTTTCTGGTAACGCTGTAGCAGAGGCCATAACAGGCGTAGCTCGCCACAGCCCTCCGCCGCATAGAGCAGTTCAATCAGCTGCCCTTTGAACCAGCCACCTCCCGCTAACAGGGCATCCAGTTCCGGGTATCCAGAGGGCTCAACGTCACCCGTGTGTGCAGCTGCTTCCTCCGAGCCTCGCCATAGAGATCCCTGCGCTATCAAGTCTGCCAGTGCCACGACAACCTCCGCAGAATACTGTTTATGCATACAGTATTTTGAGGTAAAAAAAGGCCCGGCACAAGATCAAAGCCCGTGCAACCGATGCGTGGTTCAAATCAGGCAGGTTCGTTTAATGCGTCCAACAGCCAGTGGTAGAACTGCTGAACACCACCATTGCGGCTGCGATAGGGCGGCACCAGGAAATAGAACCCATAACCGCTTTGGTACTGAATGCCCAACGGATTGACCAACTCTCCGCTCTGCAAGGCATCCCGGGCCATAAAGTCTGGAATCAGGGCGATGCCCTGCCCCTGTCTCGCCGCCTCCAGAGACATATAGAAATGTTCAAAACCATGGTTGTACCGGGGCTGAAACCCCGTCCCGGTCAGGTCGATCCACTGCTGTAAAAACTGCCGCCAGAGCTGAGGCCGGGTGGTATGCAAAAGCAGTTTATGGCTGAGCAGGTCCAGCGGCTCATGAATGGGGGAGTGGCGCAGGCGCTCGGGGCTGACCACCGGCAAGAGCACCTCCTCTACCAGCAGTGTTGAATGCTCATGACTGAGCGACAGCGGCAGACAGCGTATCGCCATATCCGCTTCCGCGCCCTGAAACTGATACGCCCCATCACCTGAGGTCATACGCAGGCTCAGTTCAGGCATCGCCTTATTAAGCTGGGCCAGGCGTGGAATCAACCAGAGATTACTGAATGAGGGGGTCAGGTTGAGCACCAGACTCTGCGGGCCATGCACATTCTGCTGCAACATGGCTGTAGCGCCCTGAATGGTTTCCATGGCCCTGGAGATAAACGGCAGGTACTGTCGCCCCGCCTCGGTCAGGGTGATGCCGGAGCTGGAGCGATCGAACAGCGGCTGCTCCAGATACTGTTCCAGTAACTGAATCTGTTTGCTGATCGCTCCCTGGGTAACACACAGCTCACGGGCCGCCGCCGAAAAACTGAGCTTGCGGGCGGCGACTTCAAAGGTCCGCAGCGCATTGAGCGGTGGCAGTGAACTAGGCATACCAAACCCCCATGAAAAAATATCATACCCCCTGAGAATATATCGTTTGTTGAGTCTCTGTAACCAACCTTTAATGCAGACACGACCAACAACCGATACAGGTGCATCGTGACTCAGGTTTTTCATCGTCATTGCCATACGCCTCTGCCGCTGGCAGTTCGCGGCGAAGGCGTTTATCTATACGACCAGAGCGGCAAGGCCTACCTGGATGCCAGCGGCGGTGCCGCGGTCTCCTGTCTGGGCCACAGCCACGCCGGTGTCCGGGAAGCGCTGCACCGCCAGATCGATCAGCTGGCTTACGCCCACAGCTCCTTTTTTACCACCGAGGTTGCCGAAAACCTGGCGGATCGTCTGGCAGCGAAGGCGCCCGGCGCACTGAACCATGTTTACTTTGTCAGCGGCGGTTCGGAAGCGGTGGAAGCGGCGCTTAAGCTGGCACGACAGTATTTTGTCGAGCGCGGCGATACCCAACGCACCCGGTTTATCGCCCGCCGCCAGAGCTACCACGGCAACACCCTGGGCGCGCTGGCTGTCGGCGGTAATGCCTGGCGGCGTGCCCCCTTCTCTCCACTGTTGATGCATGCCGAACATATAGCCCCCTGCTACGCATACCGGGATCAAAAGCCGGACGAAACGCTGCTCGAGTACGGCCAGCGCGTGGCCAACGAGCTTGAACAGCGCCTGCTCACCGTGGGCCCGGAAACCGTGATCGCGTTTATTGCCGAACCGGTGGTGGGCGCAACAGCCGGTGCTTTAACCGCCGTCGAGGGTTACTACAAGCGGATCCGGGAAATCTGTGACCGCTACGGCATTCTGCTGATTCTGGATGAGGTCATGTGTGGTATGGGTCGTACCGGCACCTTGTTTGCCCACGAGCAGGAGGGCATTGAAGCCGATATCGTCACCATCGCCAAAGGACTCGGTGCCGGTTATCAACCGATTGGTGCCATGCTGGCCTCGGATGAGATCTACGACACGATTTCCAGCGGCTCCGGCTTCTTTCAGCACGGCCACACCTATATGGCCCATGCCACCGCCATGGCAGGCTCCCTGGCGGTGCTGGATGCCTTCGAAAACGAGGGACTGCTGAAACGTGTACTGCCCACAGGCGCAGCTTTGAATGCACGCCTGCAAACCCGCTTTGCCGACCATCCTCATGTGGGGGATATCCGTGGACGCGGCCTGTTCATGGCCCTGGAGCTGGTCCATGACCGCGACAGCAAGCGTCCGTTCGACCCTCGCTCCAAGCTGGACAGTCGGATCAAACGTGAAGCAATGGCACAGGGCCTGATGTGCTACCCCATGTCGGGCACCATCGATGGCAATCGTGGCCACCATATTCTGCTGGCACCGCCGTTTATCATCAGTGACGATCAACTGGACGAGCTGACCGACAAGCTTTACAGCGCGGTCGACAACGTGACGCAAGTGGTGATGAAGGAGTACCCGGATGCCGGATAAACGGCTGATCATCGTTGCTCCCAACGGCGCTCGCCGCACCAAGGCTGATCACCCCGCGCTGCCGATAACACCGGCGGAACTGGCTGACACCGTGGCCCGCTGCGCCGATGCGGGTGCCGCCATGGTCCACTTGCATGCCCGCACCCCCTCCGGTGAACACTCACTGGAGGTAGAGGATAATCGCGCCGTACTGGAGGCGGTACGTGAACAGCTGGGTGATCGGGTGATCGTTCAGCTCACCACCGAGGCGGTGGGACGTTATCAACCCGATCAGCAGATGGCGCTGATTAAGGCCCTGCAGCCGCAGGCGGCTTCTTTCGCCCTGCGAGAGTTGATTCCCTCACCCGATCACGAGCAGTCTGCGGCCGATTTTTTCCATTGGGTGGCTGAACAACGGATTCTGGCCCAATACATCCTCTACTCGGAGCAGGACCTGGCCTACTACCTGAACCTGATCGAACGCGGTCTCCTGCCCCGCAACGGACATCATCTGCTGTTTGTGCTCGGCCGCTATACGGCCGGCCAGCAATCAAGCCCCGATGATCTGGCCCCCTTTCTTGCGCTGATACCTCGCCTTAACGGTGTGCGCTGGGCGCTATGCGCCTTCGGCCATTCTGAGCAGACCTGCCTGCTGGCAGCCGCCCGAGCAGGCGGCGATATGCGCATCGGCTTTGAGAATAATCTGTACTCGGCCGATGGCGTTCTGGCCGCTGACAATGCCACCCAGGTAAGTGCTCTGATGGCACGCCTGGCCAAAGATGAGATCACCGCCATGAGTACGAAAGAGTTCCTGGAGGGGATAACGTTCGATTAGTACCAAAAACCAAGTGATGAACTAGACTAACTTTCATATTCGTTCGAAAGAGCAATAACCAAGGAGAGTGATATGACGAAGATTAAATCCGCCCTGATCGGCGCTGGCCTCACGGCTATGCTTGGCGCCACTTCAGTACAGGCTCAGGACTTCATCACCATCGGGACCGGCGGTGTCACCGGGGTCTACTACCCCACGGGTGGCGCTATCTGTCGTCTGGTTAATAAAGACCGTTCAGAGCACGGCATCCGTTGCTCGGTGGAAAGTACAGGGGGCTCGGTTTACAACATCAACACCATTCGCGCCGGTGAGCTGGATATGGGCGTTGCCCAGTCCGACTGGCAGTACCACGCCTACAATGGTACCAGCCAGTTTGCCGACGCCGGTCCTTTTAAAGAGCTGCGCGCGGTCTTCTCCGTACACCCCGAACCATTCACCGTTGTTGCCCGTGCTGATGCCGGCATCAAGACCTTTGATGACCTGAAAGGCAAGCGCGTCAATATCGGCAACCCCGGTTCCGGTCAGCGCGGTACTATGGAAGTCCTGATGGAAGCTAAGGGCTGGAGCATGGATGATTTTGCCCTTGCCTCCGAGCTGAAAGCAGCCGAGCAGTCCAAGGCTCTGTGCGATAACAAGATCGATGCAATGGTCTACACCGTGGGTCACCCAAGCGGCTCCATCAAGGAAGCAACCACTTCATGCGATAGCGTCATCGTCGAAGTCGCAGGTCCTACCGTGCAGATGCTGGTGGATGAGAACCCGTTCTACCGCGTTGCCACCATCCCAGGCGGCATGTACCGCGGTTCCGATGAAGACGTGAAGACGTTCGGTGTCGGCGCAACCTTCATCTCCTCCTCCAACGTGGATGCCGATCTGGTTTATCACACCGTTAAAGCGGTGTTTGAAAACTTCGATACCTTCAAGAAACTGCACCCGGCCTTCGCCAACCTGAAGAAAGAGGAGATGATCACTGACGGTCTCTCCGCACCGCTGCATGAAGGTGCCATGCGCTACTACAAGGAAGCCGGCCTGATGTAAGGAGAGCGCGACTCTCATACAACCAGCCGAAAACCGGCGGGGCCTTGAGCCCCGCCTCGTTCTTTGTTCCAGGAGATATCCATGGCCAAGGAAAGTACCTCAGATAGCGCCGATCAGAAGGCGATCGAGGAGCTGCTAAGCTCGGAAACCGGCAGCCGGACCCTGTCCGGTCCCATGGGCAAACTGGTGATCGGGCTGTTAATTGCCTGGTCAGTGTTCCAACTCTGGTATGCCTCGCCACTGCCATTCATGTTGAACTTTGCCACCCTGAATGAAGACCAGGCCAAGTTCATCCACCTGGCGTTTGCCACCTTTCTGGCATTCTGCCTGTTTCCAGCCACGCGCAAATCGAGCCACACATCGATAACGCCCTTTGATGCGCTCTTTGCATTGGGGGCCTCGCTGTCCTGCCTCTATCTCCTGGTTTTTCGAAACGAGCTGGCCGACCGTATCGGTGCACCCACCACCACCGATGTGGTGATCGCCGTTATCGGTATGCTGACCCTGCTCGAAGCCACCCGCCGCGCCCTTGGGCCGCCCCTGCTGGTGGTGGCGGTGGTGTTCCTGGCGTTCACATTTGGCGGCCAGTACATGCCGGACGTGATTGCTCACAAGGGCGCCAGCCTGAACAAGGTCGCCTCTCACCAGTGGCTCACCACCGAGGGGGTTTTCGGGGTCGCCCTGGGTGTTTCAACCGCTTTCGTATTCCTGTTTGTGTTACTGGGGGCTTTGCTCGACAAGGCCGGCGCCGGTAATTACCTGATTAAGGTTTCCTTCTCGCTGCTCGGGCATATGCGCGGCGGCCCGGCCAAAGCCGCCGTGGTTGCGTCCGGGCTGAGCGGGATTATCTCCGGATCGTCCATCGCCAACGTGGTGACCACCGGTACCTTCACGATTCCATTGATGAAGCGCGTGGGCTTCCCGGCGACCAAAGCCGGTGCTGTGGAGGTCGCCGCGTCAACCAATGGCCAGCTGACACCGCCAATCATGGGGGCCGCCGCCTTCCTGATGGTGGAGTACGTGGGTATTCCCTACATAGAGGTGATCAAGCACGCCATTCTCCCTTCTCTGATCTCTTACATCGCGCTGGTTTATATCGTCCACCTGGAGGCGATCAAACTGAATATGCAGGGGATCGAGCGGCTGCATAAGCCGACCATATCCCAACGCATGCTCTCCTGGATGACGACCACACTGATCATGCTGATTCTGGGTGCCGTGGTGTACTACGGCTCCACCTTCCTGGAATCCACGCTGGGTGGTATCGGTTATCTGGTAATGCTGTTGGTGATCATCGCCGGTTATTTTGCGCTGGTGAAACTGTCCGCCTCCTACCCAGACTTAGCCGAAGATGATGACAGCATCACGCTGGACCATCTGCCGGAACCCCGTCCAACCATCTTCTCCGGGCTCTACTTCGGCCTGCCGATTGTGGTTCTGCTCTGGGCCCTGGCCGTGAAACAGTACTCGCCACAACAGTCCGCGTTCTACGCCGTAGCCTTCCTGATTGCCGTGGTCCTCACCCACCGCCCAATCAAGGCCTGGTTCCGGGGCGACAGTGACTGGCTGGCTCAATTCAAGGTGTGTTGGCACGACTTTATCGAAGGACTGGTGGCCGGTGCCCGCAACATGGTGGGGATCGGTATCGCTACGGCAGCCGCCGGCATTATCGTGGGTACCGTAACCCTGACCGGTTTGGGCCAGATGATGACTGAGTTCGTGGAGTTTATCTCCGGGGGCAGCCTGATTCTGATCCTGATCTTTACCGCGATCATCTGCATCATCCTGGGGATGGGGCTGCCCACCACTGCCAACTACATCGTGGTATCCACCCTGATGGCGCCGGTGATCGTGACACTGGGCGCTGAAAACGGCCTGATCGTACCGTTGATCGCCGTGCACCTGTTCGTGTTCTATTTCGGGATACTCGCAGATGATACGCCGCCGGTAGGGCTGGCCGCCTTTGCGGCCGCTGCTATTGGTCGTGCCGACCCGATCAAGACCGGTATCCAGGGTTTTACCTACGATATTCGAACGGCGATTCTGCCATTCATGTTTATCTTCAACACCCAGCTGCTGCTGATCGGTATCACCTCGGTGTTTGATCTGATCGTCACCGTGGTCAGCGCCGTGATCGCTATTCTGGTGTTCTCGGCTGCCACTCAGGGCTATTGGTTCGTGAAAACACGGCTCTGGGAAACACTGGCGCTGCTACTGATCGCATTCAGCCTGTTCCGGCCCGGATACTGGTGGGACATGGTATATCCGCCCACTGTCGATCTGCCGGCCAGTCAGCTGGAAACACAGGTCGAGCAGATGAATCCAGGGGAGTTTATCCAGCTCAACTTTGAGGGCATGACCATCGAAGGGGATCAGGTCAGCAAAACCGTCTCCTTGCAACTGGACAGCCCGGACGGCGATGCGACCCAGCGGCTGGAATCCATGGGCCTGATGATGTCTCAACAGGGCGACCAGTGGATCGTGGACCTAGTGGTCTTCGGCAGTGCCGCCGAGAAATCGGGCGTGGACTTCGGTTGGGAGTTAACCGGTATCCAGCAGCAGACCGATCGACCGCCGAAGGAGCTGGTCTTTATCCCCGCGCTGCTACTGCTGGTCTTTATCGGCTGGCTGCAACGCCGGCGTATGCCACAGAACACCGCTGCCACAGCCTAGGACGGAGAGGACGATCATGTACAAGACGATTCTGGTTCCGGTGGACCTTTCCGAACAGGGCTACACCGATAAAGTGGTCAAGCATGCGTTGGGCGTACTCGAGCCCCACGGTCAGCTAATTCTGCTGACCGTGGTGGCCGGCTACCAGATGCCACTGGTGGGTTCCTATTTTCCCCCGGGCACTTTCAATAAAGTGATAAAGGACATTCGTCAGCAACTGACCGATTTCGTCGCACAACAGCTGCCGATTGATCCCAGCGAATGCACCCTGCTGGTCGAAGAGGGCAAACCGGCCGACCTGATTTTATCGGAATCGGTCCGTGTCGGTGCCGACCTGATCGTGATGGCCAGCCATAAGCAGTCACGGCTGGAACGCAGTGTATTGGGCTCGGTGGCCAACAAGGTAGTGGGACGTTCCGATATCCCGGTTCTGGTGATCAAGGGCTGAGCTCTCAGCCCAACGCTCCGGGTTCAATCCAGATCAGACTGGCCATGCGGCCGGTCTGACCATCCCGGCGATAGGAGAAAAAGTAGTCCGACTCGCTGAACGTGCAGTAATCGCCGCCGCTGATCTGTGTAACGCCCTGCGCTTCCAGCCGCAGGCGAGCCAACCGGTACAGATCCGCCAACCATTTGCTGGGATCGGTGGGCGAAACAACGAACGCTGACTCTGCCGCAGATTGCTGCTCTATAAAACGGGCCCGAACCTCGTCGCCCACTTCAAACGCCAGAGGACCAATAGCAGGCCCCAGCCAGACATGAACGTCGCCTGGCTTTTCGAACACCGACAGGGTCTGCTCCAGCACACCGTCGACCAGTCCGCGCCAGCCGGCGTGGGCTGCGGCCACCTTGCGACCGCGCGTATCGCAGAACAGCACCGGCAGGCAGTCGGCTGTCATTACCACGCAGGCCACGCCCGGCTGCTCGCTCCAGCAACCATCAGCTTCTCTGACCTGGCCATCATCGCTCGCTTCGACGACCTGTACGCCATGCACCTGGTTCAGCCACTGGGGTGTTTTCTCCAGGCCCAGTGCCTGCAGCAGGATCTGCCGGTTCTGAGCCACCGCCTCGGGATCATCCCCCACATGTGTACCCAGATTAAGGCTGGCAAAGGGTGCATGACTGTAGCCGTCCAACCGGGTGGTGGTCAGCGCATGAATATGGTCGGGCGCCTGCCAATCGGCACGTATCAGTTTCATAGCTCGTAGTCGTAGCGTTCCGCGTCTCGTTTCAGTACAGCCAAGAGCTGCTGCATATCCTCGGGCAGATCCACCTCCCAGGCCATTGGCTCCCCACTCTCGGGATGCCAAAGCTCGAGCCGCTTGGCATGCAGCGCCTGCCGACGGAACGCCTTAAGCGTCTCGCGCATGGCATTACTGCACCCCTTGGGGAGCTGGAAGCGGCCACCATACATGGGGTCGCCCACCAGCGGATAGTGGATATGCGCCATATGAACCCGGATCTGGTGCGTGCGCCCGGTTTCCAGTTTCAGCCGAATATGGGTATGGACCCGGAATTTTTCCAAAACCCGGTAATGGGTAATCGCCTCTTTACCGACACCGACCACCGCCATCTTCTGGCGGTTACGGGGGTGACGTCCCATCGGCTCTTCAACACAACCACCGCCGGTCATAACCCCGTTGACCACCGCCTCATACTCACGCCCCATGGTGCGTTCCTGAAGCTGAGCCACCAGATCGGTCTGCGCCGGTATGGTTTTAGCCACCACCATCAGGCCGGTGGTGTCCCGGTCCAAACGGTGAACGATTCCCGCCCGGGGTACGTGCGCGATCGAAGGACAGTGGTGCAGCAGAGCGTTGAGCAGCGTACCCGCTGCATGCCCGGCCGCCGGATGAACCACTAGACCGGCGGGCTTGTTAATGACCAGTATATGATCGTCTTCATAGACGATATCCAGCGGAATCGCCTCGGGCTGATGATCGTCGATCAACTCCAACTGGGCGGCCACACGCACCCATTCGCCCCCACTGAGCTTATCCCGGGGCTTGCGAACCTCCGAATCCACGGTCAGAGAGCCATCCTTGATCCAGCCCTGCAGCCGGGAACGGGAATATTCGGGAAACAGCTGGGCGACCGCCTGATCCAATCGCATACCGAACATTTCGCTCGGCACCTGGGCTTCTAGTTCAACCTGTTCTGACATCGACTCACTACTCATCCGTGCGGATGTTTTGGTTGGGTTCGGGTTGTGTTTAAATACGACTCTATTTTCCACCGATTATACCCGAATGCGGCGCGTTCCGCCGAACACGCCCCTGCTTCAGGACGATAAAGATGCGATTCGTGAAAACCTGTGCTGCCGTAATGCTCGTGACCCTGCTGTCGGCCTGCTCCTGGTGGGGCGGTGACAAGCTGGCACCCGATATTCCGGAGCAGGAGCTCTACGATGACGCGCTCGAGGCTATGGATGCCGGAAACTATGCCCTGGCAGTCGAAAAATTCCAGTTGCTGGAAGCACGCTATCCCTTCGGACGCTACTCGGAGCAGGCTCAGCTTGAGCTGATCTACGCCTACTTCCAGACTTTTGAACCGGAGTCCGCCGCCGCCGCCGCGGATCGCTTCATCCGTCTGCACCCTAACCATGACAATATCGACTACGCCTATTACATGAAGGGGCTCACCGCCTTTGAGAAGGATCGTTCCTTTATCACCCGTTACCTGCCTCTGGATGAAACCCAGCGCGACCCCGGCGCGGCGCTCGACTCCTTCGAGAGCTTCTCCACACTGGTAAATCGTTACCCGGAAAGCGAGTATGCGCCCGATGCGCAGAAGCGGATGCTCTACCTGAAGAACCGCCTCGCCACCCACGAGATCCACGTCGCCAGCTATTACATGAAACGCCGTGCCTGGGTTGCCGCTGCCAACCGCGGACGCTACGTGGTGGAAAACTTCCAGGAGACGCCGGCCGTACCGGATGCGCTGGCGATCATGGTTGAGGCCTACACCGAGCTGGGACTGACGGAGCTGGCCGCGGATGCCAATGAAGTGCTCTCGTTGAACTATCCAGATTACCAGCGCCGTACATTCAAAGAGGCGCGCTCTACCCTGCTGCACACAGCCACTTTTGGCCTGATGGGAGAAGCGGAAGAACCTGCCGTCCCGGCGCGCCCGACCCGCTCACTGGGTGAAACCAAAGCCGAAGCAACTGCCGAAAAAGAAGCGCAGGAAGCGGAACGCTCCTGGTTCCACAAGGCCACCTTCGGTATCTTCGAGTAAGCGCCTCCACCAGACATAAAAAAACCGGCGCGTGGCCGGTTTTTTTATGTCTTAGTTACTCACCCGGCTTCCAGCCGGACGTAATCGGGTAACGACGATCTCGACCAAAACCACGCTGGGTGATGCGCGGCCCCACCGGGGCCTGCCGCCGCTTATACTCGTTGATATCCACCAGACGTACCACTCGCTTCACGACAGCTTCATCGAAACCCTCTTCGATGATCGCCTGAGCACTGAAGTCCCGTTCCACATAGAGCTCCAGAATACGGTCCAGTGCATCGTAGTCGGGCAGACTATCCTGATCTTTTTGATCCGGTGCCAGCTCCGCCGAGGGTGGACGAATAATGACCCGCTCAGGGATCACCGGTGACAGGCTGTTGCGATAACGTGCCAGGCGATAAACCAGCGTCTTTGGCACATCCTTTAACACATCAAAACCACCGGCCATATCACCGTAGAGCGTGGAATACCCCACTGCCATCTCCGATTTGTTACCGGTGGTCAGGACAAGTGCGCCTTTTTTATTGGAGATCGCCATCAAAAGAACACCGCGACAACGGGCCTGCAGATTTTCCTCCGTGGTATCAGCACTGCACCCCTCAAACTCAGTGGCCAGTGCCGTCATAAAGCTCTCGTACATCGGCTCGATGGAGATTACTTCGTGCCGAATACCGAGCAGACGAGCCTCTTCCGCCGCATCCTCAATACTCATTTCCGAGGTATAGCGGAAGGGCATCATCACTGCTTCAACCGCTTCGGCACCCAACGCATCGACAGCGACCGCTGCGGTCACGGCAGAGTCGATCCCACCAGAGAGACCCAGCACCACGCCGGGGAAGCCGTTCTTGTGGATGTAATCACGCACCCCGAGCACCAACGCTTTATAGACGGACTCCTCCAGCGACAGTGCCGGCAAGCTGGGCTGACAACTAACCACCGTACCCTGTACAGGATCGACTTCGGTGACATACAGCGCCTCTTCGAAGAATGCACCGCTGAAGACCTGACTGCCCCCGGCATCAACCGCCTGGGAGCCACCGTCGAATACCAGCTCATCCTGTCCACCCACCTGGTTAACGTAAAGCACCGGACAACCGGCTGTCTGCGCCTGGCGGGCGATCACATCGGTACGCACATCATGCTTACCGGCATGGAAAGGCGAGGCGTTGATGTTAAGGATCAGCCGGACACCGGCCGCTTTAAGCTGCTGAATCGGAGTCGCGTGCCAGATATCCTCACAAATGCTCAACCCGATCGGGAAGCCTTCAAAGTCGAACACCCCCGGTTGTGCTCCGGAAACAAAATAGCGCTCCTCATCAAACACCTGGTAGTTCGGCAGGCACTGCTTGGCATACTCGGCGATGATCTCGCCATCACGAATCACACCGGCCATATTATAGAGTGCGCCTTTGCGGTAGCGCGGATACCCCACGACGGCGGTGATACCCTTGATCTCTTCGCAAAGCTGTCTGATTGCCTGTTCAACCCGAAGCTCCAGACTGGGACGCAGCAACAGATCCTCCGGTGGATAACCGCTAACCGCCAGCTCGGGGAAAAGAACCAGGTCCGCTTGATGCTGGTCTCGCGCCTGGTGGGCAGTATCGATAATACGCCGCGTATTACCCGGAATATCGCCCACCACCAGGTTCAGTTGGGCCATGGCGACCCGAATCGTTTTACTCATTGCTGCTCAAGATACCTGTCAGTCCTGTTCGAGACGGCCGGAGACACTGTAAGGCGCCGGGTCGATAATCGGCGTGCGCTCCAGCAGAAGATCACCCAGCAGGCGGGTCGAAGCCGGCGCCAGAACCAGACCGTTTCGGAAATGGCCGCAGTTAAGATACAGGCCATCGCAACCGGGCACCGCGCCGATAAAGGGAATGCCGTCGGGGGAGCCGGGCCTGAGTCCCGCCCAGTGATGTTCAACCGGATATTGTGCCAGATCAGGCAAGATTGTCAGAGCAGTTTCATACAGTGACTGGCGAGCGTGCTCGGTGGTTTGCTTGTCGAACCCCACATGCTCAAGCGTACTACCCACCAGTATCCGGCCATCACTACGCGGTATCAGGTAACGTCCATCAAGCATGACAATGCGGTCAATCAAACCCACAGGTGCCTTAAATACCATCATCTGGCCGCGGACCGGCTCTACCGGGAGCTTGAACCCCAGTGTGGCCATCAGCTCACCGCTCCAGGCTCCTCCGGCTATCACCGTCGCATCGGCCGACAACACCTCGCCTGATGCCGTTTTTACACCGCTGACCCGTTCACCTTCCAACTGGAAGGCTTCAACAGCACAATTCTCCAGCAGACGAATACGCGGATTAAGTTCGACGCTCAAGCGCAACGCACGCCCCAACCGGGGGTTACGGATACTGGCCACTTCCGGCATCCACATGGCCGATTCAAACGCGCTGTTGATGTGCGGCTCTTTCTCCTGAATGAAAGCACGGTCTACACGCGTTAGTGGCCGATAGTGGTGGTGGCCCCAACTCAGCGCTTCGGCCTCGTCGTGGACGTCAACCATCAGTATCCCTTTCTGGCGCAGCTCAGGATCACAGCCGGTTTCATCTTTTAGCTCCTGCGCCAGCAGGATATAACTGCTCTGCGACCAGAGCGCGAGGCGGGTCACTGCTTCACCATGACGCCAGGGATATAAGGGAGAAACGATACCGCCACCGGCCCAGGATGCCTCCCGGGCACAGGAACCACGGTCGATCAGAGTTACATCGATGCCGGCCCGCGCCAGCTCTCGGGCGGTCATCAGGCCGATAACGCCGGCACCTACTACTACGACAGAACGGATACTCACTGAACAGATCCCCGCAAGACTACGAAGGAACGTAGGTTAACACATCGGTCGGGTCGCGGGGTTGAGGGGGCGCAATGCAGCTGACTTAAAGCCCCCAGCAGTCGTCCAGGTCGCCACCGGCACCTTTGACGCCCGCCTGATTAATCGTCAAGGTGCCACAGGTATCACCGGCCATAGCTCCCTTGGGCACCGCGCGGATGGTATAGGCAGTAGCGGTCAGGTCGTTGGGATTCACGTCCAGTAACGAAAGGTCATAATACTTGTCACTGCCATCCCGAGGAGATTCCGTAAAAGGCAGGGCGGGCCCTCCTGAGTCCGCAGCGGCGGTTTCCGTGTAGCGCCCATTGCTGGTGTAGTAGCGCTCCATAAACTGGGTCAGCTCCAACAGACTAACCCGGGCATCGGAGCGCCGCGCTTCGCGGATGTGCTCCGTATAGGCCGGATAGGCCACCGCCGCTAAAATTCCCACGATCGCGACTGCAATCATCAGTTCAATCAGGGAAAAGCCATGTTGCTGTTTACTCATTTAAGCTACAACTTCCTAGTTGGGGATAATTTCACGCCAGGACTGACGTCCCTGTTCCATTGAACCCTGTACCAAAACACAGCGCTTTTCGGTATCGCCGGAGCCTGCATAACAAACATACCGGGTCCCATCATCAGCCGTCAGTACCGATGGTGACTTGATAATACCGTTGGAGGGTTCTTCCTTAATACCTGAACCGGGCACTTCGACCTCAACATCGTTACCCTCTTCGTCCTGAACCGTAATGGTGACACTGTCGTTGCCGTCCACGACTCCGTCCTGGTTATAGTCGAAGAAATCGTCACCACGTCCACCGTGGTACATATTCAGCGCCATAATCCAGCTGTCGCCGCCGGCTTCGCAGGGATCACTGGAGGGAATCAGGGTACTGAACACCACCTGGTGCCCGGCAAAGCTCGCCTCAGATACCACACGCTCCCCATTGGGGCCAGGGCCACCGTTTGCCGCTGCCCATTGCAAATCCAGGTACCAGCCATCGCTATCGCTGAGCGGTGTATTCTGGCTCACGACGCGAGCCGCAAAATCGCCGGTCTGGGTTTCGAGCTGTATCTCCTGCATGGTCAGGTCGCCCCGGCCGCTGCTGCTCTCACTCTTATCAATAATTCCATAGAACGTCTGTACCTGTGGGGACTGCCCTACGGAGATATCATTCACCTGGTGATAGCTGCCAGTACCGAAAAACAGCATCGGATCATCCGTTTCACTGTATGCCGCTGTCAGCGGTGCGGTAATCGGCTGCGGATTGCCTGCAGGATCCAGGGCGGTATAAAGAGGCAGCACGGTATTACCCTGCTTCAGATCGCCAATAGCCCCCCACTGATTCACGTTGGAACCCTCGATATCCAACCGCCAGATATTACCTTCCGTATCACCCACGTAGATACGATCCGCAACCCGATCTCGCTCAAGATCGATCACCAGCGGGGCACCAAGCTCTCCAGAAGGCAATTCGAACTCTTTGATCAGGCTGCCGTCCTCGGCATCGAGAATCCAGACATAACCTTCAGACTGTGGAGCATCATAACCACTGGTCACAACGACACCGAACCGTCCAGTCGCCAACGCCACCAAAGAGGGCTGCTGCACCAGAAGCCCCATCTTGGGATTCGAATACTCCCACAACAGGCTGGTCGCGCTCATCAACTCAGGCTCGGTAATATCCAGCGCAAAGACACCGGAACCCCCGGCCCCGGTGGTCGCCACAGCCAGCGTTCTCCAGCCTGTCACATCACCGAGCCAGGCATCGCCCAGGCGCGCGGTACCATCCACGTAATACTGGTGGATGTAGTCAGGCTTGGTCAGCTTATAGAGCTGATCAAAGATACTCACCGGCACGTAGGCAAAGAGCTCGTCGCCCCCATCATCGGCTGCATCAAAAATGTGGAACATGCCATCGTTAGCCCCGGCAACAACCACCGGGGTCTTATTTTGGTAGTTCGCACTGGTGCGGTAGCTCGTATATGCATCACCGATCGCATCAGTGAAACCGTTTTCTGAGGAGAGCGCCGCGTAGCCAAAGTTATCGTGATGGATATATTGTGGGTCTGAATTGACGATATCACCCAAACGGCTTCCCCGGGCCCGCATGTTGTAGGTCTGCTCATGGCTCCGGTTACCACGCAAATATTCAAGACGGCGTTCAGCAGTGCTCGAATTCACGACGGCGCCGTTTTCATCATCCTTTTCCAGTGCGGACTGCTGAGATGCGGTCAGGCTGCTCCAGAGGAACGCACGCCCACCGCCAGTCTGCATACCGCCATCACCATCGGACGCAAGGTCCGAGCCGGTGACGATCTTACGCGTAGCAAGGGCAGCAGCGTTGAGCGCGTCCAGTTTGTCAGCCGCACTCCATGACGGCGTGTCGGCAACGGTGGCATCGGAGGCGATAACACTGCCCTGAAGGTCCCCACTCCAGTATGTGGTATCCAGTAGCGCCTGATACAGCAGCGAACCGGTCTTCAAACGGCTACTGTTAAACGAAAGCGAGGTTGCGGTACTTTTCAGATTGGCGGCGATATCGGCAAACGCCTTTTTCAGCCCGTCCACCATCGTGTCCGCCTGACCGGCAGGATAGTAGTTATCGGTGCGCTTGAGGTTGGCGTTGGACTGGGTAAGCACTTCACCGTTGGTAAACCACCAGTTTTCAGGCAAGGGATCCGGGATATCTCCGTCATAAGGGCCATCAATTTCCGGCAAAGTGCAGTTTGCATTATTGGCTGGGCAACGGGGCTCGAAACCGCCGTACTTCGCAGTTAACCAATACTGGTTGCGCCCGATCCCTTCCAGCCGTTGGTTCTCAAGAACATCCACCCAGTAGGTTTTGATTGTCTGCTTGCCATCGATATCATCCCGTATATCGCGAGTCCTCGCATCAAAGGCCAGACCGATCATATAACCGGCGTTACGCGTCGAACCAAAGCGACCTTCGTCGTTAAGATTCATCCCTTCCAGCGCGCCAACGGCCGCATTCAGCGCTTCGACATCGACTTCATTGTCTGACGAGACCGCCGATGGGCGCGATGGCTCTCCAGAAGTACCGGTGCGGCCCGGCAGGTTTTGGTCGTTGTGCGTGTAGACGTCGCCAATCCCCAGGATCACGTTTTTCTGGCAGCTGTACTGAATAGGATCGTCCCAACTTCTAACCACCGGGAAACCATCCACCCAGCGCGCTTTAGTAGACGAACTCGGATTTGAATCATGTGCCGGTGAGCGTGTCGAATATTCAGGCACGGCCGACAGGCCCCGGAAATACCGGGTTGCCGTGTAATAGAGCTCACTCACAGGATCGTTCGACTTGAAGTTGTTTGAGTTCAGCTCGCCGAATTTGTTGATGTAGTTCATCGCACCGCTGTCTTCGACAGTGATTCCGAAATAACTGGCCGTACTCGACGCGGCTGATGAGTCCGGGTTGCGGACCTGCTGGCCCGTTACTTCACTCCATTCCGCCGCACTGTTCACGCCCCAGCCGGAATTTGGATCACGGGCGCGCAGCCCGATAAACTTCTGACTGGCGCGAAGTACGCCGCCATCACGCCCTTTATCACTGTCATTCAGATACCCGAAAACGCTATAACGAATCCGATCCGAGTACTCCTGCATCAAACCTTCCGGTTTCCAGCCCTGTGAGTACTGAACACAGTTGGCTTCAACGCCGACGCTGTCGTCGCAGACTTTGACCCGAACAGCGGCGTCATAGTGATTGCTACCCTGATCAACGTAAGGCCAGTTGCCGGCACCGCCCCCCCCTTCAGTCACTTCCAGGCGAAGGTCGTCGATATAAAATCGATGACCACCATGAATATAGATCCTTGAGAAATCACTGTAGGAGCTGTCAGACGAGCTGGTCACGGACTGGAGCAGATTGCCCGACTCGCTATAGACCTTAAGTTCGAATCGATTATCGGCCTGGCCAATGAACTCAAATCGATACCAGGTATCGTCCGAACGATTCCAGCCCGCGGAGCCGCCCATATTCGAAGCGCCCCCGTTATTGCGCTTTTCCACACGGATATCATTGGGGCCGATGCTGAAACCATAGCCGTCAGCATTGTTATCCGATACAGCCAACCGTACCAGAGATCCGCCGCCGCCCTCATAGCGGAACCAGCCATGCAAAGTAAAGGTACGGGTGTTCAACGTTTCGCCGATGCTGGCATAACCGCCATCGGGATCATTATTATTGTCTTTTTCGATGGAGGCCGGCGCGCTTCTATACCCGTCGGAATCTCTATTTCGGTCAAGATCACCGCTTCGGTAATCCGTCCAGTAAGCCAAGTTGTTACCGTTCCCGGCTCCCGAGTCTTCAAACACGACGCGAGTCGTCGGCGCATCGCCACCCCCGGCTTGCAAGGTAGCATCACCGGGCAGTTCAAAGCGCATCTGTTTATCCAGGCCGTCGATATCGGTTCTGACCCAATCTGCGCTGAACGGTGTCACGTCAGCAACGAGTGAAGAACCACTGACGGTGCGCTGAGGAAAGTAGCTGCCCTGTCCATCGTGGCGCGCCTTCTCGACCCAGGTTTCGGTGGGTGTATCCTTAACGCGCAACCCGCCAGTCAAGGCCCAGCGGAAAGGGTCGATGGTCTGGGTCGTCGCCCAGTTCAGATAGTTACCGCTCCAGACCGGGCCGGGGCAGCGCATGTTATTGGTGACAGTAACAGGATAAAAATGGCGCTCGCTTTCGGTGTTGCTACCCTCGTAGTCGTAGCACTTATTGGAATCAAAATAGCCGATGTAGGCCTTGTCCGGGTTATAGCTGCTATCGAGGTTGGCTACACTATTAACGGTCGGAAACTCGACTGACGGGACGATGGCAAGGTTACCGGGGACGTTTCCCCCGCCAAGAAACAGAGGCTCCTGGGCGACTTCTGCGTTAGCCGATACTGCGAAAGCCAGAAAGCCCACGCTCAGCATAGTGAGTTTGTAACGTTGCATAATAGTCACCTGTACTTATTCCGTTACCTGGTAGGTCGACTCCAGCGAAATCGCTCTGACTCCCGTTAGACCATTAGCCTGGGCTGTAACCCGGACGATCGTTCCGCTAGTGTCGACAGGCTCCCCTGCCTTCAACGACACCTCATAGCTTATAACCTCTTCCACCTGGTACTGCGCATTGAACGTATCGCCGTTTGGGCCTGCCAGGGTGACAGTCCCATCAGGGATGTTGTCAGTATCAGGGTAGGCTGCCTGAGCGGCAGCCTCTCCCGCCCGAAGAGCCGCTTCCGCAGCCTGAAAAGCACGCTCGGAGTCCATCAGGTTACCCGCCATCCGCTCTTCCATCACAGAAAGCTTGACCGTACTGAAGCCTACGATGGAGATAACGACCAGCATGATCAATGAGACAATCAGCACAGCACCGCTTTCGTTACGTCGGTAATAGGTCGGTTTCATGGCAGTCGGTTCCTGATCGCACTGGTAGCGGTAAACACGCGACGCAGCCTCCGGTCGGAGACATCCAGTCCATTGAACGGAGCGGGCAGCTGCTGCGGTGTCTCCAAGACATTGCCGTTCTGACCTTCAGTCAACAGCCAGAGACGGACGGCAATGACATCACCCCAGTCGCCAACAGCCCCGGCATTCACAAAGTTTTCGGGGTCCCTGTCACGATCGGCGTCGACACCGTACTCGATCTGCATATCGGCGATATCACTGACCAGCTCTTCGGAAGCGTTGCTGGCACCGATACCCTGTGAAAAGCGGACTCGGCGGAGTGCTGGTCGCCCATTGGCTCCAGTACCTATGTAGTAAATAACACTTTCAAATATAGAGACGAAGATTTCCCCATTATATGCAGTGCTGTAGGGATTCGAACTTGCTGGGCTCTTGTTTGGGGGCGATGGATTAGGAGAGCCCGGCGCGCGATTCAGCGTAGTCGCGTTACTAGCACTTCTGTTTCGAAACAAATCACACGACTGATAATCGGTCACTAAGACCACGCTATCTTTCGGAACATCAGTTGCTGTTGTTACGTTAAGTGAAGTCTCGTGCGATTGGTTATTACGAGCAATGAGCGTCCGCCCACTCGCCCCATACTGTAAAGAAATCACATCCGTTCCCGCCTGATAGCCTGTAAGAAAGGCGGAATGTGGCCCAGAGCTATTATCCCAACCCATCACCGACTGATCTAGACTCAATAAGTCATAGTTTGCATTGGTAGCATCCACGTCAAGAAGGACTTTTGGAGCTTTCGGACACCCTCCACTGAAGCCGGCCATTCGAATATCGCGGGAAAGGAAGGAGACGGCGAAGCGACCGTTTTCCTGGACTCGCGAAAGCGACTCGTTAAGCACCTGGGTACGAACCGCACTCGCGTATACCAGCACAACGCCGAGCACGATGAAAAGCCCGATGAGCATGGCTATCATCAGCTCAACCAGACTGAAACCGACTTCTCGCCTGCTCATCGTCATCCGCTCAGAGCCGGGTATCGAGCAGGAATGTCTGGTTTTCCGGGCTCGTATCCGCTGAGCCATTTCCCTGTCCATCTGTCACCGCCCCCCTGGAGTCGTTCCAGGTTACTGTGATTGTAATATCCGCTGCATCACCCGCAGCCTGAGCAACCGTAGCCGTTGCCGCATTGATTTCAGCAGCCAGACGCTGATCCCAGGCTTGCCGGTACTGACAAGCAAGCGATGTATTGGGATCACAGTCATCGTTGAACTCACCATTAATCGCTGCCGGGCGCGAAGCACGCATATTGTCGGCCAGATCGTAAGCCAGAATTGCAGCCTGCGAGCGCTGGTAGGCGCTTTGGTTACTTTTGACAGAAAAGGAAAGTGTGCCGGCAACCCCTAACAGGCCGACCGAAATCACCAGCATTGCGACCAGGACCTCGATCAACGTCGAACCGCCCTGCTTAATGCCATGACTGTTCATTACACACTCCTTTCCATCATCATGGACAGCCTACCGATGACATAGAACCGGTAAGCCCAAGCCGGAAACAGGCATCGTTACCGTTCACACTCAGTGTGAAGGTCCGGGCCACTCCCTGGATTCCACCATCCGGCTGATACACCACACTGTCCGCCCCCCCGGCTACAGCCAGTGCTGCGCCCCCATTGAGCGGATCCCAGGCTTGAAGCACTTCGCCCCCTGCCGTCACAACCATCCAGCCCTGCCCCCAGCTGGAGTCATTATCACATGCCGTCGCACCCGCATTACGCTGGCAGACAGTCACTTGAGTTCCACGGGTAACGGCTTCGGCACGGGCCAGTTGCAGGGCTGAAAAGAGACTTTCTCTGGAGGCGCTCTCACGGCTGGCACCCAGCATATTTTGAAAGCCGGGAACCCCTATAAAAACAACGATAGCCAAGATACTAATCGTTATCATTAGCTCGATAAGCGAAAAGCCTTTAGACGAGGCCATGATCAGCACACCTTTTCTATCCCCCTGAGCAGGGACCTGTAGTACTAAAACTATAACCAGATCATCCGGTCAGTAAAAGTCTAATCAGTATATTTCATGATCAGGCTCAACACCGTGCAATGGCGTTAGAATCCTGCAAAACAGCTCAAGGACAACTCTGACGGCTGCGTCCTGACATGGACAGCACAACACGACAGGATGAGCCGTCATGAGCAAAACTGAACTGAAAAGTACCGTTTGAACCGCCGGTGACCGTACCGTCCGGCTGGTAACTCAGGGAATCGCCCCGGTTCCAGGTAAACGCAACACCATCGCCCGGCTCCATTGACGATACCAGGGCTTCAGTACCAGCCTGATACTGACGGTCCTTGTCCAGATCAACAAAGGTGATCGCCCCCTGCCAGGGAATCGTCCCCATTTTTCCGGTACCGGCACAGACCGCGCCATCGATGGAGCGACAAACCGTGACTCGCTCCCAACGGGAAATCGACTCGCTACGCGCCAGCGAAAGCATTGAACGTAATTCAGACAGGGCTCCCTGCCGCTTGGCGCTGGCGAAAAAGCCGTTGACCGAGGGCACACCCACGAAAACGAGAATCACTAATATAGAAACAACGACCAGCAGCTCGACCAGAGAAAATCCGTTTCTCCGGTAACAGCATTTCTTGAAGCTGCCGGTTTCTGTCCGATCCTTGGACACAACCAGCTCCTTTTAATTTTCTTTTCGACTAACCAGCCTTAGACCACCTTGGCCTCATAACGGCTGAACATCACCAGCATTCCTCTGGTGCTCTATCCCCTTGAGGGTTTGCCGCGTTGACTGTCAGCGTCAACGTCGCACAACTCTGTCCCTCTTCGTCATCCTGAGCCTGATCTCCTTGAGCCGTGGCCTTAGCAACGTACCGTACGCTATTGGCTCTCACATCATTACCGTCGTCATCAGTAATGAGGATTGCTATCGTGTAATAGCCTTCAGGGCTCGCAGAGTCGAAATCCACGGTAGTTGTATGAGCATCAACAGTACCGGCACTATTGCAAACATCGGCTCCCGCAAGCGCATAAGCATAATATTTACAGTTCGCCCGCATCTTCTCCTGCGCCAACTGCAATGCCATCAGTGTATTCATACCATCCGCACGACGTGACTTACGCACGTAGTCCGTATAGCTGGGATAGGCGATGGCCGCGAGTATGCCGATGACGACGACCACGATCATCACCTCGATCAGGGTAAAGCCTTTACTCCCTCTCGCTTTATGCGGCGCTTTTGTTAACGCGAAAATAGCCACGATCATGCTTCCTCAATCGCTGTGCAGATAATATCGGTATCCCCCTCATCGACAACACTGCCATTATCGCCGGTCAACCCCGAATAAGGCAGTGAAACTGGCGCGCATTCCTGGGTATCCGGCTTCGTTTCAATCTCGATGGTTCCTGACCAGCCGTTGTCCCCCTCTTCAAACACCATACAGCGATAGACATGTAAAGCCGTTCCGGCACCACTGGCGATATCACAGGTTGTCTCGTTATCGACGATGTTAAGGGTGAAATCAGCGTCGGCCACGGAGGCGGGGAACTCGACTTGCACTTCAACAAACAGCTTATCGACAGCAGCACCGGTGGGATCGTAGGGACAACTGCCGGGAACAGTGGCCGCCGTCACACTGCCAGTAATATCGATATAGTTGCCGTTATCATCGACCACATAATTGCCGCTGCCATCTAGGCCACCGTCTATCAGTGGCACGGTGACATTATTGCCATCAATATCACGGACCGTTGTCGCCTCATTCAGACAAAAGAAATCCGTGGGGTTACCCTCAAAGGCTTTTCCCGTCAGATTATTGTCCCCCGGATCATCGGGGCTGGCATTCGCCGATGCAACTAAAAGATTATCCCGTGTGTACTTTGAATCCTCTCGAACCACCGTAAAGTTATCACGACACTTCTCACCCTCGATGTCATTACCGTTCATCTGTGAATAAACGAAATCATGGCCGGTAAGTTGAGCGCCATCCAGGATACCGATTGAACTTACCCCCGTGGTCAAACTTGCATTCTGAAGCATACCCCGGTACGCCCTTCGGTATTCTATGGCTAGCTCCTCATCAGGATCGTTAGAGTTAGGATCGCCCATACATAACTTATCTTTCTTGGTGACCCCGCCGTTTAAGATCATCCCGATATTGCCATACCAGCCACCACCAAGATAACAGGTGTAGCTGACAAAATCGTAATCTTCATTCGGCGTTTTATAGGGCTGAGAAACATCGGACGTGGATGGTATATCCCCAACACCCTCCTTCCAAAGCCGGCAATATGAGGCGTCCGAAGCCTTTATAAAGAAATTAGAGAAATCGAAGGATGCGTTACTATTTATCTTGAGCGCATCACGATCCACATAAATTCGACCAGAAATTGAAACAAATTGTGTACAGTTACCCGATACACAGGCTTCTTCCAGCGTCAGATAGACTTTCTTGTTAAGGTCATCCACATCGCCGCTTTTACCTTGCTGATCAACCAGCAAAAGGTCGTTGCCATCTTCCACCGTTGCTGTGCCGTCGTCGTTTTTATCAAGGGCATCGTTACTCTCTACCTGCTTATAGCCCTCACCAATAACCGCACGACCTGCCGGTGAATCAATCGCACCATCTGTCAAGGCGCCGACGTTGGCGACCAGCGTTTTGGGATCGAGATAGGAGAGCCTAGTATTTAACGCGATAGGCTGATCACTGCCATCCCAGCTCAATTCAAGTACCAGCTCTCCTCCCATTGGGCGTAGGCTCGCCCCATACGCGTCGCAAACGGAGTTAACATCACTGGTATCACTGTTGACGGTCGCTGTTGCAACCACGTCATCGCCCGTACCATATTTACCATCACTGCCCGGCCCCGACACGTAGCTCAAGGTAAGCTCAGCTGATAGCGCATAGTCGTTTATATATTCACCTGTGGGCTGATCCGGTGATTTGACCTCTCCGGCTATATCATCACACCAAGTTTCTTGATCAGTGACTTCAGAGTTAAAATGGATTGAACGAAAGTTCTCAAGCTGCCCTTCCGCTATTGTCAGCGCCTCGGTTCGGGATTTTGACTCAGCGCTTGTTCCAATAATATCAGACTGCAATACGCCTATTGCCAAAAGCCCCACGGTAACAATGACAAAGGCGATTAACACCTCAACCATTGTAAAGCCCTGGTCTCTGGCTTTTCTCATATTAAGGTTCTTCATTGCTCATGCCTCCCAGGCCAATCTATCGATGAGGCTTTAATTCGCCCAATCCCGCCAGCCCCCGGAAAGGCCGAAGAAATCACCCTGATCATTCAGAGCCTGCAACATATTGGAGTTATACCAGACATCGACACTACCGGTTGAACCACTTGCGCCTGTCATTATCATCGCCCCCTCCACCGCCGGGGTACCGTTGCCCGAGAGCTCCCCTTTAACAAAAAGAATGCCGTAGAAAACCGGTAACCCTTTGAAAGAAACATCACCATCAATAATAACGATTGTCGGTTTTAGCGGGCTATCTGCACAGGTTTCGCTTGGTAGGTATCCACCATTATTGTCTGCATTAACACCGGTAATATCGTAGCTACAACCAACGGTTTTCAAGTCACTTGAACCTATATCAATTCCACTACCGGCATCGATATAGACCACTTCACCCGTCGCATTGTTAATGCTGCTGACTTCATCGCCAGCATCGACATCCAATTCTATCGTTGCGAAGCGATCCACATACTCATCCATGGGAAATCCGAAAAAGTGCTCAAACAGCTCTTCATCGCTTAAGTTTTTCAGGTTGTTATCGAACTCGATAATATCCGGGCCAGCAGCTATTTGAGTGGATGTCGTCACCATGTGGCAGGTCATGGATTCATCAAGGCAGGCAGGATAGCCATCTGCCGCGTTAACGTTATAGCTGGGGTCTGCCACGAAGGTCGAGCTGGAAGCGTTTTGAGTCAGATCCACATCGCCACCGCTCCAGATCGTAGAGACACCTTCAGGGTTATAAACTGTCGCGGAGCCCTGCACGATGAAGCCACCTTTCGCCGTGATGGGGGTCAACGGAGCATTGGGTAGCGGCCGCTCCTGGACAAGAGTCTGGAAAATATAATGCTTGGCCCGGGTATCCTCGCTGAAGCCGATGATATTGACCCGGTCTACCTCGTCCGATCCGCCCGAGACAGTTACCGTATCTAGCCTTACGTTGGCTGAGTACGTAAAGTCAGGCCACCCCAAGACGTTAGCTCTGCACTTCAGGTCGTACCAATCTTCACCGTTAACGGATCGGTAACAGTCATCATTTAGATCGATATCAGCCAACTGCTCTTTGTTATCAGCCGTGTCATTCAGCACATTCAGAACATAGGAGTGCGCGGCTTCCGACGCCTCAAACGCCTGCTTGGCTCGCAGATTATTCGCCTGAACCTTGGTTTCGAAAAGGACTGTACGGGTGGTGTAGAAGGCAACGATGGTAATCAGGGCCAAGACGATCACCGCCATAAAGAGGGTAACGGCGCCTTTTTCCCGCCTGGGAGAATGGGTTGAGTTAATCATTTCATCTCTCCCTCACTATGGCGTTGCGGATCTGGACATCCTGCTCCAGCTCAGCCCTGACAATGGGGTCGTTTTTCAGTTGCCCCGCTATCCGAATGGTAACCACGTAGTTTTCTATGGTGATATCGCCAGTCGCAGGGGTGTTAGCGGCATCATAGCAATCAGCCTTAGCGCTGTCGGTCGTGTTGAGGCACGTGGATTTATCGAGATTGAAAGTCAGCTCGGTGATTTCTATTAGCTCATCGTCGGTTACCGTTTCCCAACTTCCACTCGCATCTGCACAGCTATCCGGGTAATTAGCGCCGCCTCCATCATTGTTATCCACTATGGCTGAAGCATCCGTGACGCTATTTCTCATATCTACAGCTCCAGAAACCAGCCTGAAGCCAATAAACTCAGAGTTATCGGCATTACCGTCGAGGTTTGCATCATAGGCATATAAGATACATTCACCGGGTGAGTTTGCGCCCGGAGCGCTCACCACGTCGGTAATATCACTGCCATCATCACCATAGGTATCAATGACTCGCGTAATCATCTGCTTACCGATGTCGGGATCACTCGGATCACTTGGATCTTCAGGTGTCGCATCCACCTGAAACCCGTTATCCAAAACTGGGCTGGTCGTAATCAGCCCGCTGTAACCCGCACGGCGAATATCCATGGCCATCACGCTCATTAAAGTACTGAGCTCCTGATTAAGCATCGACATCTTCAACGTACTGGAGCTGCTGGAGACTGTGTTGACGTAAACGGTAAGCGCGCCAGCCACAACAATAAGACCGACGAAGATGGCAATCATGAGTTCGATCAGGGACATGCCCGCTTGTCTGATATTCTTCTTCATGATGGGCAACTTCCATATCCTGGCATATTTGACGAGCAGACTTTCACCTGTCCCAGAGGAAGGACATACACAGACAGGTTATAGGCCGCATCACCATCACTGGTGAATGTCACGTTTCTGGCAGGGGCCGTTCCGCGCATCGAATCGAAAATAAGAGTCCAGCCATCGTCGGGCGCACTGAATGTCACACCGGAAAATTGATCAGCAGACAAACGATGTAGTTCCTGCTTTTTGGGATCAGCATCATCCAGATCCGTATCTATCGCACAGGCATCGCCGAAGGGATCTGCATCCCCGTTATCAAAATTAGTCTGAACATTTTCTGCGGTGATAGATAGATCGCAGCTGTTGTCGTCGTCATCGGTCAGCCCAATAACCCAGGAGCTGCCCGAGCCAGAAACCACAACGGTGATATCCGTGGAATTTGCAATCGCTGTGGACCGGGCCAGCTGCAGCTGGCTGTACACGGCCATGGCGGCATCGGTGACGCGCCGTTTTTCGAAGAAAGAGCTCATGGCAGGGGCGCCGACCACAGCCAAAACAGCCAGGACCACCAGCGCGATCATGAGCTCGATGAGGGTAAATCCGATTTGTCGCCGCATATCCCTGTCCAAACATTCGTTCGTCCTTTGAACTATAGCAGACTGGGTCCCCAAAAATAGCTAGCTGATGTCGAGAATATTGACCTCGAACAACAGGGTTTTTCCGGCCAGCGGATGGTTAAAATCCACTGAAACTTTGTCATCGTTAAACTCGGTCACGATGCCCGGTATTTCGCCACCTGGCTCCTGAAAAGAGACCACCAACCCCGGTTCCAGATCCATATCCTTGAACTCACTGCGTGCCATAACCTGCACATTGGAGGGGTTATGCTGCCCAAAACCACGTTCCGGTGCGATGGTGAGTTCGGCATGTTCGCCCGCCTTCAGGCCCAGCATCGCCTGTTCGAACCCTTCCGGGATATTACCGTCACCAAAAGTAAAGGTCGCAGGGTTTGCTTCAAAGTTGGAATCGACAATCTGCCCGTCCTGCAGTTTGATCGCAAAATGCAGGGTGACGGTCCGACCCGGCCCCACAGCCAGTTCACTCATGTTGTTACCTCTGTGAAGATTGTTTATCGCCAATCAACATATCGATGATCAGCAGTCCGGCACCCAGTGTGATCGCGGTATCGGCCAGATTAAACGCGGGGAAGTACCACCCGCTATAATGCAGCGAAATGAAATCGACCACATGCCCATGGATAATACGGTCATACAGGTTGCCCAGAGCACCGCCGAGCAGCAGTGCCAGACCGCAGCCTAACCACCAGGGCTTTAAGGGTGAGCGCTTCATCCAGACCAGCAGCAGCAGACTCACAGCCACGGC
The DNA here is from genome assembly GCF_000428985.1 of Marinobacterium litorale DSM 23545. Lineage (GTDB taxonomy): Bacteria > Pseudomonadota > Gammaproteobacteria > Pseudomonadales > Balneatricaceae > Marinobacterium_D > Marinobacterium_D litorale. The sequence continues at coordinate 48,146 of NZ_AUAZ01000011.1, read as the reverse complement.
GACCAGAATAAAAAACCAGCGCTGCCAACCATCACCACCGGCGAGAAAGCTGAAGGCAGCCCCTCGGTTGTAGAGCAAGGTAAGGTCAAACACCGGCAGTATCGGCACGGGGTCAGCATAGTCGAGCCGGGTATCAGCCAGATATTTGGTGACCCAGTCCGCTACCAAAACTACGAGCGTCAGCCAGAGCCAGCGCAGAGCGCTGGCTTTATTCTGCAGTGTATCCATCAGGCGTACTGACGCTGCTCGCCCGCTCCTTTCACGTTATCAATGCAACGCCCACACAGCTCCGGATCTTCACTGTGCTGCCCCACATCTTCGCGATGGTGCCAGCAGCGGCCACACTTGGCCTGCTCCGATGCCTTAATCGCCACCTTCAGCCCGTTCACGTCGGTGTCACGGGCGTCAGCTGCATCGGCCAGCGGCTCCAGGCGCGCCACGGATGTAATCAAGACAAAGCGCAGTTCATCACCCAGTTTGGACAGCAATGCCTGCAGCGTCTCATCCACGTACAAGGTGACTTCAGCAGCCAGGGAGGCCTTGACCAGCTTCTCGTTACGGGCGTCTTCCAGGCACTTGTTAACCGCGTCCTTGACGGCCATCACCTGCTGCCAGAAATCAGGGCCAAATTCATCATCGAAGGCTGCCGTGCTCAGACCGTCGTACCAGGTGGTCAGCAGCACAGATTCACGACGCTGCCCCGGCAGCACTTCGTAGATCTCCTCGGCGGTGAACGTCAGGACCGGTGCGATCCAGCGGGTCAGCGCTTCCGCGATGTGGTAAAGCGCACTCTGGCAGGAGCGGCGCGCGAGACTGTCTGGTTTGGTGGTGTACTGGCGGTCCTTGATGATATCCAGATAAAAGCCGCCCAGCTCACGGACGCAGAAGTTATGCACCTGCTGATAAACATCCAGGAAGCGGTAGCCATCGTAGGCGTCGGTCACCTTTTTCTGCAGACGTGCAGTCGCATCAACGGCCCAGCGGTCCAGCGCCAGCATCTCCTCGGGCTGCACCATGTCGGTGGCCGGATCGAAGCCGTTCAGGTTGGCCAGCAGGAAGCGCGCTGTATTACGGATACGGCGATAGGAGTCTGCCGTGCGCTGCAGGATTTGCTTGGACACGGCCATCTCGCCGGAGTAGTCGGTGGAGGCCACCCACAAACGCAGGATATCGGCACCCAGAGAGTCGGTTACCTCCTGCGGCGCGATCACGTTACCGAGCGACTTGGACATCTTGTAGCCCTTCTCATCGACGGTAAAGCCGTGGGTCAGCACCTGCTTATAGGGCGCGCACTCGTTGATAGCAATGGAGGTTTTCAGCGAGGATTGGAACCAGCCTCGATGCTGATCCGAGCCCTCCAGATACATATCCGCCGGGAAACGCAGGCCGTCGCGCTGAGCCAGTACCGAGTAGTGGGTCACACCGGAATCGAACCAGACATCCAGCGTATCGGTAACCTTATCGTAGTCGTCCGCTTCATTACCCAGCAGTTCTTTGGCATCCAGTTCGAACCAGGCATCCATACCGCCCGCTTCGATCTTCTGCGCCACCTGTTCGATCAACTCCTGGGTACGCGGATGCAGCTCACCGGTCTGCTTGTGGGTAAACAGTGTGATCGGCACACCCCAGGTGCGCTGACGGGAGACACACCAGTCCGGACTCTGATCGACCATCGCCTCGATGCGATTCTGGCCCCAGTCCGGGAACCACTGCACCCCCTGAATCGCTTCCAGCGCATGCTTCTTGAGTCCCTTCTCCTCCATGGAGACAAACCACTGCGGCGTCGCCCGGTAGATCAGCGGTGTCTTGGTGCGCCAGCAGTGCGGGTAGCTGTGCTGGAAGCGCTTGAGATGAACCAGCTTGCCTTCACGGGACAGCGCATCACAGACTGGCTCATCGGCCTTGTAAACATGAATACCGGCAAACTCGCCCGCCGCATCGGTATAGGTACCGTTAGCCTGCACCAGATTAAGGGTCTCCAGACCGTACTGCTGACCGACCACAAAATCCTCCATACCGTGATCGGGGGCGGTGTGTACGGCACCGGTACCAGCATCGGTGGTGACATGATCGCCAAGAATTACCGGCACCTGCTTGTCGTAGATCGGATGCTTAAGCTGGAGCAGCTCCAGTGCTGCGCCATTGCAGGTAGAGAGCACTTCGAACTTATCCACACCCCAGCGCGCCATGATGTCGTCAACCATCTCGGCAGCCAGCACCAGACGGTCCAGCCCCTGCTCGGTATGCGCTTCCACCAGCGCATAATCCAGCGCACCGTTGAGTGAAACCGCCTGGTTAGCCGGGATAGTCCAGGGCGTGGTGGTCCAGATAACCACGGATACCGGCGTGGCGATCGCCTCCGCCCCGAACAGCTTCAGCACCTTGTCCTGATCCACGAAGGTGAAACGCACATCGATGGCAGTGGAGGTTTTGTCCTGGTACTCCACTTCCGCTTCAGCCAGGGCTGACTGGCCCACGACGCTCCAGTAAACCGGTTTGTAGCCCTTGACCAGATGACCGTTGGCGATGATTTTGCCCAGGGCGCGAACGATATTGGCCTCGGTATCGAAGTTCATGGTCAGGTAGGGGTTTTCCCAGTCACCGATCACACCCAGGCGGATAAAGTCTTTCTTCTGACCTTCAACCTGCTCGGCGGCGTATTCGCGACATTTCTGACGGAACTCACGGTAGGGCACCTTTTCGCCGGCCTTACCGATCATGGTTTCCACCTTGTGCTCAATCGGCAAACCGTGACAGTCCCAACCCGGCACATAGGGCGCATCGAAGCCGCTCAGCGTCTTCGACTTGACGATCATATCCTTGATCACCTTGTTGACCGCGTGACCGATATGAATATTGCCGTTGGCATAGGGAGGGCCATCATGAAGGATGAATTGCGGGCGTCCCTTACCCTCCGCGCGCAACTTGGCATAGAGGTCGATCTCAGCCCAACGCTCCAGACGTGAAGGTTCACGGTTGGGCAGGTTCCCGCGCATCGGGAAGGCCGTTTCAGGCAAATTCAAAGTCGGTTTGTAATCGGTCATAACAATATGTCCCAGCGTTAATCGTGCGAGCGACTCGATACCAGCCACTGGCGGGCGGCTTCGATATCGCTACTAATCTGTGTCTTGAGTGCATCCAGCCCGTCGAACCGGCGCTCCTCACGCAAAAAGTGCCTGAACTCCACCTGCACCAACTCGCCGTAGAGGTTGCCCTGAAAGTCCAGCAGATGAGCCTCCAATACCGGCTGGCGACCGTGCACCGTCGGTCGCATGCCCACGTTACAAACGCCGGGCACGCGCTTACCCCGTACCAGGCAGTCGACCACGTAGACGCCCCGTAACGGGCAGGCGAAACGGTGCATACGCACATTGGCCGTAGGCGCTCCCAGCTCCCGCCCCAGCTTCTGGCCATGCATAACGCGCCCGGCAACCCGGTATGGACGTCCCAGCAGCCGCTCGGCCAGGTCAAACTGGTGGGCCTGCAGCGCGGCTCTGACCCGGGTACTGCTGACACGTTCCTGATCAACTTCAAAGGTGGCTGTTTCTTCCACACTGAAGCCATACTGCGTGCCGGCTTCGCGTAACAGCGCGAAATCTCCCCGACGGTCACAACCGAAACGGAAATCATCCCCGACCACGAAATGACTGACGTGGAGCCGCTCAACCAGCAGCTGACGGATAAAATCGTCAGCCGACATGCTCCGCAGCCGCGTGTTAAACATCAGGCAGAGCACGCGTTCGACCCCGGCGAACTCCAGCAATCTTACTTTTTCACCAAAGCGGGTCAGACGCGGAGGCGCCTGCTCGGGTGTGAAAAATTCGCGTGGCTGGGGCTCAAAAATAATCACCACACTGGGCAGCCCCAGCTCCGCCGCTTTAGCGTGAACCTGCGCTAACACCGCCTGATGACCGCGATGAACACCATCGAAATTACCGATCGTGGCCACACAGCCCTGATGACGTTCGCGCAGATTGTGTAAACCGCGAATCAGTTCCATATTTATGAATCGACCACCCGGAGAAACATGCCTTTGCCCACGTGCGCCCATATCCGCGCCGTGCAAACGCCGGAGTATACCGCAGAACCGCCGGGGTGATTAAGTCCTGATCAACCTCTCAGATGGCGCAATCGAACACCACAGAGAAAGAGGACCGCCCCATAAATCAACACACCACCACTGACCAGTAGCGCCATCCACTGCACGCGCAACCAGAGATCCGCTTCCAGCCATTGCCCAGGCGCCTGCGCCAGCCCGAGCAGAAACAGCGCCATGGAACCGTTGGCCAGCACCAGCCGAAGCGTAAAACGCCCCCAACCGGGCTGACGCTGAAAAACGCCCGCTTTTAACAACCCACGAAACAGGAAACCGGCGTTAATAAACGCCGACAGACTGGTTGCCAGCGCCAGCCCCGCGTGATCAAGCGGCCAGACCAGAATCAGATTAAAAACCATGTTGGCCGCCATGGCCCAGGCCGCGATCTTAACCGGCGTTGCCGTATCCTGGCGCGAGAAATACCCGGTCGCGAGCACTTTGATCAGCATAAAGGCAACCAGTCCGATGCCGTAAGCCCTCAGGCTCATCGCCGACATAACCACATCGCGGTCACTCATAGCACCGTAGTGAAACAGCGTGGTTAACAGAGGCTCAGCCAGTATCACCAGTGCCAGCGCCGCCGGTACGCCAATCAGAAGCACCATACGGATCGCCCAGTCCAGCGTGCGCGAAAACTGATCGGCTGATTTTTCCGCATGGCGCCGGGAAAGACTGGGCAGAATCACGGTAGCAATAGCGATCCCGAACACACCCAGCGGGAGCTCGGAAAGACGATCGGAATAATACAGCCAGGACACACTGCCGGTTTGCAGGAAAGAAGCAAGCACCGTATCGAGCAGCAGGTTTATCTGTGCTACCGACACACCGAACAGCGCCGGTACCATCAAGCGCAATATGCGACGAACGCCCTCATCCTTCCAACCGGACGCCGGCACTGGCAGGAGCCGCAATCGAGCCAAAAACGGCAGCTGAAACATGAGCTGGACAGCACCCGCCATCAGCACTCCCCAGGCCAGCGCCATCACCGGCGTTTCCAGTTGCGGACTGAGCAGAACCGCTGATCCGATCAGCGACATATTGAGCAGTACCGGCGTAAACGCCGGTATCGCGAACCGCTCATAGGCGTTCAGGATCGCACCGCAAAATGCGGTCAGCGAGATCAGCATCAGGTAGGGGAAGGTGATCCGCAGCATCTGCGCCGCCTGATCATACTTTTCACCGCCATCCAGATAAAAACCGGGCGCGAACAGGACGGCCAGCAGCGGAGCTCCAAGTACACCTGCCAAGGTTACCAGCAACAATACCGACCCCAGAGAACCGGCGACCCGGTTTACAAGTTCCTGCACAGCACTCAGGTCGCGCTGGCTGCGATATTCCGAAAGCACGGGCACAAACGCCTGCGAGAACGCACCCTCAGCAAACAGACGGCGTAGAAAGTTGGGCACTTTGAAGGCCACAAAGAAGGCATCTGCGCTGCCGCTGGCGCCGAAATAACCCGCGATCACCACATCACGGATTAAGCCCAACACGCGAGAGAGCATGGTCATAACGCCCACGACACCGCTGGAGCGAAGCAGACCGGGTGATTTTGACTGAGACTCGGACACGATGGCCATTCCCTGAGAGGCACAAGCTTGATATGCTCGGCGAATCATACAGCGCGCCGGACGCTGACGAAACTGAAAATCCCGCCAGAACAGATTCAGACGCTTGACATACCTCTGTCAAACATGAATAATCTCGCGTCTAATTTTCGGCACACGTACCGACGTATTCTGATCAACCCAAATTTTAAGGAGCCAGATCGTGGCGAATTCCGCAGGATCCCGTAAACGTGCTCGCCAGGCGGAGAAGCGTCGTAAGCACAACGCTAGCCTGCGCTCCATGGTGCGCACATACTTCAAGAAAGTTCTGAAAGCAATTGCCAGCGGCGACCAGGCTGCAGCTCAGGAAGCTTTCAAGACTGCTCAGCCGCTGCTGGATAGCGCGGTAAACAAGGGCATCTTCAAGAAAAACAAGGTAGCCCGCACCAAGAGCCGCCTGAACGCCAAGATCAAAGCGCTGGCATAAGCGCTGGATCGAAGCTCCAAAAGAACCGGCCCAGGCCGGTTTTTTTGCGTCCGCGCGATGCCGGACACAGACCCCAGCTCCTTATTCAAAAAGAACCGCCATAAAAAAACGCCGACATCGGCCGGCGCTTTCGCTTTTTAAATTTCACACTATCAGAAGCGCTCAGGCCAGAACCAGATTATCCCGATGCACCAGCTCCGGCTCACCCATAAAGCCGAGCCGCCCTACAATCTCCGCACTGGGAAAGCCGATAATTCGACGCGCATCCTCGATACCGTAGTTCACCAGCCCTCGCGCCACGATGGCACCCGCCTCATCCAGCATCAGTACCATCTCACCCCGGGAGAACTCACCGGACACCGACACCACACCGGCGGGCAACAGGCTTTTGCCACCGGATACCAGCGCCCGCACCGCCCCGGCATCCAGGACCAGGGAACCCCGAGCCTGCAGGTGACCCGCGATCCACTGCTTGCGCGCCGCCACCGGCTCTTTCTCAGGAACAAGCAACGTTCCCAGCTGCTCGCCCGCTGCAAGCCTCAGCAAGACGTTCTGCTCACGCCCGCTGGCGATCACCGTCTGCGCACCAGAGCGCGCCGCCAGACGCGCCGCACGCACCTTTGTGGCCATGCCGCCGCGCCCGAGCTTACCGCCACCCCCCGCCATGGAGATAAGACGATCATCCTCCGCCCTCGCTTCATGCACAAAGGGCGCACCCGGGTTGTTGCGCGGATCCGACTCATACAGACCACTCTGATCGGTCAGCAGAATCAGCGCATCCGCTTCAATTGCGTTAGCGACCAACGCCCCCAACGTATCGTTATCGCCAAACCGAATTTCACTGGTCACCACCGTGTCGTTTTCATTCACAACGGCGATAACACCCAGCTCAATCAGGGTGGAAAGCGCAGAACGCGCATTCAGATAGCGCTTACGGTTGGACAGGTCATCATGGGTCAGCAAAACCTGGGCGGTATGCAGTCCATGGCGCGCAAAGCTCGATTCGTACGCCTGAACCAGCCCCATCTGACCAACAGCCGCAGCGGCTTGCTGCCGATGTACCTCGGTAGGACGATCGCTCCAGCCGAGACGCTGCATACCCGCGGCAATTGAACCCGAGGAAACCAGCACGACCTCGACACCCTGTTTACGCAGCTGAGCCACCTGATCAACCCAGTGACCAATGGCAGTCAGATCAAGCCCCTGCCCATCATTGGTTAACAGCGCACTGCCAATCTTGACAACCCAGCGCCCGGGCTGCGCCAATCCTTCACGACCCGCTACCACGTATTCTTACTCCGCCCTTAATCCTATTAAACCCAACGCTTTCAACGCGATCATCAAGGCGGGAGGCGCTATCAGCGCACCCACTCCACATCCACGTCGTAGTCGTCATCATCGAAATCGTCATCATCCAGCCCGTCCTTCTGAGCCTGACGACGGGCCCGCATTTCAGCCTTGAGACGCTCCAGGTTCTCACGCGCCTCATGATCAATGATCGCACGCGTCTCACGCTCCTGCTCCAGCAACTCCGGATCTTCGGCAGCTGCGGCACGGCGCGCATCCAGAAAATCCTGCAGATCATGCACCAGAGGCGACAATCCCTCTTTCGCCAGCGCCGAGACCCGGTAGACAGGCCCGGACCACTCCAGCGCGTCAAGAACCGCCTGACAGGCGCTTTCACGCTCCTCTTCCGGCAGCAGATCCAGCTTGTTCAGAACCAGCCAGCGAGGCTGCTCGGCCAGCGTAGGACTGAACTTGGTCAACTCTTCGACCGCAGTGACCGCCGCTTCGGCAGGCGTTACTTCATCCCAGGGCGCCATATCCACCAGATGCAGCAGCACCCGATTGCGCGCCAGGTGCTTGAGGAAACGAATCCCCAGCCCCGCACCTTCAGCCGCACCCTCGATAATGCCCGGGATATCCGCAACCACGAAACTACGATGCGCCTCGGTACGCACAACACCAAGGTTCGGCACCAGCGTGGTAAACGGATAGTCGGCCACCTTGGGCTTAGCGGCGGAGATAGAACGAATCAGTGTAGACTTGCCCGCGTTCGGCAATCCCAACAGCCCCACATCAGCAATAACCTTGAGCTCCAGACGCACATGGCGCAGCTCGCCCGGAGTACCATTGGTGGTCTGCCGCGGCGCACGGTTAACACTGCTTTTATAACGGGTATTGCCAAGACCATGAAAACCGCCCTGGGCGATTTTAACTACCTGACCGATTTCAGTCAGATCAGCCAACACTTCATCGGTATCCACATCCACCACCGTGGTACCCACCGGCAGTTTCAACACCAGATCTTCACCTTTGGCACCGGTACAGTTACGACCACTGCCCTGCTCACCATTTTGTGCCTTGTATTGGCGGGTATAGCGGTAGTCGATCAGCGTATTCAGCCCATCATCAGCCTCAACAAAGATAGAGCCACCATCACCACCATCACCGCCGTCAGGACCACCCTTCGGGATGAATTTTTCGCGCCGGAAGCTCATGCAGCCGTTTCCGCCCTTACCGGCCTCAACCGTAATGATCGCCTCATCGACAAATTTCACAACTCACCTCCCGAAAGGTATTGACCCCGAACAGTCGGGTTATAAACAAAAAAAGCCCCGCCTTAGCGGAGCTTTTTTCGACTTCAGCGTGCCGCTCAGGCAGAAACGACGCTGACGTACTTACGGTTGTTCGGGCCTTTAACCTCGAACTTGACCACACCATCCGCCTTGGCGAACAGGGTGAAGTCTTTACCCTGACCAACGTTTTCACCTGCGTGGAACTTGGTACCACGCTGACGGATCAGGATATTGCCAGCGATAACGTTCTGACCACCGAAGCGCTTAACACCAAGGCGCTTGGACTGTGAGTCGCGTCCGTTACGCGTGGAACCACCAGCCTTCTTATGAGCCATTATTCAATCTCCTGTCTGATTAGCCACTGATACCAGTGATTTTGACCTCAGTGAACCACTGACGGTGGCCCTGACGCTTCATGTGATGCTTACGACGACGGAACTTGATGATGTTCACTTTCTCGCCACGACCATGGGAAACGACTTCAGCCGCAACCTTGGCACCTTCAACAACCGGCGCACCGACTTTAACGTCATCACCGTTGCCGACCAGCAGCACACGATCAAACTCAACATTGGAACCCGCTTCAGCCGACAGCTTTTCCAGCTTCAGCGTCTGGCCTTCCTGAACGCGGTACTGCTTACCGCCGCTCACAATAACTGCAAACATGTTTTTCTCCAGTATTACGCCTGCCCGGCTACTAGTCAGAAAACCTACTTCTAAGGGCCCCGCTTAACGGCCAAAACCGCTTGGGCGCTGACACCCTATGGTAGGGAGCAAAGTTGGACAGGCTTAGGGCGCGCAATAATACAGAAAGCGCCTACAAAGCTCAAGCACAATCCCGTTTTTATCCCGGCGTGTCGTCGCCTTTTCTTGACACTCTCCGACCATCTCCCTAGCATTTCGCGAACTATTCTGTCGACAGCCATGCCCCAGCCATGCAGCCACACCAGATCAACCCGCTGATAGAACCGCAATTCGATGCGGTTACTGACTACATTCTCAACCATCTGGGCTCCAACGTCCCGCTGGTCGAAAACATCGGTCACTACATCGTAGAGAGTGGCGGCAAACGCTTGCGCCCGCTGCTGGTGTTGTTGGCGGCCAACGCCTGTGGCTATGAAGGCAAACAGCATATCCCGCTGGCCGCCGTGATTGAGTTTATCCATACCGCCACACTGCTGCATGACGACGTGGTTGATAATTCCGAACTCAGGCGCGGCAACGCCACGGCCAACGCCAAGTGGGGTAACGCCCCAAGCGTTCTGGTTGGCGACTTCCTTTACTCCCGGTCGTTCCAGATCATGGTGGAGATAGGCAGCATGCCGATCATGGAAGTGATCTCCAACGCGACCACGGTTATCGCTGAGGGCGAAGTACTCCAGCTGCTTAACCAGCGCAACCCGGATACCACCGAAGAGTCCTATATGAACGTGATTCTCGGCAAGACCGCCATGCTGTTTGAGGCGGCGACCGAGTGTGGAGCGATCCTCGCTGGCAGCGATGCGCAGGCCCGTGAGGCCCTGCGTCTGTATGGCCGCCATCTGGGTATCGCCTTCCAGCTGGTGGACGATGTCATGGACTACCTCTCAAGCAGCGAAGAGATGGGCAAGAACGTGGGCGACGACCTCGCCGAAGGCAAAGCCACGTTGCCGCTCATCTATGCCATGCGCGAAGGTAACGATGAAGAACGCGCTTTGGTGCGCGAAGCGATCCGCAAAGGCGGACTGGATGATCTGGCACCGGTGATGGATGTGGTGCGCCGTACCGGCGCCATCGACTACACCAAAGCCCAGGCCCAGGCCCAGGTCGATAAAGCCCTGGCAGAGCTGGCCAAGCTGCCTGGCACAAGCTTCACCGACACACTGACCAAGATCGCCGAGAAAGCGGTCGAGCGTACCCGCTAACCGCGCATGCGTGGTTTACTGCCGATGGAGCAGATAAGCCACCTCCCGCTGAGTCCCCCGGTGCGTCTCCTCCGGCTCCCCCGCCTCTAATCGAATGACGGTAAAGGCGGGTTCAAACAGCTCGCGCACCTCGTTTTCGTAAACCGCGAAGGGAGGGCCGGCGTCACCGCCAAACTCCATCGTGACCAGCAGCATCGGCGAACCCGACGGCGTACGCTGCACGAGGCGTTCGGCATAACGCTTACGCATCGCCGGAGGCAGTGCAATCAAAGCGGCGCGATCATAGACGGCGCCGACGCCACGAAATACCTCCCAGGGCAATTCGAACATATCCGCGGTAATCAGCACGATACCGTCCCGTTCACGGCGGTGATAGTTATCGATGGTGACCGGTGCCACATCGATGCCCTGATCATGGAAGAAGTCACGGCAGGCGATATCGCTAAGATCGATCCCCAGCACCTCCAGCCCCTGCTCCCGCAGCCAGAGCATATCCACGGATTTGCCGCATAGAGGAACCAGTACCCGTGTATCAGGTGCCACCCTCAATCGGTCCCAGAAACGCTCAAGCCAGACGTTAACCTGATCCTGATGAAAACCGATCCGCCCCTCTTGCCAGCGCTGATGCCAGAACGCTTTTTCCATTTTTATTATGCCCCCGATCACCGAGAAACCAATTTTGCCGACACAGTCCGTGCTCTAGCCGGACCTAACCGGTATAATATATGGCTATTCTGAACAAAACGGATGTGGATAAACAGTTTCTCATGACCAGACCTTCCTCCTTTGAACGCGAAGACCTGCTCAAATGCGGTCACGGCGAGATGTTTGGCCCGGGTAACGCCCAGCTGCCAGTCGACAATATGCTGATGATGGACCGCATCACCCTGATTACCGCCGAAGGTGGCGAGTATGGCAAGGGTGAAATCATCGCGGAGCTGGATATCCGCCCCGACCTGTGGTTTTTCGATTGCCACTTTCCGGGCGATCCAGTGATGCCAGGCTGCCTTGGCCTGGACGCCATGTGGCAGCTGGTGGGCTTTTTCCTGGGTTGGCGCGGAAACGAAGGCCGCGGCCGCGCGCTGGGCTCCGGCGAAGTTAAATTCACCGGCCAGGTGCTGCCGAGCGCGCAGAAAGTTACCTATCATATCAACCTGAAGCGCGTCATCGAGCGCAAACTGGTGATGGGTATAGCCGATGGTTCACTTTCCGTCGATGGCCGTGAGATCTACACTGCCAAGGACCTGCGGGTTGGGCTTTTCAAGCAGACGGATAATTTTTAAGTCAGTGCAGCGCGGTCAAGGTTGAATAAAGATCACGCTTGAGGGCGAACTCGAACCCGGACCGCACATCCAATTAACAGAGTTCACAATAATTGAGAGAGGCTACACATGCGACGCGTCGTGGTGACCGGTATGGGGATTGTTTCCTGTCTGGGCAATGACAAGGAAGCGGTTCTTAATTCGCTGAAAGAGGGGCGCTCCGGCATCAAGTATCAACCGGAGTACGCTGATCTGGGCTTTCGCAGCCAAGTGGCAGGCAGTGTCGATATCGACCTGGACAGCCTGATCGATCGCAAACTACGCCGTTTCATGGGTAATGCGGCGGCCTATGCTTATGTCGCCATGAATCAGGCAGTTGAGGACTCCGGTCTGAGCGAAGATCAGGTATCCAATGTCCGTACCGGTCTGATTGCCGGCTCTGGCGGGGCCTCCTCCGCCGATATCGTGGAAGCAGCCGATATTTTGCGCGACAAGGGTGTACGCCGTGTAGGTCCTTATCGTGTAACCCGCACCATGGGCTCAACCGTCTCTGCCTGCCTGGCTACTCCGTTCAAGATCAAGGGTGTTAACTACTCGATCACTTCAGCCTGCGCCACCAGCGCGCACTGTATCGGTGCCGCCATGGAGCAGATCCAGCTGGGTAAGCAGGATGTTATCTTTGCCGGCGGCGGTGAGGAGCTGCACTGGTCCCTGACCTGCATGTTCGACGCCATGGGCGCGCTGTCCAGCAAGTACAATGACACACCGGAGCTGGCCTCCCGTGCCTACGATGCCAACCGCGACGGTTTCGTCATCGCCGGTGGCGCCGGCATGCTGGTTCTGGAAGACCTGGAACACGCCAAGGCGCGTGGTGCCAAGATCTACGCTGAGCTGGTGGGTTACGGCGCGACCTCCGACGGCTACGACATGGTCGCTCCGTCCGGAGAAGGCGCTGTACGCTGCATGCAGCAGGCGATGTCCACCGTGGACGGCAAGATCGACTATATCAACTCCCACGGCACATCGACCCCGGCCGGCGATATCCAGGAGCTGAAAGCGATGAAGACCACCTTCGGCGACGACATGCCGTCGGTGAGTTCAACCAAGTCGCTGACCGGCCACTCCCTCGGCGCCACGGGCGCTCAGGAAGCGATCTACAGCCTGCTGATGCAGCAGAACGACTTCATCTGCGCGTCCGCCAACATCCAGGACCTGGACCCAGAGGCCGAGGGCCTGCCGGTGGTGACCGAACGTCAGGATGGCGTCAACCTGGAGCGCGTCATGTCCAACAGCTTCGGTTTTGGTGGCACTAACTCCACGTTGGTGTTCCAGAAATACAGCGACTGACCCCTGGCATAGACTGCATAAAAAACCCGTCTTTCGAGACGGGTTTTTTGTTTCTGTTTACTGCTGACCGGCCAGGTGGGCTCGCCACCCCCCCAATGCCGTAATCTCCTCGGCCCCCTCCAGTCCGTAGGGCTCACAGATAAATCCACTGACGCTGGAGCCATCGCTCAATCGCACTTTACCGATCCCCAAAGGCGCCGGAATACCCGCCACGAAACTGCCAAACTCCGCAGTGGAAACAGACCATATTTCCACTTCAATGGCGCCTCCCTGCTGCTCATCCAGCACCAGTCCGGGACGATGGGGCGGGCCCCCGGCCAACGCATACATGCGGTAGACTGGCGCGGTTGTCGTCTTCTGCTTCAACCGCGCGCCGCGCTCAGTCAACTGCCAGTTCAGCGGCAGCCCTTCCAGGTGAGCCCCACAAACCAGCACGTCGATCCGCTCGGGATTATCCACCGGCTGGTTATTCATCACCGTCTCACAGGGTGCTTCGTTCTCAACGCCCAGCGGTAACTTCAGCCCCTGTTGGATACGATTTGCGATCGACAGCAGGGCCCGATCGCTGAAGTGATTACCGACTAACGTGATACCAAAGGGGAGATCCGCGTCCGTAAACGCCGTGGGCACCGCCACCGATGTCATATCGAGCAGGTTCATAAAATTGGTGTAGTAGCCAAGCTGGGAGTTATAAAGGATCGGCTCCTCATGCAGTTCATCGACCGTGAACAGCCGCCCGGCGGTAGGGGTCAGAAGGCAATCCAGCCCCTCCATCTGCTTCAGGCACTTCAGCCTCAGCGCCTCTAACCGGTACTGAGCCTTGAACAGGTCCGTGGCGCGAGGTTTGCCCCCCGGCTCGATGATCGCCCGGACCACCGGATGAATCACCTCAGGATTGTCATCAATCAGCGGCTGGCAGGCGATGTAGCGCTCCGATACCCAGGGCCCCTCATAGAGTAACAGGGCCGCCTCATTAAAGGGTTCGTAGTCGATCTCCACAAATTCAAACCCCAGACCACTCAGCTTTTTAAGCGTTCCCCGGTAGGCGCTTTCGTAGGCCTGATCACCGAAAAACTTCAGCTGATCGTCCGGAATAATCCCAACGCTTAACCGGCCGTCCCGGTACCCGTATTGACGGCTTTGATTCGAGTATGGATTGGCACGACTGTAACCATCACGTTCATCAAATCCTTCTGCACACGCCAGTGCGGTGTTTGCGTCATCCGCCGTCAAGGCAAAGATACTGATGCAATCCAGGCTGCGACAGGCGGGTACCAAGCCCGTGCTGGACAACAGGCCTCGAGTGGGCTTCAAACCAACCAGGTTGTTGAAGCAGGCGGGCACCCGGCCTGAACCGGCGGTATCGGTCCCCAGGCTGAAGCTCGCAAGCCCCAAGGCGACCGATACCGCCGACCCTGCGCTGGAACCGCCACTGATGTACTGGGGGTCAAAGGCGTTACGACCGGGGCCGAAGGGCGAGCGCGTACCGTTCAAACCGGTGGCAAACTGGTCCAGATTGGTCTTGCCCACCGGGATGGCGCCCGCATCAATCAGTTGCTGAACAACCTGCGCATTCTCGGTCGGCGTATAGGCAAATTCAGGACAGCCGGCCGTGGTGGGTATACCGGCCAGGTCGATATTATCCTTGATCGCGAAGGGCACACCCCAGAGCGGATGACTGTCCAGCGACTTTTCGGCAAGCGCGTCCAGGTAAGGCTGCAGCTCAGTCTCAGTCAGCTGGTGGATCCAGATATTACGGTCACTGTACTGAGTCGAGCGCTCACGGATCTGCGCCATCAACTGAGCCGGTGTCAGCTCGCCCGCCCGGTAGGCGGCACGCAGCCGCGCAATGGTCATACTGTTGCTCATCGTTATCTCCTTAAACCTGCTCTTCCAACACCGACTCTTCGATAATGATCAGTGCCTGACCTGCATTTACACGATTTCCCGCACTGAGCAGCAGTCGGCTGACCACGCCGGCGCAAGGCGCATGAATCGGGATTTCCATCTTCATCGACTCCAGGATCATCAATACCTGCCCGGCCTCCACGGTGTCGCCCGGATTCACCTCCGTCTGCCAGACACTGCCCGATACCGGGCTGTCCACCACCGTGGCATCCTCAGGCCAATCGACACCCTCATCAGCCGTCTCGGGCTCCTCGGATTCGAAGTTGAACTGGCCATTGGCGTGCCAGCGAGCCAGCTCCTCTTCGAACGCCTGGTTGCGCCTGGCCTTGAAGGTTTCTATATCGGTGGCGTGATCGCCAATAAACTGCTCATACTCGGCCAGGGAGAAAGTAGACTGCTCGATCTTCAGCGAGTAGCGCCCCTGGGGGAAATCACGCCGAATCCTTTGCAGCTCCTCGTGGCTGACCTCGTAGAAGCGGATCTGATCAAAAAAGCGCAGTAACCAGGGGTTCTCGAACTCAGCGGTCTTGCGATAGCGGTTCCACATCTGCAGCGTACGCCCCACAAACTGATACCCGCCCGGGCCCTCCATGCCATAGACACAGAGGTAGGAGCCGCCAATACCGACCGAGTTTTCCGCTGTCCAGGTGCGGGCCGGGTTGTACTTGGTGGTGACCAGGCGGTGGCGCGGATCGATGGGCGTGGCCACCGGCGCACCGAGATAGACATCTCCCAGCCCCATCACCAGGTAGGACGCATCGAACACCACCTGCTTCACCTCATCGATGCTTTCCAGACCGTTGATGCGTCTAATAAATTCCAGGTTACTCGGGCTCCAGGGCGCATTCTTGCGCACCGACTGATCGTATTTTTCGATCGCTAACCGACAGGCCACGTCATCCCAGGACAACGGAATATGAACGATGCGAGAAGGCACGCTCAATTCAGTCAGTTGCTCGGCCAGCGATTTCTCGGCGGCCTCCAGATGGGCCAGCAGCTCGGCATGGCCAAGTGTTTGCGAATCGAAATGGATCTGCAGAGAACGGATACCGGGTGTCAGCTCCCGCAGCCCTTCGACAGGATTCTTCTGCAGCCACTGCATCAACGCGTGGGCACGAAAGCGCAGCCGGATATCCAGCGCCTGCTCGCCATACTCCACCAGCAGAAAATGATCGCCTGCCGCCCGGTAGACGATCTCATCGCCAAAGCGCGAGGCATCCAGAGTTTTAAGAATGGGAGTCACCGGCTCAACCGGCTGCCACTGCACCGGCTGTTCGGAGAGCGCAGCGATCTGTGCTGTCTGCGCCTGCTCCAGCGCGACGGCCTGATCAATGGATACAGGCACAAAACGCACCCTATCCCCGGCCCGCAACTGGCCGAGCTTCCAGAGATCCGCCGTAATCACCGTTGCCGGGCAGACAAAGCCGCCCAATGAAGGTCCGTCCGGCCCCAGGATCACCGGCATGTCACCGGTAAAATCCACAGTTCCGAAGGCGTAGGCATTATCGTGGATATTGGAGGGATGCAGCCCGGCCTCCCCGCCATCCTTGCGCGCCCATTGCGGCTTGGGCCCGATCAGACGGACACCGGTTCGGCTGGAGTTGTAGTGGATCTCCCAGTCGGTGGCGAAGAAGGTGTGGATATCTTCATCGGTGAAGAAATCGGGCGCCCCGTGGGGACCATAGATAACACGCAGCTCCCAAGCGTTAACCACCTCGGGTTTTAGCGCCTCCGGCAGTGACTGTTGTTGCACCGGCGTCGCCGAAGGATCCAGCTTCAGCACGTCACCGGCGCGCAATGCACGACCGTTATGGCCACCAAACTGTCCCAGCGTAAAGGTGGACCTGGAGCCCAGGTAATCAGGGCACTGGAAGCCGCCGTTCACTGCCAGATAGGCGCGTGCTCCGGCCTCCTTGATCCGGCCGAGACTCAGTTGCTGACCCGCTTTCACCTGGACCACCTGCCAAAGCGCCAGCGGCTGATCACCCCGATTTTCATCGATAAGGCGCGCCTCGATATCCGCACCGGTGATCACTATCTGGGTATCGCTGGCGAAACTCAGCACCGGCCCCTGCAGCGTGATTTCCAGCGCCGCGGCATCCTCTGGATTATCCAGCAGCCGGTTCGCCAGACGCAGGGCGTAGTTATCGAAGGCGCCCGATGGTGGCACGCCCACATCCCAGTACCCCCGGCGTCCGGGATAATCCTGGATCGTGGTTTGGGTACCGCCCTGAATGACGTCGATACGCGCCGGTTGATAGGCAAAGCTGTTCAGATAGCGCGTGGTCACTTCACCGCGTGCCAGCACCCTGTCCTGGCTGAGCGCGCGCAGGTAACCCAGGTTGGTTTCGCTGCCGTAAAGTTCGGTGGCATCCAAGGTTTCCTGAAGCTTCGCCAACGCAGCCGGGCGATCATCGGCATGAACGATGACCTTGGCGAGCATCGGATCGAAGAACGGGGGTACATCAATACCGGACTCAATCCAGTGATCAATGCGGATGCCCTCTCCCTGTGGAAACTCGACCTTGGTCAGCAAACCCGCACTGGGCTGGAAGTTACGAAACGGATCTTCAGCGTAAAGCCGTACCTGGATCGCATGACCGTTCGGTGACAGCGATGCGCGCTTGTGATCCAGGTACAGCGGCTCGCCCGCCGCCTGACGCAGCATCCACTCCACCAGGTCCACGCCATAGACCTCTTCGGTGACACCATGCTCCACCTGCAGGCGGGTATTCACTTCGAGAAAGTAAAACGCATCGGTATCGGCATCGTAGATAAACTCCACGGTACCGGCGTTGCGATAGCAGACGCTGGCGAGCAGTTTCTCGGCCGTGGAATGCAGCTCGGTACGCACCGCATCGGTGAGATTGGGCGCCGGGCACTCTTCCACCACTTTCTGGTTACGACGCTGGCTTGAGCAGTCGCGCTCACCGAGCGCCAGCGCCCCGCCCTGACCGTCACCGAATACCTGCACCTCGATATGACGGGCCCGCTGGATGAACTTTTCCAGAAACACACCATCGTCGGCGAAGTTGTTGGCACCCAGGCGCTTTACACTGTCGAAGGCGCCAGCGAGCTCATCCTCAGAGTGGCATAACTGCATACCGATACCGCCACCGCCCGCCGTGCTCTTGAGCATCACCGGATAACCGATCCGCCCGGCTTCCGACTTGGCAGCAGCCAGATCGGTGAGCAGCTCAGACCCCGGCAGCAGGGGCACCTTGGCTTGTTGGGCCAACTCACGGGCACGGTGTTTCAGACCAAACGCCTGCATCTGCTCCGCGGTTGGGCCAACAAAGGCGATACCGGCCTGCTCGCAGCGACCTACGAAGGTGGCGTTTTCGCTCAGGAAGCCATATCCGGGATGGATCGCCTGAGCACCCGACTCTGTGGCAATCGCCAGCAGCCGGTCCATATTCAGGTAGGTATCGGCAGCTCTACCCTCGCCCAGGCAGTAGGCTTCATCCGCCAGACGCACATGCAGGCTGTCGGCATCGCAGTCGGCATACACAGCCACCGAGCCGATTCCCAGGTGCTTGAGGGTGCGGATAATACGGGTTGCTATGGCGCCGCGATTGGCAATCAGGACTTTGCTAAACATAGTTTCAACCTGACACGGGTCGTCCCGTTTCGTTTTTTACGACAGTGGTCGTCCACTGAAGGTAAAAAGTCAGCTGAGAACCGTCAGGGTTCACATCAGTTATCCCAAACCAGTAGTTCAACCGGTGTCGGGTTATAACCATTACAGGGATTATTCAGCTGCGGGCAGTTGGAGATCAGCACCACTACATCCATCTTCGCGGTGAGTTCCACGTATTTGCCGGGTGCAGAGATGCCGTCCTCGAAGGTAAGCCCCCCGGCTTCTGTCACCGGGACATTCATGAAGAAGTTGATGTTGTGCGCGATATCCCGCTTCTCGATGCCGTACTCCGGGTGCTCGGCGATCGCCAGCATCCAGCTGTCACGGCAGGCGTGCATGCAGCGCTTTTCAAGATCGTAACGGACGGTGTTGCTCTCGGTGGCGCAGGCGCCCCCGAGGGTGTCGTGTCGGCCGCAGGTATCGGCGACAATCTCCAGCATCGGGTTATTCTCGTTGGAGCGCAGCACCGAGCCGGTGGTCAGATACACGTTACCCTGCTCACGAATGGTATCCATGGCACTGTAGCGCTCACTGGGATCAGCGGCACTGTAGAACAGCGTATCGGCGGCCTGGTTACCTTCGAGATCGAGAATACGCAGGGTCTGCCCTGCCTTGACGATACCGATGTAATAGTCGCCGGCATCAATGGTTGTCCGGGAAGCCGCCTGCTCCGGCTGGCGTGTACTTTCGGTCAGCATGGCGCTCTCCTTATTTGCCCAGATGATAGAGGGCGTTGTTCTGGAAGCCGCGCCGGTTCTCCGGGCGGAAGTTCAGGCAGTAATCATCGTCGGTCACCGGCTCCGCCTCACCCAGTTCCACTTTCACCGGTTTGCGCGGGTACTGATCAGAGGTATTGAGCGGATGCGGACAGGTATGCAGCAGCACCAATGTATCCATCTCAAAACGCAGGGTGACCTGGCTTCCGGGCGCGCTGTGCGCCTGCTCCAGCGCCATATTGCCTTCGGCATCGGTGGCAACCTTGCTGAACCAGTTGATATTGGCCGCCATATCCGCGCGAGTGAGGCCATACTTCGCCAGCTCAACCAGAAAGGCGTCATACCCGTTCTGGTGCCAGTCGTTACGATCCCCCTGATAATCGCGTTTACCCCAGCGCGCCGCGACCTGATCGGCGTGGCTGTTGCCGCAGACACTCTCATGCCAGCCCAGGCTGTCCTCGACAATGGACGCAAAGATGCGCCCCATATCGGAGTAAAGGCAGTGACCGCGTGTCAGCTTGAAGGTGTGCTGACACTTCAGCGTATCCGGCGCGTTGTAGCGCTCGAGCAGATTTTCCGGGTTATAGAACAGCATGCCCACATTGGCACCGCCGTCGATATCGGTCAGACGCATCAGCGTGCCTTTGCGCAGCCGCAGCGACCAGTGCCCGCCGGGGGCGATCTCGGTTTCGTATTTGATCTCGTTCATCTCTCGTTTCCTTCCAACCTCGATTAGACGGCTTTGACCACCGGTCTCAGGTTGTCGTCGATCTCTTCGTAAGTGGCGTGATCCAGCGCCCCCACCGGCAGGTCATAGGTGATGCTGGCCCCATACGCGTTAGGTGCCTGAGGGTCCTGACGCAGTTTGTCGAATACCCAGAGTCGGGTTCCCAGGTAGAAGCCCTCTTTCAGGTCATGGGTGACCATGAACACGGTAAGTTTGTGCTGCTGCCAGAGGTTCAGTACCAGCTCGTGCATATCGGCACGAATGCCGGGGTCCAGTGCGCCGAACGGCTCATCAAGCAAAAGAATCCGTGGCTTGCCGAGCAGTGCCTGGGCGATCGCCAGACGCTGTTTCATGCCGCCGGAGAGTTCATGAGGGTATTTGCTCAAGGCCTGGGTCAGACCCACCTGCTCCAGAATGGCGCAAGCCTCCTCTTTAGCCTCACGCTTCGCTGCGCCAAACAGGTAACCGGTCAGCCCCTTGCGAGCGAAGGCTTTCGCTGCCATCACGTTTTCCAGCACGGTCATATGAGGAAATACCGAGTATTGCTGGAACACGATGCCGCGATCGGGCCCCGGCTCATCCGGGATCGGCTGACCGTCTAGCAACAGCTCACCACTGGACGGGGACTCGGTGCCCAATAGCATCTTCAGAAAGGTGCTTTTACCGCAGCCGGAGGTGCCGACCATGGTGACAAACTCCCCCTCGGCCACTGTCATGTTGATCCGTTCCAGCACCACGTTGTCGCCATAGCGTTTCCACAGGTTTCTGGCTTCGATCATCAGCGGCCTCCTTGTACGTTCCAGGGGTAAAGTCGGCGACTTACCCAGGCAAGGGCGATATCCAGCAGGAACGCCAGCAGCGTGATCCAGGCCACGTAGGGCAGGATCACATCCATCGACAGGTAACGGCGCACCAGGAAGATGCGATAACCCAGACCATCGGTGGAGGCGATCGCCTCAGCGGCGATCAGGAACAGCCAGCCGGCACCCAGTGACAGGCGCACGGCATCGATCAGCTTGGGCATCAGCTGGGGCAGTACCACCCGGATCAGAATCTGCAGTGTACTGGCGCCCAGCGTCTGGGCTTTCACTAGCTGCTCGGTTGGAATCTCTTCGGTGCGGCGCTGAATATCGCGGGCGATAAACGGTGTAATGCCGATGGCGATCAGCACCACCTTGGACAGCTCACCGAGGCCGAACACGATAAACAGGATCGGCAGCAACGCCAGCGGCGGTACCAGTGAAACCACTGTCAGCAACGGCGAAATTCCGGCGCGGATCATCGGTAATGCGCCGGTAACCATCCCCAGCAGCAGACCGACCACCGCCGCGATGGCCACCCCCAGCCCCAGCCGGGTCAGACTGCTACCGGTATCGGCCCAGAACAGGTACTCCCCGGTGCGCTTGCTGGGCTCGAACGCCATTCGGTGGATCGCATCACCCATCTGAGTAAAGCTGGGCAGCAGCTTGTCATTGGGGTTCAGCTCCAGCCGTGCATCGGAGCCGGCCATGTAGACCAGCAGGATCAGCACAAAAGGCAACAGCCCCAGTGACATCCGCAATACCGAACCCGGCGTTTTGTTGATCATGCGTGTCATGAAAGATCCCTGCGGGGGCGTGTGCCCCCGTATCGGTTCTTCTGATGATTAGAGTTCGCCGTCGGCAGCCATCTGCATATAGGTCGGATCAAAACGCAGCTTGATGTTGCTCTCGCTGCCGTAGACCCCGGCCGGGGTTTCAATGCCGATAAAGCCGGCGTCCGGCGCACCCTCACCGAGCAAGCCGTGATCGAAGGAGAATTCCGCAACGTTTTGCATGGTCTCCATCAACTGCTCACTGTTGGTCAGTGCCAGTGCGGACTGAGGGGTGTAGAACATTTCAGTGCTGGCCAGCTGGGCATCGTAACCGGCCAGATCGGTGCCGGACGCCTGAGCCATGTAAGTACGGGCCGCTTGGGCATCGGCGCCTTCACCGCTCATCGTAGCCATGATCTCGTACCAGGCGCCGGTCAACGCTTTGCCGAGTTTCGGGTTTTCCGCGAGGGTATCGGTGTTAACAACCAACAGGTCGATGATCTCACCGGGGATCTGGGAGGAGTCGAATACCTTATGCGAGTCCGGCATGGCGGTGATTTCGCTCAGCAGCGGGTTCCAGGTGGTCACCGCCGTCACATCGTCAGTGCCGTAAACAGCAACCATGTCGGCATCGGAGGTGTTAACCACTTGAACATCGGCCTCAGACATCCCGACGGTTTCCAGACCACGCGCCAGCAGATAGTGGGAAACACTGAGTTCTACCAGGTTAACGTTTTGGCCTTTGATATCCGCCAGAGAGTCTTTGCCCTTGAGGACAACACCATCATTACCGTTGGAGAAGTCACCAACAATAAGTGCGGTGCTGTCCACGCCACCAGCCGCGGGAATAGTCAGTGCATCCATATTGGTCATGGTGCAGGCATCAAAGCCACCGGCGGTGTACTGGTTGATCGATTCCACGTAGTCGTTAATCTGGACCACGTCGATGTTGATATCGTACTTGTCGGCCCACTTCTGCACGATCCCCTCTTCGGCACCATAGGCCCAGGGCATCCAGCCGACATAGATCGACCAGCAGATCTTGAAATCGTCTTTTGCGAACGTGGGAGAGGAAAGAAGGGCTGTGGAAAGTGCCAGTGCTGCGGCTTTTTTGCTAGAAAGCTTCATGTGTGTGACCTCTTCAGCTTCGGTTCCCGAATGCGTTTATGGATTAACGGTTGCTACGGAGTACTCTTGGCCAATACGCCAAACAAGTCTCCCGGGCTTTTGTCCCGCCGTGTAACCCATCGCCGAGCAAAAGCTGCTCCAGCTGAGAGGTCGAGTGCTCTCGGACCAGTCGTCATGCCTGAAACAGTTGCATGACCGGAACCCTAGCGCTCTATTTCCAAATTGTAGTTAGCCGTATCGCCAAGAGTACGGTTACCAAAGACGATACAAGTATCGGGCCACCTTTTGTCGTGGCGTTACTGGCTTACCCCTTATCTAAAATAAATTAACCTTAATTTCAGTGAGTTACATCTTCGACCCAAGAGAGAGCAACGCGCCCGAAATAACGATTGCCGCTCATCCTCCATCAATCGAGAACATCACAGAACGCACGAAAAAAGTGCACGAGCGCACCAGTCAAGGGCGATACAACACGACAGATCGGCGTCAAATGGCACCGATTTCACGCATCTGATGCTCCATCCACTGGGTAGATTGACTGTGAAGTTCATCCACACTGGCATTATCACCGGGTATCGCCGGACCCACTCTGACCTGGACGGTACCGGGGAACTTCAGGAACGATTTACCGGGCCAGTAGAGGCCCGCGTTATGCACCAATGGAACGATCGGCACCGCAGCACGGGCGGCCAACATCGCGCCCCCCTTGTTCATCCGCCCCAACTCACCGACAGGCACCCGAGTTCCCTGCGGAAAAATCAGTACAGGTAACCCCTCTTTCAGACGCGCTGTTCCCTGCTCCAGGAGCTGTTTAAGTGCCCCCCTTCGTGCGGAACGATCCAGTGCGATGGGTTTGAGCAAGGCAAGCGCCCAGCCAAAGAAAGGAATCTTGAGCAGCTCTTTTTTCAGCACCACCACTTGGGGCCGCACCAGCAACTGCAGGTAGAGCGTTTCCCATTCACTCTGATGGTTGGCCACTACCACATAAGCGCCCTCTTTCGGCAGATTTTCCCGCCCCTGAACCTCAACACGTACGCCGCAGCAGATGCGCAGCCAGGCGATGTAAAAGTAGTTGATACTACTGAGCACCGCGAAACGCGGTCGAAACGGGAGCAAGGGCCCGACAATCAAGCAGAAAAGCGCATACACAATGGTCACCGGATAAAACCCGGCGTAGTAACAGGCCGAACGTATAGCCGGCAGAATCCTGGATCCCTGGCTCAACTCAACCTCCGGTCACTGGTGGAAAAAACGCTACTTCATCGCTGTCATTGAGAGGCTGCTCTGGCCCACACATCTCCTGATTCACAGCGCTCAGCAACCGATCCTGCCCAAGTACCTTACACCAGGGCTCTCCACGCTCACGGCAGAGCCAGTCCGACAGTTGCCCGACCGTACCTACCCCCTGCGGGAGGGGCAGCTGTTCCTCACCGACTCCCAGAGCTTCTCTTACGCTGGCGAAATAGACCAGTTTCATTCCTCACCCCGCTGCCAGGATCCGCTTTTTCCGCCCCGCTTCTCCCGCAGGCGAACACCCTCTATTTCCATCCACCGATCCACCGCCTTGCACATATCGTAGATCGTCAGCGCGGCCACCGAGGCGGCCGTCAGTGCTTCCATCTCGACCCCGGTCTGGCCACTGACACGACAGCTGGCCAGTATATCGATGCAGTTTTCATCGGTATTGGGCGTTAACTCCACCCGGATGCCGGTCAGCATAAGTGGATGACACAACGGGATTAATTCATGAGTCCGTTTAGCGGCCTGTATACCGGCAATACGCGCAACAGTGAGTACATCACCCTTTTTATGCCCGCCCTCGATCACCAGTTTCAGGGTTTCAGGAAGCATACGAACGCGCCCTTCCGCCACGGCTTCCCGACTTGTAGCCGGCTTTTCCGACACATCAACCATGGCCGCGCGACCGCTTTCATCCAGGTGTGTCAGTCGACTCATACCTCCCCCTGCGCCCGGCGCTGATTGAAGACCGGATTGGCGTACATCTGCTTCATAATTTCGCGTTCAGGTCCTTCTGATACGCGCTCCAGATGTGAGTTGAAACGAGCGAGATCTGCATCGGCAACCGTTTCTCCAGCAGCAGCCAAATTGGATGGATGCAAGTGATAGTTGAGATAGATCTGGCGATCGATCTCCAGCGCCAGCTGTTCCGGGGTTTCGAAGTCCCCCTTTAGCGGCGTACCGAACGCCACATGCACATGCCCTTTATCCCCGGTGATCCCTTTGACGATACTGTCGATATCCTCGAATTCCGCCTTCTGATAGATGCCCCCACTGGCTTTGGCCGCCAGTTCCTTAGCTTTATTCGCATCACAGGGGTCATATTCGTAGGAGATCGATACCGGCACAATATTCAGCCGCTCAACCGCCTCGGAGAAACTGCGCTGTTTGCGCTGCGACATGTAAAACATCTTTAACAGCGCAGGATCGGTGCGGTCGTTACCATCCTTTGCTCGTCCCTCACGCTGAGCGATCCAGATTGAATGACCACTCTGAATGCTGTGGTCGATGTAGGCGGAGAGCTGATTGAGCGCCGTCATCATCTCACGCCCCCGGGCTGAACGATTGACGATAAAACTCTTGTTCAAACGCATCAGGTCCGAGATGTAAGGCTTGCGCAGCAGGTTATCGCCAATCGCTATACGCACCGTACTCATACCGTACTGGTAGCGAACCCAGTTGACGAAGGCCGGATCCATGGCGATATCCCGATGATTGGAAACAAAGAGATATGCCTCCTCCTCATCGAGTTGCTCAATTCCGGAGCAGGTCAGACGGGTGGTGGTGCGAGAGATCATCTTCGCCATGTAGTTCGCCACCAGCTTCTGAAAATCGTGCACGTCTGACACGTCGCCAATGCGGGCAGCCAACAGGATACGCACGATGGGACGCACAACCCATCCCGCCCATTCCGACAGGCGCGGAAACTGGTAGTGGGTAATGGCACGCACGAATTCGTCGTTATATATCAGGCCGGTCAGAATCTCCCCAACCTCATCATCCCGATAGGGACGAATCGCCTGATAGGGATCGTTCACCAGATCTAGTTCACTCATGCGCCGACAGCAACCTCGAACTTCGCGTCAAAAGGGCGCATATTTTAGCCAACTATTTACCACTTTTCATGTTCAACTGCGGATTCATCGCAACAGACTGCTTAACGGGTAGAAATCAAGCAGCGTTCCCTCTGCCACGACACGACCACCGGGAATCAGCGCCAGGCCATTACTGTGCAGTAACGCCGAGAGCATCCCGGAGCTCTGATTGGCATACGGGTGGATGACACCCTCAGAGTCACAATACACACGCAGATACTCATCCCGGGTGATCGCCTTGGTACGGGAAAAGCCGGACTTTGCCGGTACCGAGAACGCAGCGGGCACCTCGGCACCCTGCAGTTTCTTCAGACAGGGCAACGCAAGCAGCGCGAACGTGATCAAGGCTCCGCCGGGATTGCCGGGCAGACCGAACAGCGGTACGCCGTTAATCTCACCGGCGGCGAAGGGCTTGCCCGGTTTGATATTGATTCGCCAGAGCCGCAGCTGCCCCAATTGCTCGATAGCGGCCCGAACATGATCCTCCTCCCCCACCGAGACGCCCCCGGTGGTCAAAATCACATCCGCCTCATCAGACGCCCGTTGTAAAGCGGCTTCAGTCGCCTCCCGGGTATCCGCTACAGAACCGATCTCGACCAGCTCCATACCCTGTTCGCGAATCAACGCCTGCAGTAGATACCGGTTGGAGTTATAGATCTGGCCCGGTGCCAGTGGTTGCCCCGGTTCGACCAGCTCATCACCGGTGGACAAAACAGCGACCCTGAGCGGCCGGTAGACGCAAACCTCGGTAATCCCGATGGAAGCGAGCACACCCAGCGCCACCGGGTCGAGCCGCCGTCCGGCAGCAATAACCTCCTGCTCCCGGCTGATATCCTGCCCCCGCGGTCGTATGTTCTGACCGGGACGGATACCCTCCGGTAAAACCACGGCATCGCCATCCTCGGTCACTTGCTCCTGCATCACCACAGCATCGGCGCCGGGCGGTATCTCAGCCCCGGTGAAAATACGTGCGGCGGTCCCTGGAGCCAGAGGCCGGGTCTGTGCACCGGCGGCTATCCGCTGGCTGAGCGGCAACCGGGTTGGAGCCGCGTCCTCAAGATCTGACGTGCGCAACGCATAGCCATCCATCGCGCTGTTATCCGCTGGCGGCACATCGATCTGAGAGCGTATCGGCTCGGCCAGCACCCGGCCCAAGGCGTCCGCCAGCGGGCAAACCCATGTCTCACGGGTCGGTATGCAGAGCTCCAGAAGCGCTTCTCGGGCACTCTCCAGCGGGATCAGCCCCGGCTGTTCGCAACTCATGACAGCGCTCGCCTCTCGTCCCGGGCACGCATCAGTGTATCGACAAAATTACAGGGCCGATGACGACTGTCCAGCTGCTCCGAAATGATCGAGTCCCACCCTGTTCGGCAGGCGCCGGTGGAGCCCGGCAGACAAAAAATCAGGGTTCCATTGGCCAAACCGGCCAATGCCCGCGATTGCACTGTGGAGCTACCGATCTCCTGCCAGGAAACGTGACGGAATAGCTCGCCAAAGCCCTCGACCTGCTTATCCAGCAACGGGGCGATCGCTTCCGGCGTCGAGTCGCGGTGGGAAAAGCCCGTACCGCCGGTCAGCAGGACCACCTGAATCTCCGGATCGGCGATCCAGACTGACACCTGCGCCCGCAGACGGTAGACATCATCTTTGACAATACAGCGAGCAGCCAACTGGTGTCCGGCGTTTTTCAGACGCTCAACCAGCACATCTCCCGACGTGTCATTCTCGGAGGTTCGGGTGTCCGATACGGTCAGTACCGCAATACTGAGTGGAATAAACTCTTTTTCCGTCACGTGAGCCATCTGCTCTCCTCAACTCGACTCAACACTCAAACCGGGGATATCAGCCGCCGGTCATGTTCATAAAGCGTAGAATCTGGGGTTCCTGGTCCAGATCAAACTCGTGCTTCTCCGGTTTAATCTCCATCGCGTCCACCAATGCCTGGTCCAGCTTGCCCGCATCGCCGGGATAGCGGCGCAGAACATCGCGCAGATCCACCGAATGCTCGTTCCCCAGGCAGAGCAACAGGCGCCCCTCAACGGTCACTCGCACGCGATTGCATTCACTGCAGAAATTGTGGCTGTGAGGGGAGATAAAACCGACCCGGGACGCTGAATCCGCCATGCGAAAATAACGCGAAGGCCCACCGGTGTTCTCAGTACTCTCGACCAGCGGATAGCGGCTACTGATCAGCTCTCGCAGTTCATCACTGGAACAAAAACTTTCGGCACGGCCATGTTCCACGATCTGACCCAGCGGCATCTCTTCGATAAAGCTGATATCGAGTCCGCCGCGCCGGGCAAACTCCACCAGATCGAGCACCTCATCTTCGTTGCGCCCCTTGAGTACAACGGTGTTAAGCTTAATCCGCTCAAAACCGGCCTGCCGCGCCGCTTCGATCCCATCCAGCACTTTTTCCAGCCGCCCGGTGCGAGTCAATTCATGAAAGCGTTCAGGGTTGAGAGAGTCGAGACTGATATTGACGCGTTTGACACCGGCCTTGACCAGTGCGTCGGCATGAACAGGCAGTTGAGAGCCGTTGGTGGTTAATACCAATTCCACAGGAAGCTGGCCCAGGCGTTCAATCAGCGTCATCACGTCACGCCGGACCAGCGGTTCACCGCCGGTCAGACGGATTTTGCGAACACCTCGCCTCACAAAAGCCGCAGCCACGTCGTAAAGCTCCTCCAACGAGAGCACTTCCGCACGGGGCAAAAATTCCATCTTCTCCGCCATGCAGTAGACACAACGAAAATCGCAGCGATCGGTCACCGAAAGCCGCAGGTAGGTGACCTGTCGACCGAAGCGGTCAATCAATGGATCGGTATTCAGGGTACGGTCGCTCATGGCTCTCTCCGGCGCAGCCACCGTGACTCGAGTTGACTTCCAGTCCCGGTTTCACGCATGGTTTGCAACACTCCCCCGCTCCTTAGAGGTTGTCGTGATGTTATACACCACGCTAAAACACATTCATCTGTTGACGGTCGCTGTAACAATTCTGCTCTTTCTATTCCGAGCCGCGCTGATGCTATGGTGGCCCAACCAGCTGCGCAAACGCTGGATTCGAGTCGTCCCCCACATCAACGACACTGTCTTGCTGGCCAGTGCTATCGGCCTGATGCTGACCATTGGCCAGTACCCGCTGGTCAACCACTGGCTCACGGCCAAGCTGATGGCACTTCTCGCTTATATTCTGCTGGGCAGCCTGGCACTGCACCGTGGCCGCAGCCGGCGGATACGCTTGCTGAGCCTGGTCGGCGCTTTAGTCAGCCTGGGCTACCTGCTTGCCGTCGCCCGGACCCACTCTCCCACGCTCGGCCTGTTCTGAACGCTCTTCATACAGAGCGCGCACCAACTGCTGAAGCTCGGTACGCCAGGGCCGCTGCCGGATACCAAAGGTATTGAGCAGCTTCTTACATTTGAGTACAGAGGATGCCGGACGTTCCGCTGCTTCAGGCAAATCACGGGATGACACCGGCACCAGCTCCACCACAGCAAGCTCCTCATATTGGCGAGCTGCGGCCAGAATCGCTTCACTGAAACCGTAACGCGTTGTCGCCTCCGCGCCACAGTAATGATAGGTTCCCCAAGCCTCGGCTCCGCTGGCCACCTGTTTCAGTATAGCAACCAGAACCCGAGCCACATCGCCTGCCGAGGTGGGACAGCCACGACGATCATCCACGGCCAACACCCGCTTTTCACGGCGTGCCTGATCCAGCAGACGTAACAGGAAGTTGGTACCGTGTTCGCTGAAAATCCAGCTCACACGCAGAATGATGTGATGGGGGAGCAGGCGACGAATATGCTCCTCTCCCTGCCACTTGCTGTCACCATAAACGCCTAACGGAGCGACCTCGTCCGACTCGCTGTAGCCACTGGCATAGTGGCCATCGAATACATAGTCCGAAGACAGATGGATAAGGATAATGCCGAGTTCCGCGCAAACCTCGGCCAGCCCTCGAACCGCTTCCGAATTCACGGCATAAGCCTGGCCGGGATCACTCTCAGCCGGATCCACACGGTTGAAGCCGGCACAGTTAACCACCACGTCAGGCAGTTCCTCCGCCAGCTCCCGCTCGAGCTCCGCGCGATGGGTAATATCCAGGCTGCCTTTTGAGCGCGCAACCAAGGTAAAGCCGGGTTCCCGGGCCAGGAGCCCGGTCAGCTCCTGGCCGATCTGTCCTTCGGCTCCGGTTACCAGAACACGGGCCTGCTCTGTAAAGGTGTCCGCGACCATTGATCAGAAGGGAATATCGTCGTCAAAGGGATCCATATCCGGTGCCGGCGCAGCGGGTTGCTGAGGCGCTTGCTGCGGACGTTGCTGCTGAGGTGCAGGGGAACGTTGCTGCCCCTGTGGCTGCCCGTAGCCCATGGGGTCGGGCTGCGCATAGCCACCGCCGTCGCCACTGCGACCGTCCAGCATCTGCATTTCACTGGCTACAATCTCAGTGATGTAGCGATCCTGCCCATCCTGTCCCTGCCATTTGCGCGTACGCAGGGAGCCCTCGATATAGACCTTTGAGCCTTTGCGCAGATATTCACCGGCTATCTCAGCAAGGCGGTTAAAAAATACCACACGATGCCATTCCGTACGTTCCTGCTGCTGCCCGGTCTGCTTGTCCTTCCATGACTCACTGGTCGCGAGGTTCACGTTGGTCACCGCATTGCCCGAAGGCATATACCGCACCTCCGGATCCCCACCCAGGTTACCAATCAGAATCACTTTATTGATGCCACGCGCCATCTTAATCTCCAGTTTCGGTTGATCGGTTCACTGCCGACGAGCGCCTCCCTGAATGCTCCTCAGCCCAGTGCGTTGAGAATAACACAGCAGGACGGTTTTAGGCGCCCCGCCGGAATGCCTATAATAGACCTTTTGCGCAGTCTGGCCGGAGCATTCATGGACAAAATTCTGGTACGTGGTGCACGCACCCACAACCTGAAAAATATCGACCTGGAAATCCCCCGCGACAAGTTGATTGTTATCACCGGATTATCCGGTTCCGGCAAGTCATCCCTGGCGTTTGATACCCTCTATGCCGAGGGGCAGCGGCGTTACGTGGAGTCACTTTCCACCTACGCGCGTCAATTCCTGTCAATGATGGAAAAGCCCGATGTAGACCATATCGAGGGCCTGTCGCCGGCGATCTCCATTGAACAGAAATCCACCTCTCACAACCCGCGCTCCACCGTGGGCACCATTACCGAGATTTACGACTACCTGCGCCTGTTGTTCGCCCGCGCCGGCGAGCCGCGCTGCCCCGACCACGATCTGCCACTGGCCGCACAAACCATCAGCCAGATGGTGGACCAGGTACTGGCTCAGCCTGAGGGCAGCAAACTGATGCTACTCGCGCCCGTGGTGCAGGATCGTAAGGGTGAGCAGCTGCACACACTGGCCGACCTGCGCGCTCAAGGTTTCGTCCGTGCCAGAATCGATGGCATCGTGGTGGACCTGGATGAAGCGCCTGCACTGGAGAAAAACAAGAAACACAACATCGAGGTGGTGATTGATCGATTCAAGGTCCGCGACGATCTGCAAACCCGTCTGGCTGAATCCTTTGAGACCGCTCTGGCCCTCACCGATGGCATCGCCACCGTCGCCTGGATGGACGGCGAAGCCGAGGAGATGGTTTTTTCGTCACGCTTTGCCTGCCCGAAGTGCGGCCACAGCATCCATGAACTGGAACCCCGGATGTTCTCGTTCAACAACCCCCATGGTGCCTGTCCCAGCTGCGATGGTCTGGGTGTCCGGCAATACTTTGATCCGACCAAAGTTGTTCATGATTCGTCCCTGACCCTCTCCGAGGGTGCAATCCGTGGCTGGGACAGGCGCACCCTGTACTACTACCAGCAGTTGAAATCAGTGGGCGGGCACTACGGCTTTGACATGGACACGCCGTTCAATCAGTTGAGTGACGAGCACCGCAAGGTGATCCTGCACGGGAGCGGTAAAGTCGAAGTCCCGTTTCAGTACGTGAATGACCGCGGCACCGTGGTTACCAAGTCACACCCGTTCGAAGGCGTCATCAATAACTTCGAACGGCGCTACCGGGAGACCGAATCCGAGATGGTGCGCGAAGAGTTGGCGCGCTATCTGAATATGCAGCCCTGCCCCAGCTGCCATGGCACCCGCTTAAGACGCGATGCCCGTCATGTCTATATCGACGCGCGCACACTGCCTGACCTGGTGCGTCTGCCGATTGGCGCTGCCTATGAATATTTCGAGGGCCTGACGCTGACCGGGAAACAGGGCGAGATCGCGGAGAAAATTCTTAAGGAGATTCGCGAACGTCTCTCGTTTCTGGTGAACGTGGGCCTGGATTACCTTTCGCTGGAACGCAGTGCCGAAACCCTCTCCGGCGGTGAAGCTCAGCGCATTCGTCTCGCCAGCCAGATCGGCGCGGGACTGGTCGGTGTGATGTATATCCTTGACGAGCCCTCAATCGGCCTCCATCAGCGCGACAATGACCGCTTGCTGAAGACTCTGGAGCATCTGCGTAACCTGGGCAACACGGTGATTGTCGTCGAGCATGACGAGGATGCGATCCGGATGGCCGACTGGGTCATCGATATCGGTCCGGGCGCCGGTGTTCACGGTGGGCAGGTGATCGCAGACGGCCCGCCCGAAGCGATCATGTCTTGCTCGGCCTCCGTAACCGGTCAGTTTCTTACCGGAACCCGGGCGATCCATATCCCCACACAGAGAACACCGGTTGATTCTGACAAGCAGCTGGTTCTGAAAGGCGCTAAAGGCAACAATCTCAATGATGTAACGCTGGAACTCCCGGTCGGTTTGATGACCTGTGTAACCGGCGTATCCGGTTCGGGCAAATCCACACTGATCAACAATACGCTGTTCCCGGTCGCGGCCACTGAGCTCAATAAAGCAACCACACTGGAGGCAGCACCCTATCAATCGATCGAGGGCCTTAACCACTTCGATAAGGTGATCGATATCGATCAAAGCCCCATCGGCCGCACCCCTCGTTCAAACCCGGCGACTTACACCGGCATTTTTACCCAGATACGCGAGCTGTTTTCCGGTACCCAGGAGGCGCGTTCCCGCGGCTATAAACCCGGCCGATTCAGTTTTAACGTGAAAGGCGGACGTTGTGAGGCCTGTCAGGGGGACGGTGTTATCAAGGTAGAAATGCACTTTCTGCCGGACATCTATGTCCCCTGCGATGTCTGCAAAGGCAAGCGTTACAACCGTGAGACCCTTGAAGTTAAATACAAGGGGCTGAGCATTCATGAAGTACTGGAGCTCACGGTGGAAGATGCGCGTACTTTCTTTGACGCCATTCCGGCACTGGCGCGTCGTCTGCAGACGTTAATCGATGTTGGCCTCAGCTATATCCGTCTGGGGCAGGCCGCGACAACCCTCTCCGGGGGCGAGGCCCAACGTGTCAAGCTTGCCCGTGAGCTGTCC
Source organism: Marinobacterium litorale DSM 23545 (assembly GCF_000428985.1). GTDB lineage: Bacteria > Pseudomonadota > Gammaproteobacteria > Pseudomonadales > Balneatricaceae > Marinobacterium_D > Marinobacterium_D litorale. The sequence continues at coordinate 14,690 of NZ_AUAZ01000011.1, read as the reverse complement.
AAACGCGATACCGGTAAGACGTTATATATCCTGGACGAGCCGACAACCGGCTTGCACTTCCACGATATCGAACAGTTGCTGACCGTACTGAACCGACTGCGAGACCACGGCAATACCATTGTCGTAATCGAGCACAACCTGGATGTAATCAAGACTGCAGACTGGATCATCGACCTTGGACCGGAAGGCGGGAGCGGTGGCGGCCGAATCATTGCGACAGGCACCCCCGAGGCAGTGGCCAACAACGAGCACTCCCATACCGGCCGCTTCCTCAAGCCGCTCCTTAACCGTTAAGGCGCGGTTTCTACAGGCACAAAAAAACCCGGCAAAGCCGGGTTTTTTATATCTCTCTGCTGTTTCTTAGTCTTCGGCAGACTCTTCAACAACAGCCTGGCCCGGCGCACGGTCAACCAGTTCAACGTAAGCCATCGGCGCTTTATCACCGGCGCGGTATCCGCATTTCAGAATGCGGATATAACCACCCGGGCGATTCGCGTAACGCGGGCCCAGTTCGTTAAACAGTTTGCCCACAGCTTCAGGGCTGCGAGTGCGTGAGAAAGCCAGACGACGGTTTGCAACCGAGTCAGTCTTGGCCAGGGTAATCAGCGGCTCGGCAAAGCGGCGCAGTTCTTTAGCTTTTGGCAGTGTGGTCTTGATCAGCTCGTGCTCGAACAAAGACACCGCCATGTTCTTGAACATCGCTTTGCGGTGCGCACTTGTACGATTTAAGTGACGACCAGATTTACGATGGCGCATTTTCTAAATCCTTTACAACTTAGCGTTTGAAGCCTGACCTTAAGAGACGGCTTTGTCGTCGCCCTTGAGGCTAGCCGGCGGCCAGTTTTCCAGGCGCATACCCAGCGAGAGCCCTTTGGACGCCAGCACGTCCTTGATCTCGGTCAGAGACTTCTTGCCCAAGTTAGGAGTTTTCAGCAGCTCAACTTCGGTGCGCTGGATCAGATCACCGATGTAATAGATCTGCTCTGCTTTCAGACAGTTCGCGGAACGTACAGTCAGTTCCAGGTCATCTACCGGGCGCAACAGCACCGGATCGATTTCCGGCTCGCTCGGCTCAGACTTGGTCTGCTCGCTCGCATCCTCGAGATCGACAAATACCGCCAGCTGCTGCTGAAGGATTGTCGCTGCACGACGGATGCACTCTTCCGGATCGATAGTCCCGTTGGACTCGATGTCGATAACGAGTTTGTCCAGGTCGGTGCGCTGCTCAACACGGGCGCTCTCTACGGCGTAGGAGACACGCAATACCGGGCTGAAGCTGGCATCGAGCTGCAGGCGACCAATGGAACGAGTTTCATCGTCCTCGCTGATGCGCGCATCGGCAGGCACGTAGCCACGACCGCGCGATACGGTCAGCTGCATATTCAGGCTTGCGCCGGTATTCAGGTGAGCAATCACGTGATCCGGGTTAGCCAGTTCCACGTCCTGGGTCAGCTGGATATCTCCCGCTGTGACAGGACCGGGCTCAGACTTGCTGAGCGTCAGCACCGCTTCGTCGGCGTTGTGCAACGCGATAGCCACACCCTTGAGGTTCAACAGGATCTCAATGACATCCTCCTGAACCCCTTCGATGCTGCTGTACTCGTGCAGCACACCCTCGATCTCCGCTTCCGTGATGGCACAGCCAGGCATGGAAGAGAGCAGAATACGGCGCAGCGCATTGCCCAGAGTGTGACCGAATCCACGCTCAAGCGGCTCAAGAGTCACTTTGGCGCGTGTCTTACTGATCTCCTGCACGTCGATGTGACGTGGGCTAAGAAACTCGTTTACTGAACGCTGCATAGTTCCACCAGTCAAGAGTTCAAAGATTACTTCGAGTAGAGCTCAACGATCAGGTGCTCGTTGATATCCGCAGACAGATCGCTGCGTTCCGGCAGTGCCTTGAAGACGCCTTCCATCTTCGCAGTATCTACCTCGATCCACTCGACGGGTGCGCGCTGAGCGGCCAGTTCCAGTGCGTGTTTGATACGCAGCTGGTTTTTGGCCTTTTCGCGCACTGCTACAACATCACCTTCTTTGACCTGGTAGGACGGTACGTTGACTGCCTGGCCATTAACGGTGATTTGACGGTGGGACACGATCTGACGAGCCTCCGCGCGGGTTGAACCGTAACCCATGCGATAGACAACGTTGTCGAGACGACTTTCCAGAAGTTGCAGCAGGACTTCACCTGTTGCGCCCTTCTGACGAGCCGCTTCTTTATAGTAGCTACGGAACTGGCGTTCCAGAACACCGTAGGTACGACGTACTTTTTGCTTTTCACGCAGCTGCAGACCGTAGTCGGACAGGCGGCCACGACGGGCGCCGTGCATACCCGGTACTGTTTCTGCTTTGCACTTGCTATCGAGTGCGCGGACACCGCTCTTCAGGAAGAGATCGGTACCTTCGCGACGGGACAGCTTGCACTTAGGTCCAAGATAACGAGCCATATTACTGTCTCCAGATTAAACGCGACGCTTCTTCGGCGGACGGCAACCGTTGTGCGGAATCGGCGTTACGTCAGTGATGTTTGTGATTTTGTAGCCGCAGCCGTTCAGAGCACGAACTGCAGACTCGCGACCCGGTCCCGGGCCCTTCACAAACACGTCCAGGTTTTTCAGTCCGTATTCGAGTGCCGCGTTGCCGGCACGTTCCGCAGCCACCTGAGCGGCAAACGGGGTGCTCTTGCGCGAGCCACGGAAACCTGAACCACCGGAGGTCGCCCAGGACAGTGCGTTACCCTGGCGATCGGTAATAGTAATAATGGTGTTGTTAAAAGAGGCGTGGATGTGCGCGAGGCCATCCGCTACCTGCTTTTTAACCTTTTTACGTGTGCGATTACCTGGCTTTGCCATATTCGGAAATTCCTATCGCTTACTTACGGATCGGCTTACGCGGTCCCTTGCGGGTGCGAGCGTTGGTCTTGCTGCGCTGACCGCGAACCGGCAGGTTGCGACGATGGCGCAGACCACGGAAACAACCGAGGTCCATAAGACGCTTGATGTTCATGTTGACTTCACGACGCAGGTCGCCTTCAACAGTCAACTTGGCAATTTCACCACGAACATTATCGAGCTGTTCTTCAGACAGATCACCGACTTTAACAGTCGGCTCGATGCCGGTCGCTTCGCAGATCTGCTGAGCAGTCGTGCGGCCAATACCGTAAATGTAAGTCAGAGAAATTACCGCATGCTTATTGTCAGGAATATTGACGCCAGCTATACGGGCCATTCAATGTACTCCAAATCTTCGTCCCCGGCTTGGTTAGCTTCGGAGACCGTTTTAATCAATTAGTCCGTGGAAGGCGCGCAATACTACACGTTGATCATTTTTAAATCAAGTGATGCGCGCCCCACGACCAGCCTTGCGTGGATTAGCCCTGGCGCTGCTTGTGACGGGGCTCCACCTTGCAGATCACGCGCACGGAACCGTTGCGACGTACGATCTTGCAGTGACGGCAAATCTTTTTAACAGATGCACGTACTTTCATGATCCACCTCATTCGGCTTAGCGCAGGAGACCTGCGCCGCCTTTAAGATTCGATTTTTTCATCAGTGATTCGTACTGATGTGACATCAGATGCGACTGCACCTGAGCCATGAAGTCCATCACCACAACTACCACGATCAGCAGAGAGGTACCCCCAAAGTAGAAGGGCACATTCCAGGCAACGACCAGGAATTGCGGCATTAGTGATACGGCTGTTATGTAGAGCGCACCGAACAGTGTCAGGCGGCTCAGAACCGTATCGATATAGCGTGCGGACTGCTCACCAGGACGGATCCCAGGAATAAAGGCACCTGACTTTTTCAGGTTATCCGCCACATCTCGGGGATTGAAAACAATCGCCGTGTAGAAGTAGCAGAAAAATACGATCGCAATTGCAAACAGCAGAATGTACAGCGGCTGTCCCGGCCCAAGAGCCAGAGCCACATCCTGCAGCCAATCCATACCGTCACCCTGCCCGAACCACTGACCGATCGAGGCCGGGAACAGGAGGATACTGGAAGCGAAGATCGGCGGGATAACGCCGGCCATATTCACTTTCAGCGGGAGATGGCTGGATTGCGCGGCGTATACGCGGCGGCCCTGCTGGCGTTTGGCATAATTAATGGTAATGCGGCGTTGACCGCGCTCCATGAACACCACAAAACCAACAGTGGCAACCGCCATCACGGCGATAGCCAGCAGCGCGAGGATGTTAAGATCACCCTGGCGCGCCGCTTCAAAGGACTGACCGATTGCACTGGGCAAGCCGGCCACAATACCCGCGAAAATCAGAATCGAGATCCCGTTACCGATCCCCTTCTCAGTGACCTGTTCGCCAAGCCACATCAGGAATACGGCACCGGCGACCAATGTCACGACCGCCACGAAGTAGAAGCTGAAGTCCGCTACGAACGCGACCCCCTGGTTAGCAAGACCTACTGCCATACCCAGCGACTGAACAGTAGCCAGAGCCACTGTCGCATAGCGGGTATACTGGTTGATCTTGCGCCGTCCGGCTTCTCCCTCTTTCTTCAACTGCTCAAGCGTGGGGCTCACTATCGTCATCAGCTGCATGATAATGGATGCAGAGATGTACGGCATGATACCCAGAGCCAGGATGGACATGCGCTCCAGAGCGCCGCCCGAGAACATGTTGAAAAGGCTCAGGATCGTACCCTGATTCTGATCAAACAGCGCAGCGAGACGATCGGGGTTAATACCCGGCACCGGGATATGCGCCCCGATCCGGTAAACAATGATCGCTATCAGCACGAAGCGCAGGCGAGACCAAAGCTCGCCCAGTCCACTCTGCATTCCCGCTGGTATTTGTCCTTTCTTAGCCATTTACGCCTCGACTTTACCGCCAGCAGCTTCGATCGCAGCCTGCGCACCGTTAGTCACTTTCAGACCTTTAACGGTGACTGCCTTGTTGATCTCGCCAGACAGGATCACGCGAGCAGATTTAATTTCCTGCTTGATGATGTCCGCCTGTTTCAGCGCGTCAAGATCGACCACTTCAACGCCGGCAGCAGCCAGCTCATTGAGGCGGATCTCAGCGACGTAACGCGCCTGACGGGAATTGAAGCCAAATTTCGGCAGACGACGCTGGATCGGCATCTGACCGCCTTCAAAACCCGGGTTTACACTTCCGCCGGAGCGGGATTTCAAGCCCTTGTGGCCACGGCCACCAGTTTTACCCAGACCGGAGCCGATGCCACGACCGACACGCTTGGGAGCGTGCTTAGAGCCGGCACCCGGGCGCAGAGAATTCAAACGCATTGGGTCACTCCTCTTACTCGCTAACTACCTGAACCATGTAGTTAACCTTGTTGATCATGCCACGTACCGCAGGGGTGTCTTCCACTTCTACGACGTGACCGATGCGACGCAGGCCCAGGCCTTGCACACAAGCCTTATGCTTGGGCAGGGTGCCGATGGTGCTGCGAACCAGTGTTACCTTGATCTTGTCAGCCATCTCTTAGTTCCCCAGGATATCGTCGACAGACTTGCCGCGCTTGGCAGCTACATCTTCCGGAGACTTCATGGAAGCCAGACCTTTAACGGTCGCGCGTACAACGTTCACCGGGTTGGTAGAGCCGTAGCACTTGGCCAGTACGTTGTGCACACCGGCCAGTTCCAGTACGGAACGCATCGCACCACCGGCGATAACGCCAGTACCTTCAGACGCCGGCTGCATGTAAACCTTGGCAGCGCCGTGGTTGGCTTTGACCGGGTACTGCAGTGTGTGCCCATTCAGGTGCACGCTTACCATGTTGCGACGGGCTTGTTCCATCGCTTTCTGGATCGCAACAGGCACTTCACGCGCCTTGCCGCGGCCGAAACCGACACGACCATTGCCATCACCGACCACAGTCAGCGCGGTAAAACCGAAAATACGACCGCCTTTTACCACTTTGGCGACGCGGTTTACCTGAACCAGCTTCTCCTGCAGTTCACCGTCTTTCTGTTCGTGATTTGCCATATTCGAAACCTTTAGAATTCCAGGCCGCCTTCGCGAGCAGCATCAGCGAGAGCCGCTACGCGACCGTGGTATTTGAAACCTGAGCGGTCAAACGCGACTTCAGTAACACCGGCTTCTTTGGCCCGCGAAGCGATCAGAGAACCGATCTTCTTGGCGGCTTCGATGTTACCGGTAGCCCCTTCGCGCAGATCCTTTTCCAGCGTTGAAGCGCTGGCCAGCACCTTGCTGCCGTCGGCAGAGATGACTTGCGCATAGATGTGACGCGGGGTGCGATTGACGCAGAGACGTACAGCACCCTGTTCGCGCATATTGGCGCGAGCACGGCGCGCACGACGGATACGAGCTTCTTTCTTAACGTTCATGACCCTGCCTTACTTCTTCTTAGCCTCTTTGCGGCGTACATATTCGTCGGCATAGCGAACACCCTTGCCCTTATAAGGCTCAGGCGGACGGAAACCGCGAACTTCTGCAGCCACCTGACCGACACGCTGCTTATCAGCACCGCTGATAACGATAGTGGTCGGGTTTGGCGTTTCGGCGGAAACACCTTCAGGCAGTTCGTAATCGATCGGATGAGAGAAGCCCAGAGTCAGGTTCAGAACCTTACCCTTGGCCTGGGCGCGATAACCAACGCCCTGCAGCGCCAAGGTCTTGCTAAAGCCTTCGCTTACACCGACCACCATGTTATTCACCAGCGAACGCATCGTCCCGGCCAGCGCCATGGACTGCTTGGAACCGTCGCGCGGTGCAAAATTCAACTGACCGTCAGCCTGCTCTACAGCAACAGCCGGGTGAGCATCAATCGCCAGCTGACCGTTCTTGCCCTTGACGGCAACGTTCTGGCCAGCGATTTTGATTTCCACGCCTGACGGTACTACTACGGGTTTCTTCGCAATTCGTGACATTGGAGACCTCTTAGAATACCGTGCAGACTACTTCACCGCCGATACCCGCTTCGCGAGCAGCGCGATCAGTCATGACGCCCTTGCTGGTGGAGATGATCGCAACACCCAGACCATCGGATACCTTAGGCAGCTCGGAAGCGGCTTTATAGATACGCAGACTGGGGCGGCTTACGCGTTTAATCTCCTCGATAACCGGCTTACCTTCGAAGTACTTCAACTCGATGGTCAGAACCGGTTTAACATCACCTTCTACGCTGTAGTCGGTGATGTAACCTTCCTCTTTGAGAACCTGGGCAATCGCCAGCTTCTGCTTGGAGGACGGCAGGGACACGACCTGTTTCTCAGCCATGTGCCCGTTACGGATACGAGTAAACATATCCGCGAGTGTGTCTTGCATACTCATGCTATTAACATCCTCTTAGTGCAGCGCGGCGCGGTAGCGAAGCCCTCACGGGTTTCGCCCAGACCGCCGTGCTTACCGTTTGGCGAACTGTATTACCAGCTCGCCTTCTTCAGGCCCGGGACATCGCCACGCATGGCAGCTTCGCGCAGCTGGTTACGGCACAGTCCGAACTTGCGGTAAACCGCATGCGGACGACCGGTCACCTGGCAACGACGCTGTTTGCGTACCGGGCTCGCGTCGCGCGGCAATTTCTGCAGCGCGATCTGTGCGTCCCAAACCTCATCTTCTGAGCTGTTCGGGCTAGCAACAATTGCTTTGAGCTGAGCGCGCTTAGCGGCGTATTTGTTAGCCAGCTTTTCGCGCTTGAGCTCGCGATTGATCATAGAAACTTTAGCCATGGTTCAACCTTGTCTTATTTCTTGAACGGGAACTGCAGCGCAGACAGCAGTGCACGACCTTCGTCGTTGTTCTTCGCGGTTGTGGTGATCGTAATATCGAGACCACGCAGTTTATCGACCTTGTCGTAGTCGATCTCCGGGAAGATGATCTGCTCTTTCACACCCATGCTGTAGTTACCGCGTCCATCGAAGGACTTGGCGCTGAGACCACGGAAGTCGCGGATACGCGGAATGGAGATATCAACCAGACGGTCGAGGAACTCCCACATGCGTTCGCCACGCAGAGTCACCTTACAACCGATCGGCCAGCCTTCACGCACTTTGAAGCCCGCGATGGACTTGCGCGCTTTGGTGACAATCGGCTTCTGACCGGCAATAGCGGTCATATCGCCAATGGCGAAATCAAGCTGTTTCTTGTCGCCCAGCGCTTCACCAACACCCATGTTCAGGGTGATTTTGGTGATACGGGGAACGGCCATAACGTTAGGAGCCTGAAGCTCCTCTTTCAGCTTGTTTTTTACTTCGTTTTCGTAGAGCGCTTTCAGTCTAGACATCTGCACCAACCCCTCTTACTTATCTCCGGCGACGAGCTCGCCGGTGGACTTGAAGAAACGTACCTTGGTGCCGTCTTCAAGCAGCTTGAAGCCCACACGATCACCTTTGTTGGTCTGCGGGTTAAAAATAGCAACGTTGGAAGTCGCGATAGCCGCTTCCTTCTCAACGATACCACCCTGCTGACCTGCCATCGGGTTCGGTTTCTGGTGCTTCTTAACCATGTTGATGCCGGACACGATCAGACGATCGTTTTCCAGGACGCGCATGACTTTGCCACGCTTGCCCTTGTCTTTACCTGCGATCACGATGATTTCATCGTCGCGACGAATCTTGCGCATTTAGATTTACCTTCGTTTCCTGCTACCTTCCTCATGCTCAAAAACGCCAAACCCTTCCGGGAATGGCGTTTTCGCAAGAACCCTGCCTGAACAGGGGTCTTAAAGCACTTCAGGCGCCAGGGAAATGATCTTCATGAACTTCTCTGAGCGAAGTTCACGCGTTACTGGCCCGAAGATACGAGTACCGATGGGTGCGTCGTTGTTGTTCAACAGAACCGCTGAGTTAGTATCAAAGCGGATCAGTGAACCGTCCGGACGACGAACACCTTTACGGGTACGCACTACGACAGCCTTAAGAACCTGACCTTTTTTCACCTTACCGCGCGGAATCGCTTCCTTGACGGTCACCTTGATGATGTCGCCAACAGAGGCGTAGCGGCGGTGAGAACCACCCAGGACCTTAATACACTGCACACGCTTGGCGCCGCTGTTGTCAGCCACATCAAGCATCGTTTCAGTCTGAATCATGGTCTACTCCACAAACTTTTAACGGTCGCCTGCCTCTTTAGCAGGCGAACCGGCAACTGGAGCAGCAAAGGCGCGTTATATTACACCTTCGCTGCGCGCTCTTCAATGCGAACCAGAGACCAAGTTTTGGTCTTGGACAGCGGGCGAGACTCGGCGATAGTCACCAGATCACCCATCTGACACTCATTCTTCTCATCGTGAGCGTGCAGTTTGGTGGAGCGTTTGATGTACTTGCCGTAGAGCGGATGCTTCTCACGACGCTCGACCAGAACGGTGATGGTCTTGTCCATCTTGTCACTGACGACCTTGCCGGTCACAGTACGAGTACGTTTTTCAGCGCTCATTTAGTCACCTGCTTTTCATTGAGTACTGTCTTAACGCGAGCAATATCGCGACGAACCTGACCCAGCAGGTGGGTCTGAGCCAGTTGCCCAGTTGCCTTCTGCATACGCAGGTTGAACTGATCCTTCAGAAGACCCAGCAGAGACTGCTGCAGCTCTTCTACGGACTTGTCACGCAGTTCTTGTGCTTTCATCACATCACCGTCCGCTTAACGAAAGTTGTCTGAACCGGCAGCTTGGCTGCCGCCAGGGCGAAGGCTTCCTGCGCGAGATCTTCAGGCACACCGCTCATTTCGAACAGCACTTTACCCGGCTGGATCTGAGCAACCCAGTACTCGACGCTACCCTTACCCTTACCCATACGAACTTCAAGAGGCTTGGTAGTGATCGGCTTGTCCGGGAAAATCCGGATCCAGATCTTACCGCCACGTTTTACGTGACGAGTCATGGTACGACGAGCCGCTTCGATCTGGCGCGCTGTAATACGACCGCGATCAGTCGCTTTGAGTGCATACTCACCAAAGCTGACCTTGCTGCCGCGCTGAGCCAGGCCACGGTTGCGACCCTTCATTACCTTGCGGTATTTGAGACGTTTTGGTTGCAGCATTGACGTCTACCTCACTTAGCTTTCTTCGCGGGTGCTTTCTTCTCAGCGCGAACCTGCTCCAGGCCGCCGAGAATCTCACCCTTGAAGATCCATACTTTGACGCCGATCACACCGTAGGTGGTGTGCGCTTCATAGGTGGCGTAGTCGATATCTGCACGCAGAGTGTGCAGAGGAACACGACCTTCACGATACCACTCGGTACGCGCAATTTCGGCACCGCCCAGACGTCCGCCGAGCTGAATCTTGATACCCTTGGCACCGATACGCATGGCGTTCTGCACCGCACGCTTCATGGCGCGACGGAACATCACACGGCGCTCGAGCTGGCTGGCAACGCCCTGGGCGACCAGCTTGGCATCCAGATCCGGCTTACGTACTTCTTCGATATTGATGTGAACGGGCACACCCATCATCTCGGAAACGGCAGCACGCAGCTTCTCGACATCCTCACCCTTCTTACCGATAACGATACCGGGGCGGGCAGTATGGATTGTAATCTTTGCATTCTGCGCCGGACGCTCGATCTCGATGCGGCTCACAGACGCGTTTTTCAGCTGTCCTTCCAGGTAGCTACGTACCTGAAGATCATTCAGCAGTTTGTTGGCATAGTCGGCTTTGTCCGCGTACCACACAGACGTGTGATCCTTGATGACTCCAAGCCGGATACCGGTTGGGTTTACTTTCTGACCCATATCAAACTCTCCTGGCTTTCAGCTCTTAGTCTGCGACCTTGACGGTGATGTGGGAGGTACGCTTCAGAATGCGGTCAGCACGGCCTTTGGCACGTGGCATGATACGCTTCATAGTCATACCCTCATCAACGAAGACCGCGGACACGCGCAGTTCATCGACGTCGGCACCTTCGTTGTGCTCTGCATTCGCAATTGCAGACTCCAGCACCTTCTTGACGAGGTCAGCACCTTTCTTAGTGCTGAACGCCAGGATATTCAGAGCTTCGCCCACAGACTTACCACGGATCTGATCTGCGACCAGACGGGCCTTCTGGGCGGAGATGCGGGCGCCTTTATGCTTGGCGATAACTTCCATCATCTACCCCTTACTTCTTCTTGGCCTTCTTGTCGGCTGCATGACCGCGGTATGTACGAGTAGCAGCGAACTCACCTAGTTTATGACCGACCATATCTTCGGTGATGTACACCGGGACATGCTGACGGCCGTTATGTACTGCAATTGTCAGCCCGACAAAGTTCGGGAAGACGGTAGAACGACGTGACCAGGTTTTGATCGGACGACGTTCGTTAGCCTCGATTGCAGCCTCTACCTTTTTCAGCAGGTGAAGGTCGATAAAGGGACCTTTCTTCAGTGAACGTGGCACAGCTGATTCCTCTTATTTAGCCTGACGACGGCGTACGATCAGATTATCGGTACGCTTGTTCTTGCGAGTCTTGTGACCCTTGGTCGGCACGCCCCACGGAGTAACCGGGTGACGACCACCGGAGGTACGACCCTCACCACCACCATGGGGGTGATCAACCGGGTTCATCGCCACACCGCGAACGGTCGGACGAACACCACGCCAGCGCTTGGCACCAGCTTTACCCAGTTGACGCAGGCTATGCTCGGAGTTGCTGACCTCGCCCAGGGTCGCGCGGCATTCCGCCAGGACCTTGCGCATTTCACCAGAGCGCAGACGCAGCGTCGCGTATGCACCTTCACGAGCAACCAGCTGAGCAGACGTTCCAGCGGAACGAGCCATCTGAGCGCCTTTACCAGGCTTAAGCTCAACACAATGCACAGTGCTACCCAGCGGCACGTTGCGCAGCGGCATCGCGTTACCCGGCTTAATGTCAGCCACTTCACCAGACTGAACCTGAGCACCTGCTTGCAGACCTTTCGGAGCGATGATGTAACGACGCTCACCATCGGCGTATTTCAGCAGAGCGATGTGTGCAGAACGGTTAGGATCGTATTCGATGCGTTCAATGATCGCAGGAATACCATCCTTGTTGCGACGGAAGTCGATCATACGATAATGGTGCTTATGACCACCGCCTACGTGGCGAGTGGTGATGCGACCATTATTGTTACGACCACCGGACTTCGACTTTTTCTCGACCAGAGCAGCGTGCGGCTTGCCTTTGTACAGGTCGGCGCTGCTTACCTTAACGACGTGACGACGTCCGGCAGAGGTCGGCTTTGCTTTAACGATTGCCATTATTCAAACCCCTCTTATTCGCCAGCCAGGAAATCGATCTCGGAACCGTCAGCCAGTCGAACGTACGCCTTACGAACATCAGTGCGCTTGCCCATGCCGCGCATGGTGCGCTTGGTCTTGCCCTTGATGTTCAGCACGTTGACGCCCTCAACTTTTACGTTGAACAGTTCTTCAACCGCTTTTTTGATTTCCGGCTTGGTCGCGTCTGAAGCTACGCGGAACACTACCTGCTGGGTACCCTCAGCAACGATAGTGGCCTTCTCAGAGATGTGCGGACCGAGCAGCACTTTATAGATGCGTTCCTGGTTCATGCGTACACCTCCTCGATCTTCTTGAGCGCCGGCACGGTGACCAGAACCTTCTCAAAACCGACCAGGCTTACCGGGTCGATACCGGCGGCATCACGAACGTCCACATGAGGAACATTGCGCGCAGCCAGGAACAGGTTCTGTTCGACGTCTTCAGTAATCAGCAGCGCGTTATCCAGCTCAAGCTCTTTCAGCTTGGCGATAAACGGCTTGGTCTTCGGTGCATCAACAGAGAAGTCTTCTACAACAACCAGACGCTCCTGACGCACCAGCTCAGACAGGATGCAACGCATCGCTGCGCGATACATTTTCTTGTTCACTTTCTGAGCGTAATCGCGAGGCTGTGCAGCGAAGGTCACACCACCGGTACGCCAGATCGGCGAACGGGTAGTACCCTGACGTGCACGACCGGTACCCTTCTGACGGAAGGGCTTCGCACCACCACCGGAGACGGCGGAACGATTTTTCTGCGCTTTGGTACCCTGACGGCCCGCTGCCATGTAAGCAGTTACAACCTGGTGTACCAGCGCCTCATTGAACTCTTTACCAAAAGCCAGTTCGGATACTTCAACCGAACCGTTGGCTCCAGTCAGATTCAGATTCATGGAAACCTCCCTCAGGCGCGTGCTTTAACAGCAGGTTTAACGATGACGTCGCCGCCGGTTGCGCCAGGAATGGCACCCTTGACGATCAGCAGATTACGCTCGGCGTCAACGCGCACAACTTCCAGAGTCTGGATTGTGCAGCGCTCGGCGCCCATGTGACCTGCCATCTTCTTACCCTTGAATACGCGGCCCGGGGTCTGGCACTGACCAATGGAACCCGGAGCACGGTGAGAAAGAGAGTTACCGTGAGTCATATCCTGAGTACGGAAGTTCCAGCGCTTAACGCCGCCCTGGAAGCCCTTACCTTTGGATTGACCTGTCACGTCTACTTTCTGACCTGCTTCGAAGCGCTCAACTGTCAGCGCGTCGCCGACGTTGATTCCCTCATCACCATTCACGCGGAACTCCCACAAACCGCGACCGGCCTCGACGCCTGCCTTGGCATACTGCCCGGCGAGCGGCTTGGAAAGGCGATTAGCCTTTTTAGTACCGGTTGTCACCTGCACGGCGGCATAACCATCGGTATCGACAGTTTTAACGCCAGTAACGCGGTTCGGTTCCACCTCGATGACGGTGACTGGCACGGACACGCCCTCATCTGTGAAGATGCGAGTCATACCCGCTTTACGTCCGATAAGTCCTACAGACATTTTTTTACCTCTTGCCAGTTGTGTACGGGGCTGTCACCCACTATGGCTGCCCTTTTCAGGCGCATTCCACAAATAGCGCTTCATTAAGTTAATAATTCTGCGCGGTGCTGATTAGCCGAGGCTGATCTGCACTTCGACACCCGCTGCCAGATCCAGCTTCATCAGTGCGTCGACAGTTTTTTCTGTCGGCTCAACGATGTCGAGGACTCGCTTGTGCGTACGGATCTCATACTGATCACGCGCGTCTTTGTTGACGTGCGGAGAGATCAGAACGGTGTAACGCTCTTTGCGGGTAGGAAGTGGGATCGGACCACACACCTGAGCACCTGTCCGCTTGGCTGTATCAACAATCTCCTGAGCGGAAGAATCGATCAGGCGATGATCAAAAGCCTTCAGACGAATTCTGATTTTTTGGTTCTGCATTCTGATCACGCATTTCCTGTAAGTTTCTTTACGGCAATAGCCGACCTCCCCTTGGATAAAAGGGGACGCAAATCTTACTCCGCGGAGGGAAAAGGGTCAACACGAAAGGTATAAAAAACAACCAGCGAAAGAAAACCGCCGGCGGGAGGTCACTTAAAAGCAAAAAGGCCCTCACAGGGAGGGCCTTTCCAGATCAGATCACGGGATCAGGCAGTGATCTTGGATACAACACCGGCACCCACGGTACGGCCACCTTCGCGAATCGCGAAGCGCAGACCTTCTTCCATGGCGATCGGGTTGATCAGGGTAACAGCCATCTGGATGTTGTCACCCGGCATGACCATCTCAACGCCTTCCGGCAGCTCAACCGCACCGGTGATATCGGTGGTACGGAAGTAGAACTGCGGACGGTAGCCCTTGAAGAACGGAGTGTGACGACCACCTTCTTCCTTGCTCAGTACGTAGACTTCGCCTTCGAACTGAGTGTGCGGAGTGATGGAACCCGGCTTAGCCAGGACCTGACCACGCTCAACTTCGTCACGCTT